>NZ_LWBV01000001.1:0-172500 GCF_001642705.1 Pseudomonas sp. p21
AGTTGTTGAATCTCCTCAAGGATGGCCGGTTCCATTCCGGAGAAGCTCTGGGGGCAGCTCTCGGGGTGAGTCGCAGCGCCGTTTGGAAGCAGCTGCAGCACCTGGAGAGCGAGCTGAACCTCACCATTCACAAGGTTCGTGGGCGCGGCTACCAGCTGGCAGCGCCACTGGCTTTGCTCGATGCCCAGGCGATCGCCGGGTTTGCCGAAGGCGAGCAGTGGCCCGTTTTCATCCATGAAACCATCGATTCGACCAACGCCGAAGGCCTGCGGCTCGCCGGGGAAGGGCAGACCGCTCCATTTTTGGTCCTGGCCGAGCGCCAGAGCGCTGGCCGTGGCCGGCGCGGTCGGCAGTGGGTCAGCCCGTTTGCCGAAAACCTTTATTACAGCCTGGTACTCCGTGTGGATGGCGGCATGCGCCAGCTTGAGGGCTTGAGTCTGGTGGTGGGGCTGGCGGTAATGCGTACCCTACAGGCGTTCGGGGTAAAGGATGTGGGACTCAAATGGCCCAACGATGTCCTCGTTCGGGGGCAGAAGATCACCGGGATTCTCCTGGAGTTGGTGGGCGACCCGGCAGATGTCTGTCATGTGGTGCTGGGTATCGGCATCAATGTGAACATGCAGGCCAACGACCAGGTCGACCAGGTGTGGACCTCGATGCGGCGTGAAGTGGGTGCGACAATCGACCGTAACCGGCTGGTAGCGTTGCTCAGTCAGCAGTTGCAGCACGAATTGGCACGGCATCGTCGCTACGGTTTTGCCGCATTCCAGGAAGAATGGGAGCAGGCGCACCTCTGGCAGGGGTGCAAGGTTTCTCTGGTTGCAGGTAGCACGCGCATTGATGGCGTGGTTCTTGGCGTCGACGGGCAGGGCGGCTTGCGCCTTGAGGTGGACGGGGTGGAAAAGAGCTTCAGTGGTGGTGAGCTCAGTTTGAGGTTGCGTGATGATTCTTGAGCTCGATTGCGGTAACAGCTTCATCAAGTGGCGGGTGATCCATGTTGCTGATGCAGCGATTGAAAGCGGCGGTATCGTCGACTCCGATCAGGCGCTGGTGGCCGAAGTGGCTGCACTGGCTTCGGTGCGTCTTACCGGCTGCCGCATTGTCAGTGTGCGCAGTGAGGAAGAGAACGAGGCACTTTGCGCGATGATTGCCCGGGCGTTTGCGGTGCAGGCGCGTGTGGCGCACCCGGCCCAGGAAATGGCAGGTGTGCGCAATGGCTATGACGACTACCAGCGCCTGGGCATGGACCGTTGGTTGGCGGCGCTGGGAGCATTTCATCTGGCCAAGGGCGCCTGCCTGGTGATTGATCTGGGGACCGCTGCAAAAGCGGATTTCGTTGCGGCGGATGGCGAGCACCTGGGGGGCTACATCTGCCCGGGTATGCCATTGATGCGTAGCCAGTTGCGTACGCACACCCGGCGTATCCGTTATGACGACGCCTCCGCCGAGCGTGCATTGGCCAGCCTGGCGCCAGGGCGCTCGACTGTCGAGGCCGTCGAGCGCGGCTGCGTGTTGATGCTCCAGGGCTTTGCGCGTACCCAGCTCGAGCAGGCGCGTGCGTTGTGGGGGGAGGATTTCACGGTATTCCTCACAGGTGGCGATGCGCCGCTGGTGAGGGAGGCCGTACCACAGGCGCGTGTCGTGCCTGACCTGGTTTTCGTAGGCCTGGCCATGGCCTGCCCATTGGATTGAGGTGCCTATGCGTTGGTTGTTTCTGCTGTTACTGGTGCTCAACGTCTTCTATTACGTGTGGCACCAGCAGGAAGCCCCGCTGAAGGTCAAGGAAGTCGCACCCCTGTCGCTGTACAAGGGGAGTCAGCAAGAAATTCGCCTGTTGCGTGAAACGGGTGTGTCGGCGCCCCCCAAACGCCGGGATGAGTGCCTGGTAGTCGGCGGTGTAATGGGGCAGGGCCAGCTCGATGCGCTGCGTCAGCGCCTGTTGAGCCTGGATATTGCCACGCTGCCGGTAGTGGGGCAGCTACCTGGGGCGGATGGTCGTTGGCTCAAGGTTGCCCCGGAAAGCGAGCGTTTGCTGGACCAAACCGTCCTCGCAAGTCTTTCCAACGATTTCAAAGACTTAAAACAGAAAATTATTTTCTGCCAGGGTATTGCAACTGGCGAATAGCTTGATAGAATGGCGCCCGCTTCACAGGGAACACCACTCAGGTGGTAGAACTGGAAGCGGTGTCAAAGCAGCTAAGTTTCAGATTTGATTGAAAAAATTTGAAAAAACGCTTGACACTAGGACGGCAGACAAATAGAATGCCGGCCACATCTGGAGGGATTCCCGAGCGGTCAAAGGGGACGGACTGTAAATCCGTTGCGAGAGCTTCGAAGGTTCGAATCCTTCTCCCTCCACCAGTTTTAGCGAGAGCCGCAAGCTCCGCGGGTATAGTTTAGTGGTAGAACCTCAGCCTTCCAAGCTGATGATGCGGGTTCGATTCCCGCTACCCGCTCCAAGTTTGCTGGATTTTGCACAAAGTGTTTCGCTCTTGTAGCTCAGTTGGTAGAGCACACCCTTGGTAAGGGTGAGGTCAGCGGTTCAAGTCCGCTCAAGAGCTCCATATAAACAAGGCAGATATGAAAATATCTGCCTTTGTTTTATCAGCGCAAGACTATTTCTTCTGCGGAGGATTGTATCGATGGCTAAGGAAAAGTTTGATCGTTCCCTTCCCCACGTTAACGTCGGCACTATCGGCCACGTTGACCACGGTAAGACCACTCTGACCGCAGCTCTGACTCGCGTCTGCTCCGAAGTTTTCGGTTCGGCAGTCGTTGAGTTCGACAAGATCGACTCGGCTCCGGAAGAAAAAGCGCGCGGTATCACCATCAACACCGCTCACGTCGAGTACAACTCGAACATTCGTCACTACGCTCACGTTGACTGCCCAGGTCACGCTGACTACGTGAAGAACATGATCACCGGTGCTGCCCAGATGGACGGCGCGATCCTGGTTTGCTCGGCCGCCGATGGTCCGATGCCACAAACCCGTGAGCACATCCTGCTGTCCCGTCAGGTAGGCGTTCCTTACGTTCCCTTCCCCACGTTAACGTCGGCACCCTCGGCCACGTTGACCACGGTAAGACCACTCTGACCGCAGCTCTGACTCGCGTCTGCTCCGAAGTTTTCGGTTCGGCAGTCGTTGAGTTCGACAAGATCGACTCGGCTCCGGAAGAAAAAGCGCGCGGTATCACCATCAACACCGCTCACGTCGAGTACAACTCGAATATTCGTCACTACGCTCACGTTGACTGCCCAGGTCACGCTGACTACGTGAAGAACATGATCACCGGTGCTGCCCAGATGGACGGCGCGATCCTGGTTTGCTCGGCCGCCGATGGTCCGATGCCACAAACCCGTGAGCACATCCTGCTGTCCCGTCAGGTAGGCGTTCCTTACATCGTGGTCTTCCTGAACAAGGCTGACCTGGTAGACGACGCTGAGCTGCTGGAACTGGTCGAGATGGAAGTTCGCGACCTGCTGTCCACCTGCACCGGTGTCGAAATGTTCCGCAAGCTGCTGGACGAAGGCCGTGCTGGCGAGAACTGCGGCGTTCTGCTGCGTGGTACCAAGCGTGACGACGTTGAGCGTGGCCAGGTTCTGGTCAAGCCAGGTTCGGTCAAGCCGCACACCAAGTTCACCGCAGAAGTCTACGTTCTGTCGAAGGAAGAAGGCGGTCGTCACACTCCGTTCTTCAAAGGCTACCGTCCTCAGTTCTACTTCCGTACCACTGACGTGACCGGTAACTGCGAACTGCCGGAAGGCGTTGAAATGGTAATGCCAGGTGACAACATTCAGATGACTGCCACACTGATCAAGACAATCGCAATGGAAGACGGTCTGCGCTTCGCTATCCGTGAAGGCGGTCGTACCGTCGGCGCCGGCGTCGTAGCAAAAATTATTGAATAAGTAGTTGATTTACTTGATCAGGCCGGTATAATGGCCGGCCTGATACAGCGTTACAGGTCAGTAGCTCAATTGGCAGAGCGACGGTCTCCAAAACCGTAGGTTGGGGGTTCGATTCCCTCCTGACCTGCCATTTCACCTCGGTGTGATGGCTTTCTTCTCACAGGATCCTCCTCGATGACTCCCAAAACTGAAGCCCAAGAATCGCGTTTTGATCTGTTCAAGTGGCTGGCTGTAGTGGCTTTGGTGGTTGTCGGCGTAGTGGGTAATCAATATTACTCCGCCTCCCCGATCCTGTATCGCGTGCTCGCACTTCTCGTCCTGGCTGCTGTCGCGGGCTTTGTAGCTCTGCAGACTGCGAAGGGCAAGTCGTTCTTTGCGCTGGCGAAGGAAGCTCGTACCGAGATTCGTAAAGTCGTGTGGCCGACCCGCCAGGAAACCACCCAGACCACGCTGATTGTCGTGGCTGTCGTGCTGGTTATGGCACTGCTGCTGTGGGGTCTTGATTCCCTGCTCGGCTGGGCGGTCTCCTTGATCGTTGGCTAAAGGTGTCCCGTGGCTAAGCGTTGGTATGTTGTGCATGCTTACTCGGGTTACGAGAAGCATGTAATGCGCTCCCTGATCGAGCGCGTCAAGCTGGCTGGCATGGAAGACGGTTTCGGCGAGATCCTGGTCCCGACCGAAGAAGTCGTCGAAATGCGCAACGGCCAGAAGCGCAAGAGTGAGCGCAAATTCTTCCCTGGCTATGTACTGGTCCAGATGGAGATGAACGAAGGGACTTGGCACTTGGTCAAGGACACCCCTCGAGTGATGGGCTTTATTGGTGGCACTGCAGACAAGCCTGCACCGATCACCGATAAAGAAGCTGAGGCTATTCTGCGTCGCGTTGCCGACGGTAGCGACAAGCCGAAGCCGAAGACGCTGTTCGAGCCAGGTGAAGTGGTTCGAGTCATTGATGGTCCGTTCGCTGACTTCAATGGTAGTGTCGAAGAGGTTAACTACGAAAAGAGTCGCCTGCAGGTGGCGGTGCTCATTTTCGGTCGCTCTACTCCGGTGGAGCTCGAGTTCAGCCAGGTCGAAAAGGTCTAGGCGGACGAAGCATCCCATACCCCGCAGCCCTGTGTGCTGCGGGGTTTTGTCGTCACTGGGATAAAACGCAAGTCATCCGGGGAGCCATCAGGCGTTCGTACCCGATTTTGGAGTAGCTCATGGCTAAGAAGATTCAGGCTTACATCAAGCTGCAAGTTAAGGCCGGCCAGGCCAACCCAAGCCCACCCGTTGGTCCAGCACTGGGTCAACACGGTGTGAACATCATGGAATTCTGCAAGGCCTTCAACGCCCGTACCCAGGGTCAAGAAGCCGGCCTGCCGACTCCTGTGATCATCACTGTCTACAGCGACCGTAGCTTCACCTTCGAGACCAAGAGCACCCCTGCCTCGGTTCTGCTGAAGAAAGCTGCTGGCCTGACCAGTGGTTCGGCTCGCCCGAACACCGTTAAAGTCGGTACCGTTACCCGTGCTCAGCTGGAAGACATCGCCAAAGCTAAACAGGCTGATCTGACTGCCGCTGACCTGGACGCTGCTGTACGCACCATCGCTGGCTCTGCCCGCAGCATGGGCCTGAACGTGGAGGGTGTGTAATGGCTAAGCTGACCAAACGCCAAAAGGCAATCGCCGAGAAAATCGAAGCAGGCAAGGCCTACAACTTCGAAGAAGCGGCCACTCTGCTGGCTTCGCTGCCGGCTGCCAAGTTCGTAGAGTCCTACGACATCGCCGTTAACCTCGGTGTTGACCCGCGTAAATCCGACCAGGTCGTACGTAGCGCTACCGTGCTGCCACACGGCACTGGCAAGACCGTTCGCGTTGCCGTCTTCACCCAGGGTCCAGCTGCTGAAGCCGCTCTGGCTGCCGGCGCTGACCGCGTAGGTATGGACGATCTGGCTGCCGAAATGAAAGGCGGCGACCTGAACTATGACGTTGTCATCGCATCGCCTGATGCCATGCGCGTTGTAGGTCAGCTGGGTCAGGTTCTGGGTCCTCGCGGCCTGATGCCTAACCCGAAAGTTGGTACCGTGACCCCAGACGTAGCCGGCGCCGTCAAGAACGCCAAGGCTGGTCAGGTTCGCTACCGTACCGACAAGAACGGTATCATCCACACCTCCGTTGGCAAGGTCGGCTTCGAAGCTGGCAAGCTGAAGGAAAACGTTGAAGCCCTGATCGCTGACCTGAAGCGTATCAAGCCAGCTTCCTCGAAAGGTATCTACGTCAAGCGCGTTACCCTGAGCACCACCATGGGCCCAGGTCTGGTCATCGATCAGAGCTCGCTGAACGTGTAAGAACATGGTGGCGCGACCTGTCGCGCCACCAGCAAAAATTGGGGTCCCTGCCTGGCGGGGGCTATCCAAGACCGTAGGCGGCGCAAGCCTTAAAACACCAGCCCACGCAGATGGTGCTCCCGATTCGTTACCGAATCAGACACCAAAACGACATCCGGCTTCGGCCAGATGAAACGGTAAAAACCAGGAGTAAACCCGTGGCAATTAAACTCGAAGACAAGAAGGCCATCGTCGCTGAAGTCAACGAGGCTGCCAAAGTCGCTCTGTCCGCTGTCGTGGCTGATGCCCGTGGTGTGACTGTAGGCGCAATGACCGGACTCCGTAAAGAGGCCCGCGAAGCTGGCGTTTACGTACGTGTCGTACGTAACACCCTGCTGAAGCGCGCTGTTGAAGGCACCGAATTCTCGATCCTCAACGACGCGTTCAAAGGCCCGACCCTGATTGCTTTCTCCAACGAACACCCGGGCGCTGCTGCTCGTCTGTTCAAAGAGTTCGCCAAGGGTCAGGACAAGTTCGAGATCAAGGCAGCTGCGTTTGACGGCAAGTTCCTTGCCGCTAACCAGATCGACGTGCTGGCAACCCTGCCAACTCGCGACGAGGCTATCGCACAGCTGATGAGCGTAATCCAAGGTGCAACCAGCAAGCTGGCTCGTACCCTGGCAGCTCTGCGCGACCAGAAAGAAGCTGCTGCTGCCTAAGGCGCGCGCAACTCTTTCAAAATCATACGTTTAATTTGATGGCTGCGTAGGCTGTCACCCCAATACAGGATTTAAGTCATGTCTCTGACTAACGAACAAATCATCGAAGCGATCGGCCAGAAAACTGTTCTGGAAATTGTTGAACTGATCAAAGCGATGGAAGAAACCTTCGGCGTTACCGCTGCTGCCGCTGTTGCCGCTGGCCCAGCTGTTGCTGCCGCTGCTGCTGAAGAGCAGACCGAGTTCAACGTCGTTCTGACCGAAGCTGGCGACAAGAAAGTAAACGTGATCAAGGCCGTTCGTGAACTGACCGGTCTGGGCCTGAAAGAAGCCAAAGAGAAAGTCGACGGCGCTCCTCAGGTTATCGCTGAAGGCGTTTCGAAAGAAGCCGCTGAAGACGCGAAGAAGAAGCTGGAAGAAGCTGGCGCTAAAGTCGAGCTGAAGTAATCTCGACCTTGCGACTCCAGTCCGAGCGTTGAGCGAAGGGCTGATGGCTGGTGGCTTATGCCACCGGCCTTTTTCCGTTATTGGTGGCCGGTCAGGCCGGCCCCGATAACAAGCTGCAAGACACCCATGTGGGTGGCGCAAACCAAGGGGTTTGCACGATTTTCTGGCTGCTCCCGCCGGGAGAAGCCAAACAAGCAGGTGACCAAGCTGGGGAACGCTGATGGCTTACTCATACACTGAGAAAAAACGTATCCGCAAGGACTTTAGCAAGTTGCCGGACGTCATGGATGTGCCTTACCTCCTGGCCATCCAGCTGGATTCGTATCGCGAATTCCTGCAAGCGGGAGCATCCAAGGATCAGTTCCGCGACGTCGGCCTGCACGCGGCCTTCAAATCGGTATTTCCGATCATCAGCTACTCCGGCAATGCTGCCCTGGAGTACGTAGGCTATCGCCTGGGCGAACCCGCCTTCGATGTGAAGGAATGTGTCCTGCGTGGCGTGACCTTCGCGGTCCCACTGCGGGTCAAGGTGCGCCTGATCATCTTCGACAAGGAATCGTCGAACAAAGCGATCAAGGACATCAAAGAGCAAGAAGTCTACATGGGTGAAATCCCCCTGATGACTGAGAACGGTACCTTCGTTATCAACGGTACCGAGCGTGTGATCGTTTCCCAGCTGCACCGTTCGCCTGGTGTGTTCTTCGACCACGACCGTGGCAAGACTCACAGCTCCGGCAAGCTGCTGTACTCCGCTCGCATCATCCCTTACCGCGGTTCCTGGCTGGACTTCGAGTTCGACCCGAAGGACTGCGTGTTCGTACGTATCGACCGTCGCCGCAAACTGCCGGCCTCGGTACTGCTGCGTGCCCTGGGTTACAGCACTGAAGAAGTGCTGAACACCTTCTACACCACCAACGTCTTCCACATTTCCGGCGAGAAACTCAGCCTGGAACTGGTGCCGCAGCGTCTGCGTGGTGAGGTTGCGGTCATGGATATCCATGACGAAACCGGTAAAGTCATCGTCGAGCAGGGCCGCCGTATTACCGCGCGCCACATCAACCAGCTCGAGAAGGCCGGCGTCAAGCAGCTGGACGTTCCTATGGAATACGTTCTGGGCCGCACTACCGCCAAGGCCATCGTGCATCCGGCTACCGGCGAGATCCTGGCCGAATGCAACACCGAGATGACCACCGAACTGCTGATCAAGGTCGCCAAGGCTCAGGTCGTCCGTATCGAGACCCTGTACACCAACGACATCGATTGCGGTCCGTTCATCTCCGACACCCTGAAGATCGACACCACCAGCAACCAGCTGGAAGCTTTGGTCGAGATCTACCGCATGATGCGTCCTGGCGAGCCGCCAACCAAGGATGCTGCCGAGACCCTGTTCAACAACCTGTTCTTCAGCGCCGAGCGTTACGACCTGTCCGCCGTCGGTCGCATGAAGTTCAACCGTCGTATCGGTCGTACCGAGATCGAAGGTTCGGGCGTGCTGAGCAAGGAAGATATCGTCGAGGTTCTCAAGACCTTGGTCGACATCCGTAACGGCAAAGGCATCGTCGACGACATCGACCACCTGGGTAACCGTCGCGTACGTTGCGTCGGCGAGATGGCCGAGAACCAGTTCCGCGTTGGCCTGGTGCGTGTCGAGCGCGCGGTCAAGGAACGCCTGTCGATGGCGGAAAGCGAAGGCCTGATGCCGCAAGACCTGATCAACGCCAAGCCGGTTGCGGCGGCGGTGAAAGAGTTCTTCGGCTCCAGCCAGTTGTCCCAGTTCATGGACCAGAACAACCCGCTCTCCGAGATCACCCACAAGCGCCGCGTCTCCGCACTCGGCCCAGGCGGTCTGACCCGTGAGCGTGCCGGCTTCGAAGTCCGTGACGTACACCCGACCCACTACGGCCGTGTGTGCCCGATCGAGACCCCTGAAGGTCCGAACATCGGTCTGATCAACTCCCTGGCAGCCTATGCCCGCACCAACCAGTACGGCTTCCTGGAAAGCCCGTACCGCGTGGTGAAGGAAGGCGTGGTCAGCGACGACATCGTGTTCCTGTCGGCCATTGAAGAAGCGGATCACGTCATCGCCCAGGCTTCGGCCGCGATGAACGAGAAGAAGCAGCTGATCGATGAGCTGGTAGCTGTTCGTCACCTGAACGAATTCACCGTCAAGGCGCCGGAAGACGTCACCCTGATGGACGTTTCGCCGAAGCAGGTTGTTTCCGTCGCTGCGTCGCTGATTCCGTTCCTCGAGCACGACGACGCCAACCGTGCATTGATGGGTTCGAACATGCAGCGTCAGGCTGTACCGACCCTGCGCGCCGACAAGCCGCTGGTAGGTACCGGCATGGAGCGCAACGTTGCCCGTGACTCCGGTGTCTGTGTGGTCGCTCGCCGCGGTGGTGTGATCGACTCCGTCGACGCCAGCCGTATTGTTGTTCGCGTTGCCGACGACGAAGTGGAAACCGGCGAAGCAGGTGTGGATATCTACAACCTGACCAAGTACACCCGTTCGAACCAGAACACCTGCATCAACCAGCGTCCGCTGGTGAGCAAGGGTGACAAGGTTCAGCGAGGCGACATCATGGCCGACGGCCCGTCCACCGACATGGGTGAACTGGCACTGGGTCAGAACATGCGCATCGCGTTCATGGCGTGGAACGGCTTCAACTTCGAAGACTCCATCTGCCTGTCCGAGCGTGTGGTTCAGGAAGACCGCTTCACCACCATCCACATCCAGGAACTGACCTGTGTGGCGCGTGACACCAAGCTTGGCCCAGAGGAAATCACTGCGGACATCCCGAACGTGGGTGAAGCCGCACTGAACAAGCTGGACGAAGCCGGTATCGTCTACGTGGGTGCCGAAGTCGGCGCTGGCGACATCCTGGTCGGCAAGGTAACGCCAAAAGGCGAAACCCAGCTGACTCCGGAAGAAAAACTGCTGCGCGCAATCTTCGGTGAGAAGGCCAGCGACGTTAAGGACACCTCCCTGCGCGTGCCAACCGGCACCAAGGGTACCGTCATCGACGTACAGGTCTTCACCCGTGATGGCGTCGAACGCGACAGCCGCGCCCTGGCCATCGAGAAGATGCAGCTGGACGAGATCCGCAAGGACCTCAACGAAGAGTTCCGCATCGTCGAAGGTGCGACCTTCGAGCGTCTGCGTTCTGCCCTGAACGGCCAGGTGGTCGACGGTGGCGCGGGCCTGAAGAAAGGCACCGTGATCACTGACGAAGTGCTGGACGGTCTGGAGCACGGCCAGTGGTTCAAACTGCGCATGGCCGAAGATGCACTGAACGAGCAGCTGGAAAAGGCTCAGCAGTACATCGTCGATCGTCGCCGTCTGCTGGACGACAAGTTCGAAGACAAGAAGCGCAAGCTGCAGCAGGGCGATGACCTGGCACCGGGCGTACTGAAGATCGTCAAGGTCTACCTGGCAATCCGCCGTCGCATCCAGCCGGGTGACAAGATGGCCGGTCGTCACGGTAACAAGGGTGTTGTCTCGGTAATCATGCCGGTTGAAGACATGCCGCACGACGCCAACGGTACTCCGGTCGATGTCGTACTGAACCCGCTGGGTGTACCTTCGCGTATGAACGTCGGTCAGATCCTCGAAACCCACCTGGGCCTGGCGGCCAAGGGTCTGGGCGAGAAGATCGACCGCATGATCGAAGAGCAGCGCAAGGCCGCTGAACTGCGCGTGTTCCTGACCGAGGTCTACAACGAGATCGGCGGTCGTCAGGAAAACCTGGACGAGTTCACCGACGAAGAGATCCTGGCCCTGGCCCACAACCTGAAGAAGGGCGTGCCAATGGCTACCCCTGTCTTCGACGGTGCCAAGGAGCGCGAGATCAAGGCCATGCTGAAGCTGGCCGACCTGCCAGAGAGCGGCCAGATGGTGCTGTTCGATGGCCGTACCGGCAACAAGTTCGAGCGTCCTGTGACCGTTGGTTACATGTACATGCTCAAGCTGAACCACTTGGTGGACGACAAGATGCACGCGCGTTCCACTGGTTCCTATAGCCTGGTTACCCAGCAGCCGCTGGGTGGTAAGGCGCAGTTCGGTGGTCAGCGTTTCGGGGAGATGGAAGTGTGGGCGCTGGAAGCATACGGCGCGGCATACACCCTGCAAGAAATGCTCACAGTGAAGTCGGACGACGTGAACGGCCGTACCAAGATGTACAAGAACATCGTGGATGGCGATCACCGTATGGAGCCGGGCATGCCCGAGTCCTTCAACGTGTTGATCAAAGAGATCCGTTCGCTCGGTATCGATATCGATCTGGAAACCGAATAACACGTGACGCGAAGGGGAGTGGGGCAGGTAATGCCCGCTCCCTGCTCCGCCAGGAGGAAAGGCCTTGAAAGACCTACTGAATTTGCTGAAAAACCAGGGTCAAGTCGAAGAGTTCGACGCCATCCGCATCGGTCTGGCGTCGCCTGAAATGATCCGTTCGTGGTCGTTCGGTGAAGTTAAGAAGCCGGAAACCATCAACTACCGTACGTTCAAGCCTGAGCGTGACGGCCTGTTCTGCGCCAAGATCTTTGGCCCAGTCAAGGACTACGAGTGCCTGTGCGGCAAGTACAAGCGCCTCAAGCACCGCGGCGTGATCTGCGAGAAGTGCGGCGTTGAAGTTGCCCTGGCAAAAGTTCGTCGTGAGCGCATGGCGCACATCGAACTGGCCTCGCCGGTTGCCCACATCTGGTTCCTGAAGTCGCTGCCGTCCCGTATCGGCCTGCTGATGGACATGACCCTGCGTGACATCGAGCGCGTACTCTACTTCGAGAGCTACGTCGTTATCGATCCGGGCATGACCACCCTGGAAAAGGGCCAGCTGCTGAACGACGAGCAGTACTTCGAAGCGCTGGAAGAGTTCGGTGACGACTTCGACGCCCGCATGGGTGCCGAGGCTGTCCGCGAGCTGCTGCACGCTATCGACCTGGAGCACGAGATCGGTCGCCTGCGTGAAGAAATTCCGCAGACCAACTCGGAAACCAAGATCAAGAAGCTGTCCAAGCGCCTGAAGCTGATGGAAGCGTTCCAGGGCTCGGGCAACCTGCCTGAGTGGATGGTCCTGACCGTCCTGCCAGTGCTGCCGCCGGACCTGCGTCCGCTGGTTCCGCTGGATGGTGGCCGCTTCGCGACCTCCGACCTGAACGATCTGTATCGTCGGGTGATCAACCGTAACAACCGTCTGAAGCGCCTGCTGGATCTGTCGGCGCCGGACATCATCGTGCGCAACGAAAAGCGCATGCTGCAGGAAGCGGTCGACGCCCTGCTGGACAACGGCCGTCGCGGTCGCGCCATCACTGGCTCGAACAAGCGTCCGCTGAAGTCCCTGGCCGACATGATCAAAGGTAAGCAAGGTCGCTTCCGTCAGAACCTGCTCGGTAAGCGTGTGGACTACTCCGGCCGTTCGGTAATTACCGTAGGCCCGACCCTGCGTCTGCACCAGTGCGGTCTGCCGAAGAAGATGGCTCTCGAGCTGTTCAAGCCGTTCATTTTCGGCAAGCTGGAAATGCGTGGTCTGGCGACCACCATCAAGGCTGCCAAGAAGATGGTCGAGCGCGAGCTGCCAGAGGTGTGGGACGTGCTCGCCGAGGTGATTCGCGAACACCCCGTGCTGCTCAACCGTGCACCGACCCTGCACCGTCTGGGTATCCAGGCCTTTGAACCGGTTCTGATCGAAGGTAAGGCTATCCAGCTGCACCCGCTGGTCTGTGCCGCGTACAACGCCGACTTCGACGGTGACCAGATGGCCGTTCACGTGCCGCTGACCCTGGAAGCCCAGCTCGAAGCGCGCGCGCTGATGATGTCGACCAACAACATCCTGTCGCCAGCCAACGGTGAGCCAATCATCGTTCCGTCGCAGGACGTGGTACTGGGTCTGTACTACATGACCCGTGAAGCCATCAACGCCAAGGGCGAAGGTCGCGTGTTCGCCGACCTGCAGGAAGTCGACCGCGTATTCCGCGCCGGCGAGGCTGCCCTGCACGCGAAAATCAAGGTTCGTATCAACGAAACCGTGAAAGAGCGTGACGGTTCCGTGGTCAAGAACACCCGCATCGTCGACACCACTGTCGGCCGTGCGCTGCTGTTCCAGGTTGTACCGGCAGGCCTGCCGTACGACGTGGTCAACCAGCCGATGAAGAAGAAGGCGATCTCCAAGCTGATCAACCAGTGCTACCGCGTGGTTGGTCTGAAAGAGACCGTTATCTTCGCTGACCAGTTGATGTACACCGGTTTTGCTTACTCGACCATTTCCGGCGTTTCCATCGGTGTTAACGACTTCGTTATCCCGGACGAGAAAGCCCGCATCATCGGTACCGCTACCGACGAAGTGAAGGAAATCGAGAGCCAGTACGCCTCCGGCCTGGTAACCCAGGGCGAGAAGTACAACAAGGTCATCGACTTGTGGTCGAAGGCGAACGACGAAGTGTCCAAGGCGATGATGGCCAACCTCTCGAAAGAGAAGGTCATCGACCGCGAGGGCAAGGAAGTCGAGCAAGAGTCCTTCAACTCGATGTACATGATGGCTGACTCGGGTGCGCGGGGTTCCGCAGCCCAGATCCGTCAGCTGGCCGGTATGCGTGGCCTGATGGCCAAGCCGGACGGCTCCATCATCGAGACGCCGATCACCGCGAACTTCCGTGAAGGTCTGAGCGTTCTGCAGTACTTCATTTCGACCCACGGTGCTCGTAAGGGTCTGGCGGATACCGCACTGAAGACTGCTAACTCCGGTTACCTGACTCGTCGTCTGGTAGACGTTGCCCAGGATCTGGTGGTTACCGAGATCGACTGCGGCACCGACCAGGGCCTGCTGATGACCCCGCACATCGAAGGCGGCGACGTTGTAGAGCCGCTGGGTGAGCGTGTACTGGGTCGTGTCATCGCCCGTGACGTGTTCAAGCCAGGCACCGAGGACGTCATCGTTCCGGCCGGTACCCTGGTTGACGAGAAGTGGGTCGAGTTCATCGAGCTGAACAGCATCGACGAAGTGGTCGTGCGTTCGCCGATCAACTGCGAAACCCGCTACGGCATCTGCGCCAAGTGCTACGGTCGTGATCTGGCTCGCGGTCACCAGGTGAACATCGGTGAAGCCGTCGGCGTTATCGCTGCACAGTCGATCGGTGAGCCGGGTACCCAGCTGACCATGCGTACGTTCCACATCGGTGGTGCTGCGAGCCGTACCTCGGCTGCCGACAGCGTCCAGGTGAAGAACGGCGGTATGGTGCGTCTGCACAACCTGAAGCAGGTAGAGCGTGCCGATGGCAACCTGGTTGCCGTGTCGCGTTCGGGCGAGCTGGCCATTGCCGACGAATTCGGTCGTGAGCGTGAGCGCTACAAGCTGCCTTACGGTGCGGTGATTTCGGTCAAGGAAGGTGACAAGGTCGAAGCTGGCGCCATCGTCGCCAAGTGGGACCCGCACACCCACCCGATCGTTACCGAACTGAAAGGTACCGTGACCTTCGTGGGCATGGAAGAAGGCATCACCATCAAGCGTCAGACCGACGAATTGACCGGTTTGACCAACATTGAAGTTCTGGACGTCAAGGATCGCCCTGCCGCTGGTAAGGAAATCCGTCCGGCGATCAAGATGGTCGACGCTTCTGGCAAGGACCTGTACCTGCCAGGTACCGACGTACCTGCCCAGTACTTCCTGCCGGCCAACGCCCTCGTCGGTGTGGCTGACGGTGCCCAGATCGGTGTTGGTGACGTTATCGCGCGTATCCCGCAAGAAACGTCGAAGACCCGTGACATCACCGGTGGTCTGCCGCGCGTTGCCGACCTGTTCGAAGCACGCCGTCCGAAAGAAGCCTCGATTCTGGCTGAAGTCAGCGGCACCATCGCGTTCGGTAAGGAGACCAAGGGCAAGCGTCGTCTGGTCATCACCCCGACCGACGGTAGCGATCCGTACGAAGAGCTGATTCCGAAGTGGCGCCACCTGAACGTCTTCGAAGGCGAACAGGTAAACCGCGGCGAAGTTATCTCCGACGGCCCGAGCGATCCGCACGACATCCTGCGTCTGCTGGGTGTGAGCGCGCTGGCGAAGTACATCGTCAACGAGATCCAGGACGTTTACCGTCTGCAAGGCGTTAAGATCAACGACAAGCACATCGAGACCATCCTGCGTCAGATGCTGCGCAAGGTCGAGATCTCCGAGTCGGGCGATTCCAGCTTCATCAAGGGCGACCAGATGGAACTGACCCAGGTACTGGTAGAGAACGAGCGTCTCGCCGCCGAGGACAAGTTCGTCTCCAAGTTCACCCGCGTGCTGCTGGGTATCACCAAGGCGTCGCTGTCGACCGAGTCGTTCATCTCCGCGGCTTCCTTCCAGGAAACCACCCGCGTACTGACCGAAGCGGCGGTAACCGGCAAGCGCGACTACCTGCGCGGCCTGAAAGAGAACGTGGTCGTGGGTCGTCTGATCCCGGCCGGTACTGGTCTGGCCTACCACAGCGAGCGCAAGCGTCGCCGTGATGCCGACAAACCGCTGCGTGTGAGCGCCAGTGAGGTGGAAGCCGCACTGACCGAAGCGCTGAATTCCAGCGGTAACTAAGTACAGGGCAGGGCCCCGGCAAGCCCCGAACGGTCATCGACGACATGAAATGTTGCCGATGATCGGACGGGGAGGGCCGGGGCCTCGTCTTGACTGGGTGCAAGATCCTCTTTAGACTTTTGTACCCTTAAATTTGGTGAGGCTCCGTCTCGCCAATTTTTGGCTTTCTTGCAAGACAATAGAGTCGCAAGACAATCAGTGGAGCTAGTAGATGGCAACTATCAACCAGCTGGTACGTCAGCCGCGTAAGCGTTCGGTCGAGAAGTCCGACGTTCCTGCGCTGCAGAACTGCCCGCAGCGTCGTGGCGTGTGCACCCGCGTGTACACCACCACGCCGAAAAAACCTAACTCGGCACTGCGTAAAGTATGCCGTGTGCGTCTGACCAACGGTTTCGAGGTTTCCTCGTACATCGGTGGTGAAGGCCACAACCTGCAAGAGCACAGCGTCGTCCTGATCCGTGGCGGCCGTGTAAAAGACTTGCCAGGTGTTCGTTACCACACCGTTCGCGGCTCTCTGGATACTTCGGGCGTTAAAGGCCGTAACCAGGGTCGTTCGAAGTACGGTACCAAGCGTCCGAAGTAATCGGTCGTTTGCAGACATCCATTTATTTGAGTCGATAAGAGTAAGGTCGGGCAGGGGTCGAAAGACCTGGTCCCGGGCTAACCTGAAGACCGTTTGAGGGCTTATCATGCCAAGACGTCGTGTAGCAGCAAAACGTGAGATCCTTGACGATCCGAAGTACGGATCCCAGATTCTCGCCAAGTTCATGAACCACGTGATGGAAAGCGGCAAGAAGGCTGTAGCCGAGCGCATCGTTTACGGTGCCCTGGATACCGTCAAAGCACGCAAGAACAGCGACCCCCTGGAAATCTTCGAGAAAGCTCTCGACGCCATCGCTCCGCTGGTCGAAGTTAAGTCCCGTCGTGTCGGCGGTGCCACTTACCAGGTTCCGGTTGAAGTTCGTCCATCCCGTCGTAACGCTCTGGCAATGCGCTGGCTCGTAGACTACGCCCGCAAGCGCGGCGAGAAGTCGATGGCTCTGCGCCTGGCCGGCGAGCTGCTGGATGCTGCTGAAGGCAAGGGTGCTGCAGTCAAGAAGCGTGAAGACGTGCACCGTATGGCCGAGGCCAACAAAGCGTTCTCGCACTACCGCTTCTAATTCAAGCATCAATCATTTTGCGAGGGCTTTATGGCTCGTACTACAGCAATTAACCGCTACCGTAACATCGGTATCTGCGCCCACGTTGACGCGGGCAAGACTACCACTACCGAGCGGATCCTGTTCTACACAGGTCTGAGCCACAAGATGGGCGAGGTGCACGACGGCGCCGCGACCACCGACTGGATGGTGCAGGAGCAGGAGCGCGGTATCACCATTACCTCCGCTGCCGTTACCACCTTCTGGAAAGGTTCCCGTGGTCAGTATGACAACTACCGCGTAAACGTCATCGATACCCCCGGCCACGTTGACTTCACCATTGAAGTAGAGCGTTCGCTGCGTGTACTCGACGGCGCGGTCGTTGTGTTCTGCGGTACCTCCGGCGTTGAGCCGCAGTCCGAAACCGTATGGCGTCAGGCCAACAAGTACGGCGTTCCACGTGTTGTTTACGTGAACAAGATGGACCGTGCTGGTGCCAACTTCCTGCGCGTTGTCGGCCAGATCAAGAACCGCCTGGGTCACACCCCGGTTCCGGTCCAGCTGGCTATCGGTGCAGAAGACGACTTCCAGGGTCAGGTTGACCTGATCAAGATGAAAGCCATCTACTGGAACGAAGACGACAAGGGCACCACCTACCGCGAGGAAGAAATTCCTGCGGATATGGTCGACCTGGCTAACGAATGGCGCAACAACATGGTTGAAGCTGCCGCCGAAGCCAACGAAGAGCTGATGAACAAGTACCTTGAAGAAGGTGACCTGTCCGTCGAAGACATCAAGGCCGGTCTGCGCGCGCGTACCCTGGCCAGCGAGATCGTTCCGGCTGTCTGCGGTTCGTCGTTCAAGAACAAGGGCGTTCCCCTGGTTCTCGACGCCGTTATCGACTTCCTGCCTGCTCCGACCGAGATTCCTGCGATCAAGGGTATCCACCCTGATCTGGCCGAAGTGCCGAAGGATGAAATCACCGAAGCGCAGCAGGACGAGCGTCACGCTGACGACGCAGAGCCGTTCTCGGCCCTGGCGTTCAAGATCGCTACCGACCCGTTCGTAGGTACCCTTACCTTCGTTCGCGTTTACTCGGGCGTTCTGACCTCTGGTGACTCGGTCATCAACTCGGTCAAAGGCAAGAAAGAGCGCGTTGGTCGTATGGTGCAGATGCACGCCAACCAGCGTGAAGAGATCAAGGAAGTGCGCGCTGGCGACATCGCGGCCCTGATCGGCATGAAGGACGTTACCACTGGTGAAACCCTGTGCGACGCTGACAAGCCAATCATCCTTGAGCGCATGGACTTCCCGGAGCCAGTGATTTCGCTGTCTGTCGAGCCGAAGACCAAGCAGGACCAGGAAAAGATGGGTATCGCTCTGGGCAAACTGGCTCAGGAAGACCCGTCGTTCCGCGTCAAGACCGACGAAGAGACTGGCCAGACCATCATCTCCGGTATGGGTGAGCTGCACCTGGACATCATCGTTGACCGCATGAAGCGTGAATTCAACGTTGAGGCCAACATCGGCAAGCCGCAGGTTTCGTACCGCGAGAAGATCACCAAGTCCGGCGTCGAGATCGAAGGCAAGTTCGTTCGCCAGTCGGGCGGTCGTGGTCAGTTCGGTCACTGCTGGATCCGTTTCTCGGAGCCAGAGCAGGACGACAAGGGCAACATCACCGAAGGTCTGGTGTTCTCCAACGAAGTTGTTGGTGGTGTAATTCCTAAGGAATACATCCCTGCGATCCAGAAGGGTATCGAAGAGCAGATGAAAAACGGCGTTGTTGCCGGTTATCCTCTGATCGGCCTGAAGGCCGCGGTATTCGATGGTTCGTACCACGACGTCGACTCCAACGAAATGGCGTTCAAGATCGCCGCTTCGATGGCAACCAAGCAACTGGCCCAGAAGGGCGGTGGCGTGGTTCTCGAGCCGATCATGAAGGTCGAAGTTGTAACCCCGGAAGACTACCTGGGTGACGTGATGGGTGACCTGAACCGTCGTCGTGGTCTGGTCCAGGGTATGGATGAGTCGGTCTCTGGCCGTGTCGTCCGCGCTGAAGTTCCGCTCGGAGAGATGTTCGGTTACGCAACCGACGTTCGTTCCATGTCTCAGGGTCGCGCAAGCTACTCCATGGAATTCTCCAAATACGCCGAAGCTCCGTCGAACATCGTCGAAGCACTCGTTAAAAAACAAGGCTAATCCCCTTTAGGCAAGAGGTTCACTGTCGTGGCTAAAGAAAAATTTGATCGTTCCCTTCCCCACGTTAACGTCGGCACCATCGGCCACGTTGACCACGGTAAGACCACTCTGACCGCAGCTCTGACTCGCGTCTGCTCCGAAGTTTTCGGTTCGGCAGTCGTTGAGTTCGACAAGATCGACTCGGCTCCGGAAGAAAAAGCGCGCGGTATCACCATCAACACCGCTCACGTCGAGTACAACTCGAACATTCGTCACTACGCTCACGTTGACTGCCCAGGTCACGCTGACTACGTGAAGAACATGATCACCGGTGCTGCCCAGATGGACGGCGCGATCCTGGTTTGCTCGGCCGCCGATGGTCCGATGCCACAAACCCGTGAGCACATCCTGCTGTCCCGTCAGGTAGGCGTTCCTTACATCGTGGTCTTCCTGAACAAGGCTGACCTGGTAGACGACGCTGAGCTGCTGGAACTGGTCGAGATGGAAGTTCGCGACCTGCTGTCCACCTACGACTTCCCGGGCGACGACACCCCGATCATCATCGGTTCGGCTCGTATGGCCCTGGAAGGCAAAGACGACAACGAAATGGGTACTACCGCTGTCAAGAAGCTGGTAGAAACTCTGGATGCCTACATCCCTGAGCCAGTTCGTGCCGTTGACCAGCCGTTCCTGATGCCGATCGAAGACGTATTCTCGATCTCGGGTCGTGGTACCGTTGTTACCGGTCGTATCGAGCGTGGTATCGTCCGCGTTCAGGATCCGCTGGAAATCGTTGGTCTGCGTGACACCACCACCACCACCTGCACCGGTGTTGAGATGTTCCGCAAGCTGCTGGACGAAGGTCGTGCTGGCGAGAACTGCGGCGTTCTGCTGCGTGGTACCAAGCGTGACGACGTTGAGCGTGGCCAGGTTCTGGTCAAGCCAGGTTCGGTCAAGCCGCACACCAAGTTCACCGCAGAAGTCTACGTTCTGTCGAAGGAAGAAGGCGGTCGTCACACTCCGTTCTTCAAAGGCTACCGTCCTCAGTTCTACTTCCGTACCACTGACGTGACCGGTAACTGCGAACTGCCGGAAGGCGTTGAAATGGTAATGCCAGGTGACAACATTCAGATGACTGTTACCCTGATCAAGACCATCGCAATGGAAGACGGTCTGCGCTTCGCTATCCGTGAAGGCGGTCGTACCGTCGGCGCCGGCGTCGTAGCCAAAATCATCGAGTAATCACTCGACCGATTGAAAAAACCCCCGCTCAGCGGGGGTTTTTTTTATTGGGTTGACACTAAATGGGGGCGTCTATAGAATCACGCCTCCTTTTAGCGGGCGTAGTGCGTCCGTTGGGAACAGCCTGGAGTCTGAAATCCAATGCAAAATCAGCAAATCCGTATCAGGTTGAAGGCTTTCGACCATCGCCTGATCGACCAATCCACCCAGGAAATCGTGGAAACCGCGAAACGTACTGGTGCACAAGTGCGTGGTCCAATTCCACTGCCTACCCGCAAAGAGCGTTTCACCGTTCTGGTTTCCCCGCACGTCAACAAAGACGCGCGTGACCAGTACGAGATTCGCACTCATAAGCGTGTTCTGGACATCGTCCAGCCAACGGATAAAACCGTTGATGCGCTGATGAAGCTTGATCTGGCGGCAGGTGTGGAAGTACAGATCAGCCTCGGCTAAGACTTCGGTCTAGTCGTGTAACGCTCTGAAATGGGCGGCCATAGCGGGTGAAAGCCCCGTACACTCATGAGGTTTACAACATGACTATTGGTGTAATCGGTCGCAAGTGCGGTATGACCCGCATTTTCACCGAAGAAGGTGTCTCCATTCCGGTCACGGTCATCGAGATCGAGCCGAATCGTGTCACCCAGTTCAAAACTGAAGAAACCGATGGCTACCGTGCAGTGCAAGTCACTGTCGGCGAGCGTCGTGCTTCGCGTGTGACTGCCGCTCAGGCAGGTCACTTCGCCAAGGCCAACGTTGCCGCTGGTCGCGGTGTCTGGGAGTTCCGTCTTGAAGAAGGCGATTTCCAGGCTGGCGATCTGATCAAAGCTGAACTCTTCACTGCAGGCCAGCTGGTAGACGTTACTGGTCAGTCCAAAGGTAAAGGCTTCGCCGGTACCATCAAGCGCTGGAACTTCCGTGGCCAGGACAACACCCACGGTAACTCCGTGTCGCACCGTGTCCCAGGTTCCATCGGCCAGTGCCAGACTCCTGGTCGTGTGTTCAAGGGCAAGAAAATGTCCGGTCACATGGGCGCCGAGCGCGTGACTGTTCAGTCCCTGGAAGTAGTTCGCGTAGACGCTGAACGCAACCTGCTGCTGGTCAAAGGTGCCGTTCCAGGCGCTACTGGCGGCGACGTGGTTGTACGTCCAGCTGTCAAGGCTCGCGGTTAAGGGGAAACTGACATGCAACTCAATGTAAATGACGCTCAGGCGATCGAAGTTTCCGAACTGACTTTCGGTGGCGAATTCAACGAGACGCTGGTACACCAAGCAGTCGTGGCCTACATGGCCGGCGGCCGTCAGGGCACCAAGCAGCAGAAGACCCGTTCCGACGTGGCTGGTGGCGGTAAGCGCCCATGGCGTCAGAAGGGTACTGGCCGTGCTCGTGCTGGTACCACTCGTGGTCCGATCTGGCGTGGCGGTGGTGTAACCTTCGCAGCTCGCCCTCAAGATCACTCGCAGAAGCTCAACAAGAAGATGTACCGCGCAGCCCTGCGCTCCATCCTCGCTGAGCTGGTGCGTAGCGACCGTCTGGTCGTGGTTCAGGACTTCGCTGTTGAAGCACCGAAAACCAAAGATCTGCTGAACAAGCTGAACGGCATGGGTCTGAACGACGTACTGATCGTTTCCGACGCTGTTGATCAGAACCTGTACCTGGCTGCTCGCAACCTGCCGCACGTCGACGTACGTGACGTACAAGGTTCCGACCCGGTCAGTCTGATCGCATACGAGAAAGTGTTGATCACTGTCTCGGCCGTGAAGAAATTCGAGGAGCTGCTGGGATGAACCAGGAACGCGTATTCAAAGTCCTCCTTGGCCCGCACGTTTCCGAGAAGGCTACCGTTCTGGCTGAGAAAAAAGGCCAGTTCGTATTCAAGGTTGCTACCGACGCAACCAAGCTGGAAATCAAGAAAGCTGTCGAAGGCCTGTTCAACGTAAAAGTTGAAAACGTGTCGACTGTTAACGTTCTGGGTAAAACCAAGCGTACCGCACGTGGTCTGGGCAAGCGTAATGACTGGAAGAAGGCGATCGTCTCCCTTCAGCCAGGCCAAGATCTCGATTTCAGCAGCAGTGCTGAGTAAGGAAGGGGTGCATCATGGCAATCGTTAAATGCAAACCGACTTCCCCTGGCCGCCGTTTCGTGGTCAAGGTGGTCAACCAGGAGCTGCACAAAGGCGCTCCTCACGCACCGCTGATCGAGAAAAAATCGAAGTCTGGTGGTCGTAACAACAATGGCCGCATTACCACTCGTCACGTTGGTGGTGGTCACAAGCAGCATTACCGTCTGGTCGACTTCCGTCGCAACGACAAAGATGGCATCCCAGCCACTGTCGAGCGTATCGAATACGACCCGAACCGTACTGCTCACATCGCCCTGCTGTGCTATGCAGACGGTGAGCGTCGCTACATCATCGCCCCTAAAGGCGTGAGCGCTGGCGACCAGCTGATCGCAGGTGCCCTGGCCCCAATCAAGGCCGGTAACTCCCTGCAGCTGCGTAACATCCCAGTAGGTAGCACCATTCACGGCATCGAACTGAAGCCGGGTAAAGGTGCTCAGATCGCTCGTTCCGCTGGTGCCTCGGCTCAGCTGATCGCTCGCGAAGGTGTCTACGTGACCCTGCGTCTGCGCTCTGGTGAAATGCGTAAAGTCCTGGCTGAGTGCCGTGCGACCCTGGGCGAAGTCTCGAACTCCGAGCACAGCCTGCGTTCGCTGGGTAAAGCTGGTGCCAAACGCTGGCGCGGCGTTCGCCCAACCGTTCGTGGTGTTGCCATGAACCCGGTTGACCACCCGCATGGTGGTGGTGAAGGTCGTACCTCCGGTGGTCGTCATCCGGTATCGCCATGGGGCTTCCCAACCAAGGGTGCGAAGACCCGTGGTAATAAGCGTACCGACAACATGATCGTCCGTCGTCGCAAGTAACTAGAGGGATACGACAGTGCCACGTTCTCTGAAAAAAGGTCCTTTTATCGATCTTCACCTGTTGAAGAAGGTCGAAGTGGCGGTGGAGAAGAACGATCGCAAGCCAGTTAAAACCTGGTCGCGTCGCTCGATGATCCTGCCACAAATGGTCGGTCTGACCATCGCGGTTCACAACGGTCGCCAGCATGTTCCAGTTCTCGTGAACGAAGACATGGTCGGCCACAAACTGGGCGAGTTCGCCGGTACCCGCACCTATCGCGGGCACGTGGCTGACAAGAAAGCCAAGCGTTAAGGGGTAAGGAAATGGAAGTAGCCGCTAAGTTGTCGGGCGCTCGCATCTCCGCCCAGAAAGCCCGCTTGGTCGCCGACCAGATCCGCGGGAAGAAGGTGGGCGAAGCGCTCAACCTGTTGGCCTTCAGCAGCAAAAAAGCCGCTGAAATCATGAAGAAAGTCCTCGAGTCGGCCGTAGCCAACGCCGAACACAACGAAGGCGCAGACGTTGATGACCTGAAGGTCTCCACCGTCTTCGTCAACGAAGGGCGTTCGCTGAAGCGCATCATGCCACGTGCCAAAGGCCGTGCTGATCGCATCGTCAAGCGGTCTTGCCATATCACTGTCAAGGTTGCGGACAAGTAACGGAGTCGATCAGATGGGTCAGAAAGTACATCCCACTGGCATTCGCCTGGGAATCGTCAAGGAGCACACCTCCGTCTGGTACGCAGACGGTGCTACTTACGCAGATTACCTGTTGAAGGATCTGAAAACGCGTGAGTACCTCCAGGACAAACTAAAAAGCGCGTCCGTAAGCCGTATCGATATTCATCGTCCGGCTCAAACTGCACGCATCACCATCCACACCGCTCGTCCAGGTATCGTTATCGGGAAGAAAGGTGAAGATGTCGAGAAGCTGCGTCAGGACCTGACCAAGCAGATGGGTGTGCCTGTGCACATCAACATCGAAGAGATCCGCAAGCCGGAACTCGACGCTATGCTGGTTGCGCAGAGCGTAGCTCAGCAGCTGGAACGCCGCGTAATGTTCCGTCGCGCCATGAAGCGCGCCGTACAGAACGCCATGCGTATTGGTGCCAAGGGCATCAAGATCCAGGTGAGCGGTCGTCTCGGCGGTGCTGAGATTGCTCGTACCGAGTGGTATCGCGAAGGTCGTGTGCCTCTGCACACCCTGCGTGCCGATATCGACTACAACACCTACGAAGCTCACACCACTTACGGTGTGATCGGTGTGAAGGTTTGGATCTTCAAAGGCGAAGTTATTGGTGGTCGCCAAGAAGAACTGAAACCACAAGCACCAGCGCCTCGTAAAAAAGCTGCTAAGTAAGGGGTACGCCAAATGTTGCAACCAAAGCGTACAAAATTCCGCAAGCAGATGACTGGCCACAACCGTGGTCTGGCACTGCGCGGTAGCAAAGTCAGCTTCGGCGAATTCGCCCTGAAAGCTGTTGCTCGCGGTCGCCTCACCGCTCGCCAGATCGAGTCCGCACGTCGTGCGCTGACCCGTCACGTAAAACGTGGCGGTAAGATCTGGATCCGTGTGTTCCCGGACAAGCCGATCTCCAAGAAGCCTCTCGAGGTTCGTATGGGTAAAGGTAAGGGCTCCGTGGAATACTGGGTTGCCCAGATTCAGCCAGGCAAAGTCCTGTATGAAATCGAGGGTGTTTCTGAAGAGCTGGCGCGCGAAGCTTTCGCCCTGGCTGCTGCAAAGCTGCCTCTCGCCACCTCCTTTGTTAAGCGGACGGTGATGTGATGAAAGCGAATGAACTTCGTGAAAAATCGGCACAGCAACTGAATGAGCAACTGCTCGGCTTGCTGCGCGACCAGTTCAATCTGCGTATGCAGAAAGCAACTGGCCAGTTGGGGCAGTCGCACCTGCTCTCGCAAGTTAAGCGTGACATCGCTCGCGTGAAAACTGTGCTCAACCAGCAGGCAGGTAAGTGATCATGGCTGAAGCTGAAAAAACCGTCCGTACGCTGACTGGCCGTGTCGTCAGCGACAAAATGGACAAGACCATCACCGTTCTGATCGAGCGTCGCGTAAAGCACCCGATCTACGGTAAATACGTTAAGCGTTCGACTAAGCTGCACGCGCACGACGAAGCCAACCAGTGCAAGATCGGCGACAAGGTTTCCATCCGTGAAACCCGTCCGCTGGCCAAGACCAAGTCCTGGGCACTGGTTGAAGTCCTCGAACGCGCTGTTGAAGTCTAAGGGCTAGGGGTCGGAGAAATTTTATGATTCAGACTCAATCCATGCTCGATGTGGCCGATAACAGCGGCGCTCGTCGCGTCATGTGCATCAAGGTGCTCGGCGGTTCGCACCGCCGTTACGCCGGCATCGGTGACATCATCAAGGTAACCGTCAAGGAAGCAATTCCGCGCGGTAAGGTCAAGAAAGGCCAAGTGATGACTGCTGTTGTCGTGCGCACCCGTCACGGTGTTCGTCGCGCTGACGGTTCCATCATTCGTTTCGACGGCAACGCTGCTGTTCTGCTGAACAACAAGCAAGAGCCGATCGGCACTCGCATCTTCGGGCCAGTGACCCGTGAACTTCGTACCGAGAAGTTCATGAAGATCGTCTCGCTCGCCCCTGAAGTGCTGTAAGGAGATCCGACATGCAAAAGATTCGTCGTGACGACGAGATCATCGTGATCGCCGGCAAAGACAAAGGTAAGCGCGGTAAGGTGCTGAAGGTTCTGGCTGACAACCGTCTGGTTGTTGGTGGCGTGAACCTGGTCAAGCGTCATACCAAGCCTAACCCGATGGCGGGCGTACAGGGCGGTATCGTCGAAAAAGAAGCGCCTCTGCACGCTTCCAACGTTGCCATCTTCAACGGCGAAACCAACAAGGCTGACCGCGTTGGTTTCAAAGTAGAAGACGGTAAAAAAATTCGTGTCTTCAAGTCGACCCAAAAAGCGGTTGATGCTTGAACACTGCTAGGTAGAAGACCATGGCACGACTGAAAGAGATTTACCGGAACGAAATCGCTCCTAAGCTTAAGGAAGAACTTAAGCTGTCGAACGTGATGGAAGTTCCGCGCGTTACCAAGATCACCCTGAACATGGGTCTGGGCGAAGCGATCGGCGACAAGAAAGTCATCGAGCACGCTGTTGCCGACCTGGAAAAGATCACCGGTCAAAAGCCGGTCGTGACTTTCGCTCGTAAATCCATCGCGGGCTTCAAAGTCCGTGAAGGCTGGCCGATCGGCGTCAAGGTGACCCTGCGTCGCGACAAGATGTACGAATTCCTGGACCGCCTGCTGGCGATCTCCCTGCCTCGGGTTCGCGACTTCCGCGGCCTGAATGCCAAGTCCTTCGATGGCCGTGGCAACTACAGCATGGGCGTGAAAGAGCAGATCATCTTCCCGGAAATCGATTACGACAAGATCGATGCTCTGCGCGGTTTGGACATCACCCTGACCACCACTGCTCGTTCGGACGACGAAGGCCGCGCTCTGCTGCGTGCTTTCAAGTTCCCGTTCCGCAACTGATTGGAGTAGGAAAATGGCCAAGAAGAGCATGAAAAACCGCGAGCTGAAGCGTCAGCTCACGGTAGCCAAGTACGCCAAAAAGCGTGCCGAGCTGAAAGCGACCATCGTCAACCTGAACGCCTCTCCTGAAGAGCGTTTCGCTGCCGTTGTCGCCCTGCAGAAGCAGCCACGTGATGCCAGCGCCTCGCGTCTGCGCAACCGTTGCCGCCTGACCGGTCGTCCTCACGGTGTATACCGTAAGTTCGGCCTGGGCCGTAACATGCTGCGTCAAGCTGCAATGCGCGGTGACGTACCAGGTCTGGTCAAGGCCTCCTGGTAATCGCTGCAGGCTGGATCCCGGCGGAAGGGGAGCAATCTTCCGACCGCCGGTGACCTCGCCAACAAACAAGCCCCTATATGGGGCTTGTTTCGTTTCTACCTTGTGTCTAGAATGACCGGCTCACCTGAGCCTGGGTTTTTTGCCCTGTCCGCTCGGGTGGTTGTGATAGCCGCAAGGCTAATAATTCTTGTATCAGGAGCATCTAGCCCATGAGTATGCAGGACCCGTTAGCGGACATGCTAACTCGCATCCGTAATGCCCAGATGGCTGAAAAGTCCGTCGTAAGCATGCCTTCCTCCACCCTGAAGGTCGCGGTTGCCAAAGTTCTGAAAGACGAAGGTTACATCGCCGGCTACCAGGTAACTGGTGAGGCCAAGCCTTCCCTGTCGATCGAACTGAAGTACTTCGAAGGCCGTCCGGTCATCGAGGAACTGAAGCGCTCCAGCCGTCCAGGCCTGCGCCAGTACAAGTCCGTCGCAGAACTGCCGAAAGTACGTGGCGGTCTGGGCGTGTCTATCGTCTCCACCAACAAAGGTGTGATGACTGATCGCGCTGCGCGCGCTGCCGGTGTCGGCGGCGAAGTTCTGTGCACAGTGTTCTAAGGGGAGATAGGCATGTCTCGCGTCGCTAAGAACCCCGTTAAGCTGCCAGCAGGCGTCGAAGTCAAATTCGCCGGCCAGCAGCTTTCGGTGAAGGGTGCCAAAGGCACTCTCGAACTGAACGTTCACTCGTCTGTTGAAGTTACCGAAGAGTCTGGCGAGCTGCGTTTCGTCGCTCGCAACGGTGACCAGCAAGCTCGCGCCATGGCCGGTACCACCCGCGCTCTGGTGAACAACATGGTCCAGGGCGTAAGCCAAGGCTTCGAGCGCAAGCTCCAGCTGGTCGGTGTTGGTTACAAGGCGCAGGCCAAGGGCACCGTCCTGAACCTGGCCCTGGGCTTCTCGCACCCAGTGGACTACGAACTGCCAGCCGGTATCACCGCTGAAACCCCAAGCCAGACCGACATCCTGATCAAGGGTATCGACAAGCAGCTGGTGGGTCAGGTGGCCGCTGAAATCCGCGACTTCCGTCCGCCAGAGCCTTACAAAGGCAAGGGTGTGCGTTACGCGGACGAAGTAGTCCGTCGTAAAGAAGCCAAGAAGAAGTAGGGCCTAGCAAATGACCGACAAAAAAGTTACTCGACTGCGTCGCGCTCGCAAAGCACGTCTCAAGATGCACGAACTCGAAGTCGTGCGCCTGTGCGTGTTCCGCTCCTCGCAGCACATCTACGCCCAGGTCATTTCGGCCGACGGCAGCAAGGTTCTGGCAAGCGCCTCGACCTTGGACAAAGAACTGCGTGATGGCGCCACTGGCAACATCGACGCGGCCACTAAGGTTGGCAAGCTGGTAGCTGAGCGTGCGAAAGCCGCCGGTGTATCTCAAGTTGCCTTTGACCGTTCCGGCTTCAAGTACCATGGCCGCGTCAAAGCGCTGGCTGATGCTGCTCGTGAAGGCGGGCTGGAGTTCTAAGTTATGGCAAATAACGATCAAAAGCGCGACGAAGGCTACATCGAGAAGCTGGTTCAAGTTAACCGCGTTGCCAAAACCGTAAAAGGCGGCCGTATCTTCACCTTCACCGCGCTGACCGTGGTAGGTGATGGTAAAGGTCGTGTTGGCTTCGGCCGTGGCAAGTCGCGCGAAGTACCTGCCGCGATCCAGAAAGCCATGGAAGCTGCTCGCCGCAACATGATCCAGGTTGACCTGAAGGGCACCACCCTGCAGTACGCCACCAAGGCTGCCCACGGCGCCTCGAAGGTTTACATGCAGCCTGCCTCGGAAGGTACCGGTATCATCGCCGGTGGCGCAATGCGTGCTGTCCTGGAAGTTGCTGGTGTTCAGAACGTTCTGGCCAAGTGCTACGGTTCGACCAACCCAGTGAACGTGGTTTACGCCACCTTCAAGGGTCTGAAAGCCATGCAATCTCCTGAATCCATTGCTGCCAAGCGCGGCAAGAGCGTCGAGGAGATCTTCTGATCATGGCAACCGTAAAAGTAACGCTGATCAAGAGCGTCTCGGGCCGTCTGCCTAACCACAAGCTGTGCGTTAAAGGCCTGGGTCTGCGTCGCATCGGTCACACTGTAGAAGTCCAGGATACTCCCGAAAACCGCGGGATGATCAACAAGGCTTACTACATGCTGAAGGTCGAGGGTTAATCGATGAAACTCAATGATCTGAGTCCAGCGCCGGGTTCCCGTCGCGAGAAGCATCGTCCAGGTCGTGGTATCGGTAGCGGTCTGGGTAAGACCGGCGGCCGTGGCCACAAAGGTCAGACTTCCCGTTCGGGTGGTTCGATCGCTCCTGGCTTCGAAGGCGGTCAACAGCCGCTGCACCGTCGTCTGCCGAAGTTCGGCTTCGTTTCGCTGAAAGCCATGGACCGCGCCGAAGTGCGTCTGTCCGAGCTGGCCAAGGTGGAAGGCGACGTGATCTCCGTGCAATCCCTGAAGGATGCCAACGTGATCGGCCAGAACGTACAGCGCGTGAAAATCATGCTGTCTGGCGAAGTCACTCGCGCAGTCACCATCAAGGGTATCGCAGCCACCAAGGGTGCGCGTGCGGCTATCGAAGCAGCTGGCGGCAAGTTCGAGGAATAAATGGCTAAGCAAGGTGCTCTCTCTTCGCTCGGTAAGGGCGGGATGTCGGAACTCTGGGCTCGTCTGCGCTTTCTGTTCATGGCGATCATCGTCTATCGGATAGGTGCGCATATCCCGGTTCCTGGCATCAATCCGGACCGTCTGGCGGATCTGTTTCGGCAGAATGAGGGGACCATTCTTAGCTTGTTCAACATGTTTTCCGGTGGCGCGCTCGAGCGCATGAGCATCTTTGCACTGGGGATCATGCCGTACATCTCGGCATCGATCATCATGCAGCTGATGACGGCGGTCAGCCCGCAACTGGAGCAGTTGAAGAAGGAAGGTGAAGCTGGCCGTCGCAAGATCAGCCAGTACACCCGCTACGGCACCGTTATCCTGGCACTGGTTCAAGCCATTGGCATGTCCATTGGCCTGGCCAACCAGGGCGTGGCGTTTTCTGTAGGTCTGGGCTTCCATGTCGTCGCCGTCTCCACCTTCGTGGCAGGCGCGATGTTCATGATGTGGCTGGGCGAGCAGATCACCGAGCGCGGTGTGGGCAACGGTATCTCGATGTTGATCTTCGCAGGTATCGTTGCCGGTCTTCCGAGAGCAATCGGGCAGTCTTTCGAGTCTGCGCGCACAGGCGATATCAATATTTTCGCCCTGGTCGCTATCGGTTTGCTGGCAGTAGCGATTATCGGTTTCGTGGTGTTCATTGAGCGTGGTCAGCGTCGTATCGCCGTTCACTACGCCAAGCGTCAGCAGGGCCGCAAGGTCTTCGCTGCGCAGACCAGCCACTTGCCGTTGAAAGTGAACATGGCGGGGGTCATCCCGGCCATTTTCGCGAGCAGCATTCTGCTGTTCCCGGCTTCGCTGGGTGCCTGGTTCGGTCAGTCCGAAGGTATGGGCTGGCTGCAGGACATCTCGCAGTCGATCGCTCCTGGTCAGCCGTTGAACATTCTGCTGTTTAGTGCAGGGATCATTTTCTTCTGCTTCTTCTACACAGCGCTGATGTTCAACCCGAAAGACGTAGCGGAAAACCTGAAGAAGTCCGGTGCCTTTATTCCGGGTATCCGTCCTGGTGAGCAGTCGGCACGCTACATTGATGGCGTTCTGACCCGTCTGACCATGTTCGGTGCTCTTTACATGATGGCCGTCTGCCTTCTGCCCCAGTTCCTGGTGGTGGCAGCAAATGTGCCGTTCTACCTTGGCGGGACCTCGTTGCTGATTGTGGTAGTGGTTGTGATGGACTTCATGTCCCAAGTACAATCGCACCTCGTTTCGCACCAGTACGAATCCCTGATGAAGAAAGCCAACCTGAAAGGCTACGGTGGCAGCGGTCTGCTGCGCTGATACGCCCCTAAGGTTCGAGGAGTCGGTAATGAAAGTTCGTGCATCGGTGAAAAAGCTGTGCCGTAACTGCAAGATCATCCGTCGCGAAGGCGTCGTACGAGTGATCTGCAGCGCGGAACCGCGTCACAAACAGCGCCAAGGCTGAGTGTGATCTGCGCTTCAAACCCAGCAGCTAGTGTGCTGCTGGGTTGATTATTCGTTTCTACAGCGATATTATCTCGCGCCCTATTTCTTGGCTTCCGGGGCGTAGGTAGCTGTCAATTGGAGTCCCACTGAATGGCCCGTATTGCAGGCGTCAACATTCCAGATAACAAGCATGCTGTTATCTCGCTGACCTACATCTATGGTGTCGGTCGCACTACTGCACAGAAGATCTGTGCAGACGCTGGTGTAAACCCAGCCGCTAAGATCAAGGATCTGAGCGACGAGCAAATCGAAACCCTGCGTGGCGAAGTCGCGAAGTTCACCACCGAAGGTGACCTGCGTCGTGACATCAACATGAAGATCAAGCGCTTGATGGACCTGGGTTGCTACCGCGGCCTGCGTCATCGTAAAGGTCTGCCGGTTCGCGGTCAGCGCACCAAGACCAACGCACGCACCCGTAAGGGCCCGCGTAAGCCGATCCGCAAGTAATCGCCCAGGAATATAGACATGGCAAAACCTGCTGCTCGTCCTCGTAAGAAAGTCAAAAAGACAGTGGTTGATGGCATCGCCCACATCCATGCCTCTTTCAACAACACCATCGTGACCATCACCGACCGTCAGGGCAACGCTTTGTCCTGGGCGACCTCCGGTGGTTCGGGTTTCCGTGGTTCGCGCAAATCCACCCCGTTCGCAGCCCAGATCGCTGCTGAGCGTGCTGGTCAAGCTGCGCTGGAATACGGTCTGAAGAACCTCGACGTAAACGTCAAGGGTCCAGGTCCAGGTCGTGAGTCCGCCGTTCGTGCACTGAACAGCTGCGGCTACAAGATCGCCAGCATCACCGACGTGACGCCAATCCCGCACAACGGGTGCCGTCCGCCGAAGAAGCGTCGCGTGTAATCAGGAGACAGATAAATGGCACGTTACATTGGTCCAAAATGCAAACTGTCTCGTCGTGAAGGCACTGACCTGTTCCTGAAGAGTGGCGTTCGCGCTCTGGAATCGAAGTGCAACATCGAAGCAGCCCCAGGTATCCACGGCCAGCGCCGTGGCCGTCAGTCCGACTACGGTACCCAGCTGCGCGAGAAGCAAAAAGTTCGTCGTATCTACGGTGTTCTGGAGCGTCAGTTCCGCGGTTACTACCAGGCTGCAGCCTCGAAAAAAGGCGCAACCGGTGAAAACCTGCTGCAACTGCTCGAGTGCCGTCTGGATAACGTCGTCTACCGTATGGGCTTCGGCTCGACTCGTTCCGAGTCCCGTCAGCTGGTTTCGCACAAAGCGATCAGCGTCAACGGTAAGACTGTAAACATTCCATCCTACCAAGTTCGTCCGGGTGACGTGGTCGCGGTTCGCGAGAAGTCGCTGAACCAGCTGCGCATTGTTCAAGCCCTTGAACTGTGCGCCCAGCGTGGCCGCGTTGAGTGGGTTGACGTGGATGCTGCTAAAAAGTCGGGCGTTTTCAAGAACGTTCCTGCTCGCAGCGACCTGTCTGCCGACATCAACGAGAACCTGATTGTCGAGCTCTACTCCAAGTAAGGGCTAGAAAATAGGTGCATCCATGCAGATTTCGGTAAATGAGTTCCTGACTCCCCGCCACATTGATGTGCAGGTAGTCAGTCCGACCCGCGCCAAGATTACGCTCGAGCCTCTCGAGCGTGGTTTCGGCCATACCCTGGGCAACGCGCTGCGCCGCATCCTGTTGTCCTCCATGCCTGGCTGTGCAGTAGTCGAGGCCGAGATCGACGGCGTACTCCACGAGTACTCCGCGATCGAAGGTGTTCAGGAAGACGTAATTGAAATCCTGTTGAACCTGAAAGGCCTGGCTATCAAACTGCACGGTCGTGACGAAGTTACGCTGACCTTGTCGAAAAAGGGTTCGGGGGTGGTTACCGCTGCCGATATTCAGCTGGATCACGATGTCGAGATCGTCAACCCCGATCACGTAATCGCGAACCTGGCGTCGAACGGCGCCCTGAACATGAAGCTCACCGTAGCTCGTGGTCGTGGTTACGAGCCGGCCGACTCCCGTCAAACCGACGAAGACGAAAGCCGTAGCATTGGCCGTCTGCAGCTGGACGCTTCGTTCAGCCCGGTGCGTCGTATCGCCTATGTGGTCGAGAACGCCCGTGTTGAACAGCGTACCAACCTGGACAAGCTGGTCATTGATCTGGAAACCAACGGCACCCTGGATCCTGAAGAGGCTATCCGCCGCGCTGCGACCATCCTGCAACAGCAGCTGGCCGCGTTCGTCGACCTCAAAGGTGACAGCGAGCCTGTCGTAGTCGAGCAGGAAGACGAGATCGATCCGATCCTGCTGCGTCCGGTTGACGACCTGGAACTGACTGTACGTTCGGCCAACTGCCTCAAGGCGGAGAACATCTACTACATCGGCGACCTGATTCAGCGTACCGAAGTAGAGCTGTTGAAGACTCCTAACCTGGGCAAGAAGTCCCTGACTGAAATCAAGGACGTCCTGGCCTCTCGTGGTCTGTCTCTCGGCATGCGCCTCGACAACTGGCCGCCTGCAAGTCTTAAGAAAGACGACAAGGCGACCGCCTGATCGTCGTAATCACCGAACGTAGTGTTTGGTAAGGAATGAATCATGCGTCATCGTAAAAGTGGACGTCACCTGAGCCGTACCAGCTCTCACCGCAAGGCTATGTTCCAGAACATGGCAGTGTCGCTGATCGAGCACGAGCTGATCAAAACCACCCTGCCGAAAGCCAAGGAACTGCGCCGCGTTGCCGAGCCGCTGATCACCCTGGCCAAGGAAGACAGCGTAGCTAACCGCCGTCTGGCCTTCGATCGTACCCGTTCGAAGTCCGCTGTTGGCAAGCTGTTCAACGACCTGGGCAAGCGTTACGCCACCCGTCAGGGCGGCTACCTGCGCATCCTGAAGTGCGGTTTCCGCGCTGGCGACAACGCCCCTATGGCGTACGTCGAGCTGGTTGATCGTCCGGTCGGCGGTGCTGTAGAAGCTGCTGAGTAAGACGTTCTGTCTGCTACAAAGAACCGGGCCTAGTGCCCGGTTTTTTGTCGCTACATGCATTGTTAATTTCTATTGATGCAAGTCATGTAATGAATTTGTTCTTGTAACCTTGCTCGTCAATACTCTCTCCAAAGCCGATTAGCCGGCGCTTGAAGACCGATAAGGAGAGCCCATGAGCAAGATTCTCACCACCGCCAGCGGTGCACCTGTAGCCGACAACCAGAATTCCCGTTCCGCCGGCCCGCGCGGCCCGCTGCTGCTCGACGACTTCCACCTGATCGAGAAGCTTGCCCATTTCAACCGCGAGAACATTCCTGAGCGCCGCGTGCACGCCAAGGGCTCGGGCGCCTACGGTACCTTTACCGTTACCCGCGATATCACGGGTTACACCAGTGCCAAGCTGTTTGAGCAGGTTGGCAAGCAGACCGAAACTTTCCTGCGTTTCTCCACCGTCGGTGGCGAGCGTGGCTCTGCCGATACCGAGCGCGACCCGCGTGGTTTTGCCGTTAAGTTCTACACCGAAGAAGGCAACTGGGACATCGTTGGCAATAACACGCCAGTGTTCTTCATCCGCGACCCGCTGAAGTTCCCGGATTTTATCCACACCCAGAAGCGCCACCCGCAATCCAACCTGAAGAACGCCCAGATGATGTGGGACTTCTGGTCGCACTCCCCCGAGGCGCTGCATCAGGTCACCATCCTGTTCTCCGATCGCGGCATCCCGGACGGCTACCGTCACATGCACGGCTTCGGCAGCCATACCTACAGCCTGATCAACGCCGAGGGTGAGCGCACCTGGGTCAAATGGCACTTCAAGACTCAGCAAGGCATCAAGAACCTCGCCCCGGCAGATGCCGCGCGCCTGGCAGGTACAGACCCGGACTACGCCCAGCGCGACTTGTTCGAGGCCATCGAGCGTGGCGATTACCCGCGCTGGACCGTATGCATCCAGGTCATGAGCGAAACCGAGGCTGCCAGCCGCGACGAAAACCCCTTCGACGTGACCAAGACCTGGTCGCAGAAGGACTACCCGTTGATCGAGGTGGGCGTGCTGGAGCTCAACCGTAACCCGCTCAACTACTTTGCCGAGGTCGAGCAGGCTGCATTTGGCCCGAGCAACATGGTGCCCGGTGTCGGCCTGTCGCCAGACCGCATGCTGCAAGGGCGTGTATTCGCCTACGCTGACGCGCACCGCTACCGTGTGGGCACCAACCACCAGCAACTGCCGGTGAACGCACCACGCTGCCCGGTTAACAGCTATCAGCGTGATGGTTCCATGGCTGCTGGCAGTTACGGCAGTGCACCGAACTATGAGCCCAACAGCTACAGCGATGCACCGAAGCAGTCGCCGCGCCATGCCGAGCCTGCACTGGCCCTGAATGGTTCGGCTGACCGCTACGATCACCGTGAAGACACCGACTACTACAGCCACGCCGGCGCGCTATTCCGTCTGATGAACGATGAGCAGAAAGCCCTGCTGATCAACAACATTGCCGGCACCATGGCAGGTGTCAGCCAAGACGTGGTCCAGCGCCAGCTGCAGTACTTCTTCAAGGCCGATCCGGCCTACGGCGAAGGGGTCGCCAAGGCCCTGGGCGTCAATCTCGCTTAAGTCGAAGTGATAAGAAGAACCGCCCTCATTTGGGCGGTTTTTCAATGAATATCACTACTGTTTGACCGATTTTTTGCGTCTGATTGCGCGTTTTTCAGTGACCGCTGGCAAAAGCTGGTTCACACTATGTGGCATAGACGTTTTCACATGGAGAAGCAGGGCGATGCAAGGTCACCCGGACGTAATCAACTACCTCGTTACGCTGCTGAAGGGCGAACTGGCGGCGCGCGACCAGTACTTCATTCACTCGCGGATGTACGAAGACTGGGGCCTGTCCAAGCTCTACGAGCGCATCAACCACGAAATGGAAGAAGAGACGCAGCACGCCGATGCCCTGATGCGTCGCATCCTCATGCTCGAAGGCACCCCTGACATGCGCGCGGACGACCTGGAAGTGGGCAGCACCGTGCCGGAAATGATCGAGGCTGACCTCAAGCTCGAGTACAAGGTGCGCGGCGCGCTATGCAAAGGTATTGAGCTGTGCGAACTGCACAAGGACTACATCAGCCGCGACATCCTGCGTGCCCAGCTGGCTGACACCGAAGAAGATCACACCTACTGGCTGGAGAAGCAGCAGGGGCTGATCAAGGCCATCGGCCTGGAAAACTACCTGCAATCGCAGATGTAAAAGCTGGGGCTGCTTTGCAGCCCTGTCGCGACACAAGGCCGCTCCCACAGCGAAATGCACTCCTCCTGTGGGAGCGGCCTTGTGTCGCGACAGGGGCGCAAAGCGCCCCCAAGGCCTCACGCCCGATCCCGCTCCAGCAGCGGTTTCAGATAATGCCCGGTATAAGACTGCTTCATCTCGCTCAGTTCTTCCGGCGTACCGCAGGCAATGATCTGCCCACCTTTCGAGCCACCCTCCGGCCCCAGATCCACCAGCCAGTCCGCGGTCTTGATCACATCCAGGTTGTGCTCGATCACCACCACGGTATTGCCGTGGTCGCGCAGGCGATGCAGCACGTCCAGCAACTGCTGGATATCGGCAAAGTGCAGGCCCGTGGTCGGCTCGTCGAGGATATACAGGGTCTTGCCGGTGTCACGCTTGGACAGTTCGCGCGACAGCTTCACTCGCTGTGCCTCGCCGCCCGACAGCGTGGTCGCCGACTGCCCCAGTTTGATGTACGACAGCCCCACATCCATCAGCGTCTGCAGCTTGCGTGCCAGCGCCGGCACTGCATCGAAGAACTCGCGGGCATCCTCGATGGTCATCTCCAGCACCTCGTGGATGTTTTTGCCCTTGTACTTGATCTCCAGGGTTTCGCGGTTGTAGCGCTTGCTCTTGCACACGTCGCACGGCACGTAGATGTCCGGCAGGAAGTGCATCTCCACCTTGATCAGGCCATCGCCCTGGCAGGCCTCGCAACGGCCACCCTTGACGTTGAACGAGAAGCGCCCCGGACCATAGCCGCGCGAACGCGATTCCGGCACACCGGAGAACAGCTCGCGGATCGGCGTGAAGATGCCGGTGTAGGTCGCCGGGTTCGAGCGAGGGGTGCGGCCGATCGGGCTCTGGTCGATATCCACTACCTTGTCCAGGTGCTGCAGGCCATCCATGCTGGCATGCGGCGCCGCTTCAAGGTTGCTTGCACCATTCAGGGCGGTGGCGGCCAGTGGGAACAGGGTGTTGTTGATCAGCGTCGACTTGCCCGAGCCGGATACCCCGGTCACGCAGGTCAGCAGGCCGATCGGGACTTCCAGGTCGACGTTTTGCAGGTTGTTGCCACGCGCGCCCTTGAGCTTGAGTTGCAGCTTCTTGTTGCGCGGCGTGCGCTTGGCCGGCACGACGATCTTCTTGCGCCCGGAAAGGTACTTGCCGGTCAGCGAGTCGGGGTGGGCCATGACTTCCTGCGGCGAGCCCTCGGCGACGATCTGCCCGCCGTGTACGCCGGCCCCCGGGCCGATGTCCACCACGTAGTCGGCCAGGCGGATGGCGTCTTCGTCGTGTTCCACCACGATCACCGTGTTGCCCAGGTCGCGCAGGTGGTTGAGGGTGGCCAGCAGGCGGTCGTTGTCGCGCTGATGAAGGCCGATGGACGGCTCATCGAGGATGTACATCACTCCCACCAGGCCAGCGCCGATCTGGCTGGCCAGGCGGATACGCTGAGCTTCGCCACCGGACAGGGTATCGGCGCTGCGGTCGAGGGTGAGATAGTCGAGACCGACGTTGACCAGGAACTGCAGGCGCTCGCAGATTTCCTTGAGGATCTTCGCCGCAATTTCGCCACGGCGGCCGGTCAGGGTCAGTTCGCCGAAGTAGTTGCTGGCTTCACCGATCGGCAGGTTGGTCACCGCCGGCAGGGTCTTCTCGCCCACCCACACATGTCGTGCCTCACGGCGCAGGCGCGTGCCGCGACAGTCCGGGCAGGGCTGGGTGCCAAGGAACTTGGCCAGTTCTTCACGCACGGTGGCCGACTCGGTCTCGCGGTAGCGACGCTCCAGGTTCGGCACGATGCCTTCGAACGGGTGCGAGCGCTTGACGATGTCGCCACGGTCGTTGAGGTACTTGAAGTCGATACTCTGTTTGCCGCTACCCTGCAGGATCACTTTCTGGTGCTCGGCCGACAGCTGGCCGAACGGCTCCTCCAGGCTGAAGCCGTAATGCGCGGCCAGCGAACCGAGCATCTGGAAGTAGTACACGTTACGCCGGTCCCAGCCGCGGATCGCGCCTTCGGCCAAGGTGAGTTCGGCATTGACCAGGCGCTTGGTGTCGAAGAACTGCTTCACCCCCAGGCCATCGCAGGTCGGGCAGGCGCCCGCGGGGTTGTTGAAGGAGAACAGCTTCGGCTCCAGCTCGCTGATGGCATGGCCACAGACCGGGCAGGCGAAGCGCGCGGAGAAGATCGTCTCTTCGCCTTGTCCATCATCCATCGGTGCCACCAGGGCGATGCCGTCGGCCAGCTTGAGCGCGGTCTCGAACGACTCGGCCAGGCGCTGTTGCAGGTCGGCGCGGACCTTGAAGCGGTCCACCACCACATCGATGCTGTGCTTTTTCTGCTTGTCCAGCTTGGGCAGTTCGTCGAGCTCGTAGAGCTTGCCGTTGACCCGGGCACGCACAAAGCCTTGGGCACGCAATTCGTCGAACACCGCCAGGTGCTCGCCCTTGCGCTCGCGCACCACCGGCGCCAGCAACATCAGTTTGCTGCCTTCCGGGCGCTCCAGCACCAGGTCGACCATCTGGCTGATCGTTTGCGCCTCCAGCGGGATATCGTGGTCCGGGCAGCGTGGGGTACCGACGCGGGCGTACAGCAGGCGCAGGTAGTCGTAGATTTCGGTGATGGTGCCGACCGTGGAGCGGGGGTTATGCGAGGTCGACTTCTGCTCGATGGAAATAGCCGGCGACAGGCCTTCGATGGTGTCGACGTCAGGCTTTTCCATCATCGACAGGAACTGCCTGGCGTAGGCCGACAGCGATTCGACATAGCGGCGCTGGCCTTCAGCGTACAGGGTGTCGAACGCCAGGGACGACTTGCCGGAACCGGACAGGCCGGTGATCACGATGAGCTTGTCCCGGGGCAGGGTCAGGTCGATGTTCTTCAGGTTGTGGGTGCGTGCCCCACGAATCAGGATCTTGTCCACTGCGGCCTCGCTCGGCGGGCATAAACAAGGAAGTATACGGCGCCCTGCCAGTACGCGGCAAAGCGTCGCGTAGATGCCGTCACGCTGTCGGACTGATAGAATCGCCGCCGGTTCACACGAGGTTAATCCATGCACGACACCCACAACGAGCGCATGAGTGGCGGCGAAACCCGCGCCGCTGGCGGCCTGGCCCTGGTCTTTGCCTTTCGTATGCTGGGCATGTTCATGGTCTTGCCGGTGCTGGCCACCTACGGCATGGACCTGGCCGGTGCCACACCTGCGCTGATTGGCCTGGCCATTGGTGCCTATGGCCTGACCCAGGCCGTTTTGCAGATCCCGTTCGGGATGATTTCCGACCGCATCGGCCGCCGGCCGGTGATTTACCTGGGGCTGGTGATCTTTGCCCTGGGCAGTGTATTGGCGGCCCAGGCCGACTCCATCTGGGGTGTGATCGCCGGGCGTATCCTGCAGGGGGCCGGGGCGATTTCCGCTGCGGTCATGGCGCTGCTGTCCGACCTTACCCGCGAGCAGCACCGGACCAAGGCCATGGCCATGATCGGCATGAGCATCGGCCTGTCGTTTGCCGTCGCCATGGTCGTCGGCCCATTGCTGACTCGTGCCTTTGGCTTGTCAGGATTGTTCCTCGCCACGGCAGGACTTGCCCTGGTCGGCATCCTGCTGATCGCCTTTGTCGTGCCCAATACCCACAGCATCCTGCAGCACCGTGAGTCGGGTGTGGCGCGCCAGGCCATCGGCCCGACCCTGCGCCATCCGGACCTTCTGCGCCTGGACGCGGGCATCTTCATCCTCCACGCCATCCTCATGGCCAGCTTCGTCGCGCTGCCACTGGCCTTCGTCGAGCGCGGCGGCCTGCCCAAGGAGCAGCACTGGTGGGTGTACCTGACCGCGTTGTTCATCTCATTTTTTGCAATGGTCCCGTTCATCATCTACGGCGAAAAAAAGCGCAAGATGAAACGTGTGCTGGCCGGGGCGGTCAGTGTGTTGCTACTGGTGGAGGTGTTCTTCTGGCAGTGGGCTGACGGTTTGCGCGGACTGGTGATCGGCACCGTGGTATTCTTTACTGCATTCAACCTGCTGGAGGCATCGCTGCCTTCGCTGGTCAGCAAGGTGTCGCCTGCAGGTGGCAAGGGGACGGCAATGGGGGTTTACTCCACCAGCCAGTTCCTCGGTGCTGCCCTGGGAGGAATCCTCGGTGGCTGGTTGTTCCAGCACGGCGGGCTGAACATGGTGTTCCTCGGTTGTGCGGTGCTGTGTGCCATCTGGTTGGTCGTCGCCTTGCGCATGAACGAGCCGCCCTATGTGACCAGCCTGCGCATGCCGCTGACGCCAGAGGCAGTCCGGGAAGCCGGCCTGACCGAGCGCCTGATGGCCGTGCCGGGTGTGACCGACGCCGTCGTGGTGGCGGAAGAAGCCGCCATCTATATCAAACTGGATACGAAAATTTTGGACCGTACGACCCTCGAGCGCCTGGTGAACCCGGCCTCTTCGGCGTGCGAAGCCTAGGAGAACGTTATGGCCCGTGGGGTTAACAAAGTCATTCTGGTCGGCACCTGTGGCCAGGATCCCGAAGTCCGCTACCTGCCCAACGGTAACGCCGTGACCAACCTGAGCCTGGCTACCAGCGAGCAGTGGACCGACAAGCAGTCGGGCCAGAAGGTCGAGCGTACCGAGTGGCACCGTGTGTCGCTGTTCGGCAAGGTTGCCGAAATCGCCGGCGAATACCTGCGCAAGGGTTCGCAGTGCTACATCGAAGGCAAGCTGCAGACCCGCGAGTGGGAAAAAGACGGCATCAAGCGCTACACCACCGAGATCATCGTCGACATCAACGGCACCATGCAGCTGCTCGGCGGCCGTCCGCAGGGCCAGCAGCAGGGCGGTGACCCGTACAACCAGGGTGGCGGCAACTACGGTGGCGGCCAGCCGCAACAGTACAACCAGGCTCCGCGCCAGCAGGCCCCGCGCCCGCAACAGGCTCCTCAGCGCCCGGCACCGCAGCAGCCAGCCCCGCAGCCGGCGGCTGACTTCGACAGCTTCGATGACGATATTCCGTTCTGATCGGAGCGGTCAGGCGTCTAGCAAGACCAGAAGCCCAGGGCAGTTGCCCTGGGTTTTTTTATGGGCAGCCATCCTGGCAAAGCATCCAACACGGTGCATGGCACCGGCTGTGCCGGTGTTCGCGGCTAAAGCCGCTCCCACAGGTCCCTGCTAATTCAAAGAGTATATGAGAGCAAAGCCGTCAGCGCTTCAATAGAACAGCCGCGGCTCCGGCGAGTCCAGCAGGCTGACCAGCTTGGTCAGGGCAAAGCCCAGTTCCTGGCGGCTGGGGGCCATCAGGGCGATGCGCACGCCGCAGGTTGCGTGGCTGCGTTCTGGCAGGAACTGGCTGCCACTGACTACCGTGACGCCGTTGTTGCGTGCCAGGTTGGCGAATTCGTCGCTGGTCCACGGCTCCGGCAACTCCAGCCAGATGTGAAAGCTGTTGGGCTGGCTGCGGATCTTGTACTTGCCAAGGATCTCCTGGGCCATTTGCTGGCGCGTGGCCGCCTCGTCCTGCTGTACCCGCACCAACTGGTCGGCCATGCCGTTGTTGATCAGGTTGCTGGCCAGTTGCGCCATCAACGGCGATGGCATCCAGACGCTGCTGCGTACCATCGACGATAACCGCGAGAGGGTTTGCGGTGGCGCGTACAGGTAACCGATGCGCAGCGCCGGCAGCACACTTTTGGACAGGCTGGTGAGGTACACCGAGCGTTCGGGCGCATAGGCGGCCAATGGCTTGTAATCCGGCGCGGGCTCGAGAAAACCGTAGATATCGTCATCGACGATGAACAGGTCGAACTCGCGGGCTATCTCGGCGATGGCCTGGCGCCGTGCGTGGGGCATGATCGAGTTGGTCGGGTTCTGGTGGGTGGTGACGCACACCAGCAGGGAAGGGCGGTGCTCCAGGCAGGCCGCGCGCAATGCCTCCGGAATCAGGCCGTGCTCGTCCATGGCCACGCCGCGCAGGCGGCGGCCCATGCTGTGGGCCAGGGAGATGATGCCTGGGTAGCAGAACGATTCGCACAGCACCACATCTTCGCTCTTCGACAGGCTGCTGATGGCCACCAATAGTCCATGCTGGGCGCCAGAGGTCAGTACAACCTGTTGCCAGCGAGCATCAGGCAGCCAGCGCTGAATCCAGGCTGCCCCTGCTTGTTTGTGGGAGGTGTGACCACCCTCTGTCACATAGTCGAGTACCTGCCCCAGGTCCGGAGAAGTGGCCAGCTCGCTGATCGCCGCACCCAGCCACTCACTCATGTGGGCATCGTTGGGTTTGATGATCGAGAGATCGATCTGGCTGCTTTCGCCAGTAACGGGTGCAGGCACCGACGGGGTGGATAACCGCTGTCGCAACTGCCTGACAAATGTGCCACGGCCCACCTCTCCAACCACCAGGCCGCGCTTGGCGGCTTCGTCGTAGGCTCTTCCAACGGTGCCTGGGGTTACATTGAGTGCCTCGGCAAGGTCTTTGAGGGTGGGCAAACGATCGCCTGCTGCAAGCCGACCACTTTCGATGTCCTGTTCAAGGGCATTAGCGATCATCAGGTAAACCGGCTGGGCTTGATCGCCGTATTGAGGGACCCACATGGAAATGGCACCAGATTCTGCAATTGCGCGCAAGCCTAACATGAAAGCCAAAATGCGGGTAATGATGGTAATCGCCTCCATTGAGTCGATTTAATTTGATATTGCATCGATTCAATTTTTGTAATTACAATCACCGCGCTGGTTGGGACATGCACACTTGCGTTGTGCTTGGCAGGACACTCCACTGGATAGACTTTAATATGGAAGTTCTGGGCGCTTTCTGGGCGGAACACTGGTTGCTGGCGGTCCTCATGCTCGGGGCTATCGCCTTCGTTGCCGGTTTCGTCGACAGCATTGCCGGTGGCGGCGGGCTGTTCCTGGTGCCGGGCTTTCTGCTGGTTGGCATGCCACCCCAAGTGGCCCTCGGCCAGGAAAAACTGGTCAGCACCCTCGGCACGCTGGCGGCCATTCGCAACTTCCTGGCCAACAGCAAGATGGTCTGGCAGGTGGCGCTGGTCGGCGTGCCGTTCTCGTTGCTCGGTGCCTACCTGGGGGCCCACCTGATCGTGTCGATCTCCCAGGAAACCGTGGGCAAGATCATCCTGGCGCTGATCCCCTTCGGCATCCTCATCTTCCTCGCCCCCAAGGACCGCCCGGTCGAAGAGCGCGAACTGTCATCGCGCATGCTGTTCACCGTGGTCCCGCTGACCTGCCTGGCCATCGGCTTTTATGACGGCTTCTTCGGACCCGGTACCGGCAGCATGTTCATCATCGCGTTCCATTACCTGCTGCGCATGGACCTGGTCTCCAGCTCGGCCAACTCCAAAACCTTCAATTTCGCGTCCAATATCGGCGCCCTGGTGGCCTTCGTCATTGCCGGCAAGGTCGTCTACCTGCTGGCGTTGCCGCTGGTGGCCTGCAACATCCTCGGTAACCACCTGGGCAGCGCGCTGGCCCTGCGCAAGGGCAACGAGGTGGTGCGCAAGGCGCTGGTGTTTTCGATGCTCTGCCTGTTCACCAGCCTGGGCGTGAAGTACCTGGCCTGACCCTTCCATAGGAGACAACTGATGAAAACCGCATTCGTAACCGGCGCCTCCTCGGGCTTTGGCCGCGCCATCTGCCGTACCTTGATCGGCAAAGGCTACCGCGTGATCGGTGGCGCCCGGCGTATGGACAAGCTGCAAGCGCTGGAAGCCGAACTGGGCGCCAACTTCACTCCGCTGGCGTTGGATGTCACCGACCCGGTATCGCTCGAGACGGCGGTCGAGAAGATTCGCGATGCTTCGCTGCAGATCGACCTGCTGGTCAATAATGCCGGGCTGGCGCTGGGCGTGGACCGTGCCCAGGCCAGTAGTGCGGAAAACTGGCAGCGGATGATCGACACCAACATCACCGGCCTGGCCATGGTCACCCACAAGATCCTGCCGCAGATGGTGGAAGCCGACAGCGGCATGATCATCAACATCGGCTCGATCGCCGGCACCTACCCCTACCCGGGCGGTAACGTGTATGGCGCCAGCAAGGCCTTCGTCCGCCAGTTCAGCCTCAACCTGCGCGCCGACCTGGCGGGCACCCGCGTGCGGGTGAGCAACATCGAGCCGGGGCTGTGCTCGGGTACCGATTTCTCGGTGGTGCGCCTGAACGGTGACCTGGATGCCGTGCAGGCGCTGTATAGGGATGTGGAGGCCATTCTGCCCGAGGACATCGCGGCCACGGTGGCCTGGATTGCCGAGCAGCCGGCGCATGTGAATATCAATACCATCGAGATCATGCCGGTGGCGCAGAGCAGCGCGGCGCTGAACGTGGTGCGCAACCTGCCGCTTTGCTGATCGGCCGGTGGTGGATGGCACCGGCGTTGCCGGTGTTCGCGGGCACGCCCGCTCCCACATTCGGGCAGGTGCAGTACCTGTGGGAGCGGGTTCACCCGCGAATCAGGCAACACAGCGCCTTCAGCTGACCCATGTCATCGCACCTTCGCGATTCTTGGCTAGTCTTACCTGTTGGCGGCCATCAATTGGCCGCCACCGTGACTACCAAGAGGCGCCGGCCATGTTCCGTGCGTCCACCACCTGATCAGGAGTGCACGATGGACCTGAACCGTCGGCAGTTCTTCAAGGTCGCCGCCGTCGGCCTTGGAGGCTCGAGCCTTGCGGCGTTGGGCATGGCCCCGACACCCGCATTCGCCGAGCAGGTGCGTCACTTCAAGCTGGCGCATACCAAAGAAACCCGTAACACCTGCCCCTACTGCTCGGTCGGCTGCGGCCTGATCATGTACAGCCAGGGCGATGCGGGCAAGAACGTCAAACAGAACATCATCCATATCGAAGGTGACGCCGACCACCCGGTCAACCGCGGCACCCTCTGCCCGAAAGGTGCCGGCCTGCTGGACTTCATCCACAGCCCGAGCCGCCTGCAGTACCCCGAGGTACGCAAGCCGGGCAGCAAGGAGTGGGTGCGGGTCAGCTGGGACGAGGCGCTCGATCGCGTCGCCGACCTGATGAAGCAGGACCGCGACGCCAACTTCATCGAAAAGAACGCCCAGGGGCAAACGGTCAACCGCTGGCTCACCACCGGTTTTCTCGCTGCTTCCGCCGCCTCCAGCGAGGCCGGCTACCTGACCCACAAGGTCATCCGCGCAACAGGCATGCTGGGGTTCGATAACCAGGCTCGTGTCTGACATGGCCCGACGGTGGCAAGTCTTGCCCCGACGTACGGCCGTGGCGCCATGACCAACCACTGGTCCGATATCGCCAACGCGAATCTGGTCCTGGTGATGGGTGGCAACGCAGCAGAAGCGCATCCGTGCGGCTTCAAGTGGGTGACCGAGGCCAAGGCGCACAACAAGGCGCGGCTGATCGTGGTCGACCCGCGGTTTACCCGTACCGCTTCGGTGGCGGACTACTACGCACCGATTCGTACCGGTACCGACATCGCCTTCATGGGCGGGCTGATCAATTACCTGCTGAGTAACGACAAGATCCAGCACGAGTACGTGCGCAACTACACCGACGTGTCGTTCATCGTCAAAGAGAACTATGGCTTCGAGGATGGCCTGTTCAGCGGCTATGACGAGGCCAAGCGTGTGTATGCCGACAAGTCCGGCTGGGGTTATGAACTGGGTGAGGACGGTTTTGCCAAGGTCGACCCGACCTTGCAGCACCCGCGCTGCGTGTTCCAGCTGATGAAGCAGCACTACAGCCGCTATACCCCGGAACTGGCGAGCATGACCTGTGGCATGCCGCAGGACGCCATGCTGAAGATCTGGGAAGAGATCGCCACCTGCTCGGTACCGGGCAAGACCATGACGATCCTCTACGCGCTCGGCTGGACGCAGCACTCGATCGGCGCACAGATCATCCGCAGTGCGGCCATGGTCCAGTTGCTGCTTGGCAACGTCGGCATGCCCGGTGGCGGGGTCAACGCCTTGCGCGGGCACTCCAACATCCAGGGCCTGACCGACCTCGGTCTGCTGTCCAACTCGCTACCGGGTTACCTGACCTTGGCTGGCGATGCCGAGCAGGACTACGCCGCCTACATCGACAAGCGCGCCTCCAAACCGCTGCGCCCAGGGCAACTGTCGTACTGGCAGAACTACGGCAAGTTCCACGTCAGCCTGATGAAGGCCTGGTATGGCGCCAACGCTACGGCAGAAAACAACTGGGGCTACGACTGGCTGCCCAAGCTCGACGTGCCGGCCTACGACGTGCTGCGCATGTTCGAGATGATGGGCCAGGGCAAGGTCAACGGCTACATGTGCCAGGGCTTCAACCCGATTGCCGCGCTGCCGGACAAGAACCGCGTCACCGCAGCCCTGGGCAAGCTCAAGTGGCTGGTGATCATGGACCCGCTGGCCACCGAGACCTCGGAGTTCTGGCGCAACGTCGGGCCGTTCAACGATGTCGACACGGCCAACATCCAGACCGAAGTGATCCGCCTGCCCACCACCTGCTTCGCCGAGGAAGACGGCTCGCTGGTCAACAGCAGCCGCTGGCTGCAGTGGCACTGGAAGGGCGCCGACGGCCCGGGCGAGACCCGCACCGACGTGCACATCATGAGCGAGCTGTTCCTGCGCCTGCGCCGACGCTACCAGGCCGAGGGCGGTGCCTACCCTGACGCGCTGATGAACATCAACTGGCCATACAAGATCCCTGAAGAGCCATCCCCGGAGGAACTGGCCAAGGAAATGAACGGCTGGGCGGTGACTGACCTCACCGACCCGACTGGCGCAGTGCTCAAGGCCGGCCAGCAACTGGCGGGCTTTGGCCAGCTCAAGGACGATGGCAGCACCGCGTCCGGCTGCTGGATCTTCGCCGGCAGCTGGACCGAGCAGGGCAACCAGATGGCCCGCCGCGACAACAGCGACCCATACGGCATGCACCAGGTGCAGAACTGGGCCTGGGCCTGGCCGGCCAACCGCCGCATCCTCTACAACCGTGCTTCCAGCGACCCGCAAGGCAAACCCTGGGACCCGGAGAAGAAGCGCCTGGTATGGTGGAACGGCAAGGCCTGGACCGGTACCGACGTGCCCGACTTCAAGGTCGACTCGCCACCCGAGGCGGGGATGAACCCGTTCATCATGAACCCCGAAGGCGTGGCGCGGTTCTTCGCCATCGACAAGATGGCCGAAGGCCCGTTCCCCGAGCACTACGAGCCGTTCGAGACGCCGATTGGCATCAACCCGCTGCACCCGCAGAACAAGAAGGCCACCAGCAACCCGGCCGGGCGGGTCTTCGACTCGGTGTGGGACACCTTGGGCAAGCACGACGAGTTCCCGTACGCGGCGACCACGTACCGGCTGACCGAGCACTTCCACTTCTGGAGCAAGCATTGCCGGCTCAACGCCATTGCCCAGCCCGAGCAGTTCGTCGAAATCGGCGAGGTGCTGGCCAACGAGAAGGGTATCAAGGCCGGTGACCGGGTGCGGGTGTCGAGCAAGCGCGGGCATATCGAGGCGGTGGCGGTGGTGACCAAGCGGATTCGCCCGCTCAAGGTCAACAACCAGACCGTGCACCAGATCGGCATCCCGCTGCACTGGGGCTTCACCGGGGCTACGCGGCATGGCTACCTGACCAACACCCTGGTGCCTTTCCTGGGTGACGGCAATACCCAGACGCCAGAGTCCAAGTCGTTCCTCGTCAAAGTGGAGAAACTCTGATGGCCAGCCAAGACATCATCGCCCGCTCGGCCACCACCACCGTACCGCCTTCGGTACGCCAGCAGCAGGAAGTCGCCAAGCTGATCGACACCACCAAGTGCATCGGCTGCAAGGCCTGTCAGGTGGCGTGTTCGGAGTGGAACGAACTGCGTGACGAGGTCGGCCACAACCATGGCACCTACGACAACCCCCAGGACCTCACCGCCGAGACCTGGACCCTGATGCGCTTTACCGAGAACGAGCGCGACGACGGCAACCTGGAGTGGCTGATTCGCAAGGACGGCTGCATGCACTGCGCCGAGCCAGGTTGCCTGAAGGCCTGCCCGAGCCCGGGGGCGATCATCAAGCACGCCAACGGCATCGTCGACTTCAACCAGGACCACTGTATCGGTTGCGGCTACTGCATTACCGGCTGCCCGTTCAACATCCCGCGCATCTCGCAGAAGGACCACAAGGCGTACAAGTGCACCCTGTGTTCCGACCGCGTGACCGTGGGCCTGGAGCCGGCCTGCGTGAAAACCTGCCCGACCGGGGCGATCGTGTTCGGCAGCAAGGACGAGATGAAAGTGCATGCCGCCGAGCGCATCGTCGACCTCAAGTCGCGCGGCTATGACAACGCCGGGCTGTACGACCCGGACGGTGTCGGTGGCACCCATGTGATGTATGTGCTGCACCATGCCGACACGCCGAAACTGTACGCCGGCCTGCCGGATCAGCCGGTGATCAGCCCGCTGGTGGGGCTGTGGAAAGGCTTCACCAAGCCGCTGGCGCTGCTGGCCATGGGCGCGGCGGTGCTGGCCGGGTTCTTCCACTATGTGCGGGTCGGGCCACAGCGGGTGGAGGAGGACGAACGCCCGACACCGCCGGATGAAAGCGTGCATCAGGTGGACCCGTCGGTCCATGTCTATGATCCGGCCAAGCCCGGTGGGCAAGGGGAGCAGCGACCATGAACGACAACAAACCCATCCTGCGTTACAACGCCAACGAGCGCAGCAACCACTGGGTCGTCGCGATCCTGTTCATCCTGGCTGGCCTGTCGGGGCTGGCGCTGTTCCATCCGGCGCTGTTCTGGCTCAGCAACCTGTTCGGCGGTGGGCCGTGGACACGCATCCTGCACCCCTTCATCGGGGTGGCGATGTTCGTGTTCTTCCTCGGCCTGGTGCTGCGTTTCTGGCGCGCCAACTTCATCACCGCCAACGACCGCCTGTGGCTGCGCCGCGTGGACCGGGTGATGCTCAACAAGGAGGAGGGTGTGCCGCCGATCGGCAAGTACAACGCCGGGCAGAAGCTGTTGTTCTGGACCCTGCTGGCGTGCATGCTGGTTCTGCTGGTCAGCGGTGTGGTGATCTGGCGCGCCTACTTCAGCCATTGGTTCGGCATCGAGGTCATTCGCCTGTCCGCGCTGCTCCACGCCCTGGCGGCGTTCGTGCTGATCCTCAGCATCATCGTGCACATCTACGCCGGCATCTGGATCAAGGGCTCGATCGGCGCCATGCTGCATGGCTGGGTCAGCCGCGCCTGGGCGCGCAAGCACCATGAGTTGTGGTACCGCGAAGTGACCGGTGACAAGACGCCGGGCAATCACGGACGAAAAGAAGGATGAGCGCTTGAGCACGATACTCGAACCCGGGCAGATCGAAGCGTCGGCGGTGATGCCGCCGTTTCTGCACCTGCCCCCCGCCAACCTGTTCGAACTGCGGGCCGCGCGCCTGGAGCAGCTGGCCGAGGGCAATGCCCTTGGCGAATACCTGAAGCTGGTGGCCCGCTTGTGCCGCATCCAGCAGCAGCTTGTGGATAACCCGCCCGCTGGCATGCCTGTGGCCGAGGAGCGTCAACGCCTGTGCATAAGTCATGGTTTGCCGCCGCTGGCGGCGGATAGCCTGGTGCGTGAAGGGCCGTGGCTGGTCTGGTTGCAGGCCTTGCTCGAGCACTTCAGCGCGCAAACCAGCGGTCCGTTGGGTGAGGCACTGCAAGCCCTGCGTGGCAGCGACGACAATCAGCGCAAGGGCTGGGGCATTGCCTTGCTCGCCGGCCAGTACGATGCAGTGCCCGCAGCGCTGGTGCCGTTCATTGGGGCGGCCTTGCAGGCGGCCTGGTCCAGTTGGTTGCTGGCGCTGCCCGCGCCAGAGCTCAAGCCCGCCGGCAGCCTGGCCCAGTGCCCGGCCTGCGGCTCGCCGGCGATGGCCGGAGTGGTGCGCAACCGTGGCAAGCACAATGGCCTGCGCTACCTGGCCTGTTCGCTGTGTGCCTGTGAATGGCATGTAGTGCGGGTCAAGTGCGTCTACTGCGAGTCGAGCAAGGACCTGCGCTACACCAGCCTCGACGATGACCGCCATGCGCCGGGCAAGGCGCCGCTGCGTGCCGAGTGCTGCCCGGCGTGCGAAAGCTACCTGAAGCAGAACTACCTGGAAAACGATGCGGCGGCCGAGCCGCTGGCCGACGACCTGGCCAGCCTGGCGCTGGACATTCGCCTGGACGAGGAGGGCTTCCATCGGTTGGCACCGAACCTGATGCTCGCGCCCGGGTAGTGGGTGAGTGTCTACACTGTAAGACCGAGTCGCCTTCTTCGCGGGTAAACCCGCTCCCACAGGTACCGCGCAAGCTTCAAAAGCTGCGCGGGCCTTGTGGGAGCGGGTTCACCCGCGAAGAGGCCAGTACAGACAACGGATCAGTCCAAGGTAGTACCGCATGTCCTCCAGCCTAGCCAGCGACACCCCACGCCTGCCCTCCATCGACACCCTTTTGCGCCACCCGGCCTGCCTCCCGCTGATCGACCGCCATGGCCGCGACGCGGTCCTTGCCACCTTGCGCCAACTGCTCGACGACCTGCGCGACCCCGCCCGTACCGGCCAGCTCAGCGCCGCCGAACTGGCCGCTGAAGTCCTGCTGGGCCGCACCGGCGAACGCCTGGCCACCCAGCAACGCAGCCAGGTCCGCCGCGTGTTCAACCTCACCGGCACCGTCCTGCACACCAACCTCGGCCGCGCCCTGTTGCCAGAGGAGGCCATCGAGGCCATGCAGACCGCCGCCCGCTATCCGCTCAACCTGGAATTCGACCTAGCCACCGGCAAGCGTGGCGACCGTGACGACCTGATCGAAGGCCTGATCCGCGAGCTGACCGGCGCCGAAGCCGTCACCGTGGTCAACAACAACGCCGCCGCCGTGCTGCTGGCGCTCAACAGCCTGGGCGCGCGCAAGGAGGGCATCATCTCCCGCGGTGAACTGATCGAGATCGGCGGTGCCTTCCGCATTCCCGACATCATGGCCCGCGCTGGCGTGAAGCTGCACGAAGTCGGCACCACCAACCGCACCCACGCCCGCGACTACGAGGCCGCCATCGGCCCACGCACCGGCCTGCTGATGCGCGTGCATTGCAGCAACTACAGTATCCAGGGTTTCACTACCCAGGTGCCCACCGCCGAGCTGGCGCGCATCGCCCACCAACATGACTTACCGCTGCTTGAGGACCTTGGCAGCGGTAGCCTGCTTGACCTCACCCGCTGGGGCCTGCCCGCCGAGCCGACCGTGCGCCAGGCCCTGGCTGACGGCGCCGATATCGTCACCTTCAGTGGCGACAAACTGCTGGGCGGGCCGCAAGCCGGGATCATCGTCGGGCGCAAGGACCTGATCGCCAGGATCAAGAAGAACCCGCTCAAGCGCGCGCTGCGGGTCGACAAGATCACCCTCGCCGCACTCGAAGCGGTGCTGGCGCTGTACCGCAACCCCGACCGCCTGGCCGAGCGCCTGCCCAGCCTGCGTCTGCTGACCCGCAGCCAGGCCGAAATCCAGGCCCAGGCCGAGCGCCTGGCCCCTGAGCTCAAGGCCCGCCTCGGCGAGCAATGGGCGGTCAGCGTGGAGCCGGCGTTGGGCATGATCGGCAGTGGCAGCCAACCGGTCGCCCGCCTGCCGAGCGCGGCGTTGTGCCTGCGCCCGCAGGTGTCGAAGAAGTTGCGCGGGCGCAGCCTGCATGTGCTGGAGCGGGCCTTGCGAGACCTGCCGGTGCCGGTGCTCGGCCGCATCGCCGACGACGCCCTGTGGCTGGACCTGCGCCAGCTGGATGACGAAGCCCAGTGGCTGGCGCAGTTGCCCGCCCTGCAGTTGGGGCCGGTACAGTGATCGTTGGTACCGCCGGCCATATCGACCACGGCAAGACCGCACTGCTCCAGGCCCTGACCGGCCAGGCCGGCGACCAGCGCCAGGAGGAGCGCGCCCGTGGCATGACCATCGACCTGGGCTACCGCTATGCGGCGTTGACCGAGGGGGCGGCACTGACCGGCTTCATCGACGTACCGGGCCATGAGCGCTTTATCCACAACATGCTGGCCGGCGCCCACGGCATCGACCTGGTGCTGCTGGTGGTGGCGGCCGACGACGGGGTGATGCCACAAACCCGCGAGCACCTGGCAATCATCGAGCTGCTCGGCATTCCCCAGGCCCTGGTGGCAATCAGCAAATGCGACCGGGTAGAGCCGGCACGCCTGGCCGAAGTGCAGGCACAAGTCAGCGAATTGCTGGCGCCGGGCCCTTATGCCGGTGCACGGCAGTTTCCGTTGTCGAGTGTGACCGGCGAGGGTATCGATGCCCTGCGCCAGGCGTTGCTGGCGGCGGAGCAGCGCGTGCGCCAGCGCAGCGTGCGCGGCGGTTTCCGCCTGGCCGTCGACCGTGCTTTCGCCGTTACCGGTGCGGGTGTGGTGGTCACGGGCACGGCGCTGGCCGGGCGGGTCAGTGCCGGCGACACCTTGTTGCTGGGCAAGGCTGGCAAACCGGTGCGGGTGCGTGGCCTGCATGCGCAGAACCAGGCCGCCCTGGTGGCCGAGGCGGGCCAGCGTGTGGCGCTGAACATCGCTGCCGAACGCCTGGCGGCGGAACAGGTGCATCGGGGTGACTGGCTGGTGGCCGAGTGGCTGCATGCCCCCAGCGTGCGGGTGGATATCGAACTGAAACTGTTGCCGGGCGAGACCCGGACTTTCGAACATTTCAGCGCCGTGCACGTGCACCTCGGCACCCAGGACGTAACGGCCCGGGTGGCCTTGCTCGAAGGAGAAACCCTGACGGCGGGCCAGCGCATGTTCGCCCAGTTGCTGCTCAACGCACCGCTGCAGGCGGTACACGGCGACCGCCTGGTGCTGCGCGACCAGCGTGCCCAGCGCACCCTGGGGGGCGGCAAGGTGCTCGACCCGTTTGCGCCAAGCCGTCAGCGGCGCAGCGATGAGCGCCTGCGCCAGTTGCAGGTGCTGCGTGATACCGAGGACCTGGAGCAGGCCCTGCCGGCGCTGCTCGCCAGCGCACCCGGGGGTGTCGACCCGCAGCGCCTGGAGCGGCAGTTCAATCGTCTGCGCGAAACCTGGCAGTTGCCGGAAGATGTGCTGGTGGTGGCAACACGGCAGGGCCAACTGTTGTTTGCCCGTGCCCAGTGGCAGGCGCTCAAGCGCCTGGTGCTGGAGCAGTTGGCGCGGTTCCATGAGCAGGAGCCTGACCAGCTCGGCCCGGACCGCGACCGCCTGCGCCGCTTTGCAGCCTTGCCGCTGGAGCGGCCCGCTTTTGTCAGCCTGCTGGATGAGTTGCTAGATGACGGCGCCATTGCCAGCAGCGGGCCTTGGTTGCACCTGCCCGATCACAAGGTGCAGTTGAGTGAAGCCGACAGTGCGTTATGGGCGAGTTTGCAACCGAAGTTGTTGGCGGGGCAATACGATCCGCCCTGGGTCAGGACGCTGGCGAGTGAGGAAAACCGTGCCGAAGCCGATGTGCGCCTGTTGCTGCGCAAGCTGGCCCGGTTGGGCCTGGTCCACCAGGTGGTGCGCGACCTGTTCTACCCCGAGGCGACGCTACAGCGCATGGCAGAGCTGCTGCTGGGGCAGGCCAGTGAAACGCCGATAGTGCAGGTTGCCGCGTTTCGCGATATGTTGGGCATCGGTCGCAAGCGCAGTGTGCAGATACTGGAATACTTCGACCGCATCGGTCTGACCCGGAGGGTGGCCGATCAGCGTCACATTCGCGCCGACAGCGCCCTGGCCCAGCAGCAAGCCAGGCACTGAGTTCAAGGAAGGCAATCGCGCCCGGTGGCGCGGCCGGGCTTCAAACCCGGTTGGGGACGGCAGCCGTTCCCGGGCAGGTTCGACTCCCGCTGCCTTCCGCCATTTTTTACTGGCCCATTCGCGGGCAAGCCCGCTCCCACAGGACTTCACAGCCTTCAAGGGCAGTGCTGTACCTGTGGGAGCGGGCTTGCCCGCGAATAGGCCCTGATGGGTGAAAGCTAGGCCCGCTCCCCACACAGATCCAGGGCAAACCACTGCTCAGCTGCATCCACATCCAGCCCGGCCCCCAGCAGCGCAACCATCTTGGCCAGCGCCGCCTCACGGGTCATGCCCCCACCACTGACCAGCCCGGCTCCGCGCAAGCGGTTACCCGCCGCATAGGTATCGAACACCACCGACCCCTCAGGGCACTGGCTGATAGCGGCCAGCATCACACCGCGCTGGCGCGCTGCGCTCAGCACATCCAGCAATGCCTGGTCATCCGACGGCCCGGTACCGCTGCCGTAGCACTCCAGCAGCAACCCCTGCACGCCACTGCCCAGCAGTGCCTGCAAGTGCCCGGCCTGCAGGCCCGGGAACACCGGCACTACCGCCAGGTTGACCGGCTGGCGCGGGTGCTTGTAGCCAAGCTCGGCAGGGATCGCCGTGGCGCGCTCACTGTCACGATGACGTGGCAGCGCGACAAAGGCATCGAACGCCTCGCTGCGCAGCTTCGACGCCCGGCAGCCATGCAGCAGCTGCCCATGGAAGTACAGCTGCACGCCATCTTCCAGCCCTTGTTCGAACTGGCGCAGTGCGCCGCACAGGTTGCTCCAGGCATCGCTGTCTGCGGCTCCCGCTGGCAGCATCGAGCCGGTCAGCAACACCGGCACCGGCAGGCCCAGCAGCAGGAACGACAATGCCGCAGCGCTATAGGCCAGGCTGTCGGTGCCATGCAGCACCAGCACGCCATCATGGTCAGCAACCTCTACCGCTGCGACGATGGCATCGCGCATCGCCAGCCAGTTGTGCTGTTGCATGTTGGCGCTATCCAGCAGCGGGTCCAGTTCCTGCAGGGTCCATCGCAGTTGTGGCGCATCGGGCATGTGGGCGAAGTGTTCGCGCATGCGCGCTTCGAAACCACCGGCCGGCGCCAGGCCTTCGGGGGTTTCGAGCATGCCGATGGTGCCCCCGGTATAGAGAACGAGGAGATTGTTTACTGCTCGCATGGGAAGCATCCGTAGCGGTGAGCGGAGAAAAGGTAAGCCGCCCACGGACGGGGCGGCTGGAAGGGAGGATATCAGCGCTGCGTCTGGACTTCGCCGACTGCTTTGTCAGTGGCTGTTTCCGCCTGCGGATTGGCAGGCCAGGCATTGCGGTCCAGGTCCAGGTCGGCGAACTTGGCCGAGTCGAACACTGGCTGGTCGACACCCGCCTTGCGCTGCTCGTCGTAGTCGCGCATCACCCGCAGACCGACCTTGAACAGCAGGGCCAGGGCCACCAGGTTGACGAAGGCCAGGCAGGTCATGGTGATATCGGCAAAGGCGAACACGGTCGACAGGTCCTGCAACGAACCCCATACCACCAGTGCCAGTACCAGGCCACGGAACACCATCAGTACCACGCGATTGCGGCTGAGGAACTGCAGGCTGTTCTCGCCCAGATAGTAGTTGTAGAGGATGCAGGTGAACACGAACAGCGACAGCGCGACGCTGACGAACACGCGGCCCCAGTCACCAACCACGGCGGCCAGCGAGTTCTGGGTCAGGACGATACCGTCACCTTCGAAGCCCGGGGTGTAGAAGCCCGACAGCAGGATCAGCAGCGCGGTGCAGGTGCAGATCACGAAGGTGTCGAGGAACACGCTGAAAGCCTGGACCACGCCCTGGGCACCCGGGTGTTTCACGGCGGCCACGGCGGCGACGTTCGGCGCACTGCCCAGGCCCGCTTCGTTGGCGAACACACCACGCTTCACGCCCATGACGATGGCGCTGCCGAGCAGGCCGCCGAACGCCGGGTCGAGGCCGAAGGCGCTCTTGAAGATGGTTTCCAGCATGGCTGGCACGTGCTCGATCTGGGTGCCGATCACGTACAGGGTCACGCCGATGTAGGCCAGGGTCTTGACCGGTACCAGCAGGTCCGACACCGCGGCGATGCGCTTGATGCCGCCAATGAAGGTGATGGCCAGCAGCACGGCGAGGACGATGCCGGTGTGCTTGGGGTCGAAGGCGAAGGCGTTCTGCAGCGAGTGGGTCACGGTGTACGACTGCAGGCCGATGAAGGCGAAGCCGTAGGTGACCAGCAGCAGGACCGAGAACACGATGGCCATGCTTTTCAGCTTCAGGCCGTGCTGGATGTAGTAGGCCGGGCCACCACGGTACAGGCCGTCGCCATCGGCGCGTTTGTAGACCTGGGCCAGGGTGCATTCGAAGAAGCTGCTGGACATGCCCACCAGTGCGGTGACCCACATCCAGAACACGGCGCCTGGGCCACCCAGGGTCACGGCAATGCCGACACCGGCGATGTTACCGGCGCCCACGCGGCCGGCCAGGCTCAGCATCAGGGCCTGGAAGGAGCTCAGCTGGCCAGCCTGGCCACGCAGCGACTCCTTGAACACACCGAACATGTGGCCAAAGTGGCGGAACTGGACGAACCGGGAGCGGATGGTGAAGTAGCTACCCAGTCCTACGATCAGCACAATGAGAAGTTTCCCCGAGAGGAAATCGTTGAGTACTTCGAGCATTGGAAAATGACCTCGATTCTTATTGTTCGTGTGGAAAGACCAGCGGACGGCGGGCGCACCGCTATTCGTTGGGGCGCATGGTTGGCTATGACAAGACCGGTTACAATTTCGCGGGTTGCTCTGATTTGGTGCAACTTGATGCTACACTTGCGTCATTCGCGTCACCTGAGCCCCGTGTCATGAGCGATCATTTCGCTACCAATCTCAAACTGGCCTGCAGCCACTACCGCTCTATCTCCGAAGTTTGCCGCAAGCTCGCGATCAATCGCGCACAGTTCAACAAGTACCTGAGCGGGCAGAGCCGTCCGACGGCATTCAACCTCAAGCGCATCAGCGACTTCTTCGGCGTCGAGGATTACGAGCTGAATTTGCCGCCCGAGCAGTTCAGCCACCTGATCGGTGCGCGTGTGTCGACCTTGGCCGAGCAACCCGGCGACCCGATCAGCGAGTTGTTCCGCCCGTTGCACGAACATGCCGGCAATCTGTCGCGTTATTGCGGCTACTACCTGGAGTATTCCAACTGCATGTCGGTGCCGGGCACGATCCTGGTATCGCTGGTGCACCTGTGGGAAGAGCGCGGGCAGTTCCTGTTCGAGCGCCAGGAACGCCAGGAGCGCTCCAGTGCCACCGACCACCATGCCGAGGTGCGCTGCCGCTACCTGGGGGCGGCGTTCCAGTTGCAGGACCGGATGTTCCTGGTCGACTACGAGTCGCTGACTTTCAACGAGATGAGCCAGACCATCCTCATCCCCAGCTTCAAAAGCCGCATTACCCGCCTGAACGGCCTTAAGGTCGGCGTTTCCAGCGGCGACCAGCGCTACCCGGCCTGCACCCGGGTGGTGTGGGATTACCTGGGAGAGGAGATCAATCGCATCAACGCCTATCGCCAGGTAAAACTGTACCAGCCGGATGATCCCCGTATAGATGACGACATACGCGAGCGCTTGAGTGTGAGGCCGCTTAGTAACGGATTGTTTGAAATCAAGTAGTGGTCAACGCGTCAGGCGTCGTCGAGGATGAAGGTTTCCACGGCGCTCGCAACCTGATCGGCAATCGCTGGTGCACTGCGTAAGTGGGCGGCGATGCCATGGTCGCAGTCTGTAAGAAACAGGCATTGCAAACGCGACGCTGAAACTGATTGCATCAGGGTCTGGGTAACTTCTTCAGGAATCGGGCTGTAGCGCTCGGCGCCGGCCAGCCACAGGTTACCTGCACTAGTGCCCGGATCTTTGCCAAATCGTTGTGAGTTCAGCCCGTCATACTCGCCAATCACCATCAGAACTCTGCCTTGGAACTGTTTGAGGAAGGCGTAACTGTCGCAATCGAGAAAACCATAGGGTTCCCTGATCGCGGCCGTGAATGCCGGGCCGAACGGTACCTGGTGAGCACGGTCTGGATAGACTGCCGGGCAGATCAGAACGATGCTGTCCACTTGCGGCAACTGTGCTGCAAGTTTCAGCGTTATAGCCGCGCCCAGGCTGTGGCCTATTATCGTCCGACAGCGAAGCGCGATATGCGCGTGGAAACGCCGGGCTTCATCAAGGTTGGTAGCCAGTGAGGGTGACACTGCGCCTGGCTCACTGGCGAGGCTATGACCTGACAGATTGGCAGTGAGGGAACCAATGCCTGCGGCTTGCAGGCGATAGAGCAGGGGATTGAGCCGGGTAAAGTCGGAGCGCGCGCCGCCCAGGACGAATGCAGGCGCTGCGCGTTCGATATCGGGGACCAGCAATCGGGCTTGTTGCTGGTAGTTTCCAAATACTTCGTCGATGAACAGTTCTTTGCCTGGGGCGAGTTCGTCAAACTGCCATTTCAGGCGCTGAGAAGATTCCGTTTGCAAGTGCATGGGGCCTCTAGAGAAATTGCTTGAGCCATTCGCCGAGTGGATTTCCCGTATCGAGTAGCAGTTTGATAGCCATGATGATGCAGATACTGACCAGCAGCGGCTTTATGAGACCAGAGCCGAAACGAACGGTACAGCGCAGGCCGGCATGAAGAACCAGCCGACTCCAGGGCCGAAGTTGTCATCATAAAACCCGATGCCTGGAGCAACCTCCGCACAGAACAGGTCAGTCCTTTGCCTCCGGGCGGCCCAAGTCTGCAATGGCTTGGCTTGCAATGGCTATGGCCTACGTTGGACTTCCCCGCCCAGAAACCGCAAAATGACTTCTTTCCTTCAATCAACCTCTCCGGATCTGCTGACTCTATGCGTATGCGCCTAATGCTGTTGGGTGGTGGCAATGCCCTCGGGCAAGCGCTGATTCGTCTTGGGGCCGAGGAGGACATCGCATTCCTGGCGCCGCGCCCGCCCGAGAACGGCTGGACGCCGGCCAGCCTCACCCAGCTGCTCGACGATCATCGCCCCGATGCCCTGGTCAACCTGGCCTATTACTTCGACTGGTTCCAGGCCGAGTCGGTCAGCGAGCAACGCCTGGCTCAACAGGAGCGGGCGGTGGAGCGGTTGGCGGAGCTGTGCCAGCACCACCAGATCACCCTGGTGCAGCCTTCCAGCTACCGGGTGTTCGATGGTTCGCGGGCCACCGCCTACAGCGAAAAGGATGAGCCCGTGCCGCTGGGCATGCGTGGCCAGGCGCTGTGGCGTATCGAGCAGAGCGTTCGGGCGGCCTGCCCACAGCATGTGCTGCTGCGCTTTGGCTGGTTGCTCGACGAGAGCATCGACGGCTCGCTGGGCCGCTTCCTGACCCGCGCCGAGCAACCAGCGGAGCTGCTGCTGGCCGATGACCGGCGCGGCAACCCGACGCCGGTCGACGACGCCGCCCGGGTGATACTGTCGGTGCTCAAGCAACTCGATTGCAGCGCGCCGCTGTGGGGCACCTACCATTACGCCGGCAACGAGGCGACCACGCCGCTGGCGCTAGGCCAGGCGATCCTCGCCGAGGCCGGCCAATACCGTCAGCTGGCCGTGCAGGCACCGACGCCGCAGGCCCATGCCGCGCGCCCGGATGCCAGCGAAGAGCCGCAGCACGCGGTACTGGCCTGCAAGAAAATCCTTCATACCTTCGGCATCAAGCCGCGCGCCTGGCGCGCCGGCCTGCCGCCTCTACTGGACCGGTTCTACCGCCATGGCTGACGCCCCCATCCTGATCACCGGCGGTGCCGGCTTCATTGGCTCCCACCTGTGCGATGCGTTGTTGGACAAAGGCTACGCAGTACGCATTCTCGACGACTTCTCCACTGGCCAGCGGGGCAACCTGCAGGTCGGCCACCCACGGCTGGAACTGGTTGAAGGCGATGTCGCCGATGCCGGGCTGGTCACGCAGGTTGCGGCTGGTTGCAGTGCTGTGGTGCACCTGGCGGCGGTGGCCTCGGTGCAGGCCTCGGTCGAGGACCCGGTGCGGACCCACCAGAGCAATTTCATCGGCACCCTCAATGTGTGCGAAGCCATGCGCGTGCATGGCCTGCGCCGGGTGTTGTTCGCCTCCAGTGCTGCGGTGTACGGCAACAATGGCGAAGGCGAGTCGATTGCCGAAGACACCCCCAAGGCGCCGCTGACCCCCTATGCCGTGGACAAGCTGGCCAGTGAGCAGTACCTGGACTTCTACCGTCGCCAGCATGGCCTGGAGCCTGTGGTGTTCCGCTTCTTCAATATCTTCGGGCCGCGCCAGGACCCGTCTTCGCCGTATTCCGGGGTGATCAGCATCTTCTCCGAGCGTGCTGTGCAGGGTTTGCCGATTACGGTGTTCGGCGATGGCGAGCAGACCCGGGACTTCCTCTACGTGGGCGACCTGGTGCAGGTGATGGTGCAGGCGCTGGAGCAGCCGCAGGTCGAAGAGGGCGCGGTGAATATCGGCCTCAACCAGGCCACGTCGCTTAACCAGCTGCTGGCGGCGCTGGAGAAAGTGGTGGGTAGCTTGCCGGCGGTCAGCTATGTGCCGGCACGCTCGGGTGACATTCGCCATTCGCGGGCGGATAACCAGCGTTTGCTGGCGCGGTTCGAGTTTCCGCAGGCGACGCCGATTGTCGAGGGCCTGGCGCGGCTTCTGGGCAAGGGCTGAAATCCTTGGGGGCGCTTTGCGCCCCTATCGCGACACAAGGCCGCTCCTACAGAGATCGCGTAAAGCCAAACATGTCCGGTCCATGTGGGAGCGGCCTTGCGTCGCGAAAGGGCCGCACAGCGGCCCCGGAATCATCGATGCCGCACCACTTTTCGCAGGCAATCCCCGGCCGCCAGCACCCGCCCATCCCGGGCCCGCACCTGCAGTGTTTCCAGCGCCTGCCCGGTATCGCCATCCACCAACTCCGAACGCACTTCACCTGCCTCGAACAGAAACCGCTCCCCCCACTGCCTCAAGCCAACCACCACCGGGAACACCGATCGTCCTTTCTCGGTCAGCACATATTCCTTGTAGGCACTGCCATCCGACGCAGGCTGCAGCGTCAGCAGCCCGCTTTCCACCAGCCACTTGAGCCGAGAGGCGAGGATATTCTTCGCCAGCCCCAGGTTCTTCTGGAATTCACTGAAGCGCCGCAGGCCATCGAAGGCATCGCGCAGGATCATTAACGCCCAACGGTCTCCCAGCACCTCCAGGGCCCGGGCCACGGGGCATTGCGCATTGTTTTCATCGAGCATGGACGGGGCCTTTCGTAATCATCTGGTTGCAGATTAAAACCACATTTGCTAAATAGCCAGCATGTGGTTTCAATTCGAAACCAGATTGACGAGGCCAGCCCGATGACCCCTACGCTGACACGCTGGATAACTCTGTTGCTGGCCACCACCAGCGCCATGGCCGTGGCGACCGTGTATTTCGCCCAGCCTTTGCTCGAATCGATGGCCGCCGACCTGGGCGTGGCGCAGCAGCGGATCGGCTGGGTAGTTGGCGCGACCCAGGCGGGCTATGCGCTGGGGTTGTTGCTGATCGTGCCGCTGGGGGACCTGATCGACCGCAAGCGCCTGTTGCTCGGGCAGTTGCTGTTCTCGACCCTGGCGCTGCTTGGTGTAGGCATGGCGCCGAACTGGGCGCTACTGCTGCTGGCCCTGGCCATCACCGGGCTGATGGCGGTCATGGTGCAGGTGATGGTGGCGCATGCAGCGAGCCTTGCCAGCCCCGGCCAGCAAGGGCAGGCCGTGGGCAGCGTCACCAGCGGCGTGGTGCTGGGCATTCTGCTGGCGCGTCTGGTCTCGGGCGGGCTTGCCGACCTGGCCGGCTGGCGCAGCGTGTACCTGTTTGCCGCAGGGCTGCTGATGCTACTGGCCCTGGTGCTGTGGCGCAGCCTGCCCACGGGGCAGCCGGTGACGCTGCGGTCTGGCTACCGAGCGCTGATCGTTGCCCAGTTCAGGCTGTATCAGCACGATCGGCTGCTGCGTCAGCGTGGACTGTTCGGCGTATTGATCTTCGCCGCGTTCAGCGTGCTGTGGAGTGCCATGGTCATGCCCCTGAGTGTCGCGCCATTGGCGCTGAGCCATACAGAGATCGGTCTGTTCGGCCTGGCGGGTGTTGCCGGCACATTGGCGGCAGCGCGCGCCGGTCGTCTGGCCGACCAGGGGTTGGGGGAGCGCACCACCGGGTTGGCGCTGGCTCTGCTGGTGCTGTCATGGCTGCCTACGGCCTTCGTCGGGCATTCACTGCTGGCCTTTGGGCTGGGTGTGCTGATGCTGGACTTTGCCGTGCAGGCGGTGCATGTCACCAACCAGAGCCTGTTGCTGGCCGGGCGTGGCGCAATGGCCAGCCGGTTGATCGGCGCCTACATGTGCTGCTATTCGCTTGGCAGTGGGCTTGGGGCGGTGCTGGCGAGCTGGGTGTATGCCCATTGGGGGTGGGCAGCGGTGTGTGGGCTTGGGATGGGCATCAGCGCGGTCGCGCTGGGGTACTGGCTAGGGTTGCAACGAGCGAGGGCGGCCGAAGCCGCCCTGCAGTGTTCAGGTCAGAACTTGTAGCCAAGGCCGACCATGTACACCCACGGGTCGACTTCGACGTCGACCTTGGTCTTGCTGTAGCCCAGTGCGGACGGGCCGTTGACGCTGGCCTTGGTGTCGATGTCGACGTACCAGACCGAGGCGTTGACCAGCAGGTTGTCGGTGATCATGTAGTCCATGCCCAGCTGGCCGGCGATGCCGACCGAGTCCTGCAGCTTCAGGTTGCTGAAGCCCTGCTGCTTGCGTGCACTACTGAGGTCTTCATCGAAGAACAGGGTGTAGTTGATGCCGACGCCGGCATACGGCTGGAACCTGGAAGTCGGCTCCATCGGGTAGTACTGCAGCGACAGGGTCGGTGGCAGTTGCTTGATGTCGGCCAGCTTGCCGTCCAGGCCGCCGCCCAGGCCTTTGACACCGACGGTGTGCTTGAACGGGGTGGCTGCCAGCAGCTCCAGGCCGATGTGGTCGGTGAGCATGTAAGCGAAGGTCAGGCCCAGTTGGGTGTCGCTGTCCAGGGTCGCCTTGGTGCCCGAGACTTTGTTGCCGTCGAATTTCAGGTCGCCGCTGCTTTCGTTGGGAGCGGTGGTGATGGCACCGGCGCGGACGATGACATCGCCTGCCTGGTGGGCGTGGGCGACAGGGGCAGCGAGCGCCAGGGCCGCGAGGGCGGCGCTGAGCAAGGACTTGTTCATGGAAGCTCCCAAAGGACGTGAGTAATCGAGTAGTCCAATGGTACGGATGCGGTTAAACAGAAAGTTTGACCCAGCTCAAAGAAGCGTGTTCACGAAGTCGCGCGGGAAGCCCCGTCTCTTCAGAGCGGGGATGGATAGCGCTCACCGCAAAGCGGTGATATCATCAAGCTGTATATATGTACAGTACTCACAATGAAACGCCTTCAAGCCTACAGGTTCCGACTTGAGCCAACCTTTCAGCAGCGAATCCTCCTCAGGAAATTTGCCGGTTGCGTGCGCGTCGTCTGGAATAAAGGTTTGGCACTCCAGCAAGCCAGGCATGAAGCAGGCGAGAAAAAACTTGGCTATGCAGGACTCTGTAAAGAACTGACAGCCTGGCGAAACGACCCTGACACACCCTGGCTTGCCGAGGCATCAGTCGACGTCGAGCAGCAGATCTTGCGCGACCTCGAAACCGCCTACAAGCGCTTCTTCGACAAGCTCTCTGACTTTCCTCGATTCAAGAAAAAAGGTGCTCGGGATAGCTTTCGATTCCCTCAGCCAAAAACAATCAAGCTTGACCAGGCTGGCGCGCTAATCCTCCTGCCTAAACTGGGCTGGCTGAAATACCGAAGAAGCCGCAAGGTTCTTGGCCTGGTCAGAAACGTCACAGTCAGCTTGAAAGCTGGCCACTGGTATGTATCCATCCAGACCGAGCGAAAAGTGGCAGAACCCTGCCACCCAGCCGCTACAGCGGTAGGCATCGACATGGGCGTTGTCCGATTTGCGACGCTTTGGGATGGTCAACAAGAGACCGTGATTCAGCCTCTGTCGAGCTTCAAACGAAATGAAACTCGACTGGCGAAAGCTCAACGCCAGATGAGCCGCAAGGTTAAATTCAGCAGTAACTGGAAGCGCGCAAAAGCCTGCGTTCAGCGAATCCACAGCCAGATTGCCAACGCCCGCAGCGACTTCCTGCACAAGGCCTCACACACCATCAGCAAAAACCACGCGATGATTGTTGTCGAGGATCTGCAGGTCAAGAACATGAGTCGTTCGGCCAGCGGCAATCTGGCTGAACCTGGTCGAAACGTTCGAGCCAAATCTGGCCTGAACAAGTCGATCCTGGATCAAGGCTGGGGCGAATTCAGTCGCCAGCTCGACTATAAGTCCGCCTGGAACGGCGGTTGGCTGATCGCTATCCCACCCGCCAATACAAGCCGCGAATGCCCTGTCTGTGAGCACACTTGCGCTGACAACAGAAAGAGCCAGCGCGTGTTTTCGTGCGTGGCCTGCGGCCACACCGAGAACGCGGACCTGGTGGCTTCGAAGAATATCCGAGGGCGTGGATTGAATAGCCCAAAGGCCAGGACAATTGGCCGGATCGCCTGTGAAGTGAGTGGTGCTTCAATGCCGCCAGCAGCAGGAACCCATCGAAGCGAGCAGCCGACTTTCGTCGGCTGACGCAGTAGGGAATCCCCCTCCTTTCCGGCGAAAGCCGGCGTCTAACAAGGCGAGGTGGGAGAGGATGTCAATTCAGCTCGTAAGCGTATATTTTCTCGGCTTCCATCTGGTATCCGGCGTCGGCCAGTTCGCTGCTGGAGGCTCTAACCTGCAGCTTTCCCTCGATCCAGTAGGGCTGGTAGAGGTCTTCGACGCGCACGCCCATTTCGCTGAAAATATGCACGATCTGGTTCGACGGTGGGGGTGGCACGTGGATGCACGCGCCGTAGTAGGGGACCAGCAGGAATTCGGTGGTGCGGCCTTCTTCGCTCACCTCCAGCGGCACGATGTAGCCGGGCAGTTTGATCTGCTGGCCGTCGAGGCTTTTTACCACCGGAGCGTCGGGCGCCTGCTGGCGCGCCGGTGGGGCGGACTCGGCGGACAGGGCGTTGCTGAGCTGTGACATGTCGTGCAGTGGCGCGAGTTGTGGTGGGATGACCGGGGCGCCTTCGGGGATAAGAGCGGGCCAATCCAGTTCGCGGGGTTCCGAGGCCCACAGAGGCATCGCTACTGTCAGCAGCAGGATCAGCAGCGTATGCAGTGCTGGCCTCTTCGCGGGCATGCCCGCTCCCACAGGGTTCACCACAGGCTTCGAACCTTGTGAAGGACCTGTGGGAGCGGGCGCGCCCGCGAAGAAGGCAGTGAGGTACTGGATCATTGCACGTACTCAGAGGTGAATGGACAGGCCATCGGCCAGCGACTGCCGATAGGCCCGCCACGCCGGCACGCTGCCCATCAGCAGAGCAGCCCCCAGGATAATAGCCAGCAACATCCATTCATGAGCGCTTGGCATGGCCAGCGGCAAATACAAACCATAGTTGGCCTGTACATACCCCTGGGCCAGCGCGATACCCGCATACAGCAAGCCAAGCCCGGCGCCGATCCCGACCGCCGCCAGCGACAGCGCCTCCAGTACCAGCAGCCCCGCGATATGCCATGGCCTTGCGCCAACCGAGCGCAGTATCGCCATCTCCCGGCGGCGTTCGTTGAGGCTGGTGAGAATCGCCGTGAGCATGCCGATCAGGCCAGTCAGCACCACGAACAGCGAAACCACGAACAACGCCTGCTCCGCAGTGCCCATCAGGCTCCACAGTTCCTGCAGGGCCACCCCGGGCAGGATCGCCAGCAACGGCTCGCTGCGGTATTCATTGATCTCCCGCTGCAGGCTGAATGTCGCGATCTTGCTGTTCAGGCCGAGCATGAACGCAGTGATGGCGGCAGGTTGCAGGTCCATGCTCCGTGCCTGCTCGGCGCTGATACGCCCGGCACCTCGGGCCGGCACGCCGTTGTGCCAGTCGACGTGGATGGCTTCCATACCGCCCAGGCTGATATGCAGCGTGCGGTCGACCGGCGTGCCGGTGCGCTTGAGCACACCGACCACGGTGAATGGCTTGTCATCGTGCTTGACCAGGCTGATCGCGGCGACACCATGTGCCAGCACCAGCTTGTCGCCCAGCTTGTAGTGCAATGCCTCGGCCACTTCGGCGCCGAGCACCACCTCGAACGGATCATCGGCAAACGCGCGACCCTGGCTCAATTCCAGGTGCTGGCGGCGACCGTACTGGTAATGGCTGAAGTAGTCGCCGGTAGTGCCCATCACCCGGTAACCGCGGTGCGAGTCGCCCAGCGAGATGGGGATGGCCCATTTTACCCGCGGGTCCTTGGCGTAGTGCTCATAGCTGTCCCAGCGGATGTTGTTGGTGGCGTTGCCGATACGGAATACCGAGTACAGCAGCAGGTTCACCGAGCCGGAGCGGGCACCGACGATCAGGTCGGTACCGCTGATGGTGCTGGCGAAGCTGGCCCGGGCCTCGGTACGGACCCGTTCCACGGCCAGCAGCAGGCACACCGACAGGGCAATGGCAAAGGCGGTGAGGAATGCGGTGAAACGGCGGTTGGCCAGGCTGGCCAGGGCAAGGCGGAGCAGGTACATCAGGCCTCCCGGGGCTTGGCGGCACGGTTGAGTTCGGCCAGCGACAGGTGGCGGTCGAACAGCGGCGCCAGGCTCTGGTCGTGGCTGACGAACAGCAGGCTGGCACCGGCGGCGCGGCATTCATCGAACAGCAGGCGGATGAACGCTTCGCGGGTGTCGGCATCCAGCGCCGAGGTTGGTTCGTCGGCGATCACCAGTTCGGGCTGGCCGATCAGTGCGCGGGCGGCGGCAACCCGTTGTTGCTGGCCGATCGACAGGCTGTCGGCGCGGCGGGCGAGCAGGGCGGGGTCGCCCAGCCCCAGGTGGGCCAGCAGCGTGCTGGCCGCCTGGTCGACGCTGCCATGGCGCTGCTCGGCGCGGGCCTTGCGGCTGCGCGAGAAACGGCAGGGCAGCTCGACGTTTTCGCGAACCGAGAGGAACGGCAGCAGGTTGAACTGCTGGAAGATGTAACCGGTGTGGTCGACCCGGAATCGGTCACGGGCGCCTTGGCCCAGGCGGCCGAGGTCCTGGCCGAGCAACTGGATACGGCCCTGGCCCGGCACGTTGACCCCGCCCAGCAGGCCCAGCAACGTGGTCTTGCCACTGCCGCTGGGGCCCTTGAGAAACAGGGCCTCGCCAGCTTCCAGGCGGAATGCAGGAATGTCCAGCAGCGCGGGCTGGCCTGGCCAGGCGAACACCAGGTCATGCAGTTCGATCAACGGCTGGCGCATTCAGAACGCGACCGCGGCCTTGGCCGGCGTGGTTTCCACACCTTTCTGGCCATTGGGGCCGATCAGTTGCACGTTGATTTTCTGGGTGGCCGGGAAGGCCTTGAACAGCGGCGCGAGGTCCACCTGTACCAGTTTGTCTGGGTTGGCGCAGGTCAGCTGGTAGTGGGCGCCGATGTCGCTGTGCGGGTGGCTGTGCTCGTGCTCGTCACCGTCGTCGTCGGTTTTCGGGGCGTCACCGAACAGCGGGCTTTCCAGTTCCTGCTGGTCTTCCTTGCAGCCGGCGGCAGCGGGCAGGCCGAATAGCTTCATTGGTTGCTCGAGTTGCTGGCGCACCGCCGCGACCTTGGCCTTGTCGGCGTCGCTGTTGGCGGCGTGTTCGAAGCCGACCAGGTTCATGGCCGGGCTGTCCAGCTCCAGCTCCAGGGTGTTGCCATCGAGTACGGCGTTGAGCTTGGCCACGCCATGCTCGTGGGCACCGAGGGTGCCATGGGCGTGGTCATGATCATGGTCATCAGCGTGGGCATGGGCCAGGGGCAGCAAGGCGAAGGGCAGGGCGAGCAACAGGCGACGCATGGACGACTCCGGAGCGGGCGGGAAGATTGGGTTATGTTATAACAACTTTTCCGCGTGCTGCCAGTCTGCGTGGCTCAGGTTTCATGTTGGGGTAGCATGGTGGCATTGACTTGGGTTCAAGGAATGCAGCATGAGAATTCGTGGACAGATTGGTGATTGGCCTGTGGATCTGACCATCGAGCTGGCGCCGGAAGAGTGGGCGCAACTGGGGCGGCAGATCGAATTGCCCGCGGTGGTGCAGACCGCCGCAACGGAAACCGTGGCGACAACTCGTCAGGATGACGGGCAATGGACTGCGGCACGTGAGGTGTTGCGCCTGGCAGGGCAGATGAGCGGGCCGGAATTGCTGGATCGGTTGGAGGGGCTGGCGGGGAGTACGGCGGCGGGTAAACGGCTGTTGGTGCGGTTGCGGCATAGCAGTGAGGTGAAGGTGGAAAGTGGCGTGGACGCGCCGGTGTATCACTGGGTGGGATAGATCTCTATTGGCTGTGCTGGCCTCATTCGCGGGCATGCCCGCTCCCACAGTGAGTACAGTGCGTACCCTGTGGGAGCGGGCGTGCCCGCGAACGAGGGTGAAGCCCTCGCAAATAACTTCAGGTCAGAACATCGCCGCCGACAACTTGCGACGATACACGCCGACCAGCGGGTGATCCCCGCCCAGCAACTCGAACACTTGCAGCAACGCCTTTTGCGGCAGCCCGTTCTCATAGCCACGGTTACGCTGGAACAGCTTCAGCAACCCCTCCAGCGCCGCTTCATACTGCTGGCGCGCCAGTTGCTGGATGCTCAGCTGATAGGCCGCCTCGTCATCCTGCGGGTTCTGCGCCAGGCGGCTCTTCAGGTCGGCCACTTCCGGCAGGCTGGCAGCCTGGCGCAGGAAGGTCAGCTGGGCCTTGGCACCTGCCAGGGCAGCCTTGTGCTCGTCGGTCTTGACTGCATCCAGCACCACCTGGGCTTCACCCAGCTCCCCGCGCTCGGCCAGGCAGCGGGCGTACAGGATCAGCGCCTCGGCATTGCTGTTGTCCTCACCCAGCAGCGCCTGCAGCAGCGCTTCGGCCTCGGCAAAACGGCTTTCGGCAAACAGCGCCTTGGCTTGTTCCAGCGGCGAAGCAACGGGCGCGGCAGGCAGTTGCACGTGCGGTTCGAGCATGGCGCGGATCGCCGACTCCGGCTGTGCACCGGCAAAGCCGTCCACCGGTTGACCGTCCTTGAACAGCACCACGGTCGGCAGGCTGCGGATGCCGAACTGGGCAACCACCTGTTGCTCCACGTCGCAGTTGATCTTGGCCAGCAGCAGCTCGCCCTGGTAACCCTCGGCGATCTTCGCCAGCAGTGGCATCAGTGCCTTGCACGGCGCACACCACTCGGCCCAGAAGTCCACCAGCACCGGCTTGTGGAAGGAGTTCTCGATTACCAGTTGCTGGAAGGTGGCATCGGTGGCGTCGAAAATGTAAGGCGTGTCTTGGCTCATTGCGACTCTCGCAAACTCGTGAATGACACCACTATAAGGTGTCGCGGCTGGCGTGGTACAGGCTGACCCGGCGGAATTCGTGCGGCTCGGCCAGGTCTGGCAGGGTCAGCGCTTCCAGTACGCCCAACTGCTGGTATAGCGGGTGGCTGAAGTCGCGTACCCGCGAGTCGGCCACCAGCGCCTGGCGCCCGCGGCCGAGGAAGGCATCCAGCAGCGGCAGGTTGGCGCGGTCGTAGAGCACATCGGCAACCAGGATCAGGTCGAAGCGGTCGTCTTCGGCAAAGAAATCGCTGCTGTAACCCAGCTCCACCCCGTTCAGTGCGGCATTCGCGCGGCAGGCATCGAGGGCCAGCGGGTCGAGGTCGCAGGCTACCACTTCCAGCGCACCGGCGCGGGCGGCGGCAATGCCGGCGATGCCGGAGCCGGCGCCAAAGTCCAGCACGCGCTTGCCGGCTACCCACTCCGGGCGCTCGGCCAGGTAACGGGCCATGGCCAGGCCGCTGGCCCAGCAGAAGCTCCAGTAGGGCGGTTCTTCAAGAATGCGCCGGGTCTCCTCGCTGCTGAAGGCGCGGTCCATGTTCTGGTCGTCGATCAGCCACAGCTTCAGGTCGCAGCCGGGCAGTTCGCTGATGACCAGGCGCGCTTCGCCGATCAGGCCGCTGAGGGCCTGTTGCAGGGGCTGTTGTAGGGAGATTGGCCCCACTTACGGCGCCTTTTCGAAACGCAGCGGGCCGATGGCCTGGGTCTGGGCCTGGGTAATGCGCACCGGCGGCAGGTGCATGATCAGCTGGCCGGAGCGGCTGGCGCGGCCACGCAGCTCGACCCGGGCACCGGCGGGGAAGGCCTCGGGGTTGAAGCGCAAGTGGTAGGGCAGGGCCTGGCCAGTGCCGGTCAGGTTGCTGCTGGCCAGCAGGCGTTGTGGGCGGTCGCGTTCGTCGATGACCAGCAAGGCCAGCTCCACGTCGGCACCGGCCGGGATCTCCAGCAAGGTGCCGCTCAGCTCGCGCTGGTAGGCCGGCAGCGGGCCCAGTACTTCGGCCGGCTTGGCCGCGCGGGCTGGCGTGGGGGCCGGAGGGGTGTCGGGCTTTGGCCTGTCGCTGCCGCAGGCGGCGAGCAGGGCGGCGCAGCACAGCACGACGAGCGCTCGGTAGTGCATGGGGTAGTCCTTCACGGGCAGATTTCCCATGGATGTTAACCCCTTTGGCTTGTCTTGCCAGTGGGATGCGCTACCATGGCCCTCCCTTTTTTTGTTGCCTGCCACCATGCACTGTCCCTTTTGCGGTGCCAACGACACCAAGGTCATCGACTCTCGCCTCGTCGCCGAGGGCGAGCAGGTGCGCCGCCGCCGCGAATGCGTCGCCTGCGGTGAGCGCTTCACCACCTTCGAAACCGCTGAGCTGGTGCTGCCCCGGCTGATCAAGCAGGACGGCACGCGCCAACCCTTCGACGAAGATAAGCTGCGTGCCGGCATGCAGCGGGCACTGGAAAAGCGCCCGGTCAGCATCGAGCGCCTGGAAGCGGCGCTGGCGCATATCAAGAGCCGCTTGCGTGCCACCGGTGAACGCGAAGTCAAATCGCTGGTGGTGGGTGAAATGGTCATGGCCGAGCTGCGCAAGCTCGACGAAGTGGCCTATATCCGTTTTGCCTCGGTTTACCGGCGCTTCCAGGACCTCGACGAGTTCCGCGAAGAAATCGACCGCCTGGCCCGCGAGCCGGCTAAAGAGTGAACATGCCCAGCCAAGCTGCCATCCTCGACGCCCACTACATGGCCCGCGCGCTGGAGCTGGCGCGCAAGGGCCTGTACACCACCCACCCGAACCCGCGCGTAGGCTGCGTGATCGTGCGCGATGGCGAGGTGGTCGGCGAAGGCTGGCATGTGCGCGCCGGCGAGCCGCATGCCGAGGTGCATGCCCTGCGCCAGGCCGGTGAGCGTGCTCGTGGCGCCTGTGCCTATGTCACCCTTGAGCCCTGCAGCCACCATGGCCGCACGCCGCCGTGCGCCGAAGCGCTGGTCAAGGCCGGCGTGGCGCGGGTGGTGGCCGCCATGCAGGACCCTAACCCGCAAGTGGCGGGGCAGGGCCTGCGGCGCCTGGCCGAGGCCGGTATCGAAGTGGCCAGCGGCGTGCTCGAGGCCGAGGCCCGGGCACTCAACCCCGGTTTCCTCAAGCGCATGGAACATGGCCTGCCGTTCGTTCGCGCCAAGCTGGCCATGAGCCTGGATGGCCGCACCGCCATGGCCAGTGGCGAAAGCCAGTGGATTACCGGCCCGGCCGCCCGCTCGGCGGTGCAGCGCCTGCGTGCCCGTTCCAGCGTGGTGCTGACCAGCGCCGCCAGCGTGTTGGCCGATAACGCGCGGATGACCGTACGTGGCGCCGAACTGGGCCTGGATGCCGAAACCACCGCACTGGCACTCAGCCGCACACCGCTGCGCGTGCTGGTCGATGGCCGCCTGCGCCTGCCGCTGGATGCACCATTCTTCCAGGCCGGCCCGGCCCTGGTGGTGACCGCTGTCGCAGATGACCCGCGCTATGCCGCTGCCGGCCACGAACTGCTCAGCCTGCCGGGCGACAATGGGCAGGTAGACCTGCCGGCGCTGCTGCAGGCCCTGGCGGCCCGTGGCGTCAACGAAATCCTGCTGGAAGCCGGTGCCGGCCTGGCCGGCGCCTTTGCCCGGCAAGGCCTGGTCGACGAGTACCAGTTGTTCGTCGCCGGCACCTTCCTCGGTTCCCGGGCCCGCCCGCTGCTGGACTGGCCACTGGACAGGATGAGCGAAGCGCCGCGACTGAAAATTACCGAAATGCGCGCAGTGGGCGATGACTGGCGGGTCACGGCCATCCCCCTGCCGGCGCCCGGCGTATAATGCCAGGCTTGCCCCGCGCAAACCGTTTTTGAGGAAGACCCCATGTTCACCGGCATCATCGAATCCATCGGCACCATCCGCAGCCTGACCCCCAAGGGTGGCGACGTGCGCGTCTACGTCGAAACCGGCAAGCTCGACCTGGGTGACGTCAAGCTCGGCGACAGCATCGCCGTCAACGGCGTGTGCCTGACCGCCGTCGAATTGCCGGGTGACGGCTTCTGGGCCGACGTCAGTGTCGAAACCCTCAAGCGCACCGCCTTCATCGACCTCAAGAGTGGCAGCAAGGTCAACCTGGAAAAAGCCCTGACCCCCACCACCCGGCTGGGCGGGCACCTGGTCAGCGGCCACGTCGACGGGGTCGGCGAAATCATCTCGCGCAGCGATAACGCCCGCGCCATCCAGTTCCGCGTGCGTGCACCGAAGGAGCTGGCCAAGTACATCGCCCACAAGGGTTCGATCACCGTCGACGGCACCAGCCTGACGGTCAACGAGGTCAATGGCGCCGAGTTCGAGCTGACCATTGTCCCGCACACCCTGTCCGAAACCATCATGGCCGACTACCGTGCAGGGCGTCGGGTGAACCTTGAGGTCGACCTGCTGGCCCGTTACCTGGAGCGTTTGCTGCTGGGTGACAAGGCCGCCGAACCGAGCAAGGGCAGTGGCATTACCGAAAGCTTCCTGGCCGCCAACGGCTTCTTGAAATCCTGATTGAGAAGGGGGTGCCGCGTGGCGCTCAACAGCATCGAAGAACTGGTCGAAGACATCCGCCAGGGCAAAATGGTCATCCTCATGGATGACGAAGACCGCGAAAACGAAGGCGACATCATCATGGCAGCCGAGTGCTGCCTGCCCGAGCACATCAACTTCATGGCCAAGCACGCCCGTGGCCTGATCTGCATGCCGATGACCCGCGAGCGTTGCGAAACGCTGAAGCTGCCGCTGATGGCGCCGCGCAACGGCTCGGGCTTCGGCACCAAGTTCACCGTGTCGATCGAAGCCGCCGAAGGTGTCACCACCGGCATCTCCGCCGCTGACCGCGCGCGCACCGTACAGGCGGCCGCCGCCAAGGATGCCAAGGCCGAAGACATCGTCAGCCCTGGCCACATCTTCCCGCTGATGGCCCAGCCTGGCGGTACCCTGGCCCGTGCCGGCCACACCGAAGCCGCCTGCGACCTGGCGCGCATGGCCGGGTTCGAGCCGAGCGGCGTGATCTGCGAAGTGATGAACGACGATGGCACCATGTCGCGCCGTGCCGAGCTGGAAGTGTTCGCCGCCGAGCACGGCCTGAAGATCGGCACCATCGCCGACCTGATCCACTACCGCATGATCCACGAGCGCACCGTGCAGCGCGTCTCCGAGCAACCGGTGGAGAGCGAGCTGGGCGAGTTCAACCTGGTCACCTACCGCGACGCGGTGGAAGGCGACGTGCACATGGCCCTGACCCTGGGCAAGATCTGCGCCGAAGAGCCGACCCTGGTGCGCGTGCACAACATGGACCCGCTGCGCGACCTGCTGCTGGTCAAGCAACCGGGCCGCTGGAGCCTGCGCGCGGCCATGGCCGCCGTGGCCGAGGCCGGCAGCGGCGTGGTATTGCTGCTGGGCCACCCGCTGGACGGCGACGTGCTGCTGGCGCACATCCGCGAAAGCGCCGGCGATGCACCGGCCAAGGCACCGACCACCTACAGCACCGTGGGTGCCGGTTCGCAGATCCTGCGTGACCTCGGCGTGCGCAAGATGCGCCTGATGAGTTCGCCGATGAAGTTCAACGCGATATCCGGATTCGATCTGGAAGTTGTAGAATACGTGCCCTCCGAGTGACTTGAGGCGGCAGTGACGCCCTCCAGCTCGAGTCCATACCCCTGTCGAGGCCGCCAGCATGCGGCCTCGCTCTTGAAGATGAGAATATCGGAATGACCCTGAAGACCATCGAAGGTACCTTCATCGCCCCCAAAGGTCGCTATGCTTTGGTGGTTGGCCGCTTCAACAGCTTCGTCGTCGAAAGCCTGGTAAGCGGTGCCGTTGATGCCCTGGTACGCCACGGTGTCAGCGAAAGCGACATCACCATCATCCGTGCCCCGGGTGCATTCGAAATCCCGCTGGTGGCACAGAAGGTCGCCCAGCAAGGCGCCTACGACGCGATCATCGCCCTGGGCGCTGTGATCCGTGGTGGTACCCCGCACTTCGAATATGTGGCGGGCGAATGCACCAAGGGCCTGGCCCAGGTGTCCATGGAGTTCGGTGTTCCGGTGGCCTTCGGCGTACTGACCGTCGACTCCATCGAGCAAGCCATCGAGCGTTCCGGCACCAAGGCCGGCAACAAAGGTGCTGAAGCTGCCCTGTCCGCTCTGGAAATGGTCAGCCTGCTGGCGCAGTTGGAGGCCAAGTGATTAGCGACGAAAGCGATCGTTTCAACCCGCGCGATCCAAAACCTGCGGATGCCGGCAAGCCCTCGAAGAGCGCCAAGCGCCGCGAAGCCCGCAAGCTTGCGACCCAGGCGCTGTACCAGTGGCACATGGCGCAGCATTCGCTGAACGAGATCGAAGCGCAGTTCCGGGTCGATAACGATTTCTCCGATGTCGACGGCGCTTATTTCCGCGAGATCCTGCACGGGGTCCCGGCAATCAAGAGCGAAATCGACAGCGCCCTGAAGCCATGCCTGGACCTGGCACTGGAAGAGCTCGACCCGGTCGAGCTGGCCGTACTGCGTCTGTCCACCTGGGAGTTCATCAAGCGTGTCGACGTACCGTACCGCGTGGTGATCAACGAAGGTGTCGAGCTGGCCAAGGTCTTCGGTGCCACCGACGGCCACAAGTTCGTCAACGGCGTGCTGGACAAGCTGGCCCCGAACCTGCGCGAAGCAGAAGTCAAGGCGAACAAGCGCTGATCCTGGCGCTTGCGGACCATGGGTGAGTTCGAGCTGATCAGCCATTACTTCGCCGCCGCGCCCTGTGCGCAAGGCGGTGAAGGCGTGGCCCTGGGCATCGGCGACGACTGTGCCCTGCTGAGCCTTCCCGCCGGCGAGCAACTGGCGGTGTCTACCGACACCCTGGTCGCCGGGGTGCATTTTCCGGCTGTGTGCGACCCGTGGTTGCTCGGCCAGCGCTCGCTGGCCGTGGCGGCCAGCGACCTGGCGGCCATGGGCGCCACCCCCATCGGTTTCACCCTTGCCCTGACCTTGCCCGAGGTCAGCGCCGACTGGCTGCAAGCCTACGCCAGTGGCCTGAACCGCATGGCCGGCCACTGCCAGCTGAGCCTGATCGGTGGCGACACCACCCGTGGCCCCCTGAGCATCACCATGACCGTGTTCGGCCGGGTTCCGGCGGGGCAGGCGTTGCGCCGTGACGGCGCTCGCCCGGGCGACCTGCTGTGCGTGGGGGGGGAGCTGGGTAACGCGGCAGGGGCCTTGCCACTGGTACTGGGCCAGCGCCAGGCCGATGCCGCGCTGGCGCAACCGTTGCTCGACCATTACTGGTCGCCGTCGCCGCAGTTCACCCTGGGCCAGCTGCTGCGCGGGCGTGCCACCTCGGCACTGGATATTTCCGACGGCCTGCTGGCCGACTGCGGGCATATCGCCAAGGCCTCCCGCGTGGCGCTCGAGGTGAACCTGGAGCAGGTGCCGGTGTCATCCGCCTTGCAGGGTTTCCTCGGCGCCGAGGCGGCCGTACAGGCGGCGCTGACTGGTGGCGACGACTATGTGCTGGCGTTCACCTTGCCGCCAGTCGAGCTTTCATCCCTGCAGGCACAAGGCCTGGCGGCATTCCACGTCATCGGGCGGGTGCTCGAGGGGCAGGGCGTCAGCCTGCGCGACCGGCAGGGCCAGGACATCACCCCGCGGCAACGCGGCTATCAACATTTTAGGGAGACACCGTGACCGATCACCCCAACCAGGTGCCTGCGGAGTTCGTTCCGCCTTCGGTCTGGCGCAACCCGTGGCACTTCATCGCCTTCGGCTTCGGCTCCGGCACCTTGCCCAAGGCACCGGGCACCTGGGGCTCGCTGGTGGCCATACCGTTCATCCCGCTGTGGCAGATGCTGCCCGACTGGGGGTACTGGCTGTTGCTGGGCGTGAGCATGCTGTTCGGCTTCTGGCTCTGCGGCAAGGTCGCCAACGACTTGCGTGTGCACGACCACGAAGGCATTGTCTGGGACGAGATCGTCGGCATGTGGATAACCCTCTGGCTGGTGCCGGAAGGCTGGCAGTGGCTGCTGGCGGGGTTCCTGATGTTCCGCTTCTTCGACATCCTCAAACCGTGGCCGATCCGCTGGGTCGACCGCCATGTGCATGGGGGCGTCGGGATCATGCTCGACGATATCCTGGCCGGCGTGTTTGCCTGGCTGGGCATGCAGGTTCTGGTGTGGGCGGTTGCCTGATACAGGGAGCGTGTGAATGGCCATGAGGACGATGCTGCTGGCAATGCTGCTGAGCCTTGCCCCGTGGGCGGCGGCTGCCGAAGGTGTGCCAAAGCACATCCACCTGGTCAGCGAAGAGTGGCTCGACTACACCGGCGCCGACGGTACCGGGTTAGCCTGGGACGTGCTGCGCAAGGTGTTCGAGCCGGCCGGGGTCAAGGTGGTGACCCTGAGCGCGCCCTACAGCCGTGCGATCGGATTGGTGAAGCGTGGTGAGGCTGACGCCTGGGTAGGCTCGTACAAGGAAGAGAACGACGACAACCTGTACCCGCGCTGGCACTTCGACATGGACCATATCTACGCCCTGGGGCTGGCCAGCAAGCCTGTGCCTACCCTGGAGAGCGTCGGCAAGTACCGCCTGGTGTGGGTGCGTGGCTACGACTACGGCAGCTACCTGCCGAACGTGCAGGAGTTCCGTGAAGTCCAGCGTCGCGAGGGCATCTTGCCGATGCTTGAGCATGACCGTGTGGACTTCTACATCGACGCCCTGACCGAGGTCGACTACGTGCTCGGCCAGGCCTCCCAGCCGGAGCGCTTCCGTCGCACCCATGTGGCCGAACTGCCGCTGTACCTGGCTTTTGCCCGCAACGACCAGGCCAGGGCCCTGCGCGACCTGTTCGACAAGCGCATGGCCGAACTGGTGCGCAGTGGCGAGCTGAAGGCGATTTTCCAGCGCTGGCAGCAGCCTTATCCGTTCAGTGCGGACAGCAAACCGCATTAAACAACCCGTTTCATGGGCTGACACGGGCCCTGTGGGAGCGGGCGTGCCCGCGAAGAATCCACCGCGGTGGTGGCACCGGCTACGCCGGTGTTCGCGGGCATGCCCGCTCCCACAGGATTGAGTACAGACCTCTGCTAAGCATCGAACTTTTCGATCTTAAGCCACGGTATTCAGCCAGCCCACATCCCTCAACCTGCTGATACAATCGGCCCACGAGAAATTTTCAACTTATTCCAGGAGCACAACGTGCCCGTCGTCTTTGTTGCCGCCTCTAAACTCCCGACTCCCTTCGCGACCTTCACCATGCATGGCTTCCTTGACGAAGCCACCGGCCGTGAGCATGTGGTGCTCAGCCTGGGTGACATCGCGGACGGCCAGCCGGTGCTGGGGCGCCTGCACTCCGAGTGCCTGACCGGCGATGCCCTGTTCAGCCAGCGCTGCGACTGCGGCTCGCAGCTGGAAGCGGCGCTGCAGGCCATCGCCCGCGAAGGCCGTGGCGTGCTGCTGTACCTGCGCCAGGAAGGCCGTGGCATCGGCCTGCTGAACAAGATTCGCGCCTACGAGCTGCAGGATGGTGGCGCCGACACCGTCGAGGCCAACGAGCGCCTGGGCTTCGCCGCCGATCAGCGCGACTACGCCATGTGCCTGCCGATGCTGGAGCACCTGGGCGTGAAGTCGCTGCGCCTGATGACCAACAACCCGCGCAAGGTCAAAGCCCTGACCGACATGAACATCGTTGTCGCCGAGCGCGTGCCGCTGCACACCGGGCACAACCCGCACAACCGCTACTACCTGGCGACCAAGGCCGGCAAGCTGGGCCACATGCTGGGTAACGAGCACCAGGGCGAGGTGCCTCAGGCGTGACCCGCGCCGAGGTCAAGCGGCGCCTGGCGCTGGCCTGGTGGCAGTACCTGGCGGTGGGCCTGGTGCCGCTGCCGGTGATGGCCTGGGCCTTCGGTGGCGGTGATGCGCTGGCCTCGGTGCTGGCCATGCCACTGTTCATTGCCGGCGCGGCGACCATGTTCCTCAGCCTGCCGCGCTTCGGTGCCTACAAGCACGCCCTCATTGCCACCTCCAAGGTGCTCGGCACTGGCGAAGAACCCGCCGCCTGGATCGAGCTGGCGCGGGTACGGCGCCTGGCCATGCTGTATGCCTGCTTTCCGGCCTGGGTCGCCGCCCTGTCGGTGCTGGTCGGCCTGGAGGTGGTGCCGCAGATCCTGCTGGCGTTGTCCTCCGTGGTGGTGCTGTACCTCTATCGCATTCCCCGCCAGCTCGGCTGATGCGCCTGCTGCCCGGCCTGCTGGCGCTGTTCGCCTGCTCCGCACTGGCCGGCGAACCCCTGCGGGTGGTCAGCCTGGCCCCATCGATGAGCGAGATCATGCTCGAACTGCAGGCCGATGACCTGCTGGTAGGTGTGCTCGACGGTGGCGAACGGCCGGCGGCGCTGCGCGAGCTGCCCTCGGTGGGTCGCCAGGGGCAACTGGACCTGGAGCGCCTGCTCAGCCTGCGCCCCGACCTGTTGCTGCTGTGGCCGGGCAGCGTGCCACCGGCCCAACGCGACCAGCTCAAGCGCTTGGGCATCGCCACCTTCAGCGCCGAACCCCATGATATCGGCCAGCTGATCGAGCAGATCGAAGCCATTGCCGGGCGTATCGGCCGTGCCGACCAAGGCCATCGGTATGCCCAGGCCCTGCGTGACCGGCTGCGGCAGCTGCGCCAGCAGTATCGACGTGACGAGCCTTTGCAGGTGTTCTACCAGGTATGGGACCGACCGCTGTATACGCTCGGTGGCCGGCAGGTGGTCAGCGATGCCCTGGCCGTGTGCGGGGCGCGTAATGTCTTCGCCGATCTCACCCAGCCGGCGCCGCAGGTCAATGTGGAATCTGTGCTGCTGCGCAATCCGCAGGTGATTCTGGCGGGTGATGAAGCGCAGCTGGCGAGCTGGAAGGCTTGGCCGCAATTGCGTGCGGTTGCCGATGATCGTTTGCTGGTGGTGCCCGACAAAGGCCTGGAGCGGCCCAGCGGGCAGATGATCGAAGCAACGGCGCGCTTGTGTGCGTTGCTCGAGGCTAAAGTACCAACGCCCAGGTGAGGTTCTGCGAGGGCTGCGCCCTCGATCGCGACGCAAGGCCGCTCCCACAGGGACTGCACAAGGCTTGGTGCTTGCACGACCTTTGTGGGAGCGGCCTTGTGTCGCGAAAGGGCCGCAAAGCGGCCCCGGGGATTACAACCCGAGCCTGGCCATCCGAGCCTTCACCGAAGCCTCGATCCCGGCCGCATCCAGCCCACACTCAGCCAGCATCTGCGCAGGCTTGGCGTGCTCGACATAGATGTCCGGCAACCCCAGATGCAGCAGCGGTTTCACGATCGCCTGGCTGGCCAGGAACTCACCAACAGCCGCACCGGCACCGCCCATGATGGCGTTCTCTTCGATGGTCACCAGTAGCTCATGGCTTGCGGCCAGCTCCAGCACCAGTGCCTCGTCCAGCGGTTTGACGAAACGCATGTCGACCACGGTAGCGTTGATCTGCTCGGCTACCTGCATGGCCTCGGCCAGTTGCACGCCAAACACCAGCAAGGCGACTTTCTCGCCCTGGCGACGGACCACGCCCTTGCCGATTTCCAGCGGCTGCAGGTCACCGCTGATCGGCGCGTTCGGGCCGGTGCCACGTGGGTAGCGCACAGCCGCCGGGCCGTTGTACAGGTGGCCGGTGCTGAGCATCTTGCGCAGCTCGTTCTCGTCGCTTGGGGTCATCACCAGCATGCCCGGGATGCAGCGCAGGTACGACAGGTCGTAGCTGCCCGCGTGGGTCGGGCCGTCTTCACCGACCAGGCCGGCGCGGTCGATGGCGAACAGCACGTCGAGGTTCTGTACTGCCACATCGTGGATCAGCTGGTCGTAGGCGCGCTGCAGGAAGGTGGAGTAGATCGCCACCACCGGCTTGCTGCCCTCGCAGGCCATGCCGGCCGCCAGGGTCACGGCATGCTGCTCGGCGATCGCCACGTCGAAGTAACGCTCCGGGTAGCGCTCGCTGAAATCGACCAGGTCGGAGCCTTCCTTCATTGCCGGGGTAATGCCCACCAGGCGGTTGTCGGCGGCGGCCATGTCGCACAGCCACTGGCCGAACACCGCAGAGTATTTCGGGCCGCTGGCTTTCTTCGGTGCGGCGGGCTTGTCGGCCGGCTCCAGCTTGGTGATGGCGTGGTAGCCGATCGGGTCAAGCTCGGCCGGGGCGAAGCCCTTGCCCTTCTTGGTCACCACGTGCAGGAACTGCGGGCCCTTGAGGTCACGCATGTTGCGCAGGGTGGCGATCATGGTCGGCAGGTCGTGGCCGTCGATCGGGCCGATGTAGTTCCAGCCCAGCTCTTCGAACAGCGTGCCCGGCACCAGCATGCCTTTGGCGTACTCCTCGGTGCGGCGGGCGATTTCCCAAGCGCCCGGCAGGCGCGACAGCACTTTCTTGCTGCCTTCGCGCATGCTCGCGTAGGTGCGGCTGGAGAGGATCTTGGCCAGGTAGTTGGACAGGCCACCGACATTGCGCGAAATCGACATGTCGTTGTCGTTGAGGATCACCAGCATGTCGGCGTTGACTTCCTGGGCGTGGTTCAACGCCTCGAAGGCCATGCCGGCGGTCAGTGCGCCGTCGCCGATCACCGCGATCGACTTGCGTGCGCTGTTCTGCAGGCGGGCGGCAATGGCCATGCCCAGCGCGGCGCTGATCGAGGTGCTGGAGTGGCCGACGCCGAAGGTGTCGTACTCGCTCTCGCTGCGGCGCGGGAAGGCGGCGATGCCGTCCTTCTGGCGCAGGCTGAGCATGCGGTTACGGCGCCCGGTGAGGATCTTGTGCGGATAGGCCTGGTGACCCACATCCCACACCAACCGGTCGTCCGGGGTGTCGAAGACGTAGTGCAGGGCGATGGTCAGCTCGATGACGCCCAGGCCGGCACCAAAATGCCCACCGGTCTGACCCACGGTGTAGAGCAGTTCCTGGCGCAGCTCGTCGGCCAGGGTCTCCAGGTCGGCTTCGGCCAGCCGGCGCAGGCCGGCAGGCGTGTCAGCGCGGTCGAGCAACGGCGTGACCGGGCGTTCGCGGGGGATCTCTTGAAACGTCGTGGGCATCAGGCGAGTCGTTATAGGTGTGTGAAGAGGCGGCAGTTTACCCCATTGTAGGAAATACTGCCCATTCAGACGGGTGTCGCATGGGGCTGCTTTGCAGCCCTTCGCGGGCAAGCCCGCTCCCACAGGTGCAGCGCTGTCCTGTAGGAGCGGGCTTGCCCGCGAAGGGCCGCACAGCGGCCCCAATCAAATCAGTTGCGGCGTTCGACGATGTAACGCGCCAACGCCCGCAGCGGTTCGGCCTTGTCGCCGAACCCACCCAGTGCGACCAGCGCCTGGTCGCGCAATTCGATCGCATAGGCCTTGGCCGCTTCCAGGCCCAGCAGCGCCGGGTAGGTCGGTTTGTCACGGGCGATATCAGCCCCCTGGCGTTTGCCCAGGGTGGCGGTGTCGCTTTCCACGTCGAGGATGTCGTCCTGCACCTGAAACGCCAGGCCGATGGCCTGCGCGTAGGTCTGCAGGGCATCCAGTTGCGCCTGTTCGGCGCGGGCGCTGGCCAGGGCACCGAGGCGCACGCTGGCTTCGATCAGCGCACCGGTCTTGTGCCGGTGCATGAACTCCAGCGCTTGCTGGTCCAGCTTCAGGCCCACCGAGCCCAGGTCGATGGCCTGGCCACCGACCATGCCTGCCGGGCCGGCCGCCTTGGCCAGGGCCTGGACCATGGCCAGGCGAATGCTGTCGGCCTGCGGGCTCAGGCGCGGGTCGAGCAGGGCGCTGAAGGCCAGGCTTTGCAAACCGTCGCCGGCGAGGATCGCGCAGGCTTCGTCGAAGGCTTTGTGGGTGGTCGGCTGGCCGCGGCGCAGGTCGTCGTCGTCCATGGCCGGCAGGTCGTCATGCACCAGCGAGTAGGCGTGGATCAGTTCCACCGCACAGGCTGCGCCGTTGGCCTGTTCGGCCGGGGCGCCCAAGGCTTCGCAGGCCGCGTAGGCCAGCAGCGGGCGGACGCGTTTGCCACCGTTCATCACGCTGTAGCGCATGGCGGCGTAAAGGCGTTCGAGTTCCTTGGTCGGGGCGACGAACAACGGTTCGAGGGCGGCGTCGACCCGTGCCTGGCAGCTGGCCTGGTAGGTGCCGATCATGCTTCCGGCTCCGCGTCGAAGGGCTGGGCAGCCAGTTCGCCATCGCGTTCCAGCAGGATCTGCACCTTCTGTTCGGCCTGGGCCAGGGCGCCCTGGCAATCACGGGTCAGGGCGATGCCTTGCTCGAAGGCGGCCAGCGACTCTTCCAGCGACAACTCGCCGTTCTCCAGGCGCTCGACCAGTGCTTGCAGGTCTGCGAGGGATTGCTCGAAATCGAGGGAGGCTTTTTTGCGGGCCATGGCGGCTGTCTCGGTGGCATTCAGAACGGCGCGACACTAGCAGAGCGGGGCGGGGGGAGCAAACTTCCGGCAGCCTGAGGTTGGACTTGCCGGCCTCTTCGCGGGTAAACCCGCTCTCACAGGTACTGCACCGGTTCCGAGTCTGCGCGGTCCCTGTGGGAGCGGGTTTACCCGCGAATGGGCCGCAAAGCGGCCCCGTGCGGTGGATCAGGCTGGCTCTGCTTCCCGCTCCAGCATGGCCTCACGGTACCGCGCCAGTTCCTCGATGGTCAGCACCGGCAAATTGTACTGCCGCGCATACACCGCCACCTGCTCGCCACGGGCCATCGTGCCATCGGGGTTCATCAGTTCGCACAGCACTGCCGCCGGGCGCAACCCGGCCAGGCGTGCCAGGTCCACCGAGCCTTCGGTGTGGCCACGGCGGGTCAGCACCCCGCCATTGCGGGCGCGCAGCGGGAACACATGCCCCGGGCTGACGATATGGCGCTGGTCCGCCGTGGAGCGCAGTGCCGCGCCAATGGTAGTGATGCGGTCCTGGGCGGACACCCCGGTAGTGATACCTTCCGCCGCCTCGATGGTGACGGTGAAGCCGGTGCCATGGCGGGCCTGGTTGTTCTGCACCATGGGTGCCAGTTGCAGTTCGTCGACGGTGGCCTCGTCCAGGCACAGGCAGACGATGCCGCTGCAATCGCGAATCATCATGGCCATGGTCTGCAGCGAGATGTTCTCGGCGGCGGCGATGATGTCCGCTTCGTCCTCGCGGTCGTCGTCGTCGAGCAGCAGCACGGGGCGCCCGGCCTTGAAGGCGGCGATGGCGGCGCTGACATTGGGGAATTGCGGGTGGTGCATGGTGGACATGAAACGCTCCTCGTGAATGATCGATGAACGTCTCGGGGCGAACAAAATGCGCGCGCAGGGGCGCCCGGATGGCCCCTGCCTGACGCCTTCTTTCATCCGGACTATGACCGTCGGCTCTGGAGTTTCACCAGATCTGCTGACCCCCGGCATGGCCGGGGCGCTCGCGGGCTCATCTTTCGATTTACCGCCGGTGGGGACTTTCACCCCGCCCTGAAGACCGGCCAAGCATACAGCACATTGCCACCCCACTGGCAACCCGTGGCCCTACGACCTTTGGCGGTATCATGCTGGTATGCATTCGAGGAACAGCCCCATGAACATTCTCCAGGTCGCCGGCGGCAAGCCGGTCAAGTTGTGGACCGATGGCGTACCTGTCGAAGACGACGCCCGCAAGCAACTGCTCAACACGGCGAGGATGCCGTTCATCTTCAAGCACCTGGCAGTGATGCCCGACGTGCACCTGGGCAAGGGCTCGACCATCGGCAGCGTCATTCCCACCGTTGGCGCGATCATCCCCGCCGCGGTAGGTGTGGACATCGGCTGCGGCATGATCGCTGCGCGCACGTCGCTGCACGCCCGCGACCTGCCGGACAACCTGCATGGCCTGCGCAGTGCCATCGAACACGCCGTGCCACACGGCAAGACCTTCGGCAAACGTGACCAGGGCGCCTGGGCCGATGTGCCAGCCAAGGCGGACAAGGCCTGGGGGCAACTGGCGGGGCGCTTCAAGGCCATCACCGACAAGTACCCGCGGCTGGAGAAGACCAATAACCGCCATCACCTGGGGACGCTGGGCGGTGGCAACCATTTCATCGAGGTGTGCCTGGACGAGGCCGACCGCGTCTGGTTCATGTTGCACAGCGGCTCTCGGGGCGTGGGCAATGCCATTGGCAACCTGTTCATCGAACTGGCCCAGGCCGACATGCGCCAGCACCTGGCCAACCTGCCGGACAAGGACCTGGCGTACTTCGAGGAAGGCAGTCGCCATTTCGCCGACTACGTCGAAGCGGTGGAGTGGGCGCAGGACTACGCCAGGCAGAACCGCGAGCTGATGATGCTGGCGGTGGTCGGTGCGGCGCGCAAGGCGCTGGGCAAACCGTTCGAGGCCAGCCTGGAAGCGGTGAACTGCCACCACAACTATGTGCAGCGCGAGCAGCATTTTGGCCGAGAGGTGCTGGTGACACGCAAGGGCGCGGTGTCGGCGCAGAAGGGGCAGTTGGGCATCATTCCCGGCTCGATGGGGGCCAGGAGTTTCATCGTGCGAGGGCTGGGCAACGAGGAAGCGTTCTGTTCCTGCAGCCATGGTGCCGGCCGGCTGATGAGTCGGACCAAGGCCAAGAGCCGCTTCACCGTGGAAGACCAGCGGCGGGCCACGGCGCATGTGGAATGCCGCAAGGACAAGGAGGTGATCGACGAGATCCCCATGGCCTACAAGGACATCGATGCGGTGATGCGCGCGCAGCAGGAGCTGGTGGAGGTGGTGCACACCTTGCGGCAGGTGGTGTGTGTGAAGGGCTGACAGGTTTACCGCGACATCCCTTCAATCGCGCCGGTAATAATCAGATTTTTCCCGTTGCGCGTAGGCCATTTCTGAAATAGCTTCCTAGCGCCCTTGAGCCATTGCGGTGGTGTTCCTGGCGGCCTAGTGTGGCCCTGTCGTTGCCAAATCAGCGACCGGGCCTGCAAGCCTGTCCAGAGCAAAATGCCGATCACCGATGCCAATGGCATGCCATTGCGCGCGCTTAATGGTGGCTGCGTACGGGAGGTTTTCGAACCTGCCGGATTTTGCTCTCTGCCGGTCTTGCAGACCCGTACGTGGCTGCCACCCATCACACTGCAAGTCATGAGTGGTAGCTCTAGCCAACCTATAGAGAGTGTCACCATGCTTAAGATTGTCCCCGATCCACCCCACGATATTCATTCCCTTGAAGACACCTTGATCCAGGCCACGGACTACGCGCTGTGCGCTGCGACCGTTGTGCATCAGGCCATGCAGTTGCAGCCCAAGTCGCCGGCGTCGGTTTTGATGATGACGTCGATGCATGAACTGGAGACGCTGCGGGCTTTGCTGGAGTCGGCATTGATTCAGGTGCAGATGCCCACTGAGCCCAGGACTTTGCACTAGGGCCTAAGCAATGTGTTGCCTGTTCTGGCCTCTTCGCGGGCACGCCCGCTCCCACAGGTTCTTCACGGTACTCAAGACTTGCACAGTACCTGTGGGAGCGGGCGTGCCCGCGAAAGGGCCAGAGCAAGCAGTCGAGAACTTTCAGGGGATTCAACAATGACCACAGAAGACACCCATTTCACTGTCGGCAAGACCACGTTCTACCAAGGCGAACATGGCACCCACCCACTGTTCCGCATCGAGCCCGGCATCCCCTGCCGCGATGCCCGCGAGCAGTCCTCAGAGTTGATGGGCTATGTCCGCGAACTGACCATCACCGGCCTGATGGATGAGAAGCCGATGATGATCTGGGCTGCGCACTACCTGAGTGCGATGGCCAAGGCGCTGATGGATGATGCTGAGTTGGGCATGGGGCAGTGAGCGTTTGCCTTCAGGTCGCATGAGGGCCGCAAGGTGTTCGCCGCGGCAGTTTCAGCGCCTGGCAGACCGAGCGCCGCCCGCGCGGCGCTTCGCAGCACAAGGCTGCTCCTACATCTGTTTCGGCCCAGTCCTTCCTGTGTAATTCGCGCGCGAACGCCTTGGCGCATGCCGTGATATCGCGTCGCACAAACAAGGCGACCGCGTGCGCCTGGCACAGGCGATATTGGCCCGAAACAAATGTAGGAGCAGCCTTGTGCTGCGAAGCGCCGCGCGGGCGGCGCTCGGTCTGACAGGCGCTGCAAACCTGTCGGTATACACCTGCTGGCCCTCTTGATTAGAGTGGCGCCTGGGGTAATACAGGCCAGTCAAACCTTTCGACAAGCGAGGTACAGGTGAGCGTTGATATCGAGTGTGTGGTGGTCGGGGCCGGTGTGGTCGGCCTAGCTGTGGCGCGTGCCTTGGCCCAGGCTGGCCATGAAGTGCTGGTGGTGGAGGCGGGCGAGGGCATCGGCGTCGGGGTCAGCTCACGCAACTCCGAGGTGATCCACGCCGGCCTGTATTACCCCGATGGCAGCCTCAAGGCGCAGTTGTGTGTCGAGGGCAAGCAACGCCTGTATGCCTATTGCGACAGTCGGGGCGTTGAATACCAACGCCTCGGCAAACTGATTGTCGCCACCGATGTGGCCCAGGTCGAAGGCTTGCAGCGCCTGCTGGAGCAGGGCCGGCGCAATGGCGTTGACGACCTGCAATGGCTCGACGCCGAGCAGGCGCGTGCGCTGGAGCCGGCGCTGTCATGCGTCGCTGCACTGTGGTCGCCGTCCACCGGCATCATCGACTCTCACGGTTTGATGCTCGCCCTGCTGGGGGACGCCGAGGCTGCGGGGGCGACCTTGGTTCTGCATACCCCAATGCTGGCCGCGCGGGTGATCGAGGCCGGTTTCAGCCTGGATATGGGCGGTGCCGAGCCGATGAGCCTGACCTGCCAGCGGTTGATCAACTGCGCCGGGTTATCGGCGGTTGAAGTCGCTCGCCATATCACAGGCCTCGACCCTGTCCATGTGCCCAAGGCCTATCTATGCAAAGGCAGCTACTTCAGCCTGAGCGGTCGTGCGCCATTTCGGCACCTGGTGTACCCGGCACCGGAGCACGCCGGCCTGGGTGTGCACATGACCCTCGACCTCGGTGGCCAGGCGCGCTTCGGCCCGGATGTGGAGTGGGTGGAACAGATCGACTACCCGGTAGACCCTCGACGCGGCGACAGTTTCTACGCCGCGGTACGGCGCTATTGGCCCGACCTGCCCGACGCCAGCCTGCAACCGGCCTACAGCGGCATCCGCCCGAAAATCAGCGGCCCGCTGGACCCGGCGGCGGACTTTGTCATCAGTACGCCTGCCGAGCATGGCGTGCCGGGGCTGGTGAACCTGTTTGGCATCGAGTCACCGGGTTTGACCAGTTGCCTGGCGTTGGCGGACCGCGTGCTACGTACTCTGCGTGACAACTGAAGGTAGTGCGAAGCTGCCTTCAGTCTTTATGCATGTGCTGCTTGCCATCACGATGAGTATGCGCCTTTGAATGCCCCTCATCACGATGGCCTGCGCCCGAGGCCTGCTCACCATGGTGGTCAGGCACGTTGTCGCCGTGCTGGCCTTCATGGTTGTGCATTTCACTTTCGCCACCACCATGCTGGTGGCCGCCACTGGCCGTGACCATTGTCTTGTACTGTTGGGCGTTCAACTGGGGTAGCTGATCCAGGAAGGCGACAATGCCCCAGATGTATTCATCGCCCATGCTTTTGCCCCAGGCCGGCATGCCGGAGGCCTTGATGCCGTGCTTGATGATCCAGAACGCAGCCGCAGGGTCGCCACTGATCCCGCTCCTGGCAAGGTTGGGGGGGGATGGATACAGAGCCTGGCTGAGCTCGGTGTTCTCGACGCCAGGGGCGAGGTGGCAACCGATGCACATGGCATTGTAGTTACCGGCGCCGGTACGGATCAGCGCTTCATCTTTCAGGTCTGGCACCTCGATGTCCCTGGCCCGCACTGCGATCGAGCGCTCCCGTGCCATGGCCAGAAAGGCATGCACGGCGGGGAAATGGGGATCATCGGCTCCGACATTGACCAGGCCGGAGTACGCGGCACCCAGCACGGCCACGCTGGCCACTGCGCCTGCTGCAACAAGCGTTGTAATTGTTTTTTTCATGTCTGGTTCTCAAAACCACAGGCGAATACCGGCCACGAAACGCGCTTCATCCACATCACCACCCTCGTCGCGGATGAAATCGGCGGTTTTGCCGTAGGAGCGGTTCCAGGTGACGCCGATATAGGGGGCGAACTGGCGGACAATTTCATAGCGCAGGCGCAGCCCGATTTCGGTATTGGCCAGGCCGGAGCCCACGCCGCGCCCAGGGTCGTTCTTGCCATAGAAATTGGCTTCAGCGGTTGGCTGCAGGATCAGGCGGTTGGTCAGCAGAATGTCGTAGTCGCCTTCCAGGCGCGCGGCAGTCTGGCCGTTCTCGCCAATGAACGCAGTGGCTTCGGCCTCGAAGTCGTAAAGTGCCATGCCCTGGATACCGAACGCCGCCCAGGTCTGGGGAGATTCAGGCTTGAAATCCTGGCGCACCCCGGCAACCACATCCCACCATGGGCTGATCGAGCGGCCGTACAGCAGCTGCAATTCGGCATCCTCGGTGACACCGTTGGTGCGTTCACCTTCGGAGCGGATCCACAGCCGGTTGATATCGCCGCCTATCCAGCCAGAAGCATCCCAGGCCAGCGTGCTGCCTTCATCGGCATCCTGGTACTCGAGCTGATCCAGCAGGAAGAAGCTGTTGATCGCACTGTCGTGCATCTGATGCCCGCCCAACGGCGGGAAGGCCGCCTGGCGGTCGGCATCGGTCAGCACCGGGATCGGGGTACGGCTGGTCGTCGGCGTATCCGCCGAGCCGTGGTTCATTTTCGAATGGTCCATGGCACCATGATCCATTTCGCCATGATCCATTTCGCCATGATCCATGCCCTGCATGCTGCCATGATCCATCTTGCCGTGGTCCATGGGCGCGGGTTTGGCCGTGGGCTGACCGTGCCCCATCTGGCTGTGGTCCATGCCTGGCATCGAGTCATGCGACGGGGCATTATCCATCGGCATGGAGCCGTGCCCCATGGCTGAATGGTCCATCGTCGAATGGTCCATTTCTTCAGCGGCGAAGCTGGGCGCAGCTCCCAGCACGCCGAGCGAAACGGTCAATGCCAGCAGCGATGGTCGTGCCAGGCTATTGAGCATCTTTCCCTGCCTTGGCTTTGTCGCTGCCATGGGATTCCATCATCTTGCCGTGGTCCATGCCTTGCATCGAGCCATGGTCCATACCCTTCATGGCGTCATGGTTCATACCTTTCATCGAGCCGTGATCCATCCCTTTCATGGCGCCGTGATCCATGCCCTTCATCGCACCATGGTCCATGCCTTGGGCGCCCTTGGCTTTTGCGGCATCGGCAGGCTGCTGATTATCGCCGTCGGACCATGATGACGGGGCATAAACGGCAAACAGGCCGGCCATCGCAGCAGAAAGGAAAAACGCGCTTCGTTTCATTGGTTTGCTCATCTCGGATCTCCAGTTCATTCGTCCACACGGACTTCGCGGAACATGCCCATTTCCATGTGGAACAGCAGGTGACAGTGATAGGCCCAACGTCCTAAAGCATCTGCAGTGACGCGGTAGCTTCGTTTGGAGCCAGGCGGCATGTCGATCGTGTGTTTGCGCACCATGAAGTTGCCGTTCTCATCCTCCAGGTCGCTCCACATGCCATGCAGATGGATGGGGTGAGTCATCATGGTGTCGTTGACCAGGGTGATGCGCAGGCGCTCGCCATACTTGAGGCGCAATGGCTCGGCATCGGAAAACTTGATGCCGTCAAAGGACCAGGCGAACTTTTCCATGTGGCCGGTGAGGTGCAGCTCGATTGTGCGACCTGGCGCGCGGCCGTCCGGGTCCGGGAAGGTGCTGCGCAGGTCCGCATAGGTCAGCACACGGCGGCCGTTGTCACGCAGCCCGATGCCCGGATCGCCCAGTTTTGGCGTAGGGGTCATCGTCTGCATGTCGACCAGGGGGTTGTTGGTCTCGGAGTCTGGGTGGCTCTGCATGGCCGCGCTGGCACCAGCCATGTCGCCATGGTCCATGCCGGCCATGCTGCCGTGGTCCATACCAGCCATGTCGCCGTGATCCATGCCGGCCATGCTGCCGTGGTCCATACCACCCATGCCACCATGGTCCATGCCCATATCGCTCATGGAAATGAGTGGCCGTGGATCGACAGCTGGAACAGGGGCTTGCAAGCCTTCGCGAACAGCCAGGGTGCCCCTGGAATACCCGGTACGGTCCATGGATTGAGCGAAAATGGTGTAAGCCTGCTCGTTCTCCGGCTCAACAATGACGTCGTAGGTTTCGGCAACGGCGATGCGGAACTCGTCGACCGAAACGGGCTTTACATGCTGCCCATCCGCCGCGACAACCGTCATCTTCAGGCCGGGAATTCGCACATCGAAATACGTCATGGCCGAGCCGTTGATGAAGCGCAGGCGGATTTTCTCGCCCGGCTTGAACACGCCCGTCCAGTTACCGTCCGGGGCTTGGCCGTTCATCAGGTAGGTGTAGGTGTAACCGCTCACGTCGGCGAGATCGGTGGGGCTCATCTTCATCTCGGCCCACATCTTGCGGTCGGCTACCGCAGCGGACCAGCCCATTTCGCTCACGTCGTTGACGAAATCAGCCACCGTGCGCTTGTGGTAGTTGTAATAGTCGGACTGCTTCTTGAGCTTGGACAGCACCCGGGCAGGGTCTTCATCCGTCCAGTCGCTGAGCATGACCACATAGTCTCGGTCATAGGTGAATGGCTCAGGCTCTTTGGCATCGATGACCAGGGCGCCGTACACCCCGACCTGCTCCTGGAAACCGGAGTGGCTGTGGTACCAGTAGGTGCCGTTCTGCTGGACCTTGAACCTGTACTCATACATGCCGTCGGGGGCGATGCCATGGAAGCTCAGGCCCGGCACGCCGTCCATGTTCGCCGGCAGGATGATGCCGTGCCAGTGAATGGAGGTGTCCTGCTGCAAGCGGTTGCGCACACGCAGCGTGACGGTATCGCCTTCGCGCCAGCGCAGAATGGGCCCGGGTATGGAGCCGTTGATGGCCATCGCTGTGCGCGCAGCGCCGGTAATGTTGACCGGCAGCTCACCGATGTAGAGGTCGAAGTCGGTGCCGCTCAGCACATTCGGTTGGCCGGGGCTGGTCACGGCCCAGACCGGCGTGCGCCACATGCCCAGCCCGCCAAGTAGTCCGGTAGCGGCCAGGCCTTTGACGAAGGAGCGTCTGGTGGTTTTGCTTTGCATGCCGTTGCGTCCAGTCAGTCGAAAAGTTGCTGGTATTCAGGCGGGTGAATGCCCAGCGTGTGGGTCGAGAAGCCCCACAATCTTCCTTCACGCTAGCTGATCTGCGCTGTCAGCTGGCTGAGCTTCAGATTACTTTTCTGTCAGCTTGTGGTGGGTGTGACTGATGAAGCGCATGGCATGCTGAGTCTGGGGCCGCCTTGCGGCCCTTCGCGGGCACGCCCGCTCCCACAGGGATGGCGCTGTAGCCAGGACATGCGCGGGAGCTGTGGGAGCGGGCGTGCCCGCGAAGGGCTGCAAAGGAGCCCCAGTAAAGCCTGTAGAGATCTTCATGCAGCGTACGGCTCATTGGCCTGGCCGCTACTCACTGCGCAGCGCCGCCACCGGATGCAGGCGGGCGGCCCGCAGTGCCGGAGCCAGGCCGGCGAGAACCCCCAGCACCGCCGCCAGCAGCAGCGCCAGTAGCAGAAACAGCGGATGCAGCGCCAAGGGCAGGCTCGGCATGGCCAGGTGCAGTAGCCCGAGCAGGAGGCCCATCAACAGCAGGCCAAGCAGCCCACCGGCCAGGGACAGCAGTGTCGCTTCGGCGAGAAACAGTCCGAGCACCTGCCGCGGGCTGGCGCCAATCGCCCGCAACAGGCCGATTTCCGCCGTGCGCTCGCCCACAGCGGTCGTCATGATGGTGAGAATGCCGACCGCGCCAACCAACAGCGAAATACCCCCCAAGGCACCGATGGCCAGGCTCAGGGTGCCGAGCACGCGGTTGAAGCTGCGTAGCATGTCGTCCTGGGTGGTCAGGCTGAAGTCCTCCGTGCCGTGCCGTTCGCCGAGCACCTCGCGAATCTGCCGGCACAACGCCTTTGAAGTGGTGCCTGCGCCGAACACTACATGGGCTTTGACCACCCCGGTGCGGTTGAACAGGCTTTGCGCCCAATCCACCGGGATGTAGGCGATATCGTCGAGGTTGAAACCGAGCAACTGGCCCTTCTTTTCCATCACGCCGATCACCCGGAAACGCACGCCGCCGACGCGAATCAACTCGCCCAGCGGATTGCGCGCACCGAACAGCTCGGCACGCAGCTGATGGCCGAGCACCACATAGGGCGGCGAGCGACCGTCACGGGCCGCGGGCAGGAACTCGCCCAGGCTCAGCTGCATGCGCCAGGCCTGCGCCAGCTGATGGCCACCACCGAGAATGTCGCTGCGCCGGCTCAGCTGGCCGAACTGGACATCCCCGCTGCCCTGAATGATTGGCACCGCCGCTTCGACATGCGGCAAGCGCCGCAGGGCATCGGTGTCACTGATGGTCAGTGGCCGTACGCTGCCGAGCAGGCCGCCGAGGCCGCTGGTTTGGGTCTTGCCCGGGCGCACGGTGATGATCCGTGTACCGAACTGCGAGAAGTTCTCCAGCACATAGCCGCGCACGCCCTCGCCGATGGCCGTGAGCAGCGCCACGGCGGCTATGCCGATCGCTACCCCGAGCAGGGTCAGCAGGCTGCGCAAGGGGCGGCAGGTCAGCGCCGAGCTGGTCAGCCGGAGACCATCTTGCCAGCGCATCAGTGCGCTCCCGGCGGGCGTAGCGCCGCCACCGGCTCCAGCGCCGAGGCCCGAGCGGCCGGCAGCCAGGCGAACAGCAGTGCCGTGCCGAGTGCCAGCAGTACTGCGCCAGCCCGTGCCCACCAGGGTGCATAGAGCGGCAGATCGAACGCCAGGCGCCCCAGCCAGAGCAAGGTTTCGGCCAGCAGCAGCCCCGCCAGCGCCCCCGTCAGGGCCAGCAGCGCCGCCTCGCCGAGGAACAGCAGGCGCAGTTGCGCCGCCGTCACACCTATGGCTTTGAGCAGGCCGATCTCGGCGCTGCGCTGGCTCACCGCAATCCAGGTCACGTTCATGATCAGGATGCCTGCCACCACCAGGCTGATCGCGGCAATCCCGGCCACCGCCAAGGTCAGCACCGCGAGTATCTGGTCGAAGGCGCTGAGCAGGCTGTCCTGGCTGACCAGGGTGACGTCTTCCTCACCCTCGTGGCGTTCCTTGAGCGCGGCGAGTATCAGGCGCTTGCTACGGTCGAGAACGCTCGGACCATGCACCTCGACAAACACCCGCGACAACCCCTCGCTATTGAACAAGGCCTGGGCACTGGCCACCGGGATGATCAACATCTCGGCGAAATCCATGCCCAGGGATTCGCCCCGCTCACCGAGGATACCGACCACCCGGAAGCGCCGGTCGCCGGCGCGCAACCATTCACCCAGGGCCGGGCGTGCACCGAACAGCTCGCGCCGGAGTTTGCCGCCGATCACGCAGACGGCCTCGGCCTGCTCAGGGTCCAGCGCCGGCAGGGGTTGGCCCTGGACGACCGTCAGTTGGCGAATGGCGAAGAAGTCCCGGGTGGTGCCCAGGGTCAGCACCTCACGATTGCGGTTGCCGACTATCACCTCCATCTGCCCGGCCTGCTGCGGCGCGACCCGGCGGATGCCCGGCAACCGGGTGATGGCCTGGACATCCTGCAAGGTCAGCTCGTGCGGCGTCAGGCCAGTGAGCGGGGGCATTCGCCCCGTGGTTTCCTTGCGGCCCGGGAAAACGATCAGGATGTCGCGTCCGAGCAGCGAGAACTCGTTCAGGACAAAGGTCCGCGCCCCCGCGCCGAGACCGGTGAGCAGATTGACCGCCACCACCCCGATGGCGATGGCCAGCAGTAGCATCAGGCTGCGCGAGCGGTGCCCACGCAAGGCACCCAGCCAGAAGCCCAGGGCATCGACAGCGCGCATCAGGCCAGCGCCCGTTGCGGCGCAATACTGTGGATGCGCCCGTCACGCATGTGTAGGTGGCGCTGTGCGCGGGCGCCCAGGCTGGCGTCGTGGGTCACCACTATCAGGGTCAGGCCCTCGCCGTTGAGCTCTTCCAGCAGGCTGAAGACCTCGGCGCCGGCCTGGCTATCGAGATTGCCGGTGGGCTCGTCGGCCAACAACAGCGCCGGCTGCATGACCATCGCCCGGGCGATCGCGACGCGCTGGCGCTGGCCACCGGACAGTTCGGCCGGGCGATGGGCAAGGCGCTCGCCCAGCCCAAGGCGTTCCACCAATTGGCTGCTGCGCTTGCGCCGTTGCGCCGCACCGATGCCAGCGAGGACCATCGGCAGCTCGATGTTTTCCAGCACCGTCAGCCGTGCGATCAGGTGGTAGGACTGGAACACGAAGCCTATCAGTCGGCTGCGCAACTGGGCGCGGCGCGCCTCGCTCAGCGCCGCCGTGGCCTCGCCCTGCAGCCAGTACTCGCCGGCGCTCGGCGCGTCGAGCAGGCCGAGGATGTTCAGCAGGGTCGACTTGCCCGAGCCCGACGGGCCCATCACCGCCATGTAGTCACCGGCGGCGATGTCCAGATCCAGGCCGTCAAGCCCCATCACCTGCTGCTCGCCCAGCTGGAAGCTGCGGCTGACGCCGCGCAGGCGGATCATTTCGCGGTCTCCGCGGTCTCCGCGGCATCCACCGGGATCACCGCCACGGTATCCTTGAGCCCTTCCTGCTCGAGGCTGGCGACTATACGCGCATCCTCGTCCAGCCCTGCGAGCACCTCGGTCCAGCGCCAGTTGCTCAACCCGGTTTGCACCTGCACTTCGCGCAACACCCGGGCGCTCGGGTCATATCGCAGCACACGCTGCCCCTCCAGCAGGGTTTCAGTGGGGATGCGCAAAGCACTTGCGTGCTGCTCCAGGAGGATCTCGACATCGGCGCTATAGCCGGTGAGCAGGGCCAGATCTGACGGCGGCTGGTCGAAGCGTACCTCGACATCGACGGTGCGCGCCTGCTTCTCCAGTTCACGCACATAGGGTGCGATGCGGCTGACGCGGCCGGTGAAATGCTGGCCACGGAAGGCGTCCAGGCTGATTCGCACGGCGGTTCCGGGGTGAACCCGGGCAGCGTCCACCTCATCAATCGGTGCCTCGACATACAGGCAGCTGTCGTCAATAAGGTCGACCGCCGGTGGTGTGGGAATACCCGGCGGCGAAGGGGTGACGAACTCACCGAGTTCGCCGTTGATTTCTGCGACTACGCCGGCAAATGGTGCACGCAGGGTCGTCTGCTCCAGCAGTGAACGCTGCAGCTGCAGGCTGGCGTCAGCCTCGCGGATCAGCACGGCACTGGCACTGCACATCAGCTTCGCCAGGTTGGCCTTGGTCGCGGCCTGGTCGAGGCGATCGGCGGCAATCAACTTGCGGTCGGCCAGCTGGCCCATGCGATCAAGGTCGCGACGGTCCAGGAGAGCTTGCTGGCAACGCTGTTCGCGGGTGTTGCGCTGGGCCTCCAGCCGCGCCTCGGCCTCTTGCAGCCTGGCCAGCTGCTCGTCCTGGCGCAGGCGCATGAGCACCTGGCCCGGCTGGACCCGCTGGCCCTCGCTGACCTGCAACTCGGCAACCTGGCCGCCGACATTGAAGGACAGGTGCGAGCGTCGACAGGACTTCAGCGTGCCCGCGCGCGTGTTGGCCACCACCGTTTCCACCGGCCCCCGCTCAACCTCCAGCAGCCTGACCGGCAACGGCTGCGGTCGACTCAACCAGCCGCCCAACACCACCAGACAAGCCAGTATCGACGAGCCAATCAATAATTTGCGCATGGACTACACCTCCTCCCATATGGCTTGAGCCTAGAACAGGAGGATGAAAGCTCCACGCGAAACGTCATTTATCCGACGATTTTCAGATGAGCGTCAGTGTGGTGTCAGATAAATGGCGAATGAGATTATTTTCGCTCTCACAACTGCGTTTTCCCAGCCATAGGAAGGTTGCAGAGGATGAGAATGGCTTTTCTTCGGGCATTAAAAAGCCGGCTTGTGGCCGGCTTCTCGGGGACGCTTCCGACTAATTTATGGTAAGCCGCAATCGCCTTAACTGTGTGGCCATCAAGGGCCTGAAAGAGATGGCAGATGCCCGTGTGGGATATCGCCGAGCCCTCTGGACCGCGGCTCGCGCCGGTCGGGGCTGAATGTGCGGCGTAGCATACAAGGGCGCGCGCAGGATGCCCAGCAAAAAATGGCACAGGTTGTTTCAGCCGGGCCGTTGCTGGCGGAAATGCGACCAGTGGAACACCCAGCCGAGGATTTCCAGCCCTTGTGCCTGGCGCTGGGCAGCGGTGTAGCGTTCTACCGCATAGGTGCGCCGGTCATGGCTGTGCAGGTACAGCGTGCCGTGCTGGCCGAGGCTGAGGTTGTTCACCCGAAGCGCGCCGTTGTGCAGCAGGGCATAGGTTTCGCCCTCGACCACCCGGGTCATGCCCAGGTCAATGGCCAGGGTGGCCTGCTGTGGAATCAGCGGGGTCATGTTGCTGGCGGGCATGGCCAGGCAGATGGCGTTGTTGGCATGCACTCCCAACAGTTTCAGGGCTTTTGCGGGCAGGCACAGGTGTTTGCTGGCCACGGGTGACAGCAGGCCGTTGTGCAGTTCGTAAAAGGGCACTTTCAGTGCCCGGCCGCCTTGCGCCGACAGTGGCGTGGGCGGGTTGACGGGCGCGGGCCCTGGCGGGCAGTTGCGCAGGATCGGGTTGTGGTGTTTGGGTCCTTCGCCCGTGCGCAACCAGCGACGATGCACGCAGAACAGGTCGGCCATTTCGTCCAGCCGGGCCAGGGGCACACCGCGCTTGAACCAGTTGTTGACGTGCTGGGGTGTGACGCTGCGCTGGGCGGCGAAATCGGAAGGGGTCAGGCCACATTCGTGGAGCAGGGCTTTGAGGCGGTCGCCGGATGTGTTCATGGCGGCGAGTGTAGCGGCGGGGTGCCAGCAAGGATATGAACCGGATGTTGATGGGGTTTGTGTGAAAAGCGCCTGTTTGTAGGGCGTTGGCGTAGGACTGCGTAGGATTTGTTACTCTCCCAAGCAAGTGCGCGGTTCCCGCTCCCACAGGGATCGCGCCAGCATTTAGAGTTTGAGCAAGACAGTTGCTCCCACAAAAGTGCTGCGCAGGCAGGTCATCCAGTGCCAGGGCGACCAGCCATCCATCAGGCATAAAAAAACCCCGCCAAGGCGGGGTTCTTCATGCAACCGGTATCAGCCCTTGTAGGCAGCAACCGATTTGGTGATCGCGGCACGGGCGGCGTCAGCGCCTTCCCAGCCTTCGATCTTGACCCACTTGCCCTTCTCGAGATCTTTGTAGTTGGCAAAGAAGTGCTCGATCTGCTGGATCAGCAGGGCTGGCAGGTCGGTGTATTCCTTCACGTCGACGTACAGCTGCGACAGCTTGTCGTGAGGAACAGCGATGACCTTGGCGTCGCCGCCGCCGTCGTCGGTCATGTTCAGCACGCCGACCGGACGGGCGCGGATAACCGAACCTGGAGCTACCGGGTAAGGGGTAACGACCAGCACGTCCAGCGGATCACCGTCATCGGCCAGGGTGTTCGGGATGAAGCCGTAGTTGGCTGGGTAGAACATCGGGGTAGCCATGAAACGGTCGACGAACAGGGTATCGCTGTCCTTGTCGATCTCGTATTTGATCGGCGCGTGGTTGGCCGGGATCTCGATGGCGACGTAGATGTCGTTCGGCAGGTCTTTGCCCGCCGGAATCTTGCTGTAGCTCATTGGGCAGTGCCCCCGTGTTTGACCAAAAAAGTGGCGGCGATTATAGGCACATTCTGCATGGGCATGCCACGCCTGGGCTGATGTGCGGCCCCGTCAGGCGTGGCTTTCGCGGTATTCCGGGTGTTCGGCCTGCAGCCGGCACAGGCGCGCTAGCGGGTCCTGGCGGTAGAACAGCGACAACTGGCGGTAGACCTGTGGATAAGCCTGTTGCAGCAGGTCGGGAGCACTAAAGAAGTACTCGCTGGTGACGGCAAAGAACTCCGCCGGGTTCTCCGCGGCATACGGGTCGATGGCGGTTTCGGCGTCGGGGTTGGCGTCCAGCTGGCGGTTGAGGTCGTCATAGGCCTGTTGCATGGCGGTTGCCCATGCATCCACAGGCATGCCGCTGTGCAGCGGCGGCAGGCCGTTGGCATCGCCATTGAGCATGTCGAGCTTGTGCGCCAGCTCATGGATGACCAGGTTGTAAGCCTCCCAGCCCCCACTGGCCAGCACGCCGTTCCAGGCGAGGATGATCGGGCCCTGTTGCCAGGCCTCGCCGCTGTGCTCGCCGTCCCATACGTGCTCGACGCCACTGGCATCGCGGTGGCGCTGGGGGCTCTTGAAGTCGTCGGGGTAGAGGATGATTTCGTGGAAACCCTGGTACCAGTTCAGCTCGCCCAGGTGCAGCAGCGGCAACTGCGCCTGGGCGGCCAGCAACAGGCGCTGCTCGTCGTCCGGCTCGACGCCGGGCAGGCAGGTGAGGTGCTTGTCGAGCAGGAACAGGATGCAGGCTTCACGCAGCCAGCGATCTTCTTCGTCAGTGATGCCGTCCAGCATCGGCAGGCGCTCGCGCACGGCCTGCCATTGCTGGGGGGGGATGGGGTAGCGCGCCAGGGTGCGCTTGCGCCGCCAGGCGCTGAACGACCACATTGGCAGGCTTAGTGCGCCTTGGCCGTGCGGCCCAGGCGGCCACGCAGCAGGCCGAGGATCATCGGCACCAGCGACAGGATGATGATGCCTACCACCATCAGCGACAGGTGCTGCTTGATGAATGGCACGTTGCCGAAGAAGTAGCCCAGGGTAACCAGGCCGCCGACCCACAGCAGCGAACCGGCGACGCTGAAACCGAGGAAGCGCGGGTAGTGCATGTGGGCGATGCCGGCGACGAACGGTGCAAAGGTGCGCAGGATGGGCAGGAAGCGCGCCATGGTCACGGTCTTGCCGCCGTGGCGTTCATAGAAGTCGTGGGTACGCTGCAGGTAGTCGCGACGGAAGATCTTCGAGTTTGGGTTGTTGAACAACCGCTCGCCGGCCGTGCGGCCGATCACGTAGTTGGTGCTGTCGCCGAGGATCGCGGCGGCCATCAGCAGGCCGGCCAGCAGCACCGGGTCCATGCCGCCACCGGCGGCCACGGCGCCGGCGATGAACAGCAGCGAATCGCCGGGCAGGAAGGGCATGACCACCAGCCCGGTTTCACAGAAGATCACGGTGAAGAGGATGGCGTAGATCCAGGGACCGTAGTTGGTGACCAGCAGATCGAGGTAGGCATCGAGATGCAGGATAAGGTCCAGCGGGTTGAAATCCATGTACAGCACCTGTGTTCTTGGGCGTAGGCTCGGTTACCTGGGGATGGGTAAATTTTCACACATGACAGGTGGGCCATTATACGGCTAAGTCAGGATCATGCCCGGGGAGTTTGTAGCGGGGGGTTACGGCAGGGGTATTCCTGTTCCGGCCTCTTCGCGGGTGAACCCGCTCCCACAGGTACAGCATCGATTTCAGATGCGTCGCGATCCCTGTGGGAGCGGGTTCACCCGCGAAGAGGCCAGCACAGTCAATCCTGGCTGATCGGCAGGATGTAGCTCTTGAACTCGTTATCCTCACGAAACCCGATGGATTCGTAAGTCTTGTGCGCTACCTCATTGTCCGCGCTGGTCGACACCCGCATGCGCACGGCATTGGTTTCCTTGGCCATTTTCTTCGCCTCGCGCATCAGGTGGTCGGCCACCAGCATGCGCCGCGAATCCTCGGCCACGTAGATATCGTTGAGAATCCATACCCGCTTCAACGACAGCGACGAGTAGCTTGGGTACAGCTGGCAGAAACCCAGCAGTTTGCCGTCGTCATCATCGGGTAGCGCCAGGTAGATCACCGACTCATCCCGCTTCAGGCGCTTTTCCAGGAAGCTGCGCGAGCTGTCGGGGTAGGGTAGCTGCCCATAGAACTCACGGTATTTGACGAACATCGGCGTGAGCAGGTCGAGGTGTTCCAGGGTTGCCTTGATGATGCGCATGTGCGGCCCTCAGAGTCCGTTAGGGGAAACAGCGGATTGCCAGCAGCTTTCAAGGGCATGCTGCCCAATGCGCGGCGCAAGTGCAATCCGCCTTCCGTGACATGTTTTTTACCCTTTGCCGAGCAGGAAGTTACCTTTCTGGCCGGTGCTGTGTTCACTCTCCAGGCTATGGACCTCGGCTTCGTCCTTCAGATTCACCCCGGAAAGCTGGCGCCGGCAGGCTTCACGCATCAAGTACAGCAAGCGGTGCGCCGCCATGCCATAGCTCAGCCCCTCCAGGCGGATGTTGGAAATGCAGTTGCGGTAGGCATCGGTCAGGCCGACCTTGGGTGCATAGGTGAAATACAGGCCAAGGCTGTCGGGCGAGCTGAGCCCCGGCCGTTCGCCGATCAGCATCACAGTCATCCGTGCGCCCAGCAGTTCACCAACCTCGTCGGCCACTGCCACGCGGCCCTGCTGCACCAGCACCACCGGGGCGCTGGTCCAGCCGTCGGCGGCGGCCTGCTCCTCGAAGCGCGCGAGGAAGGGCAGGGTGTGGCGGTGCACGGCCAGGGCCGACAGGCCGTCAGCGACGACGATGGCCAGGTCGACCCCACCGGGGTTGGCCTGGGCGTGCTGGCGCAGCGCGGCAACTGAATCTTCGCTCAGGCGCCGCCCCAGGTCCGGGCGTTGCAGGTACTGGTTGCGGTCGCTGGCGGCGCTGTGCAGCACCAAGCTTTCGCGCCCGCGGTCACTCAGTTGGGTAGCCAGGCCGGCATGGTCGAAGGCCAGGTGCACGGCGTCGCGGGCCTGGGCATGGGCGAACTGGAAGTCCAGCTGCGCCCCGGTCGGCAGGCTGGTGCCGGCACGGCCCAGGGCGATGCGCGCCGGGGTCAGGTTGCGCAGGGCCAGCCAGGGGTTGTCGGGGGTAGGCGTGCGGTGGTCCATGGTCATCCCTATGCAAGCTGTGCCAAGGCCTGACGGAAGGCCGGCGGCAGGTTGTCACCAAAGCGCACCCGGCCATCGGCCTGGGTGAAGATGCCGGTGCGGGCCAGCCATGCCTCGAATTCCGGCCCGGGCTTCAGGCCCAGGGTCTGGCGTGCGTACAGCGCGTCGTGGAACGAGGTGGTCTGGTAGTTGAGCATGATGTCATCGGAGCCGGGGATGCCCATGATGAAGTTGATCCCGGCTACGCCCAGCAGGGTCAGCAGGGTGTCCATGTCGTCCTGGTCGGCTTCGGCGTGGTTGGTGTAGCAGATGTCGCAACCCATCGGTACTCCCAGCAGCTTGCCGCAGAAGTGGTCTTCGAGGCCGGCGCGGATGATCTGCTTGCCGTTGTACAGGTACTCCGGGCCGATGAAACCGACCACGGTGTTGACCAGGAACGGCTTGAAGTGCCGGGCCACGGCATAGGCACGGGTTTCACAGGTTTGCTGGTCGACGCCATGGTGGGCGTTGGCCGACAGCGCGCTGCCCTGGCCGGTTTCGAAGTACATCAGGTTCTGCCCGAGGGTGCCGCGTTTCAGCGACAGGCCTGCTTCGTAGCCTTCCTGCAGCACGTTCAGGTTGATGCCGAACCCGGCGTTGGCCGCCTCGGTGCCGGCGATGGACTGGAACACCAGGTCCAGTGGCACGCCACGGTTGATTGCCTCGATCGAGGTGGTGACGTGGGTCAGCACGCAGGCCTGGGTGGGGATGTCGTAGCGCTGGATGATGGCGTCGAGCATTTCCAGCAGGGCGCAGATCGAGGCGATGCTGTCAGTGGCCGGGTTGATGCCGATCATGGCATCGCCGTTGCCGTACAGCAGGCCGTCCAGAATGCTGGCGGCGATGCCGGCCGGCTCGTCGGTCGGGTGGTTGGGCTGCAGCCGGGTCGACAGGCGCCCGCGCAGGCCCATGGTGCCACGGAAGCGGGTGACCACGCGGATCTTCTGCGCCACCAGCACCAGGTCTTGCACGCGCATGATCTTCGACACCGCTGCGGCCATTTCCGGCGTCAGCCCGGGCGCCAGGCTGCGCAGGCTGTCCTCGTTGGCCTCTTCGCTCAGCAGCCAGTCGCGCAGGCCACCCACGGTCAGGTGGCTGACCGGGGCGAAGGCCTGGGCATCGTGAGTGTCGATGATCAGGCGCGTGACTTCATCATCTTCGTAAGGGATCAGCGCTTCATTGAGAAAATGCGTCAGCGGGATGTTGGCCAGGGCCATCTGCGCGGCGACCCGTTCGCCGTCGTTGCTGGCCGCAACGCCCGCCAGGTAGTCCCCCGAGCGGGCGGGGCTGGCCTTGGCCATCACTTCCTTGAGGCTGTCGAAGCGGTAGACCAGGTGGCCGACCGTGTGTACGAAACTTGCCATACAGACTCTCCAGAGCCGCGGGTTGCCCCGCGGCGGGTGGCGGCGATCAGTGCAGGGCCTCTTCGGCCTTCTGGATCGCGGCGAATTCCTCTTCCGGTGTACCCGCGACCAGGTGGTGGCGGCTGTAGAAAGCAAAGTAGGCAATTAATACCGCATAGATCACTGCGGCGCCAATCACCACCCGTGGGTCGACCAGGAAACCGGCGACCACGGCGATGCAGGCCAGCACCAGGGCCAGGCCCGAAGTGAAGATGCCACCGGGGGTACGGTATGGGCGCTCCATCTTCGGCCGGCGGATGCGCAGGGTGATGTGCGCGGCCATCATCAGCACGTACGACAGGGTAGCGCCGAACACCGCCACCAGGATCAGCAGGTCACCCTGGCCAGTCAGCGACAGGGCAAAGCCGATGATCCCGGGGATGACCAGGGCCAGTACCGGGGCCTTGCTCTTGTTGGTTTCCGACAGCTTGCGCGGTAGGTAGCCGGCGCGGGACAGGGCGAAGATCTGCCGGGAATAGGCGTAGATGATCGAGAAGAAGCTGGCGATCAGCCCGGCCAGGCCGACCAGGTTGACGAAGCCGCCCATCCAGGTGCTACCGCCGTAGGCCTTGGACAAGGCTTCTACAAGTGGGTTGCCGGACGCTTTCAGTGCTTCGGAGCCTGCGCCGCCAGGGCCGACCACCAGGATCAGCAGGGCGAAGGCCAGCAGCACCAGCATGGCGCCGATCAGGCCGCGTGGCAGGTCGCGCTTGGGGTTCTTGGTTTCTTCGGCGGCCAGCGGCACGCCCTCTACGGCGAGGAAGAACCAGATTGCGTAGGGGATGGCCGCCCACACGCCGACATAGCCGAACGGCAGGAAGCTGCTGGCGCCCACGGCGTCCGTTTTGGCGATGTCGAACAGGTTGGCTGCATCAAAATGGGGCACCATGCTCACCAGGAACACGGCCAGGGCGATGGCGGCGATGGCAGTGATGATGAACATCAGCTTCAACGCCTCACCCACGCCAAAGATGTGGATGCCGATGAACACGATGTAGAACGCCAGGTAGATCATCCAGCCGCCGATGCCGAACAGTGACTGGCAGTAGGCGCCGATGAACACCGCGATGGCGGCGGGGGCGATGGCGTACTCGATGAGGATCGCCGTCCCGGTTAGGAAACCGCCCCAGGGGCCGAAGGCGCTGCGGGCAAAGCCATAGCCGCCGCCTGCGGTGGGGATCATCGACGACAGCTCGGCCAGCGAGAAGCACATGCACAGGTACATGGTGGCCATCAGCAGGGTGGCGAGGAACATGCCGCCCCAGCCGCCCTGGGCCAGGCCGAAGTTCCAGCCGGCATAGTCACCGGAGATGACATAGGCCACACCCAGGCCGACCAGCAGGACCCAACCGGCGGCGCCTTTTTTCAGTTCACGTTGCTGGAAATAGTCCGAGCCGACTTTTTCGAAGTCGACGGAAGAGCCTGCCGGCGAGCCGGCGGAATGATCGCTTGGCATAGATTCACCTGTTGTTTTTCTTGGTGGCCGGACGGGTTCCGGGCCGATGGTGATGTGTATTGCAGGAAGCGAGCCAGAGCGGTTGGTGCACGGTTACCGCTCTGGGTTTTGTGTAAAGCAGGCCAGGCCTCTTCGCGGGTGAACCCGCTCCTACAGGGGGTGTACAGCACCTTAAGCAAGCGCAGTACCTGTGGGAGCGGGTTTACCCGCGAAGAAGACGGCGCGGTTTAGAAGAAGCCCAACGGATTGATGTCGTAGCTCACCAGCAGGTTCTTGGTCTGCTGGTAGTGATCGAGCATCATCTTGTGGGTCTCACGCCCGACCCCCGACTTCTTGTAGCCACCGAACGCCGCATGCGCCGGGTACAGGTGGTAGCAGTTGGTCCACACGCGGCCAGCCTTGATCCCACGGCCCATGCGGTAGGCACGGTTGATGTCGCGGGTCCACACGCCGGCGCCCAGGCCGAATTCGGTGTCGTTGGCAATCGCCAGGGCTTCGGCTTCGTCCTTGAAGGTGGTGACGCTGACCACCGGGCCGAAGATTTCTTCCTGGAACACGCGCATCTTGTTGTTGCCTTTGAGCAGGGTCGGCTGGATGTAGTAACCGGTGGCCAGCGAGCCTTCCAGTTTTTCCACCTTGCCGCCGGTCAGCAGCTCGGCGCCTTCCTTCTGGGCGATGTCGAGGTACGACAGGATCTTCTCGAACTGCTGTTGCGAGGCCTGGGCGCCGACCATGGTGTCGGTGTCCAGCGGGTCGCCGCGCTTGATCTGCAGCACCTTCTTCATTACCACTTCCATGAACTGCGGGTAGATCGATTCCTGTACCAGTGCCCGCGACGGGCAGGTGCATACCTCGCCCTGGTTGAAGAACGCCAGCACCATGCCTTCGGCCGCCTTCTCGATGAAGCTTGGCTCGGCCTGCATGATGTCTTCGAAATACACGTTCGGCGACTTGCCGCCCAGTTCGACGGTGGACGGGATGATGTTCTCGGCGGCGCATTTCATGATGTGCGAGCCGACCGGGGTCGAGCCAGTGAAGGCGATCTTGGCGATGCGCTTGCTGGTGGCCAGGGCTTCACCGGCTTCGCGGCCATAGCCTTGCACCACGTTGAGCACGCCAGGTGGCAGCAGGTCGCCAATGACTTCGAGCAGTACGGTGATTCCCAGTGGCGTTTGTTCGGCCGGCTTGAGCACCACGCAGTTGCCGGCGGCCAGTGCCGGAGCAAGCTTCCAGGCGGCCATCAGGATCGGGAAGTTCCACGGGATGATCTGCCCGACCACGCCCAGTGGCTCGTGGATGTGGTAGGCCACGGTGCCTTCGTTGATCTCGGCAGCGCCGCCTTCCTGGGCGCGGATGCAGCCAGCGAAGTAGCGGAAGTGATCAACCGCCAGCGGGATGTCGGCGTTAAGGGTTTCGCGGATCGGCTTGCCGTTGTCCCAGGTTTCGGTAATGGCCAGCAGTTCGAGGTTCTGCTCGATACGGTCGGCGATCTTCAGCAGAACGTTGGAGCGATCCTGCACTGAAGTGCGGCCCCAGGCGTCGGCCGCAGCGTGGGCGGCATCCAGGGCTTTATCGATGTCTTCGGCAGTGGAGCGAGGGAATTCAGCGATCAGCTTGCCATTCACCGGGGAGGTATTTTCGAAGTACTGCCCCTTTACCGGAGGAACGAACTCACCACCGATGTAGTTGCCGTAGCGGCTCTTGAAGGAAACCTTCGCGCCTTCGGTACCGGGATGTGCGTAACGCATGGTGTGTCTCCTGGCTATTGTGTTTGTTAGGGAGTTGGAAAGCGTAGAGCAAAGGTTGGGCCAGCGTTTCGAGTGTCAGTAAAATCAATGACTTGGCTCGATTCCCAAAGCCTGCCCCACGGTTGCTGTACCAGCACCGGTACGCGCGGGGGTGACACTTTGTGCCATTTGCGACACGTAACCGGAGGGTGCATTGCAAAGCCTTCCCGGGTGGAGGATGCTGGCGGGACTCTCTATCTGCGGAGAACTACAACAATGCAGAGCAATCTTTTCAGTCGCCATGCCCAGCAAGTCCACAGCGTTGCCCATGGTGGGGCCGGAGAGGGCGGCAGCGACCCCTCCATCGCCCGCTCCTGGCTGCGCTGCCTGGAGGACTACCACCTCGACCCGTCGGTGATCGAGGCCCCGGTGGTGCTCGAACACGGGCGCCTGCTGGAAAGCCGCGAGCGCCTGCGCCAGGTGCTGCAGATTGCCGACCATGAAATGAACAGCCTGCACCAGCAGCTTTCCGGGGCCGGCCATGCGGTGCTGCTGACCGATGCCCGTGGGGTGATCCTCAATTGCGTCAGCGCGCCGACCGAGCGGCGCAGCTTCGAGCGCGCCGGGCTGTGGCTGGGCGCCGACTGGAGCGAGGCTCGCGAGGGCACCAACGGCATCGGCACCTGCCTGGTCGAGCGCCAGGCGCTGACCATTCACCAGAACGAGCACTTTCGTGGTCGCCACACCGGCCTGACCTGCTCGGCCAGCCCGGTGTTCGACCCGCATGGCGAGCTGCTGGCGGTGCTGGATGTGTCTTCGGCACGGCCCGACGTTTCCCGGCAGAGCCAGTTCCACACCATGGCCCTGGTCAACCTGTCGGCGAAGATGATCGAAAGTTGCTACTTCCTGCGCCATTTCGAGCAGCAATGGCTGCTGCGTTTTCACCTGCAGGCCGAGTCGGTCGGCCTGTTCAGCGAAGGCCTGCTGGCCTTCGACGGTGACGGTCGCATCTGCGCTGCCAACCAGAGCGCGCTGAACCTGCTGGGCACGGTGCGTGGTGGCGTGCTGGGCAAACCGCTGGAGCGCTTTTTCGCTTGCAGCCACGACGAACTGTTCAGCCGCGCCACGCCCGGAGGCAGCACGGCCTGGCCGCTGCATACCCTGGACGGGCGCCAGGTGTTCGCCAGCCTGCGTGGCCAGGCGCGCGCACCGGTGTGGTCGGTGCCAGCCGCCCAGCCGCGACCCGTGCGGGACGTGGAGCCGCTTATCTGCCTGCTCGACCCGGCCTTGCAGAACGACTTTCGCCGCAGCGTGCGGGTGTTCGAGCGCGATGTGCCGCTGCTGCTGCGCGGCGAGACTGGCTGCGGCAAGGAGGCTTTCGCCCAGGCTGTGCACCAGGCCAGCGAGCGGCGCGGCAAGCCGTTTGTCGCCATCAACTGCGCGTCGATCCCGGAGAGCCTGATCGAGAGCGAACTGTTCGGCTACCGCGGCGGCAGCTTTACCGGTGCGCGCAAGGAAGGCATGCGCGGCAAGCTGCTGCAGGCCGACGGCGGCACCTTGCTGCTGGACGAGATTGGCGACATGCCACTGACTCTGCAAACCCGCTTGCTGCGTGTGCTGGAGGAGCGCCAGGTGGTGCCGATCGGCGGTGAGCCGCAGGCGGTCGATGTGCGCATCGTCAGCGCTACCCACCGTGACCTGCTGGAGCGGGTGGAGCAGGGCAGTTTCCGCGAGGACCTGTATTACCGCCTGAATGGCCTGGAAGTGGCGTTGCCGGCGGTGCGCGAGCGCAGTGACAAGGCGCAGTTGCTGGACTTTCTGCTGCGTCAGGAGGCGCAGGGAGAACCGATCGATATCGAACCCAGGGCGCGACAGGCGCTGCTCGACTTCGCCTGGCCGGGCAACGTGCGGCAGATGCGCAACGTGCTGCGTACCTTGGTGGCGCTTTGCGAAGACTCCCGGATCATGTTCCCTGATCTCCCCGCCATTCTCCGCAACAGCACCGTCCCAGTAGGAGCGGCCTTGTGTCGCGAAAGGGCCGCAGAGCGGCCCCAGGGTCTCAGCAGCGCCGACCAACCTGCAGGGGCTGCGTCGCAGCCCGATCGCGATACAAGGCCGCTCCTACAGGGTGCGGAGCGGCAAGCATTGTTGGAGACGCTAGAGGCAAAACACTGGCACCTCACCCGTGTTGCCGAGCACTTGGGCATCAGCCGCAATACCTTGTATCGAAAACTGCGCAAACACGGCATCACCAGGGCCGGCTGAGCGAAACATCTGGTGCGATTTGTCGCGCCCTGGGCTACCCTGCCTCGATGTTTTGCGAGGTCGACCATGCATATTCACATTCTCGGTATTTGCGGTACTTTCATGGGCTCGCTGGCGGTGCTGGCCAAGGAACTTGGCCACCGCGTCACTGGCTCGGACGCCAACGTCTATCCCCCGATGAGCACCCAGCTCGAAGCCCAGGGCATCGAGCTGACCCAAGGCTATGACCCGGCCCAGCTGGACCCGGCGCCAGACCTGGTGGTCATCGGCAATGCCATGTCGCGTGGCAACCCGGCGGTGGAGTACGTGCTGAACAAGGGCCTGCCCTATGTTTCCGGCCCGCAGTGGCTTGCCGACCACGTGCTGCAGGGCCGCTGGGTGCTGGCCGTTGCCGGTACCCACGGCAAGACCACCACCAGCAGCATGCTGGCCTGGGTGCTGGAGCACGCCGGCATGAGCCCGGGCTTCCTGATCGGCGGTGTGCCGCAGAACTTCTCGGTGTCGGCGCGCCTGGGCGATACGCCGTTCTTCGTGGTCGAAGCCGACGAGTACGACAGCGCCTTCTTCGACAAGCGCTCGAAGTTCGTCCATTACCACCCACGCACGGCGATCCTCAACAACCTTGAGTTCGACCATGCGGACATCTTCCCCGACCTGGCCTCGATCGAGCGGCAGTTCCATCACTTGGTGCGCACCATCCCCAGCGAAGGCCTGGTCATCCACCCCACCACCGAGCTGGCGCTGGAGCGAGTGATCGGCATGGGCTGCTGGACCCCGGTGCAGACCACCGGGGAAGGTGGCCAGTGGCAAGCTCGCCTGCTCAGCCCCGACGGCTCGCGCTTCGAAGTGCTGTTCGACGGCGAAGTGCAGGGCGTGGTGGATTGGGCACTCACTGGCCAGCACAACGTCGCCAACGCCCTGGCCACCCTGGCAGCGGCGCGCCATGTAGGTGTGGTGCCAGCCATGGGCATCGAAGGCCTGAGTGCCTTCAAGAGCGTCAAGCGGCGCATGGAGAAGGTTGCCGAAGTGCAGGGCGTGACCATCTACGATGACTTCGCCCACCACCCGACCGCCATCGCCACCACCCTCGACGGCCTGCGCAAGCGCGTTGGCGAGGCCCCGGTGATCGCCGTGATCGAGCCGCGCTCCAACTCGATGAAGCTCGGTGCCCACCGTGACGGCCTGCCGGAAAGCGTCAACGACGCCGACCAGGTGATCTGGTACGCCCCGGCCAACCTGGGCTGGGACCTGGCTGCCACTGCCGCGCAATGCAAAGTGCCCAGCGTGGTGGCCGACAGCCTCGAAGCGATCATCGAGCGAGTCAAGGGCCAGGCCCGCCCAGGTACCCACGTTGTGATCATGAGCAATGGCGGCTTCGGCGGCCTGCACGGCAAGCTGGCCGAGGCACTGAAGTGAGCGGGCCGGAACGCATCACCCTAGCCATGACGGGCGCCTCTGGCGCCCAGTATGGCCTGCGCCTGCTCGACTGCCTGGTGCGTGAGGACCGCGAGGTGCACTTCCTGATCTCCAAGGCCGCGCAACTGGTGATGGCCACCGAGACCGACGTGTTGCTGCCAGCCAAGCCGCAGGCGATGCAGGCCTTTCTCACCGAATACACCGGAGCCGCCGACGGGCAGATCCGCGTGTATGGCAAGGAAGACTGGATGTCGCCGGTGGCCTCGGGTTCCGGCGCCCCGGCGGCGATGGTGGTGGTGCCCTGTTCCACCGGCACCTTGTCGGCGATTGCCACCGGTGCCTGCAACAACCTGATCGAGCGTGCTGCCGACGTTACCCTCAAGGAGCGTCGCCAGCTGATCCTGGTGCCGCGCGAAGCGCCGTTCTCCACCATCCACCTGGAGAACATGCTCAAGCTGTCGCAGATGGGCGCGGTGATCCTGCCGGCGGCGCCGGGCTTTTATCACCAGCCGCAGACCATCGATGACCTGGTCGACTTTGTCGTCGCGCGCATTCTCAACCTGCTGAACATTCCCCAGGACATGTTGCCGCGTTGGGGGGAGCACCATTTCGGGGTGGATGATTGAAGCGAGCGCTGGCGGTTGTGCTGGCGCTGGTGCTGCTCGGTGGCTGTGCCACGGTGCGCACGCTGGATGCCAACAAGCCCGGGGCGCCGGTGGTGTATGCCGGTACCCGGCTGGATTTGTATGTGATCAATGGCGGGTGTTGCCCGCGTGATCATTATGGGGCTGATGCCCCGGCGTACCCGCGGCTAGACCTGCCGGGGAGCATGCTGCTCGATACCCTGTTGCTGCCGTTGTCGTTGCTGACAGCGGCCGGTGTAGGCTTCCAGGCCACTGGTGGCCTGTAAGGGCCCTTTCGCGGGCACGCCCGCTCCCACAGGATCTGTGTAATCCTCAAGTGATTACAGTACCTGTGGGAGCGGGCGTGCCCGCGAAGAGGCCATCACAAGTGAAGCCTATTTCTTGCCCAACCTGCGCAACTCATCCGACTCCACGATCCGCACCCCGTCTTCCTCCTCCAGCGCCAGCCGCCACAGCGCCCGGGCCAAGGTACAAGCCTCGATCCCCCGATACTTCCCGGGTATCAGCCTGGAAAACGGCGACATCAGCTTTTCCCCGAGCCGCGGCTGGACCCGCTCGCCCAGCAGCAACGATGGCCGCACGATGGTCAGCTGCGGCCAATCCTGGGCCTTGAGTGCCTCTTCCATCTCGCCCTTTACCCGGTTGTAGAAAATCGACGATTTCGGGTCGGCGCCCAACGCACTGACCACCAGCAGATGCCGCGCGCCCATCTCCCGGGCACGCTTGCTGAAGGCCACCACCATGTCCAGGTCCACTGCACGGAAAGCCGATTCGGAGCCGGCCTGCTTCAGCGTGGTACCCAGGCAGCAATAGGCGATATCGACCCGCCCGGCTAGCTGCGGGAGGAACACCGCCGGGTCGCCCACCGGGTTTTCCAGGTGCGGATGCTCGGCCAATGGCCGGCGGGTAGGCGCCAGTACGCGGGTGATGGTTGGCTCGTTGAGCAGGCGGTCGAGCAGGTGCTCACCTGTCAGACCTGTGGCACCGGCAAGCAGGACATGCTGAGGCGTCAAATACATGATGTCTCTCCCTTGTTACACACAAGCTTAGTGGCTGCCGGGCGTTTCCGCCTGTTCCCCCACGGTGGCCTGTGCGGCGTTACGCAATGCTTCTTCGGCCTGCTGCCGGCGTAGGTGCTGCCAGTGCTCAAGCACACTCGGCGGCGCCCACAGCTGCGGTTCGGAGGCCTCGAAACCTTCCCTTTGTTCTCTTTCGGCAACGCTGGCGCGCGCCAGTTCAAACGCCTGTTTCAGGTCGTCGGTCTGGTTCAGCGCTTCGGCGAACAGGGCATCGCCAAAGTAGGTGAAATCGGCTTCTTCCGAGCAACCGAAGGACACGCGGTCCGCCCGGGCGGCGGTCATGATCAGCGTGCGTTCGTCCTTGAGCGAGGCGATGTAGCCCCCTGAATAGCAGGCGGATATGACAATGACCTTGTCGCGGTCCTTCAGCGGCGCCAGGGCGCTGGCCAGTTCGTCGGTGGACAGGTCGGCCAGCTGCAGGCGCGGCTGGTCGAGCACCAGCTGGTGGTCCTGGCTGCCATGGCTGGTGAGGTAGATGAACACCAGGTCTTCGGGGCCGCTGCGCTCGGCCAGGGTGCTGGCGGCGCGGGTGAGGTTCTCGCGCGTGGCCATGGCGCGGGTGGTCATGTGGTCGCGGTGGTTGACCAAGGTCACCTGGCCACGGGCGCCAAAGCGCACCTTGAGCATGTTGCTGACGTAGTCGGCTTCGCGCAGGAACACGCTCTGCTGGCCATCGCCGGCCACTACCAGGCTGTACAGCTGGACCGGTGGCGTCGAGCGCGGTACCCGGGCCAGCGCCTCGTCCAGCAGCCGGCCCTGATTGAGCAACGCCAGGTCCAGCGGGTCGGGCAACAGCTTGCCATTCTGGTCGCGTACGCGCACACCGTTGCTCCAGGTGCCGCTTTCGACCTTGCCGCTGGCCAGGATCAGCCGGCCCTGACCGTGGTAGGCATCATTGAGGAAGCCGCCGATGTACTTGCTGCCGTCGGCCAGTTGCAGGCTGCCCTGGCCCGACAGGCGCCAGTCGGCGAAGGTACCTTTGTAGTGGCTGCCGTCGCTGCCCAGCAGTTCGCCTTCGCCGACCAGCGAACCGTCCTTGAATTCGCCGATCCACACATCACCCTCGGTGTTTTCGTAGCGGCCACGGCCCTCCAGGCGGTTGTCCTTGAATTCGCCGATGTACTGCTCGCCGTCGACGCTGTCGTAGGTGCCGCTGCCTTCCAGCTGGCCGTTGATGAAGCGGCCGCTGAACTGGTTGCCGCTGGCATCGCTGCGCACCCCGGCACCGTTGGGCTTGCCCTTGGCGAACAGGCCCTGGTAGCGGCTGCCGTCGGCCAGTTCCAGCTCGCCGGCGCCTTCGTACAGGTCGTCCTTGAACTGGCCGCGGTAGGTCTGGTCGGCTTGCTTGAGGGTACCTTCGCCGTCGCGGCGGCCGCGGCTGAAGGTGCCGGCATAGTGGCTGCCCGGGGTGGTCAGCTCACCCAGCCCCTGGAACAGCCCTGCGGCGAACTGGCCACGGTACACCTCGCCGTTGCGCCCGTGCCATTCGCCCTGGCCGTGCCATTGGCCGTCCTTGAAGCTGCCGGCGTACCAGCTGCCGTTGGGGTAGTCGATTCGGCCTTCGCCTTGCAGCAGGCCATCGACCACCTGCCCCCGGTACCGCCCACCGTCGGGCAGACGCGCGTCCGGCGGGAGCAGCGATTCGCCATCGCCGCAGGCGGCGAGCAGCAGGACCAGGGTGATGGGGAGCAATGGACGCATGGCGAGAACCGGGCAATAGGTCTGCCGAGTATGACGCAGAATGGGATCCTGAAACAGCGAACGCATGTGCTGGCGCAGCTCTCGAGCCTGCACTGCATCGAAAAGCTGGCACGGTCCCTGTGGGAGCGGGCGTGCCCGCGAACACCGGCGACGCCGGTGCCATGCAGCGCGTGGTCTTCTTCGCGGGTAAACCCGCTCCCACAGGTCCAGCGGTGACTTTCAGCTTTGCGCAATACCTGTGGGAGCGGCTTTAGCCGCGAACACCGGCGAAGCCGGTGCCATGCACCGTGTGGTCTTCTTCGCGGGTAAACCCGCTCCCACATGTCCAGCGGTGACTTTCAGCTTTGCGCAATACCTGTGGGAGCGGCTTTAGCCGCGAACACCGGCGAAGCCGGTGCCATGCACCGTGTGGTCTTCTTCGCGGGTAAACCCGCTCCCACATGTCCAGCGGTGACTTTCAGCTTTGCGCAATACCTGTGGGAGCGGCTTTAGCCGCGAACACCGGCGAAGCCGGTGCCAGGCACCGAGTCGCCGGCTTCGCGGGCACGCCCGCTCCCACAGGTTCTGTGTTGCCTTTGAGGTGCAATCAGCGCACGCCCGGCGATACGATGATCTTCACGTTCTCCTCCTTGTTGTTCACCAGTTCCTCAAAGCCCAGCTCGACAATCTGCTCCAGTCCGATCCGCCCGGTCACCAGCGGGCGAATATCCAGCCTGCCGTCAGCGATGAAGGCAATCACATCGGCAAACTCGCCGTTATAGGCCAACGCCCCCAGCACCTGCTTTTCAGTGGACACCAGTTCGAAGAAGTTGAACTCGCTCGGCTCCTCGAATATCCCCACCAACACGCACTTGCCCGCCTTGCGGATGGTGTCGATGGCCAGCTTGGCCGTGTGCTTGTTGCCGATGCATTCAAAACTCACATCCGCTCCCAGCCCGGCAGTCAGCTTGCGGATTTCCGCCAAGGCGTCGCACTGGCTGGGGTCCAGCACTACGCTGGCGCCAACTTCTTTAGCCTTGGCCTTGCGCGCCGAGGACATTTCCAGGGCGATCACCTGCGCCGCCCCCGCTGCCTTGGCACACATGATGGTGCACAGGCCGATGGTGCCGGCGCCGACCACCACCACGGTCTGGCCTAGCAGGCTACCGGCCTTTTTCACCGCATGCATGCCCACCGCCAGCGGCTCGATCAGCGCCCCGGCCTCCGACGGGAAGCCCTGCGGTAGCCGATACAGCAGGTTGGCGGGCACGTTGACCAGCTCGGCGAAGGCGCCGTTGTTCATCAGGCCGGTGAAGGCCAGGCGCTCGCAGATGTTGTACAGGCCGTGGGTGCAGTAGTAGCAGGTGCCGCAATGCTGGCAGGCGTCCGCAGCCACCGGGTCACCGACGGCAAAACCTTCCACGCCTTCACCCAGCTTGGCAATCTGGCCGCAGAACTCGTGGCCGAGGATGCACTGGCCCTGGATGCCGGTCAGCGGGTGCGGTGCCTCCACCGGGATGAATACCGGGCCGGCGACGTATTCGTGCAGGTCGGAGCCGCAGATGCCGCACCAGTCCACCTTGATCTGCACCCATCCGGGCGCAGGGTCGGCCGGCAGGGGCACCTGTTCGACGCGAATGTCATTGCGGCCATGCCAGACGGCGGCGCGCATGTGGGTGTGGCTCAGGTCGTTCATGGGTTTTCTCCAGGCTCATGGAAAGGGCTTAGTGCTTGCGCAGGAATGCGAGCAGTTGCTGGTTGACCTGTTCGGCCGCTTCCATCTGCACCATGTGCCCAGCCTCAGGCAGCACCAGCACTTCAGCCTCCAGCCCTTCGGCATGGCTGGCCGGGATGATCGCGTCCTTGCCGCCCCACACCACCAGGGCCGGGTGTTGCCCCAGCACCCCGCGCAGGTCGTGGCGCTGCCGGTCGCCGTCGGCGATGGCCGATGCCAGCAGACGCAACGCGTCGTCCACCCCTTCCAGGCGCTTGAACTTGAGCATGTCCTCCAGCATCTGCCGGGTGACCAGTGTCGGGTCGGCAAACAGCTGCACCATCTGCGGCTTGAGGGCATTGCGGTTGGCGGCAGCGACGAAGCCTTGCAGGTACTGCCCGTTGATCGCCTCGCCCAGCCCGGCGCTGGCCACCAGGCTCAGGCTGGCCACCTGCTGCGGTGCCAGGCGCGCCACGTTCAGGCTGACTGCGCCGCCCATGGAGTGGCCGGCCAGGTGGGCCTTGGCGATGTCCAGGTGGTCGAGCAGGGCCAGCACGGTTTCGCTCAGTTCATCCAGGTCGCCGCGTTGCAGGGCCTTGCCCGACTCACCATGCCCCGGCAGGTCGAGGGCGATCACCCGCCGCTCGGCCGCCAACGCCGGGTGGTTGAACAGCCAGTTGTTGAGGTCGCCGCCAAAGCCGTGCACCAGCACCAGCGGCGTGCCGCCATCGCCCAGCTCGAACCAGCGCAGCAGGCGACCGCCCACTTCCGCCTTCTGTGGCACTGGCCCCTGGGCCTGGTCAGCGCCACCTTCGGCGACGAACTCGGCCTGGAAGCGCTGCACCACGGCATCGATTTCAGCCTCTTCGGCTTCCCCTTCCACCACCACTGCCAGCAGCGCACCGACCGGCAGGGTTTCATCCGGCCTGGCCACCTGGCGACGCAGTACGCCGCTGAACGGGGCTTCGACACTGCTGCTGATCTTGTCGGTCTCGACGTCCAGAACCTCGTCGCCCTTGTTGATTTCGTCACCTTCCTGCTTCAGCCAGGTGTCCACCCGGCCCTCGGTCATCGACAGGCCCCACTTGGGCATGGTCAGGGTATGGATCTGGCTCATGCGGCACTCCTTGCGGCTTCGATCACTTTGCGTACCGCAGCCTCGATCTTCGCCGCGTCAGGGATGTACAGGTCTTCCAGGGCATCGGAGAACGGCACGGGAGTATGCGGGGCGGTGACCATCTCGATCGGGCCCTTGAGCGCGCCGAAGGCCTTCTGTGCCACCAGGGCGCTGATGTCGGTGGCCATGGAGCAGCGAGGGTTGGCTTCGTCGATCACCACCAGGCGGCCGGTCTTTTCCACACTTTCCAGAATGCTGTCCTCGTCCAGCGGGCTGGTGGTGCGCAGGTCCAGCACCTCGCAGTCGATACCCTGGCGGGCCAGGTTGTTGGCGGCCTCCAGCGCTACATGCACCATGCGCCCATAGGTCACCAGGGTCACGTCGTCGCCATCCCGCAGGTAGTTGGCTTCGCCGAACGGCACGGTGTAGACCTCTTCCGGCACCTCGCCTTGCATGCTGTACAGCAGTTTGTGCTCGCAGAAGATCACCGGGTCGTTGTCGCGGATTGCCTGTATCAACAGGCCCTTGGCATCGTACGGCGAGGACGGGCAGACCACCTTCAGGCCGGGGATATGCGTCCATAGCGAGGTGAGCATCTGCGAGTGCTGGGCCGCTGCGCGCAGGCCAGCACCGTACATGGTGCGCATCACCAGCGGGGTGACCGCCTTGCCGCCGAACATGTAGCGGAACTTGGCGGCCTGGTTGAGGATCTGGTCCAGGCAGCAGCCGGCGAAGTCGACGAACATCAGCTCGCACACCGGGCGCAGGCCCTGGGTGGCGGCACCGACGGCGGCGCCGACGTAGCCGATTTCCGACAGCGGCGCGTCGAGCACGCGCCCCGGGAACTGGTGGTACAGGCCCTTGGTCACGCCGAGCACGCCACCCCAGGCGTCATCCTCGCCGGGGGCACCGGCGCCGCCGGCGACGTCTTCGCCAATGATGAACACTGTACTGTCGCGGCGCATTTCCTGGGCCAGGGCTTCGTTGATGGCCTGCTGGTAGCTGATCTTTCTTGCCATGGTGATTCTCCTGTTGTTCTTGTAATCCGCGGCTCAGGGGTAGGCGACGTAGACGTCGGTGAGCAGGTCGGCGGGCTGTGGCTTGGGATCGGACTTGGCGCGGCGCACAGCGTCTTCGATCAGGTCTTCGATGCGGGCGTCGATGGCGTCCAGTTGCGCTGCCGTGAGCAGGCCGGCGCGAGTGGTCTTGTTGCGGAACTGCATGAGGCAGTCGCGGGATTCGCGCAGGTTCTTCACTTCATCGGGGGCGCGGTAGGTTTGTGCATCGCCTTCGAAATGGCCGTAATAGCGGCTGAGCTTGACCTCGATCAGCGACGGGCCTTGCCCGGAACGTGCACGTTCGATGGCAGCGCCGGCGGCCTCGTACACGGCAAAGAAGTCGAAACCGTCGATGGTGACGCCAGGCATGCCGAAACCGGCAGCGCGGTCGGCGATATGGTCGCAGGCTACCGACCAGGTCGAGGCGGTGGCTTCGGCGTAGCCGTTGTTCTCGGCCACGAAGATGCACGGCAGGTTCATGATCGACGCCATGTTCATGGCTTCGAACACCGCGCCTTCGTTGGAAGCGCCATCGCCGAAGAAGGCCACCGACACATCGTCGTTGCCCTTGATCTTGGCCGCCAGCGCGGCCCCGGCTACTAGCGGTGCACCGGCACCGACGATGCCGTTGGCGCCGAGCATGCCTTTTTCCAGGTCGGCGATGTGCATCGAGCCGCCTTTGCCCCCGCACACGCCGGTCTTCTTGCCGTAGATTTCGGCCATCATGCCGTACACGTCGACACCCTTGGCGATGCAGTGGCCATGGCCACGGTGGGTCGAGGCGATGCAGTCGCTGTCGCGCAGGTGGGCCATGACACCGGCAGCTGAGGCTTCCTCACCGGCATACAGGTGGACGAAGCCGGGGATCTCGCCGGTGGCGAACTCCACGTGCAGGCGTTCTTCGAAGGCGCGGATGGTGCGCATCACTTCATAGGCATGCAGCAATTGTTCGGTACTGAGTTGATTGGACATCTTGTTGTTCTCCAGGGTTGTCTCAACACGGGTTTGCAGGGTGTAACCGGTGGCCGCGCGGTACGGCCAGCAGGTGATGGCGGGCGGCATGCGCCAGCACGGCCTCGACGTCCACGCTCAACGGGCCTTGGTGGTCGAGGGTGATGGTGGGGGTGTCGTGCTCGGCGAATTCGATTTCGCGTTCGCCGTCCAGCGCCAGCGTTCCGCTGGCCAGGCTCAGCCGGTGGGCGACGCCGGGCGTCAGCGGGCCGCTGGCGGTGATGCCGCAGCCTTGCAGCAGGCCGGGTGCCAGCGGCGCGAGCAGCGCTTGTTCGGCACCGGGGTTCAGGCGTACCCAGGCGCCGTGCGGGTCCTGGCGCGAAACCGGGCACCACAGGCCGCACAGGGCCGACAGGCCGATGGCATGGGGTTCGGCGAAACAGGCGAAGACTTCGCAGAGGTCCTCGCTGCGGCTGAGAGCCCGAGCGCCGATGAAGCGCTGGGGCGACACCGCCACCTCGACCAGGGCCCATTCGGCAAGCTGCTGCTCGGGCACCTTCACCAGCAGGCGCTTGTTGCGGCGCACGCCGATGGCGGCCGGTACCCGGCCGCTGGCGAGCAGGCCGCCAGCCAGGCCGGCACTGGTGGCTTCGCGCAGTTCGGGGAAGGCATTGTTGGTGCCGGTGGACAAGGTCAGCAGCGGTACGTCACCGGCCTCGGCGGCCACTGCCTTGTGGGTGCCGTCGCCGCCGAGCACGGCGATCATCGCCACGCCGCGCTCGAGCATGTGGCGGGTGGCCAGGCGGGTATCGGCAACGGTCTGGGTCAGCGGCAGGTCGAGTATTTCGATGGCCGGCCAGTGCTGGTCACGGGCTGCCGGGCCCCGGCTGGCCTTGAGCACGGCGGCGGCGATGCCGGTCATGTCGCTGGGCAGCAACACCTGGCCGATGCCGGTGGCACCAAAGGCAGCGAGCAGGCGCTGGATCGCCGAGGCCTTGTCGGTACTCGAGTAGAGCCCGGCGTTGGCGGTCAGGCGGCGCAGGTCGCGGCCAGAGGCAGGGTTGGCAATGATCCCGACGGTCGGGGCGGGTAGCGGCATGGCGCACCTCGTATTTTTGTTTGTCAGGGCAGGAGCAAGCGCGGTGCCAGCTTCATTTGAATTGACTGAAGTTGCCGCAATAGAGCGGTTTGCTTGCGCTTCGGCAGAGGCTGATGGTTGGGCTGGCGAGACGCCCGGTGCCAGCCCGGGGTCGAGGTTGCCGAGACGCTGAGACGCTGCGTCTCAAGCCGGCCGGTAATCACACAGTGCTTGTCGGGGCATGCCCGGAAGCGCTTAATGGCCGGACAACGATAAAAACAGCAACGAGAACCGGAGGGCCTGAATGCTTGCCGCGAACTCCCGAGCCCATGTCGACTGCGTCAGCAGGGTGTTGAAGAATGCCGACCGCCTGCCGCAGGCGCCGGTGCCACCGCTGATCCTCGATTCATGGCGCCGCTCCATGGAGCTGTACCGCCTCGACCCCGGGTCCCAGCAGGGGCCGCGCATCCTGTCCCAAAGCCTGCTAAACGAATGCCGCGAACGCGCCGAACTGTTCCTGCGCATTGCCAGCGATGCCGTGGCCCGCTTGCATGAGCGGGTACGCGGTGCCGACTACTGCGTGTTGCTCACCGATGCCCTGGGGCGCACCATCGATTACCGGGTCGAGTCGGCCATCCGCAACGACTGCCGCAAGGCCGGGCTGTACCTGGGCACCTGCTGGTCGGAGGGCGAGGAGGGCACCTGCGGCGTGGCGGCGGTGTTGACCAGCAAGGCCCCGGTCACGGTGCACAAGCGCGACCACTTCCGCGCTGCGTTCATTGGCCTGACCTGTACGGCGGCGCCGGTGTTCGACCCGCTGGGCGAGTTGCTGGGCGTCGTGGATGTCTCGGCCCTGCAGTCGCCGGACGACCGCCGTAGCCAGCACCTGATCCGCCAACTGGTCGAGCAGACCGCCCGCGAGATCGAAAATGCCTTCTTCATGCACAGCGCCCAGGGCCATTGGGTGATGCGCGCCCATGGCACGCCGGGTTATGTGGAAAGCCAGCCCGACTACTTGTTGGCCTGGGATGCCGATGGCCGCCTGCAGGCGATCAACAGCCTGGCGCGTCAGCGGTTGGTGGCGCACCTGGGGCGTTTGCCCGAGCACATTGGCGAGCTGTTCGACATGGACCAGCTGCGCCGTGTGAACGCATCGTCCGCTCAACGCCTGCCGGGCCTGGGTGGGCTGTACGGCCGGGTCAGCGCACCCCGCCAGCGCCAGCCTGCGCAGCCGTTGCGTCAGGCCCAGGACGCCCGCATCGAGCAGCACCTGCGGTTGGCCACACGGGTCAAGGACTGCAACCTGGCGGTGCTGGTGCAAGGCGAGACCGGGGCTGGCAAAGAGGTGTTCGCCCGCCAGCTGCACCAGCAAAGCCTGCGTCGCGATGGCCCGTTCGTCACCCTGAACTGCGCGGCCATTCCGGAAAGCCTGATCGAGAGCGAGCTGTTCGGCTATGTGGCCGGGGCCTTCACCGGTGCTTCCAGCAAAGGCATGCAGGGGCTGTTGCAGCAGGCCGATGGCGGCACGCTGTTCCTCGACGAAATCGGTGACATGCCGCTGAACCTGCAAACCCGGTTGCTGCGCGTGCTGGCCGAGGGTGAAGTGGCGCCGCTGGGCGCGGCGCGTCGGGAGCGGGTGGATATCCAGGTGATTTGCGCGACCCATCGTGATTTGGCGGCGATGGTGGAGGAGGGGCGTTTTCGTGAGGATTTGTACTTCCGCCTGGCCAATGCCCGGTTCGAGTTGCCGCCGCTGCGCGAGCGCGAGGACCGCCTGGGGCTGATTCACCAGTTGCTGGCCGAGGAGGCCGAGGCCTGTGGGGTTGAGGTGGTGCTGGCGGATGATGCGCTGCAGGCGCTGCTGGTTTACCGCTGGCCGGGGAATTTGCGCCAGCTGCGTCAGGTGTTGCGCTATGCCTGTGCGGTGAGTGAGGGCGGGCGGGTGCAGTTGCAGGACCTGCCGCAGGAGGTGCGGGGTGAGGCAGTTGGCTCGGCTGAAAGCGGGGTGTCGTGCCCGGCGCGGCAGTTGTTGCTGGATGCGCTGATCCGCCATCGCTGGAAGCCGGCCGATGCGGCGCGGGCTCTGGGGATATCGCGGGCGACCTTGTACCGGCGGGTTCATGAGCATCACATCGAGATGCCGCGGATGAAGGGCTGAGTCACGCGGACCTGTAGGAGCAGCCTTGTGCTGCGAAAGGGCCGGCATGAGCAACAAATTTGTTTGGGAAGTAATGGCCTCTTCGCAGCACAAGGCTGCTCCTACAGGGCTTCTGCCAAACCAGTGACCCATAAAAAAACCCCGGCACAAGTCCGGGGTTTCGGTACATCACACTACGCGATCACTCCTGGCTAGCCAGTTTGTGCTCGAGGTAGTGAATGTTGACGCCGCCTTTGCAGAAACCTTCATCACGCACCAGGTCGCGGTGCAGCGGGATGTTGGTCTTGATGCCGTCGACGACGATCTCGTCCAGGGCATTGCGCATGCGCGCCATGGCTTCGTCGCGGTCCTTGCCATAGGTGATCAGCTTGCCGATCAGCGAGTCGTAGTTCGGCGGAACCGAGTAACCGCTATACAGGTGCGAGTCCACACGCACGCCGTTGCCGCCCGGGGCGTGGAAGTGCTTCACCTTGCCTGGGCTCGGGATGAACTTCTTCGGGTCTTCGGCGTTGATACGGCATTCCAGCGCATGGCCACGGATCACCACGTCTTCCTGGCGGAACGACAGCTTGTTGCCAGCGGCGATGCTCAGCATCTCCTTGACGATGTCGATACCAGTGACCATCTCCGAAACCGGGTGCTCAACCTGCACGCGGGTGTTCATCTCGATGAAGTAGAAGCGGCCGTTTTCGTACAGGAACTCGAAAGTACCGGCACCACGGTAGCCAATCTCGATGCACGCATCGACGCAGCGCTTGAACACTTCCTGACGGGCTTTTTCATCGATGCCCGGGGCTGGTGCTTCTTCCAGCACCTTCTGGTGACGGCGCTGCAGCGAGCAGTCACGGTCACCCAGGTGGATGGCGTTGCCCTGGCCGTCGGACAGTACCTGTACTTCCACGTGGCGTGGGTTGGTCAGGAACTTCTCCAGATAGACCATCGGGTTGCCGAAGGCGGCACCGGCTTCGGTACGGGTGAGCTTGGCCGAGGCAATCAGGTCCTCTTCCTTGTGCACCACGCGCATGCCGCGACCACCACCGCCACCGGCGGCCTTGATGATCACCGGGTAGCCGACGTCACGAGCGATCGCCAGGGCGACTTCTTCGTCTTCCGGCAGCGGGCCATCGGAGCCCGGCACGGTCGGTACGCCCGACTTGATCATCGCGTCCTTGGCCGAAACCTTGTCGCCCATCAGGCGAATGGTGTCGGCTTTCGGGCCGATGAAGGCGAAACCGGATTTTTCCACCTGCTCGGCGAAGTCGGCGTTTTCCGCCAGGAAACCGTAGCCCGGGTGGATCGCGGTGGCGCCGGTCACTTCGGCGGCAGCGATGATCGCCGGGATATGCAGGTAGGAATCCTTGGACGATGCAGGGCCGATGCAGACCGACTCGTCTGCCAGGCCCAGGTGCATCAGTTCACGGTCGGCAGTGGAGTGCACGGCGACGGTCTTGATACCCAGCTCTTTGCAGGCACGCAGGATCCGCAGGGCAATTTCCCCGCGGTTGGCGATCAGGACTTTTTCGAGCTTCCCAGACATCGTTGGCTCTCCGCGATTCAAACGATGGTGAACAGCGGCTGGTCGAATTCAACCGGCTGGCCGTCTTCTACCAGGATGGCGTCGATGACACCGCCAACATCGGCTTCGATGTGGTTCATCATCTTCATGGCTTCAACGATGCACAGGGTGTCGCCTTTCTTCACGGACTGGCCAACTTCAGCGAAGTTCGGCGAGGTCGGCGAAGGCTTGCGGTAGAAGGTACCTACCATCGGCGAGCGGATCACGGTGCCTTTCAGGGCCGGGGCGGCGGCAGCGGCTTCAGCGGCCGGAGCGGCAGCGGCGGCGACCGGGGCAGCAACAGGGGCAGCGGCTACCGGAGCCGGTGCGAAGTACTGCTGGGCAGCTGGGGTCTTGCTGTGACGGCTGATACGGACCGACTCTTCGCCTTCCTTGATCTCCAGTTCGTCGATGCCAGACTCTTCCAGCAGCTCGATCAGTTTCTTGACTTTACGGATATCCATTAATCATCAACTCCCAAAGGTTCGGTCAGGGGGCGAAATACAAAAAAACGTATCTGAAACGTTTCTCTCGAACCCTGGCCCACTGAGGCCAGGGTTTTCATCATTTGGGCTGTGCGTTGGCAGCCAGTTGTTCCAGCGCGGACTCCAGGGCCAGGCGATAACCGCTGGCGCCCAGGCCGCATATCACCCCTACGGCAACATCGGAAAAGTAGGAGTGGTGGCGGAACGGTTCGCGTTTGTGCACGTTGGACAGGTGCACTTCGATGAATGGGATGCTCACCGCAAGCAATGCGTCACGTAATGCGACGCTTGTGTGGGTGAAAGCAGCCGGATTGATCAGGATGAAGTCCACACCCTCGTTGCGTGCGGCGTGAATGCGGTCGATCAGTTCGTATTCAGCGTTGCTCTGCAGGTACTGCAGATGGTGGCCCGCGGCGCGGGCACGTTGCTCCAGGTCCTGGTTGATCTGGGCCAGGGTCACGGCGCCGTAGTGGCCAGGCTCGCGGGTACCGAGCAGGTTGAGGTTGGGGCCGTGAAGCACCAGTAGCGTTGCCATCTGCGGATTCCTTGGATTTGTAGGGCAATTCGACACAGCGCGGCGAGTGTGCCGTAAAGCGACGGCAAGTGTCCAGTTCCCGGCAATAGCCAGCACGATGTCCGAGGTTCGCGCGAAGTATGTGACCAAATGATTAAGTTTGGTCACTGATTTCAGGATTTTTCACAGCTCGCGGGAAGTTATAGACCGACTTTGTCGCGTACGCGTGTCAGAATTTGCGCAAATTCACCGGCATTTATCTCGCCAATGACCCGATCAGCGGTTATTTCGCTACCGTTCGCGGCAAAGAACAACAGGGCAGGAGGGCCGAACAGCTGGTAGCGGTCGAGCAGGCTGCGTTGGTCGGCATTGCTCTCGGTGATGTCGAAACGCAGCAGTTTGAAGCCGGCCAACTGTGCTTGCACCTGCGGCGCGGTCAACACCTCGCGCTCGATCACCTTGCAGCTGATGCACCAGTCGGCGTACCAGTCCAGCAGTACCGGCTGGCCGGCCGCCTTGGCCTGGGCCAGTGCGGCGTCCAGTGCGGCGGGGGTGGTGATGGTCTGCCAGCTATCTGCCTGCACCGCCGGGCTGTTGCCGGTGGCCACAAGGGTTGCCGGCGGTAGCGGGCGCAGCGGGTCGCCCTGGCCGCTGAGGGCGCCGTACCAGCAGGCCAGGGCGTACACCAGCAAGGCCAGGCCAAGCAGTTGGGCCAGGCGCTGGCGTGCGGTCTTGACGACGAACTCGAGGGCGCCGAGGAACAGCGCCACGCCAGCGGCAAGGAACCCGACCAGCAGCAAGGTCACCGGGCCTGGCAACACACGGCTGAGCAAGCCGATGGCCAGGCCCAGCAGCAGGACGCCGATGGCGTTTTTCACCGTGTTCAGCCAAGGGCCGCTTTTCGGCAGCCAGGCCGCGCCACCGGTGGCCACCAGCAGCAATGGTGCGCCCATGCCCAGGCCCAGGGCGAACAGCTTGAGTGCGCCGCCCAGGGCATCGCCGCTGGCGCTGATGTACAGCAACGCACCGGCCAGGGGCGCCGACACACACGGCGAAACCAGCAGGCTGGAGAGTACGCCCAATATTGCCGCGCCCAGCAGCGAGCCGCCTCGGGTGTGACTGGCGACGTTGTTCAGGCGGTTGCTCAGGGCCTGCGGCAGCTTCAGTTCGAACAGGCCGAACATGGCCAGGGCAAACACCACGAAGAACAGCGCAAAAGGCACCAGCACCCAGGCCGACTGCAGGCGTGCCTGCAGGTTCAGGCCGGCGCCGAACAGCCCCATGAGGGCACCGAGTACCGCGAAGCTGGCCGCCATGGGCAGCACATAGGCCAGTGACAGCGCCAGCCCGCGCAGGCCGCCGGCCTGGCCACGCAGTACCACGCCGGAGAGGATCGGCAGCATCGGCAGCACGCAGGGCGTGAAGGTCAGGCCGACCCCGGCGAGGAAGAACAGCAGCAGCGACTTCCAGGTCCAGGCGTGTTCAGCGGTGGCCGGGGCGCTTGCGCCGCCTTCGCCATCGATGCTCAGGCGTGCGGTTTCCGGTGGGTAGCACAGGCCTTTGTCGGCGCAGCCCTGGTAGCCCACCAGCAGGGTGAAGGCACGCGGGTCGTTGCGCGGCAACTCGATATCGAGCACGCCGTGGTACACCTCGACATCGCCGAAGAATTCATCGTGCTTGGCCTCGCCCTTGGGGATGTTTGGTGTGCCCAGGGCAATGTCGGCCGGTTCGGTGCGGAACTGGAAGCGATGGCGGTAGAGGTAGTAGCCATCGGTGGCGACGAAGCGCAGCTTGATGGTTTGCGCATCGGCCTGCACCAGGTTGAGCTTGAAGGCCTCGTGTACCGGCAGGAAGTCGGCGTTGTTGGCCAGCGAAGCGGCGCCGAGGGTGGCACTGGGGCGGTTGTCGAGCAGGCCCGTGGCGAAGGCAGGGCTGGCCAGCAGCAGGAACAGCAGGAAAAACAGGCGGCGCATGGCGGACTCGCGAGGTGGAACGTGCTGGGCATGATAGCGGAGTTGGTGCAGGTTGGGGCCATGCAGGCGGAAGGGGCGACACATGGCCGCTGGCTCATGTGCTGCCTGTGCCGGCCTCTTCGCGGGTAAACCCGCTCTCACCTCGAGCGCATAGGCTATCCCTGTGGGAGCGGGTTTACCCGCGAAGAGGCCAGTACAGCCCAACCTAGACTCTGAAGGCCCGCACCGCCCGGTTCAGTTCATCCCCCAAACTCAGCAACTGCTCGCCTTGCTCACGCCCCTCGCCAATGCGCTGCAGGTTGTCCTCACCCAACTCATGTATCCGCTCGCTGTGGTCGCGAATCTCGCTCACGGCACCGCTCTGCTGCGCCGTGACATCGGCAATCCGCACCGCAGTGTCCGAAATGGTGCGAATGGCACAGACAATCTCGTCCAGTGCCCCGTCCGCCGCCTGGGCCTGGTTGGCCGTGGCCTCGGCATGCTCAAGTTGCGCGCGCATCCCGGCCACCGAACTTCTGGCTGCCTGCTGCAAGCGGTCGATCAAGGCCTGAATCTCGCCGGTAGCCCCGGTGGTGCGCTGCGCCAGCGAACGCACCTCATCGGCCACCACGGCAAAACCACGGCCCATCTCACCGGCCCGGGCCGCTTCGATCGCGGCATTCAGCGCCAGCAGGTTGGTCTGCTCGGCAATCGAGCGGATCACTGTCAGCACGCCGCCGATGGTGGCCGACTCTTCCGCCAGTTGTTCGATCATGCGGGCGTTGCCCTGCACTTCATCGACCAGCTCACGCAAGCCCGACAGGCTCTGGCCAATCACCGCCTGGCCTTGCTCCACTGCACGCCCGGCATCGCGGCTGGCGTCGGCGGCGGCGCTGGCGTCGCCGGCCACTTGCTGGATGGTCGCTTCCAGTTCGCCCAGGGCATCGCGAATCTGCCCGGTGTCGCCGGCCTGGCGCTCGGCGCCGTCATGCAGGGCGGCGCTCATGCCGGCCAGGGCGTGGCTGCTGCCAGCCACCTGCTCGGCGTTGTGGCGGATGGTGCCGACCAGCTCCACCAGGTACTGGCGCAGGCGGTTGAGCGATTCCTGGATGTCGCGCAATTCGCGGTTGGTCTTGCCCAGGGCGATGGCCTCGGCGAAGTCGCCCTCGGCCCAGCGTGACAGGGCCGGGGCCAGGCCGGTCAGGGTGCGCGCCAGGCGCCTTTGCAAGGTGTCGATCAGCAGGGCGATAAGCAGGATCAGGCCGATCATCAGGCCCTGGATGATGCGCACTTCGGCGGCAATTTTCGCGTGCTGGCCGCGTACCTCGGGCTCCAGCGCCGCGATGGCCTGCTGTACGGCCTCCAGGCGCTGGCTGGTGCTGGCGGCCAGGGCGACGCGGCGCTCGATCTGTTCGCGGGTGCGCTGCAGTTCGGCCGGGTAGCGGCTGAGCAGGCTCTGCAGTTCGCGTTTGAGGCCAACGGCAATGTCTTCCTGCTGGGCGCTGGCCTGGGTTTCCAGGCCCATCATTGCGGCGAAGTCGTCGGCACCGGATTCGGCGGTACGGGTTACGCCCAGCAAGGGCAAGGCGTCGATCGCCTGGGCCTGGGCGCGGATCAGTTGCAGCTCGCGCTCCACTTCGTCGGCCAGTTCCGGGCGGCCGCTGCTGACCAGCTTGTCCCGGGCCAGCGACAGGCGGCCGAGGTGCACGGTGGCGTCGAGCAATGGCACCAGGTAGCGGTTGGCGTCGGCGCTGCCGCTGTCACGGGCGTAGCCGGCCAGTTGTTCGAAGTTGGCTCCCAGTTCCCGCTCGGCCTGCAGCAGCAGGGCTTGGGGATCGCCGGCCAGCTTGCCGGCGGCCAGTAGCTCCTCGGCGGTAAAGGCCTGCAGGCTATCCAGGCTGGGGCGCAGTTTGTCGGCCAGCTCAGTGGGCCACTCGGCCAGCGCGGCCTGCAGTTTCTGGTTGGCCTCCATGGCCGCGGCGTGACGCAGGGCATCACCGCTGCCCAGGTAGGCCTGGATGTTGCGGGCCGCCTGGTTCTGGAACTGCTGGGACAGGCCCAGGTAGCGCTCCATCAACTGGTAGGGGCGCTCCAGGGCACGCTGCGACCACCACAAGGTGGCGCCCAGAGCAATACACACGGTTACCAGCAACAGGGTGTTGAAATTGGTCAGCCACTTCAGGCGCATAGCCGCGAGCTTCCTGCGGGGAGGGGGAGAGGTCGGTGGCTGAAGTTATTGCGATTTTGTGACGGGGTGATGACTGCAGGGGGTTGGCGTCGTAAAAAAGTGGCACAGTGCCTGTATCTGCATTGCCTGTACTGGCCTCTTCGCGGGCTTGCCCGCTCCTACAGGATATCTACCAGACCTGAATGCAGCGCAATCCCTGTGGGAGCGGGCAAGCCCGCGAAGAGGCCGGTACAGGCGATGAAGAACTCAGGGCTCTACACGCACCACGCAATTGCGCCCGGCATGCTTGGCCCGGTACAGCGCCTCGTCCGCCGCACTGGCCATGGTCAGCGCATCCAGCCCCTCATCCAGCTGCACCACGCCTGCACTGAAGGTGCACTGCAAGTCCCGAGGCTGCGCCGGGTAGAGAATCTCGGCAAAGCGCCGGCGGATTTCGTCCAGCACCTTGTGCGCCGCGTCCAGCGCGGTATCGGGCATGACAACGGCGAACTCTTCGCCACCATAACGGCCAATGAAATCGGTCTTGCGCAAGCGCTGCTTGAGAAACAGCGCCAGGCTCTTGATCACCCGGTCGCCCATGGGGTGGCCGTGGCGGTCGTTGATCTTCTTGAAGTGGTCGATGTCGAGCATGGCAAAGCTCAACGGCTGCTGCTCACGTCGGGCGCGGAAGCTGCAGTCCTCCAGCAGTTGCAGGATGTGGGTGTGGTTGTACAGCCCGGTCAGGCTGTCGCGCACCATGCGCGCCTTCAGGTGCCGGGCACGGGCGGCGCGGTTGCGCACGGTGGTGATCAGGTGGCGTGAGCGAAACGGTTTGGTCAGGAAGTCATCACCGCCTTCGCTCATGGCATCCAGTTGCTTGTCCAGGTCGTCCTCGGCGGACAGGTAGATGATCGGCACGCTCACATAACGGTCGCTGTGGCGGATCACCTTGGCCAGCTCAGGGCCGGTGCAGGCCGGCATGTACAGGTCGAGGATGATCAGGTCGGGCTGGAACTCGGCCAGCTCGGCCATGGTGCGGATCGGGTCGGTCAGGCTGCGGGTGAGCATGCCGGCGCTGGCCAGCACACGCTCGGTGTACAAGGCCTGGGTGCGCGAGTCGTCGATGATCAGCACGCGTAACGGGTCGTGCTGGGCGGCATTGGTCAGCAGTTCGACCTTTTCCAGCAGGCTGGAGGCTTCCAGGGTGCCGGTGAGGAAGTCCTGGCCACCGGCGCGCACGGCGGCCAGGCGGGTCGGCGTGTCGGTTTCGTGGTGGCTGAAGAACAGCAGCGGTATATGCCGGGCCAGCCCCTGCTGCACCTGGGCAGCCAGCAGCAGGCCTTGGCCGGCGCCACTGAAGTCGACATCCATGATGATGGCCGAAGGCGGGCATTCCTCGATCGAGGCGTGAAACGCCGCGGCGCTGGCCAGCGCCTGCACCACCAGGCCAAAGAATTCCAGTTGTTGGGCCAGGCGCTGGGCACGCTCGTGGTCCTGCAGCAGGATGTACACCGGCTTGCGCAGGGGCGGTAGCAGCACCTGATCGAGCGGGTCGTCCTTGCGCAGGCCGCTACGCGTCAGCTGTTGGGCGGGGCACTGCGGGCTCGGCTCGACTGCTTGGCTCATGTCCTGGCTACTTGTAGGTTGGGATGTGCAGGGGCAATGATGGCTCTATGCTAGCAGCTCTTTCCAGATGCGTGAGTGCCCTGCATCAACAAAGCGGGCAGAACGAATATTCAGTTTCTGACCGATTGGTCGCTTATGCGTAAGGCGGTGTCTGCTTTATAGTGCTGCCACGCGGGCTTGCCGTGGCACCCTGGCGCAGGCCTGTGGTCCAAGCCCCTGAACCGTCGTGACTGATAAGGACAAAGCCATGCTGGACTGGAAAAACCGCGAGGCCAAAGCCGAGCCCCGCGAGCGTGTCGACGGCCGTGGCGCCGCCGCCCGTAGCTACCTTGGCGGCCTCTGGAGCCGTGCCCTGGGGACCCTGATCGGGTTGTACCTGCTGGTGTGTATCGGCCTGGGCTGGTACTGGAGCCAGGAGCCGGACCTGTTCCCGGTGCAGCAGAACGCCCAGGCCGCCGCCGAGCGCACTGGCCAGCAGATGGTGGTGGGCTACACCACTATCGAAACCCTCAAGACCGTGGCCGGCACCTTGCTGAACAAGCCGGGTGGCTACATTTCCAACGACCGCTTCCCGCCAGGGCTGTGGATGGACAACATGCCGAGCTGGGAATATGGCGTGCTGGTCCAGGTGCGCGACCTGTCCCGTGCCCTGCGCAAGGACTTTGCCCGTTCGCAGTCGCAGTCCACCGAAGACGCCGACCTGGCCAAGGCCGAGCCGCGTTTCAACTTCGACAACAAGAGCTGGATCTTGCCGTCGAGCGAGTCGGAGTTCGAAGAGGGCATCAAGTCGCTGACCCGATACCAGACCCGTCTGGCTGCCGGCGACAAGGGCGCGATCTTCTACACCCGTGCCGACAACCTGAACAACTGGCTGGGTGACGTGGCCACCCGCCTGGGCTCGCTGTCGCAGCGCCTGTCGGCCAGCGTTGGCCGGGTCAAGCTCAACACCACGCTGAAGACCGAGTCGCTGGTCGCCGGCCAGGCGCCGCAGGTGGACGAGGAATTGGTGGAAACCCCGTGGCTGCAGATCGACAACGTGTTCTACGAAGCCCGTGGCCAGGCCTGGGCGCTGTCGCACCTGCTGCGCGCCATCGAGGTGGACTTTGCCGACGTGCTGGCGAAGAAGAACGCCACGGTCAGCGTGCGCCAGATCATCCGTGAGCTGGAAGCCTCGCAAGAAGCGCTGTGGAGCCCGATGGTGCTCAACGGCAGCGGCTTCGGCATGTGGGCCAACCACTCGCTGGTCATGGCCAACTACATTTCCCGGGCCAACGCCGCGGTCATCGACCTGCGTCAGTTGCTGTCGCAGGGTTGATGATGGCTATCAGCCCAAACGAGGCCGCCCACCGGGCGGCTTCCGACCGCGAACTGGTCACCTGGGTGGACGAAGCCGACCAGGTGCTGGGGGCCTTGCCCCGCGCCGAACTGCGCGAGCGCGGCCTGATCGGGCGTTGCACGTTCATTCTGCTGTTCAACAGCGCCGGTGAGCTGTGCGTGCACCGGCGCACCCTGAGCAAGGCGCTGTACCCGGGGTACTGGGATGTGGCGGCAGGCGGCATGGTGACGGCCGGGGAGGCGTATGCCGATTCGGCTGCGCGGGAGCTGGCCGAGGAGCTGGGGATCGACGGTGTGGAGCTGCGCTTTCATGAGCGGTTCTACTTCGACCAGCCGGATAACCGCTTGTGGTGTGCGGTGTATTCGGCGGTTTCGGATGCGCCGTTGCGGCTGCAGCCGGAAGAGGTGATCGAGGCGCGCTTCATTGGCCTGGAACAGGCTGAAGAGGAGAGCCTGACGAAGCCGTATTGCCCGGACTCGTTGGCGGCGTTGCAGCGCTATAAAACCAGCCTGGGATAGTTGTTTTGGCGGTGCCGGCCCTTTCGCGGGCACGCCCGCTCCCACAGGGACTGTGCAGTGTTCGAGAGCGGCGCCGTACTTGTGGGAGCGGGCGTGCCCGCGAAGGGGTCGCAAAACATTCGCAAAATGCCGCAATCCAGTACTTAGCAACAGCCGGATTTATCGTTAAACTGCGCGCCCTTTTCGGGCTGCCGCAGGTCTTGCGGTGGTAGCGCCGCCCCTGCCAGAGTGGGGCTTCGCGGTCGGGCTCAACCCCCTGGGGCCGACCAGTTTTTGTCCTCAGCACAGAGGAACAAAAGTGGCCAAGAAAGCTTCTTCCTTCGCCGCCCTTGGCGGTCTCGTTTACTCCACCGACGCCGGTCGGCACTGCCCCGACTGTGGCCAGCCGGTGGATGCCTGTACCTGCAAGCAGCAAATCATCCCCGAAGGCGATGGCATTGCCCGTGTGCGCCGCGAAAGCAAAGGGCGTGGCGGCAAGACCGTGACCACCGTCACCGGCGTGCCGCTGCCGCTCGACCAGCTCAAGGAGCTGGCCTCTACCCTCAAGCGCCGCTGCGGTACCGGTGGCGCCCTGAAGGATGGGGTCATCGAAATCCAGGGCGACCATGTCGAGCTGCTGATCGGTGAGCTGACCAAGCAGGGTTTCAAGGCGAAAAAGTCCGGCGGCTGATGCGGCCACGCGATTTTTTGCCCAGTGCTTTCTAAACTCGTTGCCGTGACCAGGGTCTATCCCAGGGCACGGACGAATCGTCATTTTTGGCTTTTACACTGCGCCCGCCTCCTTGCGGGGCAGTGTCTTCGACTTATCTATAGGGGACTTGAATGTCCGTACGACGCACACGCAAAGACGATGGTAGCCAATGGACCGTGGCCGACAGCCGCAGTGTTTATGGTATCCGCCATTGGGGCGCTGGTTATTTCGCCATCAATGAAGCCGGGCGCGTCGAAGTACGCCCCAACGGCCCGAAAAGCGCACCGATCGACCTGTTCGAACAGGTCGACGAACTGCGCCAGAGCGGCCTGTCGCTGCCATTGCTGGTGCGCTTCCCCGACATTCTGCAGGACCGCGTGCGCCAACTGACCGGCGCCTTCGACGCCAACATCGCGCGCCTGGAATACCAGAGCAAGTACACCGCGCTGTACCCGATCAAGGTCAACCAGCAGGAAGCGGTGGTGGAGAACATCATCGCCACGCAGAACGTCTCCATTGGCCTGGAAGCCGGCTCCAAGCCTGAGCTGCTGGCAGTGCTGGCGCTGGCGCCGAAAGGCGGCACCATCGTCTGCAACGGCTACAAGGACCGCGAGTTCATCCGCCTGGCGCTGATGGGCCAGAAGCTCGGCCACAATGTGTTCATCGTCATCGAGAAAGAGTCGGAAGTGGCCCTGGTGATCGACGAGGCTGCCGAGCTCAAGGTCAAGCCGCAGGTCGGCCTGCGCGTGCGCCTGTCGTCGCTGGCCTCGAGCAAGTGGGCCGACACCGGTGGCGAAAAGTCCAAGTTCGGCTTGTCTGCCGCCCAGCTGATCTCGGTGGTGCAGCGCTTCCGCGATGCCGGCCTGGACCAGGGTATCCGCCTGCTGCACTTCCACATGGGCTCGCAGATCGCCAACCTGGCCGACTACCAGCACGGCTTCAAGGAAGCCATCCGTTACTACGGTGAGCTGCGTGCACTGGGCCTGCCGGTCGACCACATCGACGTTGGTGGTGGACTGGGCGTGGACTATGACGGTACCCACTCGCGCAATGCCAGCTCGATCAACTACGACATGGACGACTACGCCGGCGTGGTGGTGGGCATGCTCAAGGAGTTCTGCGACGCGCAGGGCCTGCCGCACCCGCACATCTTCTCCGAGAGTGGCCGTTCGCTGACCGCGCACCACGCCATGCTGGTGATCCAGGTGACCGACGTCGAGAAGCACAACGACGACGTGCCGACCATCGAGAACAAGGAAGCCCTGCCCGAGACCGTGCAGTGGCTGGTCGACCTGCTCGGCCCGACCGACATCGAGATGGTCACCGAGACCTACTGGCGCGCTACCCACTACCTGGGTGACGTGGCTGCGCAGTATGCCGATGGCAAGATCAGCCTGGCCGAGAAGGCCCTGGCCGAACAGTGCTACTTCGCCGTGTGCCGCCGCCTGCACAACTCGCTGAAAGCCCGCCAGCGCTCGCACCGTCAGGTGCTGGACGAGCTGAACGACAAGCTGGCCGACAAGTACATCTGCAACTTCTCGGTGTTCCAGAGCCTGCCGGATACCTGGGCCATCGGCCAGGTACTGCCGATCATTCCGTTGCACCGCCTGGACGAAGAGCCGATGCGTCGTGCCGTGCTGCAGGACCTGACCTGCGACTCCGACGGCAAGATCAACCAGTACGTCGACGAGCAGAGCATCGAGACCAGCATGCCGGTGCATGCGGTGAAGGAGGGCGAGGACTACCTGCTGGGTGTGTTCCTGGTCGGTGCCTACCAGGAAATCCTCGGTGACATGCACAACCTGTTCGGTGACACCGATTCGGTGAACATCTTCCAGAACGCCGACGGTAGCGTGTACCACGCCGGTATCGAGACCCACGACACCATCGAAGACATGCTGCGCTACGTGCACCTGTCACCGGAGGAGTTGATGACCCACTACCGTGACAAGGTGGCCAGCGCCAAGATCACTGCGCGTGAGCGGACCCAGTATCTGGATGCCTTGCGCCTGGGGTTGACCCGGTCTTCGTACCTGTCGTCGTAACCGCCAGGCCGCTCCTGCCTTTTTTGTGGGAGCGGCCTTGCGTCGCGATATGAGGGCGAAGCCCTCACCGCGTCATACCTGGTAATGGTCCAGTCCTCGCCTGTCACATCAGCGCCGCTACCTTTGAATGCAATGTTCAAAGGAGGATGACATGGAAAGTCCCGGCTCCCATCGTTTACGTAGTGGCCGAGTGTCCGAACCAGGGCGTCTCTACCTGCTCACCACAACCACTCGCAACCGAACACCGTTGTTCAAAGACTTTTTGTTCGCCAGAACAGTTATCCAGCAATTACGGCTCAGCGAAGAGTGCAAGGCGTGTCGATCTCTGGCGTGGGTCTTGATGCCGGATCATCTTCACTGGCTTGTTGAGCTTGGGCCGTCGAGCCTGAGTAGGCTGATGTGCGAGTTCAAGTCCAGAAGCAGTTGTGCGCTGTACAAGGTAGGGGCCGACAGGCGGCATATCTGGCAGACCAGCTTTCATGACCGGGCTTTGCGCCGCGAGGAGGATGTGAGGGCCGTCGCCCGCTACATCATTGCAAACCCGATTCGGGCTGGCCTGGTAAAGCGGGCTGGCGAGTATCCACATTGGGATTGTGTGTGGCTGTGAGTCAGCAGGTGAGGGCTTCGCCCTCATTTCGCGACACAAGGCCGCTCCCACAAAGTCCTGCGTACGCCGATCAATGTGGGAGCGGCCTTGCGTCGCGATGGGCCGCAAAGCGGCCGCGGCATTACTGAATCCACTCACCTTTCTCCTGCAACCGCCACCCCACCCATCCCAACGTCACCGCCCGCAATGCCATGAACCCGAGGAAGGCCAACCACAATCCCTGGTTGCCAAGGTCACCCATGAGCACGCCCAAGGGCAGCGCAATCACCACCGACACCAGCATCGCATTACGCATCTCCCGCGCCCGGGTGGCGCCGATGAACAGCCCATCCAGCAAGTAACTCCACACCGCAATCAACGGCAGCAATGCCAGGTACGGCAGGTACGGATAAGCCGCTGCCCGCACACTCTCGATGTCGGTCTGCAAATCGATGAACAGGTGCCCTCTCAGCAGGAACAACCCGGCAAACCCCAGGCTGGTGATCAGCGACCAGCCACAGGCCACCACCAGCGAGCGGCGCAATGTGTCGCGGTCGCGGGCGCCAATGGCATGGCCGCACAGGGCCTCCACTGCATGCGCCAACCCGTCAAGCGCATAGGCAGTCAGCAGCAGGCCGTTGAGCAGCAGGGCATTGGCCGCCACGGTGGCCTCGCCCAGGCGTGCGCCTTGCACGGTGATCAGCAGGAACACCAGTTGCAGCGCCAGGCTGCGCAGGAAGATGTCGCGGTTCACCGCCAGCAGCGGCCGCCAGGCCTGCCAGCGCTTGAGCGCCGCCCACACGATCTGCCCCGGGTAGGCGCGCAAGGCCGGGCGGGTAAGGGCCAGGCCGAGCAGGGCGGCGCTCCATTCGGCAATCACCGACGCCCGCGCCGAACCCAGCACGCCCCAGTTCAGGCCAAGCACGAACCACAGGTTCAAGGCGATGTTCAGCAGGTTGGTGGTCAGCAGGATGGCCAGTGGCGCCCTGGCGTTCTGCGTGCCGAGGAACCAGCCGACCAGCGCGTAGCTGGCCAGTGCCGCAGGCAGGCCGAGCAGGCGGGTGTGGAAGAAGTCTTCGGTGGCTTGCTGCAGGGCCGTGCTGGGTTGCATCACGTGCAGCGCCAACTGGCTGAAGGGCAGGGCCAGCAGGCCGATCAGCAGGGCGAAACCGACCGCCAGCAGCAGCCCTTGCACCAGCACCTGGCGCAACGCAGCACCGTCGCCACGGCCGGCGGCCTGGGCGGCGAAGCCGGTGGAACCCATGCGCAGGAAACCCATCAGGCCGACCATGAAGGTGAACAGCGTGGCCCCCACGGCCACGGCGCCAAGCTGGTGGGCGTGGGGGAGGTGGCCGATGACGGTGCTGTCGACCAGGGCTACCAGCGGCACGGAGATGTTGGACAGGATCATCGGCGCGGCCAGGGCCCAGACCTTGTGGTGGGTGGGGCGGTGCTGCCAGTCGGTGGAGAGTTGGGACATTTGCATTCCATGGGACCCTGGGGCCGCTGCGCGCCCCTTCGCGGGCACGCCCGCTCCTACAGGATAGTGTTGTTCTTGCGGCCGGCGCCGAACCTGTGGGAGCGGGCAAGCCCGCGAAGGGGCGCGAAGCGGCCCTCCTTTTAACGAATGACACAGTGTAACGGCCTGGCAACCAATGCGCGCAACGCCGGGTATTGCACCCGCCATTGCGCTATAGTTGCTGCCCTCACGTACACGCTGCCCAAGAGTTCCTACTCCATGTTCAACAAAGGATTGTTGCTGGCCTGCGCGCTGGCTTTGCTCAGTGCCTGTGACTCTTCGACGCCGGACAAACCGGCGCCAGCCGAAAAGCCGGCGGCCACTGCGCCCGCCGCCACCCCGGCGCCCGAGCGCGAAGACCCGGCCGTACTCGCCAAGCGCTACGAGGGCCGCGAGCTCACCGTGCTGGATGTTTCCGAAGTGCAGCTCGATGGCGCTGCAACGCTGTCGATCAGCTTCTCCGCACCGCTGGATGCCAAGCAGGACTTCGCCAGCAAAGTGCACCTGGTCGACACGGTCAAAGGCAAGCTCGACGGCGCCTGGGAACTCTCCGACAACCAGATGGAGCTGCGCCTGCGCCATCTGGAGCCGCAGCGCAAGCTGGTGCTGACCGTCGACAAGGGCCTGCAGGCAGTCAACGGCAAGCAGCTGGACAGCGAGTCGGTCAGCCGCCTGGAAACCCGCGACATGCAGCCGACCATCGGCTTCGCCAGCCGTGGATCGCTGTTGCCCACGCGCCTGGCCGAGGGCCTGCCGGTGATTGCCCTCAACGTCGACAAGGTCGATGTCGAGTTCTTCCGTGTGAAGCCGGACATGCTCTCGACCTTCCTGGCCAACTGGGGGCGCAACAGCAGCCTGTACTACTACCAGTCCAAGGAAACCCTGGACATGGCCGAGCTGGTCTACAGCGGCCGCTTCGATCTCAACCCCGCACGCAATACCCGCGAAACCGTGCTGCTTCCAATCGCCGGCATCAAGCCGCTACAGGAGCCAGGCGTGTACCTGGCAGTGATGCGTGCCTCGGGCACCTATGATTACTCGCAGCCAGCGACCCTGTTCACCCTCAGCGACATCGGTGTGTCCGCGCACCGCTACCGCGACCGCCTGGATGTGTTCGCCCAGGCCCTGGAGGGCGGCAAGGCGATGAACGGCGTCAACCTGGAAATCCATGACGACAAGGGCAAGCTGCTGGCCCAGGCCAGCACCGATAGCGATGGCCACGCCCAGCTGCCGATCACGCCCAAGGCCGACACCCTGATCGCCACCCAGGGTGTGCACACCACCTTGCTGCGCCTGAGCAGCGCGGCACTGGACCTGGCCGAGTTCGACATCACCGGCCCGCAGGCCAACCCGCTGCAGTTCTTCATCTTCGGCCCGCGCGACCTGTATCGCCCAGGCGAAACGGTGTTGCTCAACGGCCTGCTGCGCGACCAGGACGGCAAACCGGTCAAGGCTCAGCCAGTAAGCGTGGAAGTGCGCCGCCCGGATGAGCAGGTCAGCCGCAAGTTCGTCTGGGAAGCCGACAGCAATGGCCTGTACCAGTACCAGTTGCAGCTGGCCAGCGAGGCCCCGACCGGCCGCTGGCAACTGCTGCTCGACCTGGGCGGCGGGCGCAAGCAGGTGTATGAATTCCTCGTCGAAGACTTCCTGCCCGAGCGCCTGGCGCTGGAACTCAAGGGCAGCAGCAAACCGTTGGCTCCGGATCAGGATGCGCGCATCCAGGTCAATGGCCGTTACCTCTACGGCGCCCCGGCTGCCGGCAACCGCCTGAGCGGCCAGGCCTATGTTCGCCCGCTGCGTGAGGCGGTGCCGGCGCTGCCTGGCTACCAGTTCGGCTCGGTCACCGAAACCGAGCTGAACCAGGACCTGGAGCTGGACGAAGTCACCCTCGACCAGGCCGGCAAGGCCGTGGTCGATATCGAAAGCCGCTGGGCCGAAGCCCGCTCGCCGCTGCAACTGACCGTACAGGCCAGCCTGCAGGAGTCTGGTGGCCGGCCGATCACCCGGCGCCTGGAACAACCCATCTGGCCGGCCGAGCGCCTGCCAGGCCTGCGCGGCCTGTTTGACGGTGAGGAAACCGACAGTGACGGGCCGGTGGAGTTCGAGTTCCTGGTGGCCGACCGCGACGGCAACAAGCTGGCGGCCAACGACCTCAAGGTGCGCCTGGTACGCGAACGTCGCGACTACTACTGGAACTACTCGCAGAGCGATGGCTGGAGTTACGCCTACAACGAGAAGTTCCTCACCCAGAGCGAGGAGACTGTCAGCGTCAAGGCCGGCTCCACCGCCAAGCTGAGCTTCCAGGTGGAATGGGGCCCGTACCGCGTCGAGGTGGAAGACCCGCAGACTGGCCTGGTGTCCAGCGCGCGCTTCTGGGCCGGCTACCGCGCCCAGGACAACGCCGAAGGCGGTGCGGTGCGGCCGGACCAGGTCAAGCTGGCGCTGGACAAGCCGGCCTACGCCGACGGCGCTACCGCCAAGGTCACCGTCACCCCGCCCGCAGCCGGCAGTGGCTACCTGATGATCGAGTCCAGCGATGGCCCGCTGTGGTGGCAGGAGATCGACGTGCCCGCCGAGGGCAAGACGTTCGACGTGCAGCTGGACAAGCAGTGGGCGCGCCACGACCTGTACATCAGCGCGCTGGTGATCCGCCCCGGCGAGCGCAAGGCCAACGCCACGCCGAAACGTGCGGTGGGCGTGCTGCACCTGCCGCTGGACCGCGCCGAGCGCAAGCTGGCGGTGAGCCTGCAGGCGCCGGAGAAAATGCGCCCGAAACAGCCGCTGACGGTGAAGGTCAAGGCTGCAAATGCCGATGGCAGCGTGCCCAAGCAGGTGCATGTGTTGTTGTCGGCGGTGGACGTGGGCATCCTCAACATTACCGACTTCAAGACCCCCGATCCGTTCGCCAGCCTGTTCGGGCGCAAGGCCTATGGTGCTGACCAGCTGGATATCTACGGCCAGTTGATCGAAGCCGGCCAGGGCCGCCTGGCCAGCCTGGCGTTCGGCGGTGACGCGGCGATGGCCAAGGGTGGCAAGCGCCCCAATACCACGGTGACCATCGTCGCCCAGCAAAGCCTGCCGGTGACCCTGGACGACAAGGGCGAGGGCCAGGCCACGGTCGATATCCCCGACTTCAATGGCGAACTGCGGCTGATGGCCCAGGCCTGGACCGAGGAACACTTCGGCATGGCCGAAGGCAAGACCGTGGTCGCTGCGCCGTTGATTGCCGAGCTCTCGGCGCCGCGCTTCCTGGCCGGTGGCGACCGCACCAGCCTGGCGCTGGACCTGGCCAACCTGTCGGGCCGTGCCCAGCAGCTGAACGTTGAAATCAGCACCGAAGGGCAGCTGAGCCTGGCGGCCAACGCCGTGCAGAACGTTGCCCTGGCTGAAGGTCAGCGCTCGACGCTGATGATCCCGGTACAGGCCCAGGGTGGCCTGGGGCAGGGCAAGGTGCATGTGCGGGTCACTGGTCTGCAGCTGCCGAACGAGCCGACCGGCGCGTTCGAGCGTGAGTGGACGCTGGGTGTGCGCCCGGCCTACCCGGCGATGCTCAAGCATTACCGCGTGGCCTTGAAGGACCAGCCTTGGACCCTGCCTGAAGCAGACCTGGCCGCCTTTGAACCCGCTGGCCTGGAAGCCAGCCTGGCCTTGTCGAGCCGGCCACCGCTGAACCTGGCCGAGCAGATCCGTGCCCTCGAGGCCTACCCTTACGGTTGCCTGGAACAGACCACCAGCGGCCTCTACCCGTCGCTGTACGCTGATGCCGACAGCCTCAGGCGCCTGGGTATCAAGGGCGAGCCAGCCGATGTGCGCAAGCGCAAGATCGAGATGGGCATCGAGCACCTGCTGGGCATGCAGCGCTACAACGGCAGCTTCGGCCTGTGGAGCTCGGACAGCGAAGAAGAGTACTGGCTGACTGCCTATGTCACCGACTTCCTGCTGCGTGCTCGTGACCAAGGCTACGGCGTGCCGGCCGAAGCGCTGAAGAAGGCCAGCGAACGCCTGCTGCGCTACCTGCAGGAGCGCAACCTGATCGAGGTCGACTACAGCGAGAACGCCGAACACACCCGCTTCGCCGTGCAGGCCTACGCGGCGTTGGTACTGTCGCGCAGCCAGCAGGCGCCGCTGGGGGCCCTGCGTGGCCTGTTCGAACGCCGCGCCGACGCCCGCTCTGGCCTGCCGCTGGTACAACTGGCGGTGGCGCTGGACAAGATGGGCGACAAGCCGCGTGCCGAGCAGGCCCTGCAGGCGGGCCTGGGCATCAGCCGCGGTAAAGGCTGGATGGCCGACTACGGCAGCGCTCTGCGCGACCAGGCACTGATCCTGGCGCTGCTGCAGGAAAGCAACCTGGCCAGCCGCCAGGTCGACCAGCGTCTGTTCGCCCTGTCGGATGAGCTGGAGGCCAACCGCTGGCTGTCGACCCAGGAGCGCAATGCGCTGTTCCTGGCCGGCCGTGGCCTGTTGGGCAAGCCGGAAGGCCAGTGGCAGGCGCGCCTGGACAGCGCGGGCGAAGTGCGCGAGTTCAACAATGCCGAGTCCGGCATGAAGCTCGAAGGCCCGTTGCTGGCCTCGCCGCTGAGTGTGCAGAACCAGGGCAGCGAGACGCTGTACCAGCAACTGACCCTGTCGGGTTACCCACGCCAGGCGCCTGCGGCCGGTGGCAACGGCATGCAGATCCGCCGTGAGTACCTGGGCATGAATGGCCAGTTGCTGGACCTGCACAACCTGCGCAGTGGCGACCTGGTGCTGGTGCACCTGGCGCTCAAGGCTGAAGACCGGGTGCCGGATGCGCTGGTGGTGGATTTGCTACCGGCAGGCCTGGAGCTGGAAAACCAGAACCTGGCGCAGAGTGCCGCCAGCCTGGACAACGCCAGCAGTGCGGTGAAGGAGTGGCGCGAGTCGATGCAAAACGCCAGTGTGGTGCACCAGGAGTACCGCGATGACCGTTACGTCGCCGCGCTCAAGCTGGACAGCTACGGCACCACCCACCTGCTGTACCTGGCGCGGGCGGTGACCCCGGGCACCTACCGCGTGCCGCCGCCGCAAGTCGAATCGATGTACCGGCCGAACCTGCAGGCCGTGGGGGATGGGCAAGGGGAGATGACCGTAAAAGCCCGCTAAGCGCCTGTCAGGCGCGGGCTATGTGGGAGCGGCCTTGTGTCGCGCAAGGGCCGCAAAGCGGCCCCGGCAACTCAAGCGGCGGAGCTGAAAATCTGGGGCTGCTGCGCAGCCCTTTCGCGACACAAGGCCGCTCCCACAGGTCCGCGCCGGGCAGTTCAATGTCAGTGTATTACCCAGCTCATCACCCACAACCCCAGCAGCAGCCAGATGATCCCGAGGATGATCGAGGCACGCATGAACGCGCGGATTGCCGAGTACAGCAGCACCAGCCCGATGATCAGGGCGAGGATGCTGAGCAGCGAGGTTTCCATGCCCAACGTGCGCGCCAGGCCATCGATGAAATTGCCACCGGCACTGGCCAGCAGGTTGAACAGCCCGCTCAATGCGTCGACGATGAAGCGGATCAACGACCCCAGCGCCTGGCCCAGCCACTCGAAAAAACCTTCTACATGCATAGTTGCTTCCTGATGAACGAATCGGCGAGGTTGCCGTTCCCAAGCCTTTGGCCATCACCTGGCCGGGTCGGTTCCCGATGCCAAGCTTAACGCGGCCGCGTACCCGTGCGGGCAGGCTGTTGCGTGCCACTGTGATCGGCATGCTCGTGTTGTTCGGCCTGTTGTGGCTGGCCGACCGCCTCTGGCCGCTGCCCATGCCCAGCGACGATCTGGCCCGGGTGGTGCTGGCCGAGGACGGCACGCCGTTGTGGCGCTTTGCCGATGCCGATGGTGTTTGGCGCTACCCGGTTAGCCCCGACGAGGTTTCGCCGCTGTATCTGCAGGCACTGCTGACCTACGAGGACCGCTGGTTCTACAGCCACCCCGGGGTCAACCCGCTGGCCCTGGCCCGCGCTGCCTGGCTGAACCTGCATGGCGGGCGTGTGGTTTCGGGCGGCAGCACGCTGTCGATGCAGGTCGCGCGCCTGCTCGACCCGCATGAGCGCACCCTGGCCGGCAAACTGCGCCAGCTGTGGCGCACGGCGCAGCTGGAATGGCATTTGTCCAAGCGCGAAATCCTGCAGATCTACCTGGACCGCGCGCCCTTCGGCGGCACCCTGCAGGGCGTTGCGGCTGCCAGCTGGGCCTACCTGGGCAAGTCGCCTATGCACTTGACCCCGGCCGAAGCGGCGCTGCTGGCCGTGCTGCCCCAGGCACCCAGTCGCCTGCGTCCGGACCGCCATCCCGAACGTGCTCAGCGCGCCCGGGACAAGGTGCTGCAACGCCTGGCCGAATACCAGGTGTGGCCGGCACAGCAAGTCCGTGAGGCAGCCGAAGAACCGCTGCTGCTGGCGCCACGCCAGGAGCCGGCCCTGGCGCCGCTGCTGGCCCGGCGCCTGAACAGCAGCGACAGCCCGCCGCTGATCCGCACCACGCTCGACGCCGCGCTGCAGCGGCGCCTCGAAGACCTGCTGCTGGGCTGGCGCGCACGGCTGCCGGAGCGCACCTCCGCCGCCATCCTGGTGGTCGAGGCGCAAACCATGGCGGTGCGTGCCTACCTGGGCTCGATCGACCTGGCCGACGAGCGCCGCTTCGGGCATGTCGACATGGTGCGTTCGTTGCGCTCGCCTGGCTCCACGCTCAAGCCGTTCCTCTACGGCATGGCGCTGGATGACGGCCTGATCCATTCCGAGTCGCTGCTGCAGGATGTGCCGCGACGCTATGGCGACTACCGCCCCGGCAACTTCTCCATGGGTTTCAGCGGGCCGGTATCGGCCAGTTCGGCGCTGGCGCTGTCACTCAACCTGCCGGCGGTGCAGCTGTTGGAGGCCTACGGCCCGAAACGCTTTGCCGCGCAACTGCGCATGGCGGGCATGCCGCTGATACTGCCGCCCCTGGCCGAGCCCAACCTGTCGTTGATCCTGGGTGGCGCGGGCAGCCGCCTGGAGGACCTGGTGGGTGGCTACGCCGCGCTGGCGCGGGGTGGCAACAGTGCGCGAGTGCGCCTGCAACCGCAGGACCCGTTGCTGGAACGGCGCTTGCTGTCACCGGGGGCGGCGTGGATCATCCGGCGCATCCTCAGCGGCCAGGCGCGCCCCGACCGCGACCCGCATGCCGAGCTGGTGCAGCGCCCGCAACTGGCCTGGAAAACCGGCACCAGCTATGGCTTTCGCGATGCCTGGTCGATCGGCGTGGGCCCGCGCTACCTGATCGGCATATGGATCGGCCGCCCCGACGGCACGCCGGTCCCCGGGCAATTCGGGCTGGCTTCGGCAGCGCCGCTGATGCTGCAGGTGCACGACCTGCTGAGCAACCGTGACAGCCAGCGTGGCATCAGCGTGCCGATGGAGCGGGTGCCGGCGAATGTCGGTGTGGCGGCAATCTGTTGGCCGCTGGGCCAGCCGATGAACAAGCAGGACCCCAACTGCCGGCGTCAGCGTTTCGCCTGGACCCTGGATGGCACCACGCCGCCAACCCTCCAGGCTGCCGACCAGCCCCTCGGCCTGGGCCTGCGCGAAAGCGTATGGGTCAACGACCAGGGGCTGCGCGTCGATGGCAGCTGCCAGGGCGCCAAGGCCCGCGACATCGCCCTCTGGCCGGCCCCGCTGGAGCCTTGGCTGCCACGCATCGAGCGGCGTGCGGCGCGCCTGCCGGCCATCGACCCGGCCTGCCCGCCGCAGGTGCCAGCCAGCGCGCCACCGCTGTCGATCGTGGGCGTGCGCCCTGGCGACAACCTGCGCCGCCCGGTCACCAGCAGCGAGCCGTTGCAGCTGCATGTGTCGGCGCTAGGCGGTGGCGGGCGGCGCTGGTGGTTCCTCAACGGCCAGCCATTGGGCGAAACCCAGGGGCAGGACAACCTGCTGGTGCGCTTGCCACAGGTTGGGCAGGCCGAAATCAGCGCACTGGATGAAAGTGGCGAGACAGCGCGTGTGGCGTTCCAGGTCAGTGAGTAGCCGTTCGACGAGGGCCGAGGCAGCACCTACGCTTGCAGGTAACGGGTGTGACCGGCTGGCGCCCCTTTAAGCAATTTGGGGCCGCTTTGCGGCCCTTCGCGGGCACGCCCGCTCCCACAGTTCAGAAAGTGCGCGATCTCTGTGGGAGCGGGCGCGCCCGCGAAGGGCTGCAACGCAACCCAAGGGAACATGGAGCGCCCTATGCGTCCTTTGGCCGTGCCCCTGTTGTTGCTGCCTTGGGCGCTTGCCGCCCATGCCGAACCGTTGCCGGGGTTTCTAGACAGCCATGAGTACGAACGCCGCCTGCCCGACACCAACCTGCCAATAGACGCCTATCGCCCGGTCAGCGCTCACCTGCAGCTGACCGGAACGGATGGCGACAGCCCCGCCTGGGCGCCTGCGAATACCCGGCTGGTGCTGCATAAAGTGCGCTTCGAAGGCGGCACGGTGTTCCCCTTGAGCGACCTGCGCGAACACTATCAGCCGCTGATCGGGCGTCAGACCACGTTGGGCGAACTGCAGCAATACACCGCGCGCCTGACCCAGCGCTATCGGCAGGAAGGCTACCTGTTGTCGTACGCCTACCTGCCGCCGCAGGAGGTGGCCAATGGCCGGGTCAATGTGGTGCTGGTCGAAGGTTATATCCGTGATTACCGCGTGGATGGCGATATCGGCCCGGCCAGCGCCTATCTGCACCAGCTGCTGGAGCGGCTTGCCGCCGAGCGCCCGCTGACCCGGGAAACGCTGGAGCGCTACCTGGGCCTGGCCGAGCGCATGCCGGGGGTGACGATAGAGCCGCAGATGGCCGTGGCGCAAACCACTGATGGTGCTGCGCGGTTAACCGTGCATGCGCAGCGCAAGCCGTTCAGCGCTGCGGTTGCCGTTGCCGATGGCAACCGCGACGATGCGCAGGCGCTGCTGACGGCAACCAGCCACGCCCAGACCCGCTTTGCCGAACAGATCGAGGCCAGCCTGTTGCTGCCACCGGGGGATGACCAGGTGCATTACCAGCGCCTGGCCTACAGCCAGTACCTGGATGCGGGTGGTAGTCAGCTGCTGCTGTCGGCTTCGCGCTACCGCAGCGAGCCCGGCACGCGGATTCGTCTGGACGATGGCCGTGACATTACCCGCAAGCGCGACAGCGATCGCTATGCGATCGGCCTGCGGCAGCCGGTGATCGTCAGACCGGATGAATGGATGGTGGTGCAGGGGCAGGTGTATTCGGTCAGTGAGCACCTCGAAGACCGGGTGGATGGGTTGCCATTGGTCCGGGACTACGACACCTACGTGCGTGCGCTGTCATTCGAGGGCGACTGGCGCAAGGTGGAAGCGGGGCGTTTGCGTATCGTCAGCGCCGGGGTCTATCAGGGGCTGGATTACCTGGGGGCGCGCAGCGATGCCGACTACGATCTGGATTTTCTGCGGTTGCGGCTTTCGGGGTTGCAGAGTGATGCGTTGCTCGATAACTGGCAGGGGGTGATGTCCGGGGCCTTGTACTGGAGTGATGACCGCTTGCCCGACAGCGAGCGTGCGGGGTTTGGCGGGCAGAGCTTCGGCCGTGGCTATCCGCGTGACCAGGCGGATGGGGACAAGGGCTGGGGTGTGGCTTACGAGTTGAACTACAGCGTTCGTGGTAGCTGGCTGGCGCAGGTGCAGCCCTATGTGGTGTTGGATACGGCGCAGGCCTGGCACAACCGCGGGCCGGTGGAGGACGCCCATCTGGCCTCGGCGGCGCTTGGTGTGCGGTTGGGGGATGGGCGCTTGTTCAATGTGGCGCTGGAGGTGGCCAAGCCTTTGGCGGATGTGGCATTGGACAGCCTGGACCGGAGCCCTCGGCTGACTCTGACTGTTGGTGTTCAGTTGTAAGGGCGCGCTTTAGGAGCGGGCATGCCCGCGAAGAATCCAACGCGGTGCACGGCACCGGCTGCGCCGGTGTTCGCGGGCGCGCCCGCTCCCACAGGTGTCGTGATTGGCTGCAAGGCACTCAATGGGTAGTAAATCGCTGATGCATTGGCGAAGAGCTGGGTGTCAGCGCCAGTGCCAGTTGGGTGCGGTTGTGCATGTGGGTCAGGCGCAGCACCTGCGACACATACAGCTTCACGGTATTCTCGGTAATGCCCAGCTCACAGGCAATCTGGTAGTTGGTCTTGCCCTTGCCCACCAGGCGCGCCACTTCCAGCTGGCGTGGCGACAGCTTCTCGAACGCCGCTGGCAGCTCGCTTTCGCTTTCTTCCACATCAGTGGCACGCCGGTGAGTACCTTGGCCCCGGGCTCTTTCCAGATCCTGGTAGAGCTCGTCAACCGACTCGGCCAGTTCCTGCAGGCGCTGATTCAATCCGCCAAGGTCGCGGAAGTTGCGCTGGCGTTCCAGCAATGCCTCTTCCTGCCGACGTACGCCTTCCAGCAGTTCATCGAGGTCCATCGGCTTCTGGTAGTAGTCGGCAAAGCCTTCGCGTAACGCGCGGATCACGTCCTGTTTCTCGGCACGCCCAGTCAACATGATGGCTTCGAACATGCGCTGGCTGCGGTCGACCCCTTTCAAGGCGCGCACCAGTTCGATGCCATCTCGCTCCGGCATGTGCAGGTCACAGATGAGCAGGCCGATGGCCGGGTCTGCCGCATAGCGCTCGATGGCTTCGTCAGTTGAATGGGCTGGTACGCAGACATAGCCCTTGGTTTCGAGGAACTCACACAGTTGTTCGACAATGACCGGTTGGTCATCTACCACTAAAACCTTCAATTCACTCACTGGTCTGGTCACGATCCACTCCCTGTTCGTATACGGCCCTGCTCCCGGGGCCAGACGCTCTGGCAGCTTAAAAATAGCCGCACCACGCGAACATGTACAAGGTATGTACAAGGCATCGGACCACAGGCAGATTCATTGGATCCAGACAGCGGTCAAAAGAAAGCCGGTCAGCACATAGGGGACAAAGGCCTGCTTGTCGCCCATTTCCTCGGTCAGGGCCTGCAAACGCTTTTTCACCTTTGGGTTGAGCAAGGTCCACAGACGCCGGCGGGTGAGCAGCCACAGCAGCACACTGACACCGGCGCCAATAAAGGTACCAAGCACGTATTGCGGGCTGGTGGCCAAGGCCAGTGCGCCCATCAGCTTGACGTCATCGGCACCGAAACGTCCAAGCATGTAGCCGGGCAGGGTCAGTAACATGACGATGGCCAGCGCCCAGCCGGCATCGCTGGCATCGGCGCCGATCCAGCTGTGGCCGGTGGCGAACAGCCAGACCAGGGCGCAGGTAGCCACGCCAAGGGTGAGCATGTTGGATATCTGGCGTTGACGCACGTCCTGTTCGGAGCACAAGGCAAGCCACATCAGGAGAACAATGCTTTGCATTGGCAGGTCGTCCTTCCCAAATGTTGAACACATCTACCCGGTCAGTCAGGTTTCCTTAAGTGAAGATAGACGGGAACCTGCGGGGGAGTGGGGCGGGACAGGCAAAAAGGCGTGGCCGGGATGGATTTTGTCGTAGCTGACACAGGTCTGGCAGGTACAGCTGTCTTGCCCGGAATCGCGATCCCTGTGGGAGCGGGCGTGCCCGCGAACACCGGCAACGCCGGTGCCATGCACCGCGTCGTTTTCTTCGCGGGCACGCCCGCTCCCACAGGGGTTACTTCTTGCTACCCGGCGGGTAGTTGGCCAATACCTTGGTCACGGTGTTGTGGATTGCGCTGTTGCGTTCCTCAGGGCTCGGCGGGTAGTTGTTCATGATCTGCTCGGCACTGCCGCGCCACACCAGCTTGCTGTCATGCCCATCGAACAGGTCGATCTGGATGGTGGCGACTTTGTAGTCGACGCTGCGGGTTTCGTTGTACATCGGGCCACCCCAGTAACCGCCCCAGTAGCCCCCCCAGCCTCCGCCGTAGTTGGTGGTGATCTGTTGCTGACGCTGCTCGACGATCAGGTAGGCGCGCACTGTCAGGTCCGGCCGCGCACCGCCTTGTACCGGGCGCAGGCCGCGCTGGTCGAGTTGGTCGGCGACCGCCTGGCGAATGCGCTGCTCGGTCAGGTCGCTCTTGATTCGCGGGTCGTCCGGGCGGTACTGCAGCCCCGGCTCCTGCCATGCCCAGCTGCGGTAGGCGGCAAAATCACGGCTGGCATCGAAATCCTGCTGGACGTTATTGCTGGAGCAGGCGGCGAGCAATAACGCGAATGACAGTAGAACGAGACGGCGCAACATGATGGTTCTCCGTTAGATATCAACTGGGAGGATAGCCGCTGAGCGCCTTGTGCACGGAATCGCGCAAGGCACTTTCGCGTTCACGCGGCGAGTCCTTGTCGCTGCCGCTTTCGGCGCTGGCACTCCATACCGGCTGGCCGTTGCGGGCGTCGTACAGGTCGATACGCACCACCATCACCTGCACCTCGTAGGTGCGCACGACGGGCACGCTGGCATAGGCCCCATAGCCATGGCGGTAGCCGCCATAGCCGACCCCCCCGTAGGGGTACGGGCCGTAGTACGGGTCGTAGGCATCGTAGTCACGTACCTGGCGCAAGCGCTTTTCCAGGCGTATGTCGGCGCTGACCAGCAAGTCGCCGGGGCCGCCCCGGGCGGGGCGCAGGCCCTGCTGGTCGAGCGCGCCGCTGACGGCATCGGCCAGTTGCGCCGGGTCGGTATCGACCGAGCCGCTGGGCAACTGGCCGTTGCGCCAGCTCCAGCTGCGGTAGTGCCCGTAATCACGGGCGGGTGCCGGGTAGGCACTGGCATCGAAGGTGCTGGCCGCCTGGGCAGGCGCCGGTGGTAAGGGGCGGCTGCTGGCCACATACGGGTTGCTGCCCTGGCAGCCAGCCAGGGCAAGCGGCAGCAGGGCCAGGCACAACAGACGGTACGGCATGTATTCCTCCCAGCGGGCGGCTCAACGGGGGCGGCAGACCCAGTGCAGGTAGCGGCCGAGCCCGGCGAAGCTGGGGTGGCGACGGTAGGCCAGTTCCATTTCCAGCAGGTCGAGCAGCTCGGCCTTGCCCTGGAATTCCTTGGGCATGTAGTCGTGGAACACCCGCACGCCACTTTCGCTTTCAACCTGCCACATAGGATCAAGTTGCGCCCTGAGTTCGCGTGGATCAAGCGGTTTTTGTGGGGTCAGGCTCTGCTTTTCACCTTCCAGCCGATTGCTGCGCAACTTGCGGAAATGGCCCTTGAGCAGGTTGCGATAGACCAGTGCGTCGCGGTTGTAGAAGGCCAGGGACAGCCACCCGGAGGGGGCGGTGAGCTGGTGCAGCACTGGCAGGATGCTTTCGGGCTCGGCCAGCCATTCAAGGACGGCGTGGCATAGCACCAGGTCGTAGGGTTCGGTCAGCTGGCCGAGCAGGTCTTGCCAGGGGGCCTGGATGAAGGTGGCCGGTTGGCCGGCTTCGGCAAAGCGCGCCCGTGCGCCGTCGAGCATCGGCGCGGCGGGTTCGGCCAGGGTCAGCTGGTGGCCGCGCTGGGCCAGCCACAAGGCCATGTGGCCCAACCCGGCACCGATGTCGAGGATGCGCAGCGGGCGGTCGGGCAGGGCTTCGGCCAGGTCGGCCTGCAACACGGCCAGGCGGATCGCGCCCTTGGCACCGCCGTAGATCTTCTCGGCAAAGCGGGTGGCCAGTTCATCGAAGTGACGGTCGTTCATCGGGCGAAGCGCCTCTCGCTGTCGGCCAGCTTGGCCCGCACCACCTGGTCCATGTCCAGGCCCAGCTCGCTGCACAGCAGCAACAGGTACAGCACCACATCGCCGATTTCCTGGCCGGCGTGGGCCAGCTGGTCGGCGGGCAACTGGCGCGATTGGTCCTCGCTCAGCCACTGGAAGATTTCCACCAGCTCTGCCATTTCGACGCTGGCGGCCATGGCCAGGTTCTTCGGGCTGTGGAAGCCGCGCCAGTCGTTGTTGTCGCGGATCTGGTGCAGGCGTTGGGTGAGTTCTTGCAGGTTCATCGGGGGTCTCCTAATGCTGCATAGCTTCTGCGCAGGCCCGATGCAAAGCAAGGGGCCTAAAGCCGAGCCCAGCGCCCGACCATATGCAGCACCCCTCCATGCCCATCCAGCCGCAGCTCACCCGCAGCCCCCGCCTCACTGGCACCTAGCACCACCTCCGACGGCAACCGCACCGGTTTGCGGAAATCCACCTCGAAGGCATAGCCACTGTGCGGCAGGTGCCCGCGCAGTGCTGCCAGGGCCATGGCCTTGCTCCACATGCCATGGGCAATGGCCGTGGGGAAGCCGAACAGCCGAGCACTGGCGGCGCTGAGGTGGATCGGGTTGTAGTCCCCGCAGACCTTGGCATAACGCCGGCCGATATCCTTGTCGGCGTACCAGCGGCTCGCCTCTGGTAATGCTTGTGGCTCGTCCTCGGCAGGTTCGCCTGCCTCGCTTTCCAGCTTCAGCCCGCGCACCAGCATACGGCTGGTCTCGCGCCAGATCAGGCCGATGCCGTCTTCGGCTTCGGTAACCAGGTCGAAGGTGCCGCCCTTGGCATGTGCTTGCAGATTGGCCGCATACACCGCAAAGCGCAGCCCTTCGATACCGCCCAGTGGGCGCACCACTTCGATGCGGTTGTGCAGGTGCACCAGGCCGAGCAGCGGGAAGGGGAAGTCTGGCGCGGTCATCAATTGCAACTGCAGCGTGAATGCCATGACATGGGGATAAGTCCCCGGTAGCCGGCCATCGTCGGTGAAGTGGCACAACCGTCGATAGGCGGCCAGGTTGCCCGGCTGGACGCGGATGAAACAGCGCAGGCCGTCGTCCGGCAGATGATCGCCGCTGATGGTGCGCTTGCTGACCGCGCGCAGGTACAGGTTGGCGCGCGAAGCCGGGCTGTGCAGGTCGTGCCAGTGTCGGCTCATGTTCAAGCCCCCATCAAGGCCTGGCCGCATACCCGCAGCACCTGGCCGTTGACTGCCCCGGAGCCCGGCTGGCTGAGCCAGGCGATGGCTTCGGCGACATCCTGCGGGCGGCCGCCCTGGCCCAGCGAACTCAAGCGTCGCCCGGCCTCGCGCAGGCCCATGGGCATGGCGGCGGTCATGTGGGTTTCGATGAAACCGGGTGCCACGGCATTGATGCTGCCGCCGTGTTCGGCGAGCCGGGGCGCCCACGCCTGGGCCAGGCCGATCAGCCCGGCCTTGCTCGCGGCATAGTTGGCCTGCCCGCGGTTGCCGGCGATGCCGCTGACCGAGGCCAGCAGCGTGATGCGCGCGTTTTCACCCAGGGCGCCGTTGTCGTACAGCGCCTGTGTCAGCAGCTGCGGTGCCTTGAGGTTGACCGCCAGCACCGCGTCCCAGTATTCCGGGGTCATGTTGGCCAGGGTCTTGTCGCGGGTGATACCGGCGTTGTGCACCACGATATCGATGCCGTCGGGCAGGGCCGCGAGCAGTTGCGTTGCCGCGTCGCTGGCGCAGATGTCCAGGGGCAGCGCCTTGCCGCCCAGGCGCGCGGCCAGGGCGTCGAGGTCCTGGCTGGCCTGTGGTACATCGAGTAGCAGTACGTCGGCGCCGTCCCGCGCCAGGGTTTCGGCTATGGCGGCACCAATGCCGCGCGCGGCGCCCGTCACCAGGGCGCGGCGGCCAGCCAGCGGCCGGGTCCAGTCCTTGACCTGGCTGGCGCAGGCTTGCAGGCGTAGCACCTGGCCGGAGATGAAGGCGCTTTTGGGCGAGAGGAAGAAGCGCAGGGCGCCTTCCAGCTGGTCTTCCGCGCCGGGGCCGATATACAGCAACTGCGCGGTCGCACCGTTGCGCAGTTCCTTGGCCAGTGAGCGGCCGAAGCCTTCCAGGGCCCGTTGGGCGATGCTGGCCAACGGGTTGTCGAGGCTTTCTGGCGCACGGCCCAGCACCACCACATGGGCGCACGGCGCCAGGCTGCGCAGCAGTGGCTGGAAAAATTCGCGCAACTGCTTCAACGCGTCGCTGTCGGACAGGTGACTGGCATCGAATACCACAGCCTTGATCTTCGGTCCCAGGCCAGCTACCCACGCCTCGGCCTTGAGGTTGTCGGTATTGAAGCTGTAAAGGGTGTCGGTCAGGCACGGGGCAATGGCTTCGACCTGGTTCGCCAGTGGCCCACCACCCAGTACCAGAGCACCTTCGACCGGGCGCAGGCGGCCTGTCTGCCAGCGCTCCAGCGGCGCCGGGCGTGGCAGGCCAAGGGCATCCACAAGACGGCGGCCGAGGTTGGAGTTGGCAAAGCCGAGGTAGCGATCGCTCATGAGTGGGTCTCCCGGAAGGCAAGCTTGAAAGTGTGGACCAACTTTGTGGCAAGGTCGTTCGAATGCGGTAAAAACACCTAGGCTGTACGGATCGAATTGTTTCAGGAGGAACAAGCGCATGCGTTCACTTCGCCGGGTCGCGATCCTGGGCGGCAACCGAATTCCCTTCGCCCGCTCCAATGGCGCCTACGCCACGGCCAGCAACCAGGCGATGCTCACTGTCGCCCTTGAAGGGCTGATCGAACGCTACCGCTTGCATGGGTTGCGCATGGGGGAGGTGGTGGCCGGTACGGTGCTCAAGCACTCGCGTGACATGAACCTGACCCGTGAGTGCGTGTTGGGCTCGCGTCTGTCGCCGCAGACGCCGGCCTATGACATCCAGCAAGCCTGCGGCACCGGGCTGGAGGCGGCACTGCTGGTGGCCAACAAGATTGCCCTGGGGCAGATCGACTGTGGCATTGCCGGTGGCGTGGACACCACCTCCGATGCGCCGATTGCGGTCAACGAAGGCCTGCGCCACATCCTGCTGCAGGCCAACCGTGGCAAAAGCCTGGGCGAGCGGCTCAAGCCGTTCCTCAAGTTGCGCCCTCACCACCTGAAACCCGAATTGCCGCGTAACGGTGAACCGCGCACCGGGCTGTCGATGGGCGAGCATTGCGAACGCATGGCCCAGGCCTGGCGCATTGGCCGTGCCGAACAGGACGAGCTGGCGCTGCTCAGCCACCAGGCGCTGGCTGCCGCGTACGCCGAAGGTTGGCAGGATGACCTGCTGACGCCGTTTCTGTCGTTGACCCGTGATAACAACCTGCGCCCCGACCTGAACCTGGAGCAACTGGCCCGGCTCAAGCCGGCCTTCGATCGCAGCGGGCAGGGCACGCTGACGGCGGGCAATTCCACACCGCTGACTGATGGCGCTTCGCTGGTGTTGCTGGGCAGCGAGGAATGGGCCGAGCAGCAGGGGCTGCCGGTGCTGGCCTATCTGGTCGATGGCGAAACCGCTGCGGTGGATTTCGTTACGGGACGCGAAGGGCTATTGATGGCGCCAGTGTATGCGGTGCCGCGGCTGCTGGCGCGCAATGGCCTGACGCTGCAGGACTTTGACTATTACGAGATTCACGAAGCCTTTGCTGCCCAGGTGCTATGCACGCTCAAGGCCTGGGAAGATGCCGATTATTGCCGCGAACGGTTGGGGCTGGATGCACCGCTCGGGGCGATCGACCGCAGCAAGCTCAACGTCAAGGGCAGTTCGCTGGCGGCCGGGCACCCGTTTGCCGCCACCGGGGGGCGGATATTGGCCAACCTGGCCAAGTTGCTGGCGAGGGCGGGGAAGGGGCGAGGGCTGATTTCGATCTGCGCGGCGGGTGGGCAGGGGGTGACGGTTATCGTAGAGCGCTGAGGCAAACCCTGTGGGAGCGCGCCTGACTTGACCATGAATCAACTGTTAGGCTTGTCTGATCAGAACTACAAGAAGCCGCCATGCCGATCATCGGACACCCCCGCGCCATCCCGGCGCTGGACCACCTGCCCAGGCCGCTCTATGCCCGTGCCGAAAGCCTCGGCGCCGGCTCCTGGACCACCCGCCACCAGCACGACTGGGTGCAGTTCTCCTACGCGATCAGCGGCGTCCTCGGGGTGTATACCCACGAGGGCAGCTACTTCGCTCCACCCCAGTGGGGAGTGTGGATTCCAGCCGATGCCGAACACGAAGTGGTCACCTCGATGCAGGCCGAAATGCGCAGCCTGTACGTGCGCCGGGATGCCTGCCCGTGGGCACCGGAGCAATGCCGGGTGCTGGAAGTGACCCCGCTGGCGCGTGAACTGATCAAGCAGTTCTGCCTGTTCCCGGCAGACTACCCGGAGGGTGACAGCGCCGAGGCGCGGCTGGTGGCGGTGCTGCTCGACCAGCTACGCATGCTGCCCGAGGTCGGTTTTTCGCTGCCACTGCCACGGCACCCGGGTTTGCTGGCGCTGTGCAATGGCCTGATCGCTGCACCGGACCAGCCGCAGACCTTGCAGCAGTGGGCGCGGGAGTTGGGGTGTTCGGAGAAGACGCTGATGCGGCTGTTCCAGCGGGAGACGGGTTTGAGTTTTCGCAACTGGCGGCAGCGTATGCGGCTGTTGTCATCGCTGGCGTTGCTGGAGGCAGGGGAGAATGTGACCGAGGCGGCGTTGGGGTGTGGGTATGATTCCACCTCGGCTTACATTGCGGCGTTCAAGCAGTTGTTCGGCGCGACACCGGGAGAATTGAAGCTTTAGTGATTGGTCGCCTGTGCCGGCCTCTTTGCGGGCACGCCGGCTCCCACAGGTACTCCACAGCCTGCAAAGCTGCGGTGATTCTGTGGGAGCGGGCATGCCCGCGAAGAGGCCGGCGCAGGCAACACATCAGGTACGGAACCTGCGCACCAGTGCATCCAGCTCATTGGACAACCCGGCCAGGCTCTCCGAATCCACCTGCGCCGCCTGGGCAAGTTCCGCCACCAGTTGCGCATCGCCGTGAATCTGGCTGATGTGACGGTTGATGTCCTCGGCCACCTGGTGCTGTTCCTCGGCCGCCGTGGCGATCTGGGTGTTCATGTCGCGTATCACATCCACCGACTCGCGGATCTGCCCGAAGCTGTCACGGGCCAGGCCGATGCGGCTCACCGACTGCTGCGAAACCTCCAGGCTGGCGTGCATCTGTGCGGCCACTTCGGCGGTGCGGCTGGCCAGGTTGCCCAGCAGGCCGTCGATCTCGGCGGTGGAGTCGGCAGTACGCTTGGCCAGCGCCCGCACTTCGTCGGCGACCACGGCAAAGCCACGGCCCTGCTCGCCGGCACGGGCCGCTTCGATGGCGGCGTTGAGCGCCAGCAGGTTGGTCTGTTCGGCAATCGAGCGGATGGTGCCGAGGATCGACTGGATGGCATTGCTGTCACGCTCGAGTTGCTGGATCGACTGCGCCGACTGTTCGATTTCCTGGCTCAGGCGGTCGACGCTATTTACCGCGGCATCGATCTGCTGCTGCCCTTCGCGTGCCTGTTGCTGGCCGCTGTCGGCCGACTGCGCCGCCTGGCTGCAGGAGCGAGCCACTTCGTTGGCGGTGGCGACCATTTCGTGGAAGGCGGTGGAGACCATGTCCACTGCTTCGCGCTGGCGGCCTGCGGCTTCGGCCATGTCGCTGGAAACCCGGGTCGAGCTGCTGGAGGTGCTGAGGATCTTGCTGGCGGCAGTACCGATGTGCTGGATCAGGCTGCGAATGGCCCCGAGGAACTGGTTGAACCAGTTGGCCAGTTGCGCGGTTTCGTCGCGGCCACGGATTTCCAGGTTACGGGTCAGGTCGCCCTCGCCTTGGGCGATATCTTCCAGGCCGCTGGTGACGCTGTTGATCGGACGTACGATCAGCTTGGCGAAGGTGGCACCCACCACGGCGAACAGCGCAGCCAGCACCACGGCCACGATGCCGATCAGCCAGGTCAGGCGGGTGGTGGTCTGCATCACTTCGCTTTGTTCGATCAGGCCTATCAAGGTCCAGCCCAGCTGTTCATCCGGGTAGATGTTGGCCATGTAGCGCACGCCATTGAGCTCCACTTCGGCCAGCCCCTTGCCGTGCTTGGCCAGCTCGGCGTACCCGTCGCCAAAGCTCGCCAGTTGCTTGAAGTTGTGCTTGGCGTCACGGGGGTCGACCAGTACGTTGCCGTTGTTTTCCAGCAGCAGCAGGTAGCCGCTTTCGCCCAGCTTGATCTGCTGGACGATCTCGGTGAGGCCTTTGAGCGACACGTCGACGTTGACCACGCCACCAGGGTTGCCCAGCTGGTTGGCGACGGTACGCACGGTGCTGACCAGCACGGCGTCGTCGGCAGCCCAGTAGTAGGCGCCAGTACGCAAGGTCTTGCCAGGGTTGGCCATGGCCAATTGGTACCAGGGGCGGGTGCGCGGGTCGTAATTGACGAACTTCTGCCCGGCCGGCCAGCCGACGTAACCACCGTCATTCACCCCGTAGGACAGGTACGCATAGCTGGGGTGCGTGGTGGCCAGGCGAGTCATGAACTCCAGCACTTTGCTGGCATGGTCGCCCAGTTCATAGGACGGGGTTGCGCTCATGTACTTGTTCAGATCGCTGCCCGTGGCGGCGACCAGGGGCTGCGAGGCCATGTACTCGACGTTCTGGTTGATGCCCTGGAAGAAGATGTTCATTGCGTTGCTGACCTGGCGGATTTCCCGGCTGCTGCCGTCGAGGAATCCGTCGCGGGCTTCGCCACGCAGGTTGAGGACTACCAGGGTGGCCACAAAGACGATGGGCAAGCCGGCGATGACCGCGAATGCCCAGGTCAGTTTCTGTTTGATGCTCATCGACGCTCCCGGATTTTTATTTTTGATACACGAGGCAGGTAACAACTGCATCGGCAGCATCCGGGTTTAATGTAGGAAAACGCCCGTATTTATTGGATAAAGTCGCAGTTGGTGACTATTCGGTCGTGTTTGGACGTATATGGCATACCAAAGGATTGCGGGGCGGCTCAGTGACAGCAGCCGCCCGCAGCGCCGTTGGCCAGGTCCTTGAGGATCGGGCAGTCCGGGCGCTCGTCCCCCTGGCAGTGCGAGACCAGTTCGCCGAGGGTGTCGCGCAGGCTCACCAGCTCTTCGATGCGCCGGTTCAGTTCATCGATATGTTGCATGGCCAGCGCTTTCACATCAGCGCTGGCGCGTTGGCGGTCCTGCCACAAGGTCAGCAGCTTGCCGACCTCCTCGAGGGAAAAGCCCAGGTCGCGGGAGCGTTTGATGAAGGCCAGGCTGTGCAAGTCTTCCGCCTGGTACAGGCGGTAGCCGCTGTCGCTGCGCGTTGCGGGCTTGAGCAGGCCGATGGACTCGTAGTAACGGATCATCTTGGTGCTGAGCCCGCTGCGGCGGGCGGCCTGGCCGATGTTCATGGGGCCTCCTGAGTGTTGCTGGTGGGTTTCCAGGCCTTGAGCCACAGCGCGTTGCTTACCACGCTGACGCTGGACAGGGCCATGGCTGCGCCGGCCAGTACCGGGTTGAGGTAACCCAGCGCGGCCAGCGGGATGCCGATCAGGTTATAGATGAACGCCCAGAACAGGTTCTGGCGGATCTTCGCATAGGTCTTGCGGCTGATCTCCAGAGCGGCCGGTACCAGGCGTGGGTCGCCGCGCATCAGGGTGATGCCGGCGGCCTGCATGGCCACGTCGGTACCGCCACCCATGGCGATGCCGATATCGGCTGCAGCCAGCGCCGGTGCATCGTTGATGCCATCACCGACCATGGCAACCACGCCATCCTGCTTGAGTGCGGCCACGGTCGCGGCCTTGTCGGCCGGCAGCACTTCGGCATGCACGTCGTCGATGCCCAGGGCGTCGGCCACCACTTTGGCGCTGCCGCGGTTGTCGCCGGTCAGCAGGTGGCTGCTGATGCGTTGCGCGTGCAGGGTATCGATCGCCTGCGCGGCGCCGGGCTTGAGGCTGTCACCAAAGGCGAACAGGCCCAGCACCCGCGGCTGTGCGCCGCGTTCGATCAGCCATGACAGGGTGCGCCCTTCGGCTTCCCAGGCCTGGGCCTTGGCGGCCAGGTCACCGGGTAGCAGGGTGCTTTCGTCGAGCAGGCGGCGGTTGCCCAAGGCCAGTTCGCGGCCTTCCACGCGCCCGGCGATACCACGCCCGGTCAGCGACTGGCTGTCGGCAACGGCAGGCACGTCAAGGCCCTGTTCGGCACAGGCATCCAGTACCGCCTTGGCCAGCGGGTGTTCGCTGCCGCGCTGCAGGGCGCCGGCCAGGCGGTGCAGGTCGGCGCTGCTGCCCACCTGCGCCTGGCTGTGGACAGCGCGTGGGCTGCCGGAGGTGAGGGTGCCAGTCTTGTCGAACACCACACGGTTGACCGCATGGGCTCGCTCCAGGGCTTCGGCGTCCTTGATCAGGATGCCATGGCGGGCGGCGACCCCGGTGCCGGCCATGATCGCTGCGGGTGTGGCCAGGCCGAGGGCGCAGGGGCAGGCGATGACCAGCACGGCAACGGCGTTGATCAGCGCGGTTTCCAGCGGTGCGCCGGCCAGCCACCAGCCGACCAGGGTAATCAGCGCCAGTACCAGCACGGCCGGGACGAATACCTGGCTGACCCGGTCGACCAGCTTCTGGATCGGCGCCTTGGCCGCCTGGGCGTCTTCCACCAGGCGGATGATGCGCGCCAGCACGGTTTCGGTACCCAGTGCCTGGGTACGTACCAGCAGCCGGCCTTCGCCATTGATGGCGCCCCCGGTGACGCTGTCCCCGGGTTGCTTGGGCACCGGCAGGCTCTCGCCGCTGATCAGGGCTTCATCGGCATGGCTGCTGCCGTCTTCGACCACGCCATCGACCGGGAAGCGTTCGCCGGGTTTGACCAGTACCAGGTCGCCGAGGCGCAGTTGGGCAATGGCCACGTCTTCTTCCCGGCCATCGACCAGGCGCACGGCACGTTCCGGGCGCAAGGCTTCAAGGGCCCGGATGGCGCTGGCAGTCTGGCGCTTGGCACGGCTTTCCAGGTACTTGCCCAGCAGCACCAGGGCAATCACCACGGCCGAGGCTTCGAAGTACAGGTGCGGGGCCATGCCGGCGGGGGCTTGCGCCCACTGGTACAGGCTCAAGCCGTAACCGGCGCTGGTGCCCAGGGCCACCAGCAGGTCCATGTTGCCGGCACCGGCGCGCACGGCTTTCCAGGCGGCCACGTAGAAACGCGCGCCGAGAATGAACTGCACCGGCGTGGCCAGCAGGAACTGCACCCACGCTGGCAACATCCAGTGCAGGCCGAACGGCTGCACTACCATTGGCACCACCAGCGGCAGGGCGAGCAGCAACGCTGCAGCGACCGCCAGGCGTTCGTTACGCAGGCGGCGTTGGGCAGCAGGTTGGTCGTCCTTGGCGGTTTGCGGCAGGCTGGCGCTGTAGCCGGCTTTTTGCACGGCGTCGATCAGCAGGTTGTCGTCAAGGGCCGCGAGCACTTCGAGGTGCGCGCGTTCGCTGGCCAGGTTGACGCTGACCTGCTCAACCCCCGGCAGCTTGCCGAGGGCGCGCTCTACGCGGCCGACGCAACTGGCGCAGGTCATGCCGCCAATCTGCAGTTCGACGGTGCGGGTGGGCACGCCATAGCCGGCTTCGCGTACGGCGTCGACGAGGGCGGGCAGGCTGTTGGCCGGGGCCTGGACCCGGGCCTGTTCGGTGGCGAGGTTGACGCTGACCTGTTCAGCGCCGGTGACCTTGCGCAGGGCGCGCTCGACCCGGCCGGCACAGCTGGCGCAGGTCATGCCGGAGATCGGCAGGTCGTATGTGGTGGATGCGGGCATGGCTCTCCTCCTTGGACAGGCCTCCAGCATCAACCTTGCCACGCAGGTAAGGTCAATAGCCCAGGCCGGCTCGCTTCAACTCCAGCCCATAGTGCCCCATGGCGATGCGGTATTTGTTGATCTGGCCCGCCTGCAGGTTCAATCGTGTGCTGCGCTGGTCCTCGACACCCGCGGAGCAGCCCGGCATTTGCCCGGGCAGCAGGCGCAGGCGCACATCTACCGGGCCGGGCGGCAGGTTGAACGAGGTGGACTGCTCCTGGAATACGCGCCCGGAGAGCTGGTCGTTGAGGTAGATGCCGATTTCGCAACTGGTGGCCACTTCCAGGCGCTCCCGGGAAATGATCAGCACGCTGTAGTCCGAGTTGCCCTCGGCGCTGGCCGGTGGCACTGCAGCCAGCGTGCTCAATAGCCCGACGACGCCCAATGCTGCCCTGAACATGAAAAATCTCCTGCTTGCCTGATCATCAAAGGCGCAGCTTGGCCGACGCGCGCGCGGATTTCCACCCCGGCTGTTGTCGGCAGGTCTTGACCTTGCCCCGATGGCAAGCTTGAGACTCGTGGAAAACCTGAAGGAGGTAACCCCATGCAAGTGTTCAATGTACAAGGCATGACCTGTGGCCATTGCGTGAAAGCCGTGACCCGGGCGGTGCAGGAGCAGGATGCCGCGGCCAAGGTGGAGGTCGACCTGGCGGCCAGGCAGGTACGGGTGCAGAGTGAGTTGGCGCAGGAGCAGATCCTCACGGCCATTCGCGATGAAGGTTATCAGGCCGAGGCGGCCTGAATACTGACCTGTGGGAGCGGGCGTGCCCGCGAACACCGGCGCAACCGATGGCATCCACCGCGCCGCCTGATTCGCGGGCACGCCCGCTCCTGCAGGGGCGGCGCCAGGCCCAGTATTGTTGCAAATGTTTTCATGTCGATAGGGCCCACAGCAGGTAGAATCAAGCACTTGCTTAGCCTGCTATGGATTCCTGATGAACCTGCGAATGGTGCTCATCCTGGGCGCACTCAGTGCGTTCGGGCCCTTGGCGATCGACTTCTACCTGCCCGCCTTCCCGGCCATGGCGCAGGCGTTCGCCACCGATGAAAAACATGTCCAGGCCACCTTGGCCGCCTACTTCCTTGGCCTGTCCATCGGGCAACTGGCCTACGGGCCGGTGGCTGACCGCTTTGGCCGACGCAAGCCGCTGATGTTCGGGGTGACCCTGTTCACCCTGGCGTCACTGGCCTGTGCCTATGCCCCCAACCTCGACACCCTGGTGCTGGCGCGTTTCGTCCAGGCGCTGGGCGGTTGCGCCGGGATGGTGCTGTCGCGGGCCATTGTCAGTGACAAGTGTGACCCGGTGGCCTCGGCCAAGGTGTTCTCGCAACTGATGCTGGTCATGGGGCTGGCGCCAATCCTGGCACCGATGCTGGGCGGGGTGTTGGTGAACCTGGCCGGCTGGCAATCGATCTTCCTCGCCCTGAGCCTGTTCAGTGCCGGTTGCCTGCTGGCGGTCAGCCTGGGCCTGCCGGAAAGCCTGCCTGAGCACATACCGCGGCAACCGCTGTCTGGCGCCTTGCGTCAGTACTTGCGCCTGCTCGCTGACCGGGTGTTCATCGGCCATGCCTTGACCGGTGGTATCGCCATTGCCGGCATGTTTGCCTACATCGCCGGTTCACCTTTCGTGTTCATCAAGCTCTACGGCGTGCCGGCCGAGCATTACGGTTGGTTGTTCGGCACCAATGCTGCCGGCTTTATCCTGGTGGCGCAGGTGAACGCACGCTTGCTGGCCAAGCGTGGGCCGGCGTTTCTGCTGGCGCGTGCGGTGTGGTTGTACCTGGCTGCGGGCCTGACGTTGCTAGGCGTGGCGGCACTGCGGCCAACACAGCTTTGGCCACTGCTGGTACCACTGTTCGTCTGCATCTCCAGCCTCGGTTGCATCATCCCCAACGCCTCCGCCTGTGCCATGAGCGGGCAGGGCGCAAGGGCCGGGAGTGCCTCGGCGCTGATGGGCTGCCTGCAGTTCAGTGTCGCCGCTGGCGCAGCGGCGCTGGTCGGGCTGCTGCATGATGGCAGTGCGGTGCCGATGGCGCTGGTGATCAGCCTGTGCGGGGCACTGGTGGTCAGTGTCGCGCTGCTGACCCGACGTTTGCCGGCCAAGGTTCCCGCATAAGCGGGTGAGGTGCCTGCAGGCGGGTTTCCAGCGTGGCGACGAAGGCACGGGCCTCGGCCTCGCTGCGGAAACTGACCACGTGTTGATCGAGCTGAACCTGCCAGGGGCAGGCGGGGTTTCGGCTCGACGCGCTGACGACAATTTTCATCGCGGCATACCTCCAAAGGGGGGAGAGCGGATGAAGTGTAGCGCTACCCCTTCTGCCTGCCATGACTGGCATCAGTGTCCTGACTGACGGTCGACGGGAACATTTTCTACGCGCTTTTGCCTGCTTGGGGCGCAATGCCCGCAAGCACGTGGAACCTTCGCTTTGGCTTGCGCTACTTGTGGAAATCAGGTGTCGGCCGCGTCCGAAGTTGTATTCGGTGTTTTTTCCGCCTGTCGTTCCCGTGCCCCTGCCAGGGTGTGCCGGGCTGCTTGCCCGTGCGGTCCGGGCAGGTTTCACGCCCCGTTTCACTGCTTGCCATGGGTAGGCATACCCAGTGTTTTTTTGCCTGCGGCGCCACTGCGCGGGGCTGCCTGAATGGCGTTTTTTGCGGCTTATACTGGCGAACCAGGCCAGTGCCAGCGAGAGGCGCTTCCCTGCCAGGGTTGGCCATCGCATCCACACAGTGAACTTGCAGGGAGTTACAGGGACATGAACGCAGCCAGCAGTATCAGCCAGATCGCCAGCCTGATGGCCGACCCCAAGCGCAGTGCCATGTTGTGGGCATTGATCGATGGCACGCCACGGCTGGCCAACGAGCTCGCGGTAATGACCGGCCTGACCTCGTCATCGGCCTGCGCTCACCTTTCGCTGTTGTCGTCGGCCGGTTTGCTCCGGCACGAAGCGCGGGGCCGCAAGCGCTACTTCCGCCTGGCCACCCCGCAAGTCGGGGCGGCGGTGGAGGCCCTGGCCAGTGTCCAGCTGGAGAGTACCAAGGGGGAGCGGGCCAAGGCCCCGGTATCATCGCTGCCCATGTCGATACGCAGGGCGCGTCGCTGTGGCGATCACCTGGGTGGCGAACTGGCCGGTGAGCTGTATCACCGTCTGGTGGTGGCCGGCTGGCTGGAGGGTAGCGGTCGCCAGCTGATGGTGAGTGAGGAGGGGCGGGCGCAGTTGGCTTTGGTCGGGGTCTACATCGATGCCTTGGCACCGCATCAGCAACGTGGCTGTGTGATCTGCCGCTGCACCGAGTGGAACGATGAGGGGCCGCACCTGGGCGGAGTACTGGGGCAGGCCTTGTTCCGGCTGTTCCTGCAATCGGGCTGGATGCGCGAGGCCGAGGACTCGCGGGCTTTGCATATCTCTGCACTGGGTATCCAGCAGATCAATCGCATTGCCCGCGTGCCAACCTGGCAGGTCGGTTGACCGCGACACTGTCATGTCGCCGTCATGTCATTCAGACCAGCCGGGCATCCAGGCTGTTCTGGGCCAGCCGACGGGCCTGGTCTTCGGTCATGCCCAGGTGGGTGTACAGGGCGTGGAAGTTCTCGGTGACGTAGCCACCGAAGTAGGCCGGGTCGTCCGAATTGACCGTGACCTTCACGCCGCGCTCGAGCATGTCGAGGATGTTGTGCTGGCTCATGTGGTGGAATACGCAGAGCTTGGTGTTCGACAGCGGACACACTGTGAGCGGGATCTGCTCGTCGATGATGCGCTGCATCAGGCGCTCGTCCTCGATGGCGCGCACACCGTGGTCGATACGCTTGACCTTCAGCAGGTCCAGGGCTTCCCAGATGTACTCGGGCGGGCCTTCCTCGCCGGCATGGGCAACGGCGACCAAGCCTTCGCTGCGGGCGCGGTCGAACACGCGCTGGAACTTGCTTGGTGGGTGGCCCATTTCCGAGCTGTCCAGGCCAACGGCGATGAAGGCATCGCGGAACGGCAGGGCTTGGTCGAGGGTTTTCTGTGCTTCATCTTCGCTGAGGTGGCGCAGGAAGCTGAGGATCAGGCCGCTGCTGATGCCCAGTTGCTCGCGACCGTCCTTGAGCGCCTGGTTGATGCCGTTGAGCACCACTTCGAAGGGGATGCCGCGGTCAGTGTGGGTCTGTGGGTCGAAGAACGGTTCGGTGTGGATCACGTTCTGCGCCTTGCAGCGTTGCAGGTAGGCCCAGGTCAGGTCGTAGAAGTCCTGCTCGGTGCGCAGCACGTCGGCGCCCTGGTAATACAGGTCGAGGAACTCCTGCAGGTTGTTGAAGGCATAGGCACCGCGCAAGGTCTCCACATCGGCCCAAGGCAGGGCGATCTTGTTGCGCTCGGCCAGGGCGAACAGCAGCTCGGGCTCCAGCGAGCCTTCCAGGTGCAGGTGCAGTTCGGCCTTGGGCAGGGCGTTCAACCAGTCATACATAGTGGGTCATCTCGATCAGGTACGGTTGCCGCCATTCTACAGAGGCTGGCCGGGCAATGCGCCCGGCCAGGCTGTGACCCGGTGAATCACCAGACCAAGGGTTCGCCCTTGTAGTTGATGAAGCGCAGGCCGCCGTTGCCGCTTTGCGCCTTGATCTGTTCAAGCATGCCGCGGGTGCTGGTCAGCACATCGATTTCGGCGTTTTCACCGCCCATGTCGGTTTTCACCCAGCCCGGGTGCATGGCCAGCACACACAGGTCGGGGCGTTGTTGCTCGACGACAAAGCTGTTGATCATCGAGTTCAGGGCTGCCTTGCTGGCCTTGTACAGGCAGATTTCGCCGCCATCGGGGATGGTCACGCTGCCCAGGATCGAGCTCATGAAGGCCAGCACGCCGCTGCCTTCGCGTACTTGGCCGACCAGGCGGCGGGCCACGCGGATGGGTGCCACGGCGTTGGTCATGAACAGGTCGCCGATGTCCTTGTTCTGCACCGCCTCCAGGTCTTGCGGCAGGGGGCCCATGACGCCGGCGTTGACGAACACCAGGTCGAACACTTGACCTTGCAGGCGTTGCTTCAGGCCATCGAGTTGGGCCGTGTCGTTCATTTCCAGCTGCTCGATGCGCACGCCGGGCACATCTGCCAGAGCGCCGGGCTGCTGCGGGTTGCGCACGGTGGCGGTGACGTTCCAGCCGTCTTCGTGCAGGCGCTGCACCAGGCCCAGGCCCAGCCCGCGCGAGGCGCCGATGATAAGTGCAGTTTTTGCGTTAGCCATGTGGACGCACTCCGTGATCAGTTTGCAGGGAAAGGTATTGAGGATAATGCACTGGGGCCAATTTGCGGCCCTTCATTCAAAAGCGGTGCAGTACCTGTGGGAGCGGCCTTGTGTCGCGATGGGCTGCGAAGCAGCCCCAGGATTTCAGCAACTCCGCATGAATTGCCGGGGCCGCTTTGCGGCCCTATCGCGACGCAAGGCCGCTCCCACAAAGGATCGCGTTCTCCTGTGGGTAATTCGGCGTGCGAGCTGGCTAAAAAACGACCAGTCGCGCCGCGCCCTTGTCTGGGCGGGTACTTCGCCTGTTGGCGCACGGGTTATCCACAGGCTGTTCCACAGTTATTGTGTGCAAACCGAGAGGCAGCAGGCTGGCGCCTCTGGCCTCGTGCTGGGGATAACTCCTGAGGTTTCAGCAGTTTGCCGCTGTCATCAAACAGTGATCAAAATATGATCAAAGCTCTGTAGGCCTTGAAAGCATTGACCTGCAAGCGAATGCCCCAAGCTTATCCACAGGCCGGCCCACAGTTGTTGTGGGCAATGTTCAGCGTGCTTCGAGCAGAATGCGCCCGCGGCTCAAGTCGGCCAACTGCTGCTGCAGTGGGGCGAGGTGGGCGTCACCGAGTGCAATCAGCAGGTCCACACCATTGGCGGTGAACTGCTCATCCAGGACCAGGCCGTCAACCTCCGCCAGGCGCAACTTCACCAGCGCCAGTTCGCTGAAACTGCAACTGCAGGTGAATTCGCTGCGCTGCACCAGCAGCCGCTTGGGTGCCTGTTGCAGGCACTTGTTGGCGCCGCCGCCGTAGGCCCTGGCCAGGCCACCGGTGCCCAGTTGGATGCCGCCGTACCAGCGGATTACCAGCACCACCACTTGGTCGCAGTCCTGCGCTTCGATGGCCGCGAGGATTGGCCGCCCCGCGGTACCGCCAGGTTCGCCGTCATCGCTGCTGCGGTACTGGTCGCCGAGCTTCCAGGCCCAGCAGTTGTGGGTCGCGGCCAGGTCGCTATGGCGTTCGATGAAACTCATCGCTTCGGCGGCACTGCTGATCGGCCCGGCGAGGGTGATGAAGCGGCTTTTGCGGATTTCCTCGCGGTATTCGCAGAGGTCGAGCAGGGTAGAAGGCATAAATGACGGTCAGGCAGCCGGCTTGATGCCGCAGCCTTTCAGGATGATGTGGATAAGGTTGTTGCTCGCGTCTTCCATGTCCTGCTTGGTCAGGCGACTGCGGCCGGTAACCTGGCAGATCTGGGTGGCGAAGTCGGCGTAGTGCTGGGTGCTGCCCCACAGCAGGAAGATCAGGTGCACCGGATCGACCGGGTCCATCTTGCCGGCTTCGATCCAGGCCTGGAACACCGCGGCCCGGCCCCGGAACCATTCGCGGTAGTCGGCACTGAAATATTCGGTCAGGCAGGTGCCGCCGCTGATCACTTCCATGGCGAAAATCCGCGAGGCTTGCGGGTTGCGCCGGGAGAACTCCATCTTGGTGCGAATGTACTGGCTCAGGGCTTCGCCCGGGTCATCCTCGACGCTCAAGGCGTTGAAGGTGCTGTCCCACAACTCGATGATGTTGCTGAGCACGGCAATGTACAGGCCCAGCTTGTTGGTGAAGTAGTAATGCAGGTTGGCTTTGGGCAACCCCGCCTTGAGGGCGATGGTGTTCATGCTGGTGCCCTTGAAACCATGGCGGGCAAACTCGTCTTCGGCGGCCTGGATAATGGCCTGTTCGTTCTTCTGGCGGATACGGCCCGCGGGCTTGCCCGAGGCGGAGAGGCGATGCGCAGGGACTTCTAGGGTCATGGACGATTCCGTACGGGTCAGTGGCTGCGGCTGTCGGACAAGATTACCTGCCTGTGCCGAAGTGACAAGCGTTTGCGGCACAGACTGGCATCAGCGTGTCGCAGCCAGGCTTTCGAGGAAGCTTTCCAGCACCAGGTTAGGCCGTCGGCCTTTGCGCGTTACCCAGCTGAGGCTCAGGTCATAGAAGCGTTGTTGGGGCTTGAGGGCACGCAAGCGGCCTTGCTGCACCCAGAACGTGGCGTAGTGGTCTGGCAGGTAGCCGATGTAGCGCCCGGTAAGGATGAGAAACGCCATGCCTTCACGGTCCGAAGCACTGGCCGTGCAGTTCAGCGCCTGGTAATGCGCCTGGATTTCGGCCGGCAGGCGGAAGGTGGGGGTGATGGCTTCCTGGCTGTTGAGGCGGTCGTCATCGATCTGCTGGTCATCGGCATAGAACAGCGGGTGGCCGACCGCGCAGTACAGCAGTGAGCGCTCGCTGTACAACGGCTGGTACTCGAGGCCCGACAGCGGGCTGGTCTGCGGCACCACGCCGACGTGCAGGCTGCCGTCGAGCACGCCGTGCTCGACCTGGCTGGGTGCGATCATGCGGATCTGGATGCGCACGTCGGGGCCGCGGTCCTTGAGCTCGGCCAAGGCATGCGTGATGCGCATGTGCGGCAGGGTCACCAGGTTGTCGGTCAGGCCAATGTTCAGCTCGCCACGCAAATGTTGGTGCAGGCCGTTGACCTCGGTGCGGAAGCTTTCCAGGGCGCTGAGCAGTTGCAGTGCCGAGTGGTAGACCTCACGGCCTTCTTCTGTCAGTGAGAACCCGGCGCGGCCGCGTTGGCACAGGCGCAGACCGAGGCGTTGCTCGAGGTCGTTCATTTGCTGGCTGATGGCCGAACGGCCAATGCCCAGCACGTTTTCGGCGGCCGAGAAGCCGCCGCACTCGACTACGCTGCGGTAGATCTTCAGCAGACGGATGTCGAAATCGCTGACCTGGGCGAGTGGATCGGGGCGTCGGCTCATTAGTTTAGTCAGGGCCTGTCTGAAGATTAGAAATGTTGGCTTTTTCAGACTTTATCGCCGTGCCAATTTAGCTGCAACAACATCCATCGTTGCCTAATCGTCTTCCGAGGAACCGCCGATGAACATGCCCGAAACCGCCTCCGCCGGTATCGCCAGCCAGCTCAAGCTGGATGCCCACTGGATGCCCTACACCGCCAACCGCAACTTCCAGCGCGACCCACGCCTGATCGTGGCGGCCGAAGGCAGCTATCTGTTCGATGACCAGGGGCGCAAGATCTTCGATGCCCTGTCGGGCTTGTGGACCTGCGGCGCCGGGCACACCCGCAAAGAAATCACCGAGGCGGTGGCTCGGCAGGTCGGCACCCTGGACTATTCCCCGGCCTTCCAGTTCGGCCACCCACTGTCGTTCCAGCTGGCCGAGAAAATCACCGAGCTGACCCCGGGCGACCTGAACCATGTGTTCTATACCAACTCCGGTTCCGAGTGTGCCGACACCGCGCTGAAGATGGTGCGTGCCTACTGGCGCCTGAAAGGCCAGGCGACCAAGACCAAGATCATCGGCCGTGCCCGTGGCTACCACGGTGTGAACATCGCCGGCACCAGCCTGGGTGGCGTCAACGGTAACCGCAAGCTGTTCGGTCAGCTGCTGGATGTCGACCACCTGCCTCACACCGTGCTGCCGGTGAACGCTTTCTCCAAAGGCATGCCGGAAGAGGGCGGTATCGCCCTGGCTAACGAAATGCTCAAGCTGATCGAGCTGCACGATGCCTCCAACATCGCTGCCGTGATCGTGGAACCGCTGGCGGGTTCGGCTGGCGTACTGCCGCCGCCGAAGGGTTACCTGAAGCGTCTGCGTGAAATCTGCACCCAGCACAACATCCTGCTGATCTTCGACGAAGTGATCACCGGCTTCGGCCGCATGGGCGCGATGACCGGTTCCGAAGCCTTCGGCGTGACCCCGGACCTGATGTGCATCGCCAAGCAGGTGACCAACGGCGCCATCCCGATGGGTGCGGTGATCGCCAGCAGCGAGATCTACCAGACCTTCATGAACCAGCCGACCCCGGAGTACGCCGTGGAATTCCCGCACGGCTACACCTACTCGGCCCACCCGGTAGCCTGTGCCGCCGGTATCGCCGCGCTGGACCTGCTGCAGAAGGAAAACCTGGTGCAGGCCGCCGCCGAGCTGGCGCCGCACTTCGAGAAGCTGCTGCATGGCGTGAAGGGCACCAAGAACATCGTCGATATCCGCAACTACGGCCTGGCCGGCGCGATCCAGATCGCTGCCCGCGACGGTGATGCCATCGTGCGTCCATACGAAGCGGCGATGAAACTGTGGAAGGCAGGCTTCTATGTACGCTTCGGTGGCGACACCCTGCAGTTCGGCCCAACCTTCAACACCACGCCGCAGGAACTGGACCGCCTGTTCGACGCAGTGGGCGAAACCCTGAACCTGATCGACTGATCTTTCTGATTTTGATGCGCGGCGCGTGAACACTTCGCGCGCCGGCCTCTACCTTCTTTATCTGGAGTTTTGCATGAGCATTGTTCAGCACCTGATCCACGGCGAAGTGGTTACCAAGGGTGAGCGCACCGCCGATGTCTTCAACCCGTCCACCGGCCAGGCCGTGCGCAAGGTCGAACTGGCCAGCCGCGCGACCGTGCAGGAGGCGATCGACTCGGCCAAGGCTGCCTTCCCGGCCTGGCGCAACACCCCACCGGCCAAGCGCGCCCAGGTGATGTTCCGCTTCAAGCAACTGCTGGAGCAGAACGAAGCGCGTATCGCGCAGATGATCAGCGAAGAGCACGGCAAGACCCTGGAGGATGCCGCCGGCGAACTGAAGCGTGGCATCGAGAACGTCGAGTTCGCCTGCGCCGCGCCAGAAGTGCTGAAAGGCGAGTACAGCCGCAACGTCGGCCCGAACATCGATGCCTGGTCCGACTTCCAGCCGCTGGGCGTGGTTGCCGGTATCACCCCGTTCAACTTCCCGGCCATGGTGCCACTGTGGATGTACCCACTGGCCATCGCCTGCGGTAACGCCTTCATCCTCAAGCCTTCCGAGCGCGACCCGAGCTCGACCCTGTTTATCGCCCAGCTGCTGCTGGAAGCCGGCCTGCCGAAGGGCATCCTCAACGTGGTGCACGGCGACAAGGAAGCGGTGGATGCGCTGATCGAAGCGCCGGAAGTGAAGGCCCTGAGCTTCGTCGGTTCGACGCCGATCGCCGAGTACATCTACGCCGAAGGCACCAAGCGCGGCAAGCGCGTACAGGCCCTGGGTGGTGCGAAGAACCACGCGGTGCTGATGCCGGATGCCGACCTGGACAACGCCGTGAGCGCACTGATGGGGGCTGCCTACGGTTCGTGCGGTGAGCGTTGCATGGCCATTTCAGTGGCGGTGTGCGTGGGTGACCAGGTGGCCGACGCCCTGATTGCCAAGCTGGAACCACAGATCAAGGCACTGAAGATTGGTGCCGGCACCTCGTGCGGCCTGGACATGGGCCCGCTGGTGACTGCTGCTGCGCGTGACAAGGTAGTGGGTTACATCGATGACGGTGTTGCTGCTGGCGCCAAGCTGGTGGTGGATGGCCGTGGTTACCGTGTGGCGGGTAATGAGGATGGCTATTTCGTCGGTGGCACCCTGTTCGACAAGGTGACCCCGCAGATGCGCATCTATAAGGAAGAGATCTTCGGCCCGGTGCTGTGCGTGGTGCGTGTGAACAGCCTGGAGCAGGCCATGCAGCTGATCAATGATCACGAGTATGGCAATGGCACCTGCATCTTCACTCGTGACGGTGAAGCGGCGCGCCTGTTCTGCGACGAGATCGAAGTGGGCATGGTCGGTGTGAACGTACCGCTGCCGGTGCCGGTGGCCTACCACAGCTTTGGTGGCTGGAAGCGCTCGCTGTTCGGTGACCTGCATGCCTATGGCCCGGATGGAGTGCGCTTCTATACCCGTCGCAAGGCGATCACCCAGCGCTGGCCGCAGCGGGCCAGCCATGAGGCTTCGCAGTTTGCGTTCCCTAGTTTGTAAGGGATGAAGCAGAAGCGGGGAGGCCGACAGGCCTCCCCGTTTTGTTTTTGGGGTTTGGTTGTTGGGTGCGTCAGGGCGGCTAGGGGCCTGTCTTGAGATGGTATTGGCTTTGAGAGGTGCCTGCCTTGTGTTTTCTGGCGCCTACAAGATCGAGCGCCGCCCGCGCGGCGCTTCGCAGCACAAGGCTGCTCCTACATCTGTTTCGGGCCAGTCTCTCCTGTGCCTGGCGCGCGCGACCGCCTTGTCTGTTCCATTCAATATCGAAGGTTGCGCCTGCTGCTSYTCATCAATCTCCWGCCATGCACCCAGGGTGCGCGCGCCAATGGCGCAGGAATAATTGGCCCGAAACAGATGTAGGAGCAGCCTTGTGCTGCGAAGCGCCGCGCGGGCGGCGCTCGATCTCATAGGCGCAGAAGGTGTTGTGGCGAACACCTGGTGGCCTTGATGTGGTCTTTTCCCCTGATATTTCAATTTCTTGAAATTAAAGGTTGACGCCCCTTCGAATCCCCTTATAATGCGCCCCACTTCCAGCGACATCGGAACGACAAACTTCTTGAAATTCAATGAGTTAGGTTGTTCAGAAAGAACTGAAAGGGCTACGATCAAATGATCGCCAGCGGTTGAGATGATGGTTGACAGCGCTTCTAAACGCTGTATGATTCGCCTCCCGCTACGAGAGATCGCAGCGAGTCAAGTGTTTGAAGCTAAACGAGTTTCTCGCAAAAAACTTCAAAATAAACGCTTGACAGAAAATGAGGAAAGCGTAGAATGCGCGCCTCGGTTGAGACGAAAAGCTCTTAACCAAACGCTCTTTAACAAATCGAATCAAGCAATTCGTGTGGGTGCTTGTGAGTATGGACTGATAGTCACAAAGATTATCAGCATCACAAGTGGCCATGCGAGAAATCACATAGTCATTTGAGATTGCTGAGCCAAGTTTAGGGTTTCTTAAAAACCCAAGCAGTATTGAACTGAAGAGTTTGATCATGGCTCAGATTGAACGCTGGCGGCAGGCCTAACACATGCAAGTCGAGCGGATGACGGGAGCTTGCTCCTTGATTCAGCGGCGGACGGGTGAGTAATGCCTAGGAATCTGCCTGGTAGTGGGGGACAACGTTTCGAAAGGAACGCTAATACCGCATACGTCCTACGGGAGAAAGCAGGGGACCTTCGGGCCTTGCGCTATCAGATGAGCCTAGGTCGGATTAGCTAGTTGGTGGGGTAATGGCTCACCAAGGCGACGATCCGTAACTGGTCTGAGAGGATGATCAGTCACACTGGAACTGAGACACGGTCCAGACTCCTACGGGAGGCAGCAGTGGGGAATATTGGACAATGGGCGAAAGCCTGATCCAGCCATGCCGCGTGTGTGAAGAAGGTCTTCGGATTGTAA
>NZ_LWBV01000001.1:175000-1067470 GCF_001642705.1 Pseudomonas sp. p21
TTTAAAGAAAGCGTAATAGCTCACTAGTCGAGTCGGCCTGCGCGGAAGATGTAACGGGGCTCAAACCATGCACCGAAGCTACGGGTGTCATCTTAGGATGACGCGGTAGAGGAGCGTTCTGTAAGCCTGTGAAGGTGAGTTGAGAAGCTTGCTGGAGGTATCAGAAGTGCGAATGCTGACATGAGTAACGACAATGCGAGTGAAAAACTCGCACGCCGAAAGACCAAGGTTTCCTGCGCAACGTTAATCGACGCAGGGTTAGTCGGTCCCTAAGGCGAGGCTGAAAAGCGTAGTCGATGGAAAACAGGTTAATATTCCTGTACTTCCAGTTATTGCGATGGAGGGACGGAGAAGGTTAGGCCAGCCTGGCGTTGGTTGTCCAGGTTTAAGGTGGTAGGCTGAAATCTTAGGCAAATCCGGGATTTCAAGGCCGAGAGCTGATGACGAGTTGCCGTTAGGCGACGAAGTGGTTGATACCATGCTTCCAAGAAAAGCTCCTAAGCTTCAGATAACTGGGAACCGTACCCCAAACCGACACAGGTGGTTAGGTAGAGAATACCAAGGCGCTTGAGAGAACTCGGGTGAAGGAACTAGGCAAAATGGCACCGTAACTTCGGGAGAAGGTGCGCCGGCGAGGGTGAAGGACTTGCTCCGTAAGCCCATGCCGGTCGAAGATACCAGGCCGCTGCGACTGTTTATTAAAAACACAGCACTCTGCAAACACGAAAGTGGACGTATAGGGTGTGACGCCTGCCCGGTGCCGGAAGGTTAATTGATGGGGTTAGCGCAAGCGAAGCTCTTGATCGAAGCCCCGGTAAACGGCGGCCGTAACTATAACGGTCCTAAGGTAGCGAAATTCCTTGTCGGGTAAGTTCCGACCTGCACGAATGGCGTAACGATGGCGGCGCTGTCTCCACCCGAGACTCAGTGAAATTGAAATCGCTGTGAAGATGCAGTGTATCCGCGGCTAGACGGAAAGACCCCGTGAACCTTTACTATAGCTTTGCACTGGACTTTGAATTTGCTTGTGTAGGATAGGTGGGAGGCTTTGAAGTGGGGACGCCAGTTCTCATGGAGCCATCCTTGAAATACCACCCTGGCAACTTTGAGGTTCTAACTCAGGTCCGTTATCCGGATCGAGGACAGTGTATGGTGGGTAGTTTGACTGGGGCGGTCTCCTCCCAAAGAGTAACGGAGGAGTACGAAGGTGCGCTCAGACCGGTCGGAAATCGGTCGTAGAGTATAAAGGCAAAAGCGCGCTTGACTGCGAGACAAACACGTCGAGCAGGTACGAAAGTAGGTCTTAGTGATCCGGTGGTTCTGTATGGAAGGGCCATCGCTCAACGGATAAAAGGTACTCCGGGGATAACAGGCTGATACCGCCCAAGAGTTCATATCGACGGCGGTGTTTGGCACCTCGATGTCGGCTCATCACATCCTGGGGCTGAAGCCGGTCCCAAGGGTATGGCTGTTCGCCATTTAAAGTGGTACGCGAGCTGGGTTTAGAACGTCGTGAGACAGTTCGGTCCCTATCTGCCGTGGACGTTTGAGATTTGAGAGGGGCTGCTCCTAGTACGAGAGGACCGGAGTGGACGAACCTCTGGTGTTCCGGTTGTCACGCCAGTGGCATTGCCGGGTAGCTATGTTCGGAAGAGATAACCGCTGAAAGCATCTAAGCGGGAAACTTGCCTCAAGATGAGATCTCACTGGGATCTTGAATCCCCTGAAGGGCCGTCGAAGACTACGACGTTGATAGGTTGGGTGTGTAAGCGCTGTGAGGCGTTGAGCTAACCAATACTAATTGCCCGTGAGGCTTGACCATATAACACCCAAGCAATTTGCGCACGAAAGCCAAATTGCGGTGGTGAAGACGAAAGAACCGAAAGTTCGCAACATCACAAATATCGCATATCCGAATTCGCTGGGCTGTCCATCTGGACATTCTGGCAACAGAATTTCTTGACGACCATAGAGCATTGGAACCACCTGATCCCATCCCGAACTCAGCAGTGAAACGATGCATCGCCGATGGTAGTGTGGGGTTTCCCCATGTGAGAGTAGGTCATCGTCAAGATTCATTTCGCAAAACCCCTATCTGCGCATGCAGGTAGGGGTTTTGTCTTTGTGGCGCAAAAATTTCCGGGCATACGCGATCCCTTGTGGGAGCGGGCGCGCCCGCGAAACAGGCGACGCGGTGTATGGCACCGGCTTCGCCGGTGTTCGCGGCAAGCGTGCGCGACGCCTCGACTCGCCCGCCCCCACAACACCCACAACTCCCACAATTCGAGCCAGAACACTAGAATAGGCCCACGCACCTATCCAGAAGCGCTATATGCCCAATCCTGTCGAACCTGAAACCCTGGCCCAGTTGCCGCTGGACGAGCTTGTCGCCTGCCATGAATGCGACCTGCTGCTGCGCAAACCCGTGCTTCAGCATGATGAGAAAGCCCAATGCCCGCGCTGCGGCTACGAGCTCTACGCCCACCGGCACAATGTGGTCAACCGCAGCCTTGCCCTGGTACTCACCGCTTTGCTGCTGTTTGTGCCAGCCAATTTCCTGCCGATCATGCAGCTGCACCTGCTTGGCCAGACATCGGACGATACCGTCTGGAGTGGCGTGCTGGGCCTGTACAACTCGGAAATGCGTGGTGTGGCCGTGGTGGTGTTCCTCTGCAGCATGGCCATACCCCTGGCAAAACTGCTCTGCCAGTTGTTCGTGCTGTTGAGCATCCGCCTGAACATCGGGCGTAACTTCGGCCTGCTGTTCTACCGCATCTATCACCACTTGCGTGACTGGGGCATGCTCGAGGTCTATTTCATGGGCGTGCTGGTGGCCATCGTCAAGCTGGTGGACCTGGCTGAACTGACCGTGGGCCTGGGGCTGTTCTGCTTCATCAGCCTGTTATTGATTCAGGTGTGGCTCGAAGTGGTGATGTCACCGCACCAGATCTGGAGTGCGCTATCAGGGGAGGACCTGCATGCGGGCGATTGATGCAGGCATTCTTGTCTGCAATGAATGTCATGAGCTGAACAGGCAACAGCCAGACAGCACTTCACAAACCTGTACACGCTGCGGTGCCATCGTGCATGCCCGTCGGCCGAACAGCATCGCGCGTACCTGGGCGCTGCTGATTGCCGCGTCGATCCTGTACATCCCGGCCAACATGCTGCCGATCATGACCGTGAGCACCCTGGGCCAAGGCAGCCCCGACACGATCATGTCCGGCGTCATCACCTTGCTCAAGCATGGCATGGTGCCCATTGCTGCCGTGGTGTTCATTGCCAGTATCCTGGTGCCCACGTTCAAGCTGGTGGGCATTGGCTTGCTGTTGTACTCGGTTCAGCGTCGGCAACCGCTTTCGGCGCGGCAGCGGATATTGATGTACCGCTTCATCGAATTCATAGGGCGCTGGTCCATGCTCGATATCTTCGTCATCGCCATTTTGGTGGCGGTGGTGAATTTCGGCCGAATAGCCAGTGTCGAAGCCAATCTGGGCGCTGTCGCCTTTGCAACTGTGGTGATCCTCACAATGCTTGCCGCTTTAACTTTCGATCCCCGACTGATTTGGGATAACACGGAGTCGGATGACGACCATGAGTGACCTGCCAACGGCTAAAACCCGCCCAGCCTCGAACTGGTCGGCCATCTGGATCCTGCCTTTGATCGCCTTGATGATTGGTGGCTGGCTTGCGTGGCAGGCTTACCGTGATGCCGGTGTGGAAATTGAAGTCCGCTTCGAGTCGGGCGAGGGCATCGTCGCCAACAAGACCGAGGTTATCTACAAGGGCATGCCGGTTGGCAAGGTCGTAAGCCTGGTGCTCGACGCCAAGGGTGATAACCAGGGGGTGATCGCCACCATCGAGATGAACAAGGCTGCCGAGCCTCATCTGACCAAAGGTACGCGTTTCTGGCTGGTGAAGCCGAGCGTCAGCCTGGCAGGTATTTCCGGCCTTGAAACACTGGTGTCAGGCAACTACATCGCCGTCAGCCCGGGGGAAGGGGAGCGCACCAAGCGCTTTACCGCCTTGAAAGTGGCGCCGCCGCTGTCGGACACCGAGCCGGGCCTGCACCTGACCCTTAAAGCCGAACGGCTGGGCTCGCTCAACCGCGACAGCCCGGTGTTCTACAAGCAGATCCAGGTTGGCCGGGTTAAAAGCTACCGCCTGTCCGAGGACCAGAGCACCGTCGAGATCAAAGTCTTCATCGAGCCGGCCTATGCCAGCCTGGTGCGCAAGCACACGCGTTTCTGGAACGCCAGCGGCGTCAGCATCGATGCCTCGCTTTCGGGCGTGAAAGTGCGTAGCGAGTCGCTGTCGAGCATTGTCGCCGGTGGTATCGCCTTTGCCACGCCGGAGCACCGCAAGGACAGCCCACCCACCGACTCGAACCTGCCGTTCCGTCTGTATGAGGACTTCGACGCGGCCCAGGCCGGTATCCGGGTAAAGGTGAAGCTGAGCGATTACGAGGGCCTGCAGGCGGGCCGTACACCAGTCATGTACAAGGGCATCCAGGTGGGCTCGCTGAAAGCCCTGACGATGGCTGACAACCTGGCCAGTGCATCGGCCGAGCTGACGCTGGACCCGCTGGCCGAGGATTATCTGGTCGAGGGCACGCAGTTCTGGGTGGTCAAGCCGTCGATTTCCCTGGCGGGTATCACCGGCCTGGAAGCGCTGGTCAAAGGTAACTACATCGCCATTCGCCCCGGTGAGAAGGGAGCGCGGCCCGAGCGTGAGTTCGAGGCCCGCGCCAAGGCGCCGCCGCTCGACCTCAAGGCGCCGGGCCTGCACATGGTGTTGTTCGCCGACACCCTGGGCTCGCTGGAGGTCGGTAGCCCGGTGATGTACCGCCAGGTGAAGGTGGGTAGCGTGCAGAGCTACCAGTTCGCCCGCCACAGCAACCGCATCCTGATCGGTGTGCATATCGAGAAGGAATACGAAAAACTGGTCAATGGTTCGTCGCGCTTCTGGAACGTCAGTGGTATCACCCTGACGGGCGGCCTGTCGGGCATCAAGATCAAGAGTGAATCACTGCAAACCTTGATGGCAGGTGGTATCGCATTCGACACGCCGCGGCCCGATGTGCAGCTCAAACGCCACATTCCACGCTTCCGTCTGCATGACAGCCAGGAGGCGGCCAACCGCGCAGGGACGTTGATCACCATTCGCGTGGACCGTGCCGATGGCCTTAAGCCGGGCACGGCGATTCGCTTCCGCGGCCTGGATGTGGGCAGCATCGAGAGTGTCGACCTGACCGATGACCTGCAGGCGGTGCTGCTGCGGGCGCGCATTACCGAAGCGGCGGAGCGTATCGCCCGCGTCGGTACGCAGTTCTGGGTGGTCAAGCCAGCCTTTGGCCTGGTGCGCACGCAGAACCTCGACACCCTGGTGGGTGGGCAGTACCTGGAAGTGCAGCCAGCAGCCAAGGACCGCGGCCCGCAGCGCGATTTCATCGCCTTGGCCGACGCTCCGCAGGTGGCTGGGCCGGAAGTCGGCCTGCCGTTGACGCTAAGCGCCCCGCGCCGTGGCTCGATCAAGCCGGGTGTACCGGTGACCTACCGTGAGGTTGCGGTGGGCAAGGTGACGGGCTTCGAGCTGGGCCAGAGCGCTGACCGCGTGTTGATCCATATCCTGATCGAACCGCGCTATGCGGCCCTGGTGCGCAGCGGCAGCCGCTTCTGGAACAGCAGCGGCTTCGGTTTCGACTGGGGGCTGGTCAAGGGGGTTACGGTGCGTACCGAGTCGGTGGAGACCATGATCGACGGCGGTATCGCCTTCGCCACGCCGGACGGCGAGCAGATGGGCAACCCGGCACGGCCGCAGCAGACCTTTGCCTTGTTCGACAAGGCCGAGGATGAATGGCTGCAGTGGGCGCCGAAGATTCAGATTGCCAAGTGATGTGGAGGCAGGGCTGCCAAGTGCAGCCTTGCGCTTTTCCGCAGGAGCAGCCTTGTGCTGCGAATGGACTGCGTAGCAGCCCCGACAATGTCCGCTGCCAGCTGAAGCCTGGGGCTGCTATGCAGCCCATTCGCAGCACAAGGCTGCTCCTACAAAAAGCCGATCGTAATCAACTGGGCGGGATGCTTGCACAAATCGCAGGCAACAAAAAACCGACCCTAGGGTCGGTTTTTCGACTAGCGCGTCGCTTAGGCAGCTGCAGCTTCTTTCAGCGCCTTGATGTGGCCATTCAGACGGCCTTTGTGACGAGCAGCCTTGTTCTTGTGGATGATGCCCTTGTCGGCCATACGGTCGATTACAGGCACAGCCAGAACGTAAGCGGCTTGCGCTTTTTCGGCGTCTTTTGCGTCGATGGCTTTGACTACATTCTTGATGTAGGTGCGGACCATGGAACGCAGGCTGGCGTTGTGGCTGCGACGCTTCTCAGCCTGTTTTGCACGTTTCTTGGCGGAAGGTGTGTTGGCCACCGTCGAGCTCCTCGAAAGACTTTAGGTAAATAGCAAACAAAATAGGCCGCGAATCATGCCGATCAGTCGAACGGATGTCAAGGCCACCTGCAAGGTTCCGCCGAGCGGTGCGCCAACAAGAGGGAAATATTCCTTTCTGCTGCGCGACCTGTAAACTCGGGAATTTTTGGCTCCCCTGCGAAGGCGCGGGAGTATCGCACATTCGGACGCTGTCTGGCAGCGTCCTCTGCCCTTGGCGTGAATCTTTTCGATGAACCTGCTCAAATCCCTGGCTGCGGTAAGCTCGATCACCATGATTTCGCGGGTGCTGGGCTTTGTCCGCGACACCATCCTGGCGCGTGTTTTCGGCGCCGGCATCGCCACCGATGCCTTCTTCATCGCCTTCAAACTGCCCAACCTGCTGCGGCGCATCTTTGCCGAGGGCGCTTTTTCCCAGGCCTTCGTGCCGATCCTGGCCGAATACAAGACCCAGCAAGGCGAGGAGGCGACCCGCACCTTCGTTGCCTATGTCAGCGGTCTGCTGACCCTGGTTCTGGCGCTGGTGACCGCCGTTGGCATCCTGGCGGCGCCCTGGGTGGTGTGGGCGACCGCGCCGGGCTTTGTCGACAGCGCCGAAAAATACGAGCTGACCACCGCCCTGTTGCGGGTGACTTTTCCTTATATATTGCTGATCTCGCTGTCCTCCCTGGCCGGGGCGATCCTCAATACCTGGAACCGTTTCTCGGTGCCGGCCTTTACCCCGACCCTGCTGAACGTGGCGATGATCGCCTTCGCCGTGCTGCTCACGCCGTATTTCGACCCGCCGATCATGGCCCTGGCCTGGGGCGTGCTGGCCGGTGGCCTGGCGCAGTTGCTGTACCAGCTGCCAGCGTTGAAGAAGATCGGCATGCTCGTGCTGCCACGCCTGAACCTGCGCGATGCCGGCGTGTGGCGGGTACTCAAGCAGATGTTGCCGGCGATCCTCGGGGTGTCGGTGAGCCAGATCTCGCTGATCATCAACACCATCTTTGCCTCCTTCCTGGTAGCTGGCTCGGTGTCGTGGATGTACTACGCCGACCGCCTCATGGAGCTGCCTTCCGGCGTGCTGGGCGTTGCCTTGGGTACCATACTGCTGCCGACCCTGGCCAAGACCTACGCCAACAAGGACCGCGAAGAATACTCGCGGATCCTCGACTGGGGCCTGCGCCTGTGCTTCCTGCTGGTGCTGCCCTGCACCCTGGCCCTGGCCATCCTCGCCGAGCCATTGACCGTGGCGCTGTTCCAATACGGCAAGTTCACTGCCGTCGACGCAGCCATGACCCAGCGGGCGCTGATTGCCTATTCCGTGGGCTTGCTGGCGATCATTCTGGTCAAGGTACTGGCACCCGGCTTCTATGCGCAGCAGAATATCCGTACACCGGTGAAGATCGCGGTATTCACCCTGGTCTGCACCCAACTGTTCAACCTGGCCCTGATTGGTCCGCTCGCGCATGCCGGCCTGGCCCTGGCGATCAGCCTGGGGGCCTGCCTTAACGCCGGCCTGCTGTTCTGGAAGCTGCGCAGCCAACAGTTGTTCCAGCCGCAGCCAGGCTGGGCGATGTTCCTGCTCAAGCTGGTGCTGGCAGTGGGGCTGATGTCGGCGGTGCTGCTGGCCGGCATGCATTACCTGCCGGCCTGGGAGCAGGGCAACATGCTTGAGCGCCTGGTGCGTCTGGGGGCTCTGGTGCTGGCAGGCGTCGTGACCTATTTTGGCTGCCTGTACCTGTGCGGCTTCCGGCCTCGGCATTTCGCCCGCAAGGCCTTGCACTGAGGCATCGGGCGGGTCAGGCGTCGGTTTTTCGCATTCCACGCCGCCCTTGGGCGCTGCTGCCTGTCACCGGCGCCCGGGTGTGGTTATAATCGGCCACTTTATGAGCAAGAAGCGCGTTATGCAGCTGGTTCGAGGTCTTCACAACCTGCGCCCCGAGCACCGGGGCTGTGTCGCCACCATTGGCAACTTCGACGGGGTTCACCGCGGCCACCAGGCGATCCTGGCGCGCCTGCGCGAGCGCGGCCAGGCCTTGGGCCTGCCGACCTGCGTGGTGATCTTCGAACCGCAACCACGCGAGTACTTCGCCCCCGACACCGCACCGGCCCGCCTGGCCCGCCTGCGCGACAAGATCGAGCTGCTGGCGGCCGAAGGCATCGACCGGGTGCTGTGCCTGGCGTTCAACCAGCGCCTGAGCAAGCTCAGCGCCGACGCCTTCGTCAAGGCCATCCTGGTCGACGGCCTGGGTGTACGCCACCTCGAAGTGGGCGATGACTTCCGCTTCGGCTGCGACCGCGCCGGCGACTTCGCCTTCCTGGTCGAGGCCGGCAAGCAGTACGGCTTTACCGTCGAGGCCGCCAACACGGTGATTCAGGATGGCCTGCGGGTCAGCAGCACCGAAGTGCGCAAGGCCCTGTCCGAAGGTAACTTCGAGCTGGCCGAGCACCTGTTGGGCCGCCCGTACCGCATCAGCGGTCGCGTGCTGCATGGCCAGAAGCTGGCCCGCCAGCTCGGCACACCTACTGCCAACATCCAGCTCAAGCGCCGCCGCGTGCCGCTGTCCGGGGTCTACCTGGCCAGCATCGAAATCGACGGCAAGGCCTGGCCGGGTGTCGGCAATATCGGCGTGCGCCCCACCGTTGCCGGTGACGGGCGCCCGCACCTGGAAATTCATCTGCTGGACTATGCCGGCGACCTGTATGGCCGGCGCCTGACGGTGGAGTTCCACCACAAGCTGCGTGAAGAGCAGCGATTCGCCTCCCTGGAGGCGCTGAAGTCGGCGATCGATGCGGATATCGCCGCCGCACGTGCACATTGGCACGCTCAACCGCTAACGAAGAGCCTGAAATGACCGACTACAAAGCCACGCTTAACCTTCCGGACACCGCCTTCCCCATGAAGGCCGGCCTGCCTCAGCGCGAACCGCAGATCCTGCAGCGCTGGGACAGCATTGGCCTGTACCAGAAGCTGCGCGAAATTGGCAAGGATCGTCCCAAGTTCGTCCTGCACGACGGCCCGCCCTATGCCAACGGCAAGATTCACATCGGTCATGCGCTGAACAAGATCCTCAAGGACATGATCGTCCGTTCCAAGACCCTGGCCGGCTTCGATGCGCCGTACGTGCCGGGCTGGGACTGCCATGGCCTGCCGATCGAGCACAAGGTCGAGGTCACCCACGGCAAGCACCTGTCCGCCGACCGCACCCGTGAGCTGTGCCGCGAATACGCCGCCGAGCAGATCGAAGGGCAGAAGACCGAGTTCATCCGCCTGGGCGTGCTGGGTGACTGGGACAACCCGTACAAGACCATGAACTTCGCCAACGAGGCCGGCGAAATCCGCGCCCTGGCCGAAATGGTCAAGCAAGGCTTCGTGTTCAAGGGCCTGAAGCCGGTGAACTGGTGCTTCGATTGCGGTTCGGCCCTGGCCGAGGCCGAAGTCGAGTACGCCGACAAGAAATCGCAGACCATCGACGTTGCCTTCCCGGTTGCCGATGAGGCCAAGCTGGCCGCTGCCTTCGGCCTGGCTTCGCTGGCCAAGCCGGCCGCCATCGTGATCTGGACCACCACCCCGTGGACCATCCCGGCCAACCAGGCGCTGAACATCCACCCAGAGTTCAAGTACGCTCTGGTCGATACCGGCGAGCGCCTGCTGGTGCTGGCCGAAGAGCTGGTCGAGTCGTGCCTCAAGCGCTACAGCCTGGAAGGCTCGGTCATCGCCACCGCCCAGGGTTCGGCGCTGGAACTGATCAACTTCCGTCACCCGTTCTACGACCGCCTGTCGCCAGTCTATCTGGCCGACTACGTCGAACTGGGCGCCGGTACCGGCGTGGTGCACTCCTCGCCAGCCTACGGTGAAGACGACTTCGTCACCTGCAAGCGCTACGGCATGGTCAACGACGACATCCTCACCCCGGTGCAGAGCAACGGCGTGTACGTCGAGTCGCTGCCATTCTTCGGCGGCCAGTTCATCTGGAAGGCCAACCCGGCCATCGTCGAGAAGCTGAGCGAAGTCGGCGCGCTGATGCACACCGAAACCATCAGCCACAGCTACATGCACTGCTGGCGCCACAAGACCCCGCTGATCTACCGCGCTACCGCGCAGTGGTTCGTGGGTATGGACAAGCAGCCGACCACTGGCGAGCCGCTGCGTGAGCGCGCGCTGAAAGCCATCGAGGACACCAAGTTCGTCCCGGCCTGGGGCCAGGCGCGCCTGCATTCGATGATCGCCAATCGCCCGGACTGGTGCATCTCGCGTCAGCGCAACTGGGGCGTGCCGATCCCGTTCTTCCTGCACAAGCAGACCGGCGAGCTGCACCCGCGCACCGTCGAGCTGATGGAAGCCGTGGCCAAGCGCGTCGAACAGGAAGGCATCGAGGCCTGGTTCAAGCTGGACGCCGCCGAACTGCTGGGCGCTGAAGCCGAGCAGTACGACAAGATCACCGACACCCTGGACGTGTGGTTCGATTCGGGTACCACCCACTGGCACGTGCTGCGTGGTTCGCACGACATCGGCCACGCCACCGGCCCGCGTGCCGACCTGTACCTGGAAGGTTCCGACCAGCACCGCGGCTGGTTCCACTCGTCCTTGCTGACCGGTTGCGCCATCGACGGCCACGCGCCGTACCGCGAGCTGCTGACCCACGGCTTCACCGTGGACGAGAACGGCCGCAAGATGTCCAAGTCGCTGGGCAACACCATCGAGCCGGAGAAGGTCAACAACACCCTGGGTGCCGACATCCTGCGCCTGTGGGTAGCTGCCACCGACTACTCCGGTGAAATGGCCGTTTCCGAGCAGATCCTGCAGCGCAGCGCCGACGCCTACCGCCGTATCCGCAACACTGCACGCTTCCTGCTGTCCAACCTGTCCGGCTTCGACCCGGCCCGCGACCTGCTGGCCCCGGAAGACATGCTGGCGCTGGACCGCTGGGCGGTGGACCGCACCCTGCTGCTGCAACGCGAGCTGGAAGAGCACTACAGCGAGTACCGTTTCTGGAACGTCTACTCCAAGGTTCACAACTTCTGCGTGCAGGAGCTGGGCGGCTTCTACCTCGACATCATCAAGGACCGCCAGTACACCACCGGCGCCAACAGTGTCGCCCGCCGTTCCTGCCAGACCGCGCTCTACCACATCAGCGAAGCGCTGGTGCGCTGGATCGCGCCAATCCTGGCGTTCACCGCTGACGAAATCTGGCAGTACCTGCCGGGCGAGCGTAACGAGTCGGTAATGCTCAACGGCTGGTACGAAGGCCTGAGCGAGCTGCCGGAAGGCAGCGAACTGGACCGCGCCTACTGGGACCGCGTGATGGCCGTCAAGGCATCGGTCAACAAGGAGCTGGAAAACCAGCGTACCGCCAAGGTCATCGGCGGCAACCTGCAGGCCGAAGTCACCCTGTACGCCGACGAAGGCCTGAGCGCCGACCTGGGCAAGCTGGGCGACGAACTGCGTTTCGTGCTGATCACCTCGGCCGCCAGCGTAGTGCCATTCGCACAGGCACCGGCCGAAGCCGTGGCCACCGAAGTCGAAGGCCTCAAGTTGCAAGTGGTCAAGTCCGGCCATGCCAAGTGCGGCCGCTGCTGGCACTTCCGCGCCGACGTCGGCAGCCACCCGGAGCACCCGGAAATCTGCGGCCGTTGCGTCGACAACCTGAGCGGCTCCGGCGAGGTGCGCCACTATGCCTAACCCTGCAGCGGGGCGCTTCGGGCGCCTTGCATGGCTTTGGCTGAGCCTGGTGGTACTGGTCCTCGACCAGGCCACCAAGCTGTATTTCAACAACGCCCTGACCATGTACCAGCAGATTGTCGTCATCCCTGACTACTTCAGCTGGACCCTGGCCTACAACACTGGCGCGGCCTTCAGCTTCCTGGCGGAAAGCTCCGGCTGGCAGCGCTGGCTGTTCGCCCTGATCGCCGTGGTGGTCAGTGCCGTGCTGGTGGTGTGGCTCAAGCGCCTGGGGCGCAACGAGACCTGGCTGGCCGTCGCGCTGGCGCTGGTGCTGGGTGGCGCGATCGGCAACCTGTACGACCGCGTCGTGCTCGGCCATGTGGTCGACTTCATCCTGGTGCACTGGCAGAACCGCCATTACTTCCCGGCCTTCAACCTGGCCGACAGTGCCATCACCGTTGGTGCGGTGATGCTGGCGCTGGATATGTTCAAGAGCAAGAAGTCCGAGGATCCGGCCCATGACTGACACCCGTATCGGCCAGAACACCGAAGTCACCCTGCACTTCGCGCTGCACCTGGAAAACGGCGACACCGTAGACAGCACGTTCGACAAGGCCCCAGCCACCTTCAAGGTCGGCGATGGCAACCTGCTGCCAGGTTTTGAGAACGCCCTGTTTGGCTTCAAGGGCGGTGACAAGCGCACCGTCGTGGTGGCCCCGGAGAACGCCTTCGGCCAGCCCAACCCGCAGAACGTACAAGTCATGCCGCGGTCCCAGTTCGAGGGCATGGAGTTGTCCGAAGGGCTGTTGATCATCTTCAACGACGCCGCCAACACCGAGCTGCCGGGTGTGGTCAAAGCGTTCGATGACGACCAGGTGACCATCGACTTCAATCACCCATTGGCTGGCAAGACCCTGACCTTCGAGGTGGAGATCCTCGAGGTGAAGGCCCTGTAAGCCTGGAGCCGAGCATGCAAATCAAACTCGCCAACCCTCGCGGCTTCTGCGCGGGGGTCGACCGGGCGATCGAGATCGTCAACCGTGCGCTGGAAGTCTTCGGCCCGCCGATCTATGTGCGTCACGAAGTGGTGCACAACAAGTTCGTGGTGGAAGACCTGCGCAACCGTGGCGCCATCTTCGTCGAAGAGCTGGACCAGGTACCGGACGATGTCATCGTCATCTTCAGTGCCCACGGTGTTTCCCAGGCCGTGCGCCAGGAAGCCGCCGGCCGTGGCCTGAAAGTGTTCGATGCCACCTGCCCGCTGGTGACCAAGGTGCACATCGAAGTGGCCAAGTACAGCCGCGACGGCCGTGAGTGCATTCTCATCGGCCACGAGGGGCACCCGGAAGTCGAAGGCACCATGGGCCAGTATGACGCCAGCAACGGTGGCGCCATCTACCTCGTCGAAGACGAGGAGGATGTTGCCAAGCTGCAGGTGAAAGACCCGGACCACCTGGCATTCGTCACCCAGACCACGCTGTCGATGGACGACACCAGCCGCGTCATCGACGCCCTGCGTGCACGCTTCCCGAACATCGGCGGCCCGCGCAAGGACGACATCTGCTATGCCACCCAGAACCGCCAGGACGCGGTCAAGCAACTGGCGGATGAGTGCGACGTGGTACTGGTGGTCGGCAGCCCGAACAGCTCCAACTCCAACCGCCTGCGCGAGCTGGCCGAGCGCATGGGCACCCCGGCCTACCTGATCGACGGTGCCGAGGACCTGCAACGTGGCTGGTTCGACCAGGCGGCGCGGATCGGCATCACTGCCGGTGCTTCGGCCCCCGAAGTGCTGGTGCGTGGCGTGATCGAGCAGCTCAAGGCCTGGGGCGCCACCGGCGCTGAAGAGCTGGATGGGCGCGAAGAGAACATCACCTTCTCCATGCCCAAAGAGCTACGGGTTCGGTCGCTGATCTGACGCGGCCCGCACCTGGGGGTTGTTTTATGTGGGAGCGGCCTTGTGTCGCGAAGGGGCCGCAAAGCGGCCCCGGCAATATCAGCTCCAACGTTGAAATCCTGGGGCTGCTTTGCAGCCCTTTCGCGACACAAGGCCGCTCCCACAACGACCGCGCATGCTAGCTGAAAGTGCATTGGGAGTTTTTTGGCTCTCCCGTGAGTACCCTGACCCTGCCAGTGGATGCCATCACCACTTGATACTGGCTGGTTGCAGTCAAGCGCTCGCAAACCTCCATCGTTGAAGCAAGCCAATTTTGGTTTTGCCCCAGCGGCACCCCTTGCGCACTGAATTTCAGCTGCACACCGCGATTACTCGTAATTTTCAGCGGCCGTGAAAGACGCTGCTCGCGCAGCACCTGCTGGTTATGCTCCAGCACCACCCGCCAACCATTCCCCCAATTACCGTCCAACGCCTGCACCAGTACCGGCTGGCTTTGCAGCACGGCATGACTGCGCGCACTGCGCAGCGCCTGCGCCAGGTCACGGGCGGCCGCCGCCCTGTGTAGGTCATCGCTCAACCTGGCGTAGGCCGGGATGCCGAGCTGCGTCAGCAATACGGCCACCGCCAAGGCCGACAACATTTGAATCAGTGTTACACCTCGTTGCTTCACCGTGCATTCCTCCCTGGAAGTGCTTGGCTGTAGCTTCACGGTCATTGGACAAGCGGTCCAGTCGCCCGGGTTCAAGGTAATTGCGGGAAAAGTCGCAGGAGGTGCAGGGATGCACGCAAGACAATGGGGCATGACGCTTCTGGAAGTGCTGTTGGCAATGCTGGTCGTGGCTGTGGGCATGTTTGCAGCGGCAGGCCTGCAAGTGCAGGCATTGCAGGCTACCGACAGCGCGCGCCGCGAAGGGCAGGCGGCGCTGGCAACGCACAGTGAGCGTGAACGGAGTGGGCGGTGAGGCGCCTCCAGGGTGGCTTCGGCTTGCTTGAGCTGACGCTGGCGCTGTCCATCGGGTTGATGTTGCTGGCGGCGGCCAGCCAGCTCTTTGCCTCTGCTCACCAGGCTTGGCGCCTGCAGAGTACAGCAGTGCGCATGCAGGATGAGGCGCGGCTGGCATTGCTGCGCATGGCGCAGGATATCCGTATGGCAGGCATGTTTGGTTGCCTGCGGATAGCGCCTGGCGACTTCAAGGCGTCGAGCGCACAGCTGGCTTTCGCCCGCCCGCTGGAAGTTGATACCAGCACCCTGAGCCTGGTGGTGGCGGAGTTGCCCGGGCGGGCTGGCAAGAGTAACTGGCTTTTGCAGACGGACTGTATCGAGAAGGTGGTCGTGCAAGCAGAGCGCGATGAGCGATACCCGTTGGCGTACCCCATCAGCAAGTACGTTTATCAGCTTCAGGGCAATGTGCTGAAGTTCAAGCGAGGAACAAGCTTTCAGCCGTTGGTGGAGAATGTGCGAGCGGCGCGTTTCGAACGTGTGCAAACGTCGCAGGGAGAGCGGGTGGATATCGCCCTTACGTTATACGAGCCCACGCTCCGGCTCGAACAACATCATGAACTGAGCGTGGCGTTGCGCAACCCGGTACCGGGGCCATGAAGCGTCAACGCGGTGTCGTGTTGCTGTTGGCGCTGGTGTTGAGCCTGCTGCTAGGTGTGCTGACGGCCTCGGCCCTGCGCGAAGCCGTGGTTGAAACACGCATGGCCGGCGACATGCACGATGGCCTGCTGGCATTTGAAGAGGCTGAGGCCACCTTGCAGGCAGGGGCGAGCGAGCTTGATCGGGCACCCCCTGATCCATGCACAGCGTGCCTTCCGCCAACCCGACCGCACGATCTGCTGGGGCAGTGGCAGCACACGAAATCCGGTTACTTTCATATACAGCACCTGGGGCCAACCACTCGTGCCGCGCACATGTCGGAAGGGCAGCAGGTCACCCTGTTCCGGATAACTGCCGTCAGCAGGCAAACCCAGTCACGGCATGTGCTGGAAGCGGTCTACGCCGTGGCCGGCGACACAACCCGGCGCATCACCTGGCGGCAAAGATTGCGAGGAGACTGACATGCAGCAAGGCTTGAGCCTGATCGAGTTGTTGATTGTGCTGGCCGTGACCGGCATTCTGGCAGCCATTGCCTACCCCAGTTACAGCGACCAGCTACGGCGAGCCGCGCGCAGCGAAGTGGTTGGCCTGCTGCATGATGCCGCCCTGCGCCTGGAGCGCCACCGCGTACGCACTGGCCAATACGCCGAGGGCGACCCGGCCTTGCCCGACGGTACCCGCTATTACAGCCTGCAGGCCCGGCGCGACAGCGACACCTTCACGCTGCGCGCCCGGCGGCTGCCGAACGGGCTGATGGCGCAGGACCGCTGTGGCGATTTCCAGCTCGACCAGGCCGGCGTGCAGCGCAATCCGGGGGCCGTTGCCGGCAGCGAGCACTGCTGGGGAAGCTGAAGGTTGAATGATGCTCGATGCATCGCGGATTTACTTCAGGTGTTGGATCGACAGATGAGCAAGCAAGTAGTGGTGGTCGGCGGCGGGGTGATCGGCCTGCTGACGGCATTCAACCTGGCGGCGAAGGTCGGGCAGGTGGTGGTGTGTGATCAGGGTGAAGTCGGCCGCGAGTCGTCCTGGGCCGGCGGTGGCATCGTCTCGCCGCTGTACCCGTGGCGCTACAGCCCGGCCGTGACCGCCTTGGCACACTGGTCGCAAGACTTTTATCCACAGCTGGGCGAGCGCTTGTTCGCCAGCACCGGCGTCGACCCCGAAGTGCACACCACCGGCCTGTACTGGCTCGACCTGGACGACGAGGCCGAAGCGCTAGCCTGGGCCGAGCACGAGCAGCGGCCGCTGAGTGCCGTGGATATCTCGGCGGCCTATGACGCGGTGCCGGTGCTGGGCCCGGGCTTCAAACGTGCCATCTACATGGCTGGTGTGGCCAACGTGCGCAACCCGCGCCTGGTGAAGTCGCTCAAGGCGGCATTGCTGGCGTTGCCCAACGTGACCTTGCGTGAGCACTGCCAGGTTACCGGCTTCGCCCAGCAGGAGGGGCGCGTGACTGGTGTGCAGATGGCAGACGGCGTGCTGGCGGCGGATGAAGTGGTGCTCAGTGCCGGCGCCTGGAGTGGCGACCTGCTGCGCACGCTTGGCCTTGAGCTGCCCGTGGAGCCGGTGAAGGGCCAGATGATTTTGTTCAAGTGTGCCGAAGATTTCCTGCCGAGCATGGTGCTGGCCAAGGGGCGCTATGCGATCCCGCGGCGTGACGGGCATATTCTGGTGGGTAGCACGCTGGAGCATGCCGGGTATGACAAGACGCCGACCGAGGATGCATTGCAGAGCCTGAAGGCGTCGGCGGTGGAGCTGTTGCCTGAGCTCGAGGGGGCCACGGTGGTGGCGCATTGGGCCGGGCTGCGGCCGGGGTCTCCGGAAGGTATTCCGTACATCGGGCCGGTGCCGGGGCATGCGGGGTTGTGGCTGAACTGCGGGCATTACCGCAACGGGCTGGTGCTGGCGCCGGCTTCGTGCCAGCTGTTTACCGACCTGCTTACCGGGGCAGCGCCGATCATTGACCCGGCGCCGTATGCGCCAGCCGGGCGGCTGGGCTGAGGGCCTCTTCGCGGGTAAACCCGCTCCCACAGGTGCATCACTGGTTTCGAAAACTGTGCGATCCCTGTGGGAGCGGGTTTACCCGCGAAAGGGCCGGAGCGGCCAGTAGATATTTCAGCCGGTAATCGGAGCCTGCAGGTGCCGGCTTGGGTAATGCTGCTCATACACCTTGCACACCCGCAGTACCTGCTCATCGGCAAAGCGCCCGGCCACCACCTGCAGCCCCACCGGCAACCCCTCGCGGGTGAACCCGCACGGTACCGAAGCCGCCGGCTGCTGGGTCAGGTTGAAGGGATAGCTGAACGGCGTCCATTCCATCCACTGCGTCATCCCCGACCCCGGCGGCACATTGTGCCCGGCCTCGAATGCCACCAGCGGTAGCATCGGCGATACCAGCACGTCATGTCGCTGGTGGAAGGCATTCATCTTCGCGATCAACTCTGCGCGTGCCTCCAGGGCCTGGGTGTATTCGCCAAGGCTGATTCGCGCACCCTGTTCGGCAATCCAGCGCAGCCCTGGGTCAAGCAGCGCCCGCTGTTCATCGCTGAATGCACTGGCCAACCGCGCCGCCCCGGCAAACCACAGGGTATTGAACGTCTCCAGCGGGTCACTGAACCCTGGGTCGACTTCCTCAACCTGTGCGCCCAGCCGTGCCAGGCGCTGCACGGCCTGGGCCACCAGTGCCTGGACCTGTGGGTCGACCTGCACGTAACCGAAGTTGGCACTGTAGGCGATACGCAGGCCGCTCAGGTCCTGTTCCTGGCCCAGCCACGGCGCCTGCCTGGGTGCGCCGGCCAACCCATCACGGGCATCGGGGCGGGCTACGCAGTCGAGCATCAGTACCGAATCGTCGACGGTGCGCGTCATCGGCCCCAGGTGCGACAGCACGGTCATAGCACTGGCCGGCCATTGCGGTACGTAGCCGAAGGTCGGCTTGATGCCGAAGGTGCCGGTAAAGGCGCAAGGGATGCGAATCGAGCCGCCGGCGTCGCTGCCCTGGTGAAGCACGCCCAGGTTCAACGCGGCTGCCGCCGCAGCGCCACCGGACGAGCCGCCGGCGGTCAGCCGGGTATCCCAGGGGTTGCGGGTGATGCCGTACAGCGGGTTGTCGGTCACCCCCTTCCAACCGAACTCTGGCGTGGTGGTCTTGCCCACCAGCACAGCGCCGGCTTCGCGCATGAAGGCTGTGAAGGGCGCATCGACTGCCCACGGGCCGGCGCCCGAGGTGGTGCGCGAGCCCTTGCGTGTGGGCATGCCACGGGTCAGGGTCAGATCCTTGATCGAGGCGGGTACGCCATCCAGCCGGCCGCAGGGCTCGCCACGCTGCCAGCGCTGTTCGCTGGCGCGGGCGGCGAGGCGGGCACCTTCGCCGTCGACATGGCAATAGGCGTTGACTGCCGGGTTGTGCAGGTCGATGCGCGCCAGCACATCGTCGATCACCTCGACCGGTGACAGTTGGCGGAACTGGTACAACTCGAGCAGTTCGACGGCGGTGAACTCGCCAATCGCGGTTTTCTGGGTCATCTCAACGGGCTCCCGGGTTGGCGGCCTGGAACATGGCGCGCAGCAGCACGTCGCAGCCATCGGCCAGGTCCTGTGGCGCGGCATTTTCGATTTCGTTGTGGCTGATGCCGCCTTCGCAGGGCACGAAGATCATCCCGGCCGGGCCCAGTTCGGCGAGGAAGATCGCGTCGTGGCCGGCGCCGCTGACGATATCCATGTGGCTCAGGCCCAGCTCACGCGCGCCTTGGCGCACGGCGTCCACGCACTGCTCGGCGAAGTACAGCGGTGGGAAGTCGGCGGTTGGCGTCAGCTCGTAACTCAACCCGTGCCTTGCCGTGCTGGTTTCAATGGCCGCGCGTACTTCGCTGACCATGGTGGCGAGGTGCTCGGGGTCGAGGTGGCGCAGGTCGATGGTCATCTGCACCTGGCCGGGGATGACATTGCGCGAGCCCGGGTGCAGGCTTAGGCAGCCGACGGTGCCGCAGGCATGCGGCTGGTGGGCGTGGGCCACGCGGTTGACCGCAGCCACCACCTCGGCGGCACCGACCAGGGCATCCTTGCGCAGGTGCATCGGAGTGGGGCCGGCATGGGCCTCGACGCCGGTCAGTACCAGGTCGAACCACTTCTGCCCCAGGCAGCCTTGGACCACGCCAATGGTGGTGCGCTGGTCTTCCAGCACCGGGCCTTGTTCGATATGCGCCTCGAAGTAGGCACCGACGGCATGCCCGGTGGGCACGCGTGGGCCGGCGTAACCGATGCGCTGGAGTTCCGCGCCTACCGACAGGCCCTGGTCGTCGACCTTGGCCAGGGTCTCCTGCAGGCCGAACTTACCGGCGAACACCCCCGAGCCCATCATGCACGGCGGGAAGCGCGAGCCTTCCTCGTTGGTCCATACCACCACTTCCAGCGGGGCTTCGGTGGTCAGGTCCAGGTCGTTCAGGGTGCGCAACACCTCGAGGCCGGCCATGACCCCGTAGCAGCCGTCGAACTTGCCACCGGTGGGTTGGGTGTCGATGTGGCTGCCGGTCATCACTGGCGGCAGGGCCGGGTTGCGCCCGGGGCGGCGGGCGAAGATGTTGCCGATGGCGTCGATGCTGACCGTGCAGCCGGCGTCTTCGCACCAGCGCACGAACAGGTCACGGGCCTGGCGGTCGAGGTCGGTCAGGGCCAGGCGGCATACGCCACCTTTGGCGGTGGCGCCGAGCCGTGCCAGGTCCATCAGCGATTGCCAGAGGCGTTCGCGGTTGACCAGCGGGCCCTGGCCGAGCAGGTGCTGCGAGGGATCGATGCGGGTGTTCATGGTTCATCTCTCCTGAAATGACTGGGTTGCTTGTACTGGCCTCTTCGCGGGCTTGCCCGCTCCCACAGGGACATCACTGCCTTCAGGTGTGGGAGCGGGTTTACCCGCGAAGAGGCCAGTACAGGTAAACGAGGCCTGTATCAGGCACTCAGGGCCAGGTAACGGTTCTTGATGCTCGGGTCCTCGCGGAACTGCGCCGCACTGCCCTGGTAGGCGACGCGGCCCTGTTCCAGCACGTAGTGGCGGTCGGCGAGGGCGTCGCAGACCATCAGGTTCTGCTCCACCAGCAGAATCGACAGGCCTTCGTCCTTGATCCGCCGCAGAATCCTCACCAGTTCGTCGACGATCACCGGGGCCAGGCCTTCGGTGGGCTCGTCAAGGATCAGCAGCTTGGGGCCGTTGAGCAGGGCGCGGGCGATGGCCAGCATCTGCTGCTCGCCGCCGGACAGGGCGAAACCGCCGTTGCGGCGCCGTTCCTTCAGCCGCGGGAACATGCTGTACACGTCTTCCAGCTGCCAGCGGCTGTCCTTGCGAACGGCAATCCTCAGGTTCTCTTCCACACTGAGCTGGCGAAAGATGCCGCGGTGCTCCGGCACCAGGGCAATGCCGAGCCGGGCGATATCGAAGATTTCGCGGCCGACCAACTGCTGGCCGTTGAAGCTGATCTGCCCCTGCCGTGGGCGGACGATGCCGAGGATGCTGCGCAGGGTAGTGGTCTTGCCGGCGCCATTGCGCCCCAGCAGGGTCACCAGTTCGCCAGCTTCGACCTTGAGCGAGACGCCTTCGAGCACATGGCTCTTGTCGTAGTAGGAATGGATCGAATCGACGTTGAGCATCAGGCGGCCTCTCCAAGGTAGGCGGTGCGGACACGCTCGTCGTTGCGCACCTGTTCAGGGGTACCCTCGACCAGGATCTGGCCGTGGCTCATCACCGTGATGCGCTGGCTGATCGACATGACGATACTCATGTTGTGCTCGATCAGCAGCACGGTGTGGTCGCGGCCGAGGTCGCTGATCAGATCGGTCATCACCGGTATGTCGTCGATGCCCATGCCCGAAGTGGGTTCGTCGAGCATCAGCAGGGTGGGTTTGGCGCAGATCGACATACCCACCTCCAGCACCCGTTGCTGGCCGTGCGACAGCTCGCCGGCCAGGGTCTCGGCGCGGGCGGCAAGCTTCAGGCGCTCCAGCACCTGGTCGGCGGTGTCCCAATGGCTGCGCTTGTGCTCGACGCTGCGCCAGAAGTTCAGCGCACCCAGGCCATCGCGGCCCTGGGCGGCCAGGCGCAGGTTCTCGCGCACCGACAGGTTCTGGAACAGGCTGGTGAGCTGGAACGAACGGGCCATGCCCAGCGCCACGCGCCCGTGGGACGGCTTGCGGATGATGTCCTGGCCGTTGAACAGGATCTTGCCCGCAGTGGCCTGGCGCTCGCCGGTCAGGCAGTGGAACAGGCTGGTCTTGCCGGCGCCGTTGGGGCCGATGATGGTGTGGATGGAGCCGGCGCGAACCTTGAGGTCGACACCCGCAACCGCCTTGAACGGCCCGTAGGCCAGCTCCAGCTGGCGGGTTTCCAGGAGGTAGTCGCTCATCACAGGGTCTCCTTGGTCTTGGCCTGGGGTTTGTCATTGGCATTGCGGTTAGCCAGCAGGCGCTTGCCCAGTTCGGCCAGGCCGCCCCACAGCCCGCCACGCATGAACACCACCACCAGGATCAGGATCACCCCCAGCAGCATCAGCCAGCGCGGCCACAGCTCCGACAGCACATCGCCCAGCAGCACGATGGCGCCGGCCCCCAGCAGCGAGCCGAACAGCGAGCCGGTGCCGCCGACGATGGTCATGATCAGGATGTTCTCGCTCATCATCAGGTCGATGTTCGACAGCGGCGCAAAGTGCAGCAGCATGGCGTACAGCGCCCCGGCGATACCGGTGATGGCGCCCGACAGCATGAACACCAGGATCTTGAAGTGGCGGGTGTCGTAGCCGATGGCTGCGGCGCGGGTCTCGTTTTCGCGGATCGCCAGCAGGGTGCTGCCGAATGGCGAGCGGATCACCCGCAGGGCGCCGGCAAAGATCAGCAGGAACAGCACCGCGACGAACACATAGAAGTGCCGTGGGTCGGCCAGGTCGACCAGCACATGGCCGGCGATTTCGATGTTGGGCCGGGGCACATCGAGCAGGCCGTTGTCACCGCCGGTCCAGCCGCTGAGGGTGTAGGCCAGAAAGTAGGCCATCTGGCTGAAGGCCAGGGTCAGCATGACGAAGTAGATACCCGTGCGGCGGATCGCCAGGGCGCCTACCAGCAGCGCCAGGAAGGCACCGAACACGGCTGCGCCAAGTAGCGCGGCGAACATGCCCCACTGCAGGTGGATCATCAGCAGCGCCGCGCCATAGGCGCCTACGCCAAAGAAGATGCCCTGGCCGAACGACAGCAGGCCGGTGTAGCCGAGCAGCAGGTTGCAGGCCAGCGCCGCCAGGGCAAAGATCAGGATCTCGGTGGCCAGGGTGGCCGATGGCAGCAGCAGCGGCAGTGCCACCAGGCTGGCGACCACCAGCAACAGCAGGGCCGGGGCGCGGCCCTTGGCGACCGGCAAAGGGTTTTTCTCACTCATCTCAAGCTCTCCCGAACAGGCCATAGGGGCGGACCAGGATCACTGCGGCCATGGCGCCGTAGATCATCAGGCTGGCGCCTTGCGGCCAGAGGCTGGTCATCATGCTTTGCACCACACCCACCAGCAGGCCGCCGACCAGGGCACCGCCGAACGAGCCCATGCCGCCGATCACCACCACCACGAAGGCGATGCCGAGGATTTCCGGGCCGACGAAGGGCTGGGCGCCACGCAGCGGTGCGAACAGCACGCCCGCCACGCCGGCCAGGCCCACGCCCAGGGCGAAGGTCAGGGAGAACAGGCGGAAGATGTTGGTGCCCAGCAGCGACACGGTTTCGGTGCTTTCGCTGCCGGCCCGCACCAGGGCGCCGAAGCGGGTGCGCTCCAGCAGCAGCCACAGGCCAAGGCCGATCAGCGCGGCGAAACCGATCAGGAACAGCCGGTAGTAGGGGTAGATGAAGTCACCGATGATCAGCACCCCGCGCAACTCCGGCGGCACGGCAATGTTCTTGCCCACCGGGCCCCAGATCAGTACCGAGGCTTCCTGGATGATCAGCGCGATACCGAGGGTGACGAGGATCTGGAAGGTGTGGGGCAGGTGGTAGATGCGCTTGATCAACAGGCGCTCGACCGCCCAGGCCAGCGCCGCCACCACCAGTGGTGCGATCAGCAGGGCCAGCCAGAAGTTGCCGGTAATGGCGACGGCGGTGTAGCACAGGTAGGCGCCCAGCAAGAAGAACGCGCCGTGGGCGAAGTTGACGAAGTTGAGCAGGCCGAAAATGATCGTCAGGCCCACGGCGATGAGGAAGTAGATCATCCCCAGGCCCAGGCCGTTGAGCAGTTGGAACAGGTACAAATCGAGCATGAGCGTGCCCTCGACAGCGCGCGTTGCGGCTGCCTGTACGAGTGTTTGTGACTGACGCCGTGGCTTCAGGCCAGGGCGCAACCGGTGTGGTCGACTTCGACGAACGAGCGGCCCGAGCTGATGACTTCGGCCAGGTCGTCCTCGTCGCGCATCTGCCCCTGGGGCTTGCCGCGCAGCAAGTAGTAATCCTTGAGCACCTGGTGGTCGCCCGGGCGGATCAGTTCTTCGCCGGTAGGGCCCTGGAAGCGCATGCCCTGCAACGCCGCGGATACGGCGGCGCCATCAAGGCTGCCGGCCTTGATGATGGCTTCGAGCATGACCTTGGTGCCTATGTAGTCGGCCGCCAGCGGGTAGTTGGGGTTGATGCCATAGGCCTTGCGGGTGGCAGCGACCAGCTGCTTGTTCAGAGGGGTATCGACCTGGTGCCAGTACTGTGCGCCCAGGTACACGCCTTCGAGCACGTCGCTGCCCAGCTCCTGGAACTGGTCGAGGCCGGCGGACCACACAATCAGCACTTTCATGCGCTCCTTGATGCCGAAGTTCACTGCCTGGCGCAGGGCGTTGGACGCCTGGCTGCCGAAGTTGAGCAGCACCAGCACGTCGGGCCTGGCGGCGATGGCGTTGGTCAGGTAGCCGGAAAACTCCTGCTCCTGCAGCGAGTGGTAGCTGTTGCCGATGTGTTCCACGCCGAGCTCGGCGAACACCTTGCGGGCGTTGTCCAGCAGGGCATCGCCGAACACGTATTGCGGGGTGATGGTGTACCAGCGCTTGGCCTGTGGCAGCTGACGGATCATCGGCACCAGCGTTTCGCGGATGGCGCCGTAGGTGGGCACCGACCAGCGGAAGGTCGAGGCATTGCAGTCCTTGCCGGTGATTTCGTCGGCGCCGACCGGGGTCATGAACACGCCACCGGCCTTGTGGATTTCCTTCGACACCGCCAGAGCCGAGGACGACAGCGTGCAGCCCTGGAAGAAGCGGGCGCCATCCTGGCCGATGGCTTCCTGCACCTTGCGCACCGCCTTGCCGGCGTTGCCTTCGGTATCGATGACCTTGTACTTGAGCGGGTGGCCGAGCAGTTGCGGGTATTCGGCGATGGCCAGGCGCGAGCCCATGTCGGCGTACTTGCCGTAGCTGGCGAAGGCGCCAGACATGGACTTGAGCCCATAGAAGGTCAATGGTTGGTCGGCGAATGCCCGGTGCGCCCCCAGGGGGAGGCTCCCTAAGGCACCCAGGGCAAGGCCTGCCTTGAGCAGGGTACGTCTTTGCATGAGTAACTCCTTGGTTGTGGTTATTAGGCAGGAGTGGCAATGACAAAGCGGGTACGGCCGGGCCTGTGTGCAGGCCTCTTTCCCGGCGGATCAGTGGTGGTGTTCGAACTCCAGCAGGAAGTTGCGGGCAACCTCGCCTTCCAGCGCGGTCATGTGGTGTTCGGCGTCGCACATGTGTTCGTGCATCAGCCGGCGTACGGCGGGCTCGTCGCTGGCGCGCAGGGCGATGAGCAATTGCTTGTGGTAGGCGATGTTGGCAGCGGCGAACTGCTGGCGCTTGGGCAGGTATGCCTTTTTCAGCACCACCAGGTCGCGCAGCAGGTCGTTGAGGAACACCGCCATGAAACGCAGCAACGGGTTGGGGCAGCGGTCGGCCAGCAGGGTGTGGAATTCCAGCTCTGCCAGGCGCTGTTCGCGCTGGCCTTCCTCGCTGTCTTCCGGGGCGCTGCAGAAATCGATGTTGGCCTGCAGCGCGGCGTAGTCGGCTTCGCTCAGCTTGCCCATGACCGATACCGCCAGCTCCACCTCGATGACCTTGCGCAGCTGGTAAACCTGTTCGCCGTCCAGGTGCTGGAAATGCAGGTAGTTACGCAGCGCGCGGCTGGCAGGTTCAGTGCCCACTTCATTGAGGTAGGCGCCGCCGCTCGGGCCGGTGCGGGTGCTGACCAGGCCCTCGACCTCCAGGGCCTTGAGCGCTTCGCGGGCGGTACCCTTGGAGCATTCGAAATGTTCCATCAGCTCACGCTCGGTGGGCAGGCGGTCGCCGGGGTGCAGCGCTTCGGTGACGATCGAGCGTTTTACCGATTCGACGATCACATCGGACAGCTTCTGGCGTTTGCGTTTGGGTTTGAGCATTTCTCTATTTTTCATATTTATGCGGATAAATAGGATTTAGCGAGTTTTGCCGAGGTGGGTCAATGCTGGCGGCGGGGGTGGGGTCGCAAATGGTGCGAAAGGGTCGGGGAGGGATAAGTGAAGTCAGGATTCACCACACAACCTGTGGGAGCGGCTTTAGCCGCGAACACCGGCGCAGCCGGTGCCATGCACCGCGTTGGATTCTTCGCGGCTAAAGCCGCTCCCACAGGGTACGCGGGGCCATCTCCCACAGGGTACTGTGTTCAGTTCTGGCGGCCTGGGCCCTGTTGCAGGTGTGCCTGGCTGCAATACCACTCGTTGCCCTGCTGCAGCGCCCGGTCATTGGGCAGGTGCACGCCACAATGGGCGCAGCGCACCATCTTCAGCGGCGCATCCAGCTTGGCCTCGGGGTGCGACTGTTGGCTGGCTTTGAACTTGCGCCACAGCCAGAACGCGGCGGCGATCAGGGCGATCCAGAAAAGTAGGCGAACCATGGTGTCCAGCTTGTCGGTTGAAGAAGCCGACAGTCTAGGACGCGGCCAATAAAAAAGGGAGGCCCAAGGCCTCCCTTTCATGTACCGCTGCGTATCAGTCGAACAGACCAAAGGTCATGTAGCTGAACCAGGAGCGGTCCTTCTCGGCTTCCTTCGGCCCTTCCGGCACGATCGGATCACCGTTCTCGTCCGTCGGCAGCAGCTCACGCGGCATCTCGTCGCGTGCGTCCTGGAACTGCTTGACCACGTCCTGGTTGGCGCGGGTTTCGCCCGGCGGCAGCGGGGTGTCGGTTTCGATCAGGCCCAGGGTGGCCTTGGACAGCCAGCCACGGCCGTCAGACTCGGTCTGCTTGGGCTGGAACTCGCCATCGACCAGGCTCGGGTGGTCCGGGTAGTTGAGCTTGAGGGTTTCCAGGCTGGTGGCGGCCAGTTCGTCCAGGTGCATCTTCTGGTACGCCTCGACCATCACCGCCAGGCCGTCGCCGACCGATGGGGTTTCCTGGAAGTTCTCCACCACGTAGCGGCCACGGTTGGCAGCGGCTACATAGGCCTGGCGGCTCAGGTAGTAGTCGGCCACATGGATTTCGTACGAGGCCAGCAGGTTGCGCAGGTAGATCATGCGCTGCTTGGCGTCTGGCGCGTAGCGGCTGTTGGGGAAGCGGCTGGTCAGCTGGGCGAACTCGTTGTACGAGTCGCGTGCGGCACCCGGGTCACGCTTGGTCATGTCCAGCGGCAGGAAGCGCGCCACCAGGCCACGGTCCTGGTCGAACGAAGTCAGGCCCTTGAGGTAGTAGGCGTAGTCGACGTTCGGGTGCTGCGGGTGCAGGCGGATGAAGCGCTCGGCGGCCGACTTGGCAGCCTCGGGCTCGGCGTTCTTGTAGTTGGCGTAGATCAGCTCGAGCTGCGCCTGGTCGGCATAGCGGCCGAACGGGTAGCGCGACTCCAGGGCCTTGAGCTTGTTCACGGCACTGGTGTAGCTGGAATTGTCCAGGTCAGCTTGCGCCTGCTGGTACAGCTCGGCCTCGCTGAGGTTCTCGTCAATCACTTCTTTATTGGAGGAACAGGCCGCGGTGAGCCCGAGGATGGCGATCAGCAGCAGGTGTTTCACTTGCATGGCGGCTTGCGTCCCTTTGACGGCCGCTGTCTTGGGCGGTGCCGTCCTGTTATGATGAGCGCCCCGGCCAACCCCGGGACAAAAGAAGTCGTATTTAACCACAAGCTCGCAGCCGAAACCAAAGGCTGTGCGCCCGCCGAATCGAGCATGTCCGAGATCATTCAACTTAGCGCAGAGGTGCCGTCCGAACTGGGCGGTCAACGCCTCGACCAGGTCGCCGCCCAATTGTTCGCCGAGTACTCGCGTTCCCGGCTGACTTCGTGGATCAAAGAAGGCCGCCTGACGGTCGATGGTGCCGTGGTGCGCCCTCGAGACCTCGTCTATGGTGGCTCGCAACTTGTCCTGGAGGCCGAGCAAGAGGCCCAGGGCGAGTGGGTCGCCGAAGATATCGAGCTGGATATCGTCTACGAAGACGACCATATCATGGTGATCAACAAGCCTGCCGGGCTGGTTGTGCACCCGGCCGCCGGGCATGCCAGCGGGACATTGCTCAATGCACTGCTGCACCACGTGCCTGACATCGTCAACGTACCGCGCGCCGGTATCGTCCACCGCCTGGACAAGGACACCACCGGCCTGATGGTAGTGGCCAAGACCTTGCAGGCGCAGACCCGGCTGGTCGAGCAGATGCAGGCGCGCAAGGTCAGCCGCATCTATGAGTGCATCGTGATTGGCGTGGTCACTGCCGGCGGCAAGATCGATGCCCCGATCGGCCGCCACGGCGGCATGCGCCAGCGCATGGCGGTCACCGACGGCGGCAAGCCGGCGGTCAGCCACTACCGTGTGCTCAAGCGCTTCCGCTCGCACACCCACGTGCGGGTCAAGCTGGAAACCGGCCGTACCCACCAGATTCGCGTGCACATGGCTCACGTTGGCTTCCCGTTGGTCGGCGACCAGACCTACGGCGGGCGCTTCCGCATTCCGCCGGCCGCCAGCCCGACCATGGTCGAGGCGGTGAAAACCTTCCCGCGCCAGGCACTGCATGCACGCTTCCTGGCATTGGCTCACCCGATTACCGGTGAAGTCATGAAGTGGGAATCGCCGCTGCCGGATGACTTCGTCTGGTTGCTGTCGCTGCTGAACCAGGACCGCGAGAGCTTTATCGGATGAGTGGCCTGACGCAGTCGCTGCTGTTCCCCGACTGGCCTGCTCCGGCCTCGGTGCGCGCCTGTGTCACCACCCGCCAGGGCGGTATCAGCCTGCCGCCCTATGAAACCTTCAACCTTGGTGACCATGTAGGGGACGACCCTGCCGCGGTGGCCGAGAACCGCCGTCGCCTGAGCGACGAATTCGCCATCCAGCCGGCCTGGCTCAAGCAGGTGCACGGGCTGGTGGTGGCGGATGCCAATCCGGCCGTGGTGGCCGAGGCTGATGCCAGCTGGACCGACCAGCCTGGCATCGCCTGCACCGTGATGACTGCCGATTGCCTGCCTGTGCTGTTCTGCGACCGGGCCGGTACCCGCGTGGCGGCGGCGCATGCTGGCTGGCGTGGGCTGGCCGGTGGTGTGCTGGAAGCCACCCTGGATCGCTTGGCACTGCCGCCCGAAGAGGTACTGGTGTGGTTGGGGCCGGCGATTGGCCCGCAGGCCTTCGAAGTGGGGCTGGAAGTGCGTGACGCCTTTACGGCGGCGCACCCGGAAGCGGGCAGGGCGTTTGTCGATGGTGCCCGGCCGGGCAAGCTGATGGCCGACATCTATGAGCTGGCGCGTATCCGTTTGGCGGCGCGTGGGGTGACTGCTGTTCATGGCGGTGGCTTGTGCACGGTCAGCGATGAGCGGTTCTTCTCCTATCGGCGTACCCCGCAGGGTGGGCGTTTTGCTTCCCTGGTGTGGCTGGAACCGCGCTAGCCCTGTACCGGCCTCTTCGCGGGTAAACCCGCTCCCACAGGCTAATCACAGGCCTTGAGAGCGGTGCAGGACCTGTGGGAGCGGGTTCACCCGCGAATGGCCCGGCGCCAACCCAACAGGTTGACTTCGGTCAACCCCGCTACGCTTGAATCTTCCAGAATCAGCCTTATCTATAAGGTCATCTCAGGCAGGTTTCTTCATAAACAGGCGCTGTCCATCGCTCCGACCTGCCCTTTAAAGGAAGGTACCCCATGCGAATAGACCGTTTGACCAGCAAGCTGCAGCTTGCATTATCCGATGCCCAATCCCTGGCCGTTGGCATGGACCACCCCGCCATCGAGCCCGTGCACCTGTTGCAGGCACTGCTCGAACAGCAGGGCGGTTCGATCAAGCCGCTGCTGATGCAGGTGGGCTTCGACATCAACAGCCTGCGCCAGGCGCTGGTGAAAGAACTCGACCAGCTGCCGAAAATCCAGAACCCCACCGGCGACGTGAACATGTCGCAGGACCTGGCGCGCCTGCTCAACCAGGCCGACCGCCTGGCCCAGCAGAAGGGCGACCAGTTCATTTCCAGCGAGCTGGTGCTGCTGGCCGCCATGGACGAGAACAGCAAGCTCGGCAAGCTGTTGCTGGGCCAGGGCGTGAGCAAGAAAGCCCTGGAAAACGCCATCAACAACCTGCGTGGCGGCGCGGCCGTCAACGACGCCAATGCCGAGGAATCGCGCCAGGCGCTGGACAAGTACACCGTCGACCTGACCAAGCGTGCCGAAGAAGGCAAGCTGGACCCGGTGATCGGCCGTGACGACGAAATCCGCCGTACCGTGCAGGTGCTGCAACGCCGTACCAAGAACAACCCGGTGCTGATCGGTGAGCCAGGCGTAGGTAAAACCGCCATCGCCGAAGGCCTGGCCCAGCGCATCATCAATGGTGAAGTGCCTGACGGCCTGAAGGGCAAGCGCCTGCTGGCGCTGGACATGGGCGCGCTGATTGCCGGTGCCAAGTACCGTGGTGAGTTCGAAGAGCGCCTCAAAGGCCTGCTGAACGAGCTGTCCAAGCAGGAAGGGCAGATCATCCTGTTCATCGACGAACTGCACACCATGGTCGGCGCCGGCAAAGGCGAGGGCGCCATGGACGCTGGCAACATGCTCAAGCCGGCCCTGGCCCGTGGCGAGCTGCACTGCGTTGGTGCCACCACGCTGAACGAGTACCGCCAGTTCATCGAGAAGGACGCAGCCCTGGAGCGCCGCTTCCAGAAGGTGCTGGTCGAAGAGCCGAGCGAGGAAGACACCATTGCCATCCTGCGTGGCCTGAAAGAGCGCTATGAAGTGCACCACAAGGTGGCCATCACCGACGGCGCCATCATCGCTGCGGCCAAGCTCAGCCACCGCTACATCACCGACCGCCAGCTGCCGGACAAGGCCATCGACCTGATCGACGAAGCAGCCAGCCGCATCCGCATGGAGATCGACTCCAAGCCGGAAGTGCTCGACCGCCTCGACCGCCGCCTGATCCAGCTGAAGGTGGAATCGCAGGCGCTGAAGAAGGAAGAAGACGAAGCGGCGAAAAAACGCCTGGAGAAGCTGACCGAGGAAATCGAGCGGCTGGAGCGTGAATACGCCGACCTGGAAGAAATCTGGGCCTCCGAGAAGGCCGAGGTGCAAGGCTCGGCGCAGATCCAGCAAAAGATCGAACAGGCCCGCCAGGAGCTGGAAACCGCCCGTCGCAAAGGCGACCTGAGCCGCATGGCCGAGCTGCAGTACGGGGTGATCCCGGACCTGGAGCGCAGCCTGCAGATGGTCGACCAGCACGGCAAGACCGAGAACCAGTTGCTGCGCAACAAGGTCACCGAGGAAGAAATTGCCGAAGTGGTGTCGAAGTGGACCGGTATTCCGGTGGCCAAGATGCTCGAAGGCGAGCGTGAAAAGCTGCTGAAGATGGAAGAGCTGCTGCACCAGCGCGTGATCGGCCAGAGCGAGGCGGTAACCGCCGTGGCCAACGCCGTGCGCCGTTCGCGTGCCGGGCTGTCCGACCCGAACCGGCCGAGTGGTTCGTTCATGTTCCTTGGCCCGACCGGGGTGGGCAAGACCGAGCTGTGCAAGGCGCTGGCCGAGTTCCTGTTCGACACCGAAGAGGCGATGGTGCGTATCGACATGTCCGAGTTCATGGAGAAGCATTCCGTGGCTCGCCTGATCGGCGCCCCACCAGGCTATGTCGGGTATGAAGAGGGCGGTTACCTGACCGAGGCGGTACGGCGCAAGCCATACTCGGTGGTGCTGCTGGACGAGGTGGAGAAGGCCCACCCGGATGTGTTCAACGTGCTGCTGCAGGTGCTGGAAGACGGCCGCCTGACCGACAGCCACGGGCGCACCGTGGACTTCCGCAACACCGTGATCGTGATGACCTCCAACCTGGGCTCGGCGCAGATCCAGGAACTGGTGGGTGACCGCGAGGCACAGCGTGCGGCGGTGATGGATGCGGTGGGTTCGCACTTCCGTCCGGAGTTCATCAACCGTATCGACGAAGTGGTGGTGTTCGAGCCGCTGGGCCGCGAGCAGATTGCCGGCATTACCGAAATCCAGCTGGGCCGCCTGCGCAGCCGCCTGCTGGAACGCGAACTGTCGCTGAGCCTGAGCCCGGAGGCGTTGGACAAGCTGATTGCCGTGGGTTACGACCCGGTGTACGGCGCACGGCCGCTGAAGCGGGCGATCCAGCGCTGGATCGAAAACCCGTTGGCGCAGTTGATCCTGGCAGGCAAGTTCATGCCGGGGACGGCGATTACCGCCAAGGTGGAAGGCGACGAAATCGTCTTTGGCTGATTTGTTGCACCATGAGCCCCGCATCTGCGGGGCTTTTTTTTGCCTGTGCCGGCCCCTTCGCGGGTAAACCCGCTCCCACAGGATTACCTACCGCTCAAAGGCCTGTGCAGTACCTGTGGGAGCGGGTTTACCCGCGAAGAGGCCGGCACCGCCCCAGCAAATCCGGGTCTTTCCAGCCTTCCTGGATAACCTGCTGAAATTTTTGAAATTTTTGCTTGCATCTAAAAACGAGTGCCCCTAATATACGCCGCGTTGTCAGGCACTAAGCGAATCACCAGCAACATCAGTGACCGCAAAACAACTTACAAATCAGTAAGTTGAATGAAAAAAAGTGGTTGACAAGCAAAACGAAGAATGTAGAATAGCCGGCCTCAGCAGCTGCAACGCGAAAGCGGATAGCCAAAGAGACCGAAGCTAACACAAGCTTCGAAGCTGTAAAGATGTACCGAAGTTCAGTTCCGCGATAGCTCAGTCGGTAGAGCAAATGACTGTTAATCATTGGGTCCCTGGTTCGAGTCCAGGTCGCGGAGCCAATCTCGGGGTGTAGCGCAGTCCGGTAGCGCGCCTGCTTTGGGAGCAGGATGTCAGGAGTTCGAATCCCCTCACCCCGACCATTTTCCGGGTCGTTAGCTCAGTTGGTAGAGCAGTTGGCTTTTAACCAATTGGTCGTAGGTTCGAATCCTACACGACCCACCATGTAAAAAGGGCATCTCAAGCGAGATGCCCTTTTTCTTTAAGTATCACGGGGTGTAGCGCAGTCCGGTAGCGCGCCTGCTTTGGGAGCAGGATGTCAGGAGTTCGAATCCCCTCACCCCGACCATTTTCCGGGTCGTTAGCTCAGTTGGTAGAGCAGTTGGCTTTTAACCAATTGGTCGTAGGTTCGAATCCTACACGACCCACCATGAAAAAAAGGGCATCTCCAATGAGATGCCCTTTTTTTGCCTGCTCCGCACAGCAACACAACCCCTTGTAGGAGCAGCCTTGTGCTGCGAAGGGGTCGGTACGACAAAAGATTTTCTGTGGCGCTAATGGCCTCTTCGCAGCACAAGGCTGCTCCTACAGGGCAGTGCCGTGCCTGTAGGAGCAAGTGCCTGTCAGTGCAATTTCAGGCGCGGCTCGGTACCCCGGCCAATCTTGCTACCCAGCATCATCAACGCCGTGCGGAAGAACCCATACAACGCCATCTGGTGCATCCGGTACAGCGACACATAGAACATCCGCGCCAGCCAGCCCTCCAGCTTCACGCTGCCCATCAGGTTACCCATCAGGTTGCCCACCGCCGAGAAGCGCGACAGCGACACCAGCGAACCGTAGTCCTTGTACTCATAGGTCGGCAGCGGCTTGTTCTCCAGCCGCGCCTTCAAACTCTGCGCCAGCATCGAAGCCTGCTGGTGCGCCGCCTGGGCGCGTGGCGGCACGTTGCGGTCGCTACCTGGTTGCGGGCAGGCGGCGCAGTCACCGAAGGCAAAGATGTTGTCGTCGCGGGTGGTCTGCAGGGTAGGGCGCACCACCAGCTGGTTGATGCGGTTGGTTTCCAGGCCATCGATGTCCTTGAGGAAACCCGGCGCACGGATACCTGCCGCCCACACCTTCAGGCTGGCCTGGATCACTTCACCGTCTTTGGTTTTCAGGCCATCCTCGGTCACTTCACTGACGGCGGCGTTGGTCATCACCTTCACCCCGAGTTTTTCCAGGGTCTTGTGCACCGGCACGCTGATGCGCTCTGGCAGCGCCGGCAAAACGCGCGGGCCCGCCTCGATAATGGTGATGTGCATGTCCTTGGGCTGGATGCGGTCCAGGCCATAGGCCGCCAGTTCGTGGGCCGCGTGGTGCAGTTCGGCTGCCAGTTCCACACCGGTGGCACCGGCACCGACGATGGCCACGCTGATTTTCTCGCTGGCCACATCACCGGCATGGGCACGCAGGTAGTGGTTGAGCAACTGCTGGTGGAAACGCTCGGCCTGCTTGCGGGTGTCGAGGAACAGGCAGTGCTGCGCCGCGCCCAGGGTGCCGAAGTCGTTGGTGTTGGAACCCACGGCAATGACCAGCGTGTCGTAGCCCAGGGTGCGCGCAGGCAGCAGCTCGCGGCCCTCTTCATCGAGGGTGGCGGCCAGTTGAATCTGTTTGCCTTCACGGTCCAGGCCGCTCATGCGCCCCAGCTGGAAGTTGAAGTGGTTCCACTTGGCCTGGGCCACGTAGTTCAGTTCGTCTTCCGAGGAGTTCAGCGAGCCGGCGGCCACTTCGTGCAGCAGCGGTTTCCAGATGTGCGTGAGGTTGGCGTCGACCAGGGTGATTTCGGCCTGCTTGCGCTTGCCCAGGCTTTTACCCAGGCGGGTCGCCAGTTCCAGGCCGCCGGCGCCGCCGCCGACAATCACGATGCGATGAGTCATGGGGATATCTCATAAGGTTTACGGAATTCGTGGCCCCGGGGGCCGGCCGCAAACTGCACGAGGGGAGGGCGAGCGCGAAGCAGCTCATAGCACCAGTCCACTGAGCAGGCGGCTGATGAGACCCAACCCGATGGTCACGGCCACCACCAGCACAAGGAGCAGCCACGGCCGGAAGGGCCTGCGCTCGACTTGGTGCTGGGGGGCTCGCAGATACTCATCGACACGACGCTGATCTTCCGGATTCAGGCGGCTGGTCATGGTGGGGCCTCGTCAGGTAGACGTTTGTGACTGCGTAAACGCTACAGCGTTCACGCAAGCGCTTGAAACAAATGATAAGGCTTTCTATCTCTGGCGCCGAGTGTACGCCATCGCAAACACTCGCTGCAGTGGATCAAAGACTGATGCCCACGTCGAAAACAATGCTGCGGCCCAGGTTGCCACGCAGGAAGTCTGGCGCGTCGGGGTGGGCGAACAGCACCCGGGCAAAGGTCGGCCCAACCAGCGACAGCGAGCGCCAGCCCTGGCGCAGGTATTCGGTGGGCGGCGGGAAGTGGGTATTGAGGTCGAGTACTTCGCGCTTGAGGCTGGCGAAGGCGATGATGTCCAGCTCGTTCAGCTCCAGCCCGCGCTCCCGGTAGTTGTGCGCCTTCTTGCGCAAGGTCGGCGCCAGGCGCCCCAGCAGCTCGGTGGCACTGATGCGCCGCGGGCGCGCTTCGCGGCGTACCAGCTGCGCCAGGGAAAACGCACTGCGCCGACGTTGCAGTTCTTCGCGCCATTCATCGTTGAGCCGGCGGCCCTCGTCGAGCACGAAAAACACCTCGAAAGCCGCGTCGCGGAACAGCACGTCGGGTGGTTCCTGCCCGGCCGGGGTGAAGTCCTCGCTGCGGTAGGGGATGTTCAGCCCCTGTAACAGGCGTTGGCACACCCAACGCTCCCGCTCCCACTTGCGGGCGTTGGAGAGAAAGGCATTGGCTTGCTCCGCCTGGATGGTAAGCAGGCGCAGGTAGTCTGAGTCATCCATGCAGACAAGCTTAGCCGCTAATCGATGACGATAAGATGCTGTTTGTGCGCAGAAATCAGCTCAGCACCGGCCATTGCTGCACCACCCCCAGCAGATGCACCAGGCCAAACCCCAGGCAGATCAGCGAACTGACCACGATGAAACGCCGCGAACGCCCGGTGCCCGCCAGCAACAGGGGCCCCAACAGGCCACGCACCAGGTACACCAAGGTGATCAGGCAGATGGCCGGTAGCAACAGGGGCAGCCGGCCGATGGCCCCGGCAGCTGACAGCGCATAGGCCGACCAGGCCAGCAGCACGCAGGCGATGGCTGCCGTGATCAGCCCCGGGTACCAGCGGCCCTTTTCGGCAGCCACGGCCATGCGCTCACCGGCGCCGAACAACCGGTACCAGCGCGGCCCGACGGCGATGATGGCCAGGTGAAGTACGCCGATGATGGCGTTGAGGGCTGCTGCCAGCAGCAGGGCGAGGTTGATTCCTTCCGGCATGAGCAATGCTTCCTGCATCGTATGAAGGCGCCAGCCTAGCGCAACCGAATGAAACGGAGAATGGGTGTAGACTCGCTTTATCCACATGGCTGCAAGGGGCATTCGTCAGGTGATCAGCGCGCAGGTGTTGTCCGGCACCACCCTTACGCTTGGCTGGCTGGGTTATGTGCCGTTGCTGGTCTGGGCGGTCAGCCGGGTTGGCTGGGTTGAGCTGTTCACTGACCGGCGCCGCCAGCATCTGCTGTTTGGCACGGTGTTCTGCCTGTTTGCGCTGTGGCTGGTGCGGCGCGATTTCGATACCGGGGTGTCGTACCACTTCATCGGCATGACGGCGGTCACGCTGCTGCTGGACTGGCCACTGGCGGTACTGGGTGGGTTCATGGCCCAGCTCGGCTTGCTGGTGCTGGGGCGCCAGGACCTGGCGGCGCTGGGGGTGAATGGCTTGTTGCTGGTTGGCCTGCCGGTGCTGATAGCGGAGGCGTGCGCGATAGCGGTCGAGCGCGCCCAGCCGCGAAACCTGTTTGTGTATATCTTCTGTTCAGGGTTCTTCCCGGCGGCACTGACGGTGCTGGCCTGCCTGTCAGTCGGGCTGGGGCTGTTGTGGCTGGACGGGCGCTTCGCCATGCCGGAGTGGCTCAGCGACTTTGTCGGCTACCTGTGGCTGATGATGTTCCCCGAAGCGTTCATCAACGGCACGGTGATCAGTGCGCTGGTGGTGTTTTGCCCGGAGTGGCTGGAAACCTTCAACCGCACGCGGTATCTGCAGGCGCCGTGGAAGGAGGATGAGCGGTGATTGTGTGGGAGATTACCTAGCCCTTTGGGCTGCGCTGTCGCACAGGGAACAATGTTCGAGAGCTTTCACAGTCCCTTGTGGGAGCGGGCGTGCCCGCGAACACCGGCGGAGCCGGTGCCATACACCGCGTTGGCCGTTTCGCGGGCACGCCCGCTCCCACAAAATTCTGCTAAATCAATGATTTATGTGTTGTTCTATGAGGGCGGGCATGCCCGCGAATAGGCCCGCACAGCCACCTTGCTATCGGCTCAATGCCGCGGCTCCAGGTCCCCTGAATACAGCTCATCCTCGGAGTCTTCCGCCCCCGGAATCTTGTGCTCCTCAGCCGCCCAGGCCCCCAGGTCGATCAGCTTGCAGCGGTCCGAACAGAACGGCCGGAACGGGCTTTTCTCGTGCCATTCCACAGGTGCGCCACAGGTCGGGCAATCGACGGTCAATGGCTGGCTCATGGCTGGCCTCCTCGTAAAGTCAGGTAAAAGTGGTGCAGGCGGTCAATCTGCTCATGCAGCGCGGCAAGGTCGCCGTCATTGACCACCACATCATCGGCATGGCGCAGGCGCTCCTCGCGGGCCAGCTGGGCCTTGAGAATGGCCTGCACCTGCTCGGCGCTGGTGTTGTCACGTGCCAGGGTACGCGCCACCTGCAGCTCCTGCGGCGCATCGATCACCAGCACCCGCTGGGTTTTCTGGTGCTGCCCCGACTCGATCAGCAGCGGCGACACATACACCGCATAGGGCGACTGCGCCTTGGCCAGGTAGCTGAAAATTTCCTGCCCGATCAGCGGGTGCAGCAATTGCTCCAGCCATTTGCGCTGCGCCGGGTCGGCGAAGATCAGCTGGCGCAGGGCGGCACGATCGAGTTGGCCGTCCGCCTGCAGCACGCCGGCACCGAAGCGCTCGACGATGCTGGCCAGGGCCGGGCGGCCAGGCTCGACCACCCAGCGCGCCGCCTGGTCGGCATCGACCAGATGCACGCCAAGCTCGACGAAACGCTCGGCAGCGGCGCTCTTGCCGCTACCAATGCCGCCGGTCAGGCCGAGAATCCAGGGAGTAAAGGCCGCAGTGGTCATCAGAATCCAAGCAGTTGTGTGTATGAAGCGTATATTTCATCACCCCAGAGCACGGCAATCCACCCCGCAATCGCCAGATAAGGGCCGAACGGGATCGCCGTACCCATCGCATGCCGGCGCAGACGCAGCAGGCACAGCCCCGCCAGCGCCCCCACCACTGACGACAGCAGCAGGGTCAACGGCAACACCTGCCAGCCCCCCCAGGCCCCGATCAGCGCCATCAGTTTGAAGTCGCCATAGCCCATGCCTTCCTTGCCGGTAACCAGCTTGAACAGCCAGTACACCGTCCACAGGCTGAGGTACCCGGCCACCGCGCCCCACAGCGCACTGGTCAGCGGAATGTAGAGCCCGAAGGCGTTGACGATCAGCCCCAGCCACAGCGTCGGCAGCACCAGCGCATCCGGCAGCAATTGGTGCTCGGCATCGATCAGGCTCAGGGCCAGCAGGCACCAGGTCAGCGGCAGTGCCAGCAAGGCCTCGGGCGAAGCACCAAAGCGCCAGGCCACCACCAGCGACAGCAGCGCGCTGGCCACCTCCACCAACGGGTAGCGCGGGCTGATGCGGGTTTTGCAGGCTGAGCAACGCCCGCGCAAGGCCAGGTAGCTGATGACCGGAATATTCTCCCACGCGCGAATCCGATGCGCGCAATGCGGGCAGCGCGAGGCGGGTAGCCACAGGTCGAAACGCTCGTGCGGCGTGATCGGCAATTCCAGCATTTCCTGCGCCTCACGCTGCCATTGCCGCTCCAGCATGATCGGCAGGCGGTACACCAGCACATTGAGAAAGCTGCCCACCAGCAGGCCGAGCACGCCGGCCAGGGTGAGGAAGTACGCCGGCTGCTCAGCCAGTAAAGTCCATAGAGTCATGTTCAGATCAAGCTACCCAACTGGAAGATCGGCAGGTACATCGCCACCACCAGGCCGCCCACCAGCAGGCCCAGGACCAGCACGATGGCCGGCTCCAGCAGGCTGGTCAACTGGTCCAGCGCCTGGCTGACCTGTTCCTCGTAATGGCTGGCGGCTTTTTCCAGCATCTGGTCCAGCGTGCCACTGGATTCCCCAATGGCCGTCAGTTGCACCAACAGCGGTGGAAACAGCGGCTCAGCGGCCATCGCCTGGTGCAGCCCCTGCCCATTGGCCATGCCTTGGCGCAGCCGCAACACCGCCTGTTGATGCAGGTCGCCGCCACTGACCCTGGCCACCGTGCCCAGCGCATCCAGCAACGGCACCCCGGCGGCGTAGGACGTCGCCAGGCTACGCGCAAACCGCGCCAGCGCCGCCTGCCCCAGCAGCGTGCCGAACACCGGCAAGCCCAGCACCCGGCGAGATATCCACAGGCGCGCTGGCGCGTGCTGCCGGTAGAGCTGGCGCATGGCAAAACCCAGTACCACGCCCATCACCAGCAACAGCGGCGCAAACCGGCTCAGCCCTGTGGACAAGTCGATCACCCATTGGGTGAAAGCCGGCAACGCCGCGCCCATGCCAGAGAACATACTCTCGAATTTCGGAATCACTTCCAGCAACAAAATCGCCGACACCCCCAGCCCCGTCAGCAACAGCAGCAGCGGGTAGATCATCGCCTTGCGCACCTTCTTGTGCAGCACCCGACGCTGCTCCAGCATGCCCGCCAACTGTTCCAGTTGCCGGTCGAGCGTGCCGGACTGCTCACCCACCCGCACCAGGTTGCAGTACAACGCATCGAACCAACCCGGGTGGCGCTGCAACGCATCCGCCAGCCCCAGGCCCGAGGCCACATCCTGTTTCAATCTCTCCAGCAATGCCGCCAGCGCCGCATCGCAGCCACTGCGCCCCATCACCTCGAACGCCTGCAGCAGCGGCACCCCGGCCTTGAGCAAGGTCGCCAGCTGCCGGCTGAACCCCGCCGGGTCGGCCTTCTCCCGCCGTTTCGGCAAACTGAACGCCAGCCCGCCGGCAGGCCGCAAGCTGGCTACCCTGATGCCCTGGCGGATCAGCCCGGCACGCACATAGGCCGGGCTGTGCCCGGGCGTTTGGCCGCTGACCGGCATACCGTTGGCGTCGGTGCCGTACCAGGTGTAGAGGCGTGTAGATGGGGTCATGCAAAGGTCCTTTTTCTGCCCGTGCGACAAGCCTGGAAACAGCTTGCCGCGTCCATGCAAGGGCGCGCGTCCGTGATGCTCACTAGAGTAGTTCAGCGAAGACGACGCCCAAGCGGGCAGGGGTGACAAAAGGTGTCTGTTCAGGCCTACTGCGCCGCTGCCAGCCGGGGTCGAGCCTGACCTCAACGAGTACGCGTATCAAAAAGGAAAACGTTCATGAAAGGGCAACGCGGTATCACCCTGATCGAACTGATGATCGTCGTCGCGATCATCGGCATTCTGGCGACCATCGCCTTACCGATGTACACCAACCACCAGTCACGCTCCAAGGCCGCGGCCGGGTTGCTGGAGATCAGCGCGCTGAAGACGGCGATGGACCTGCGGTTGAATGACGGCAAGGATGTGGCGGATGTGGCCGCGCTGGGTGGCCAGCCGGCGACGGCGCACTGTGCGATCACGGCTAGTGGCAAGGCGGCGGATGGCAGCGGGAGCATCGTTTGCACGCTGGTGGATGCGCCGGCCACTGTGCTGGGCAAGGCACTGACCCTGACGCGTTCGGCTACCGGGTGGGCGTGTACGACCGACATCGAGGAAGACCTGGCGCCGAAGGGGTGCAAGGCGCCTTGAGGGTAGGGCAATAAGTCAGGGGAAACAGGGGTTTGCGTAACGGGTGCGAGCAATGGTACGTTGCGCTACACGCCGGTGTAGCTCAGTCGGTAGAGCAGCGCACTCGTAACGCGAAGGTCGCAGGTTCGATTCCTGTCTCCGGCACCAGAATCAGTTGGCCTATGGCGATTTCTCGCTACCTGGCACCAATAGAAGCCCGCCTTGCGCGGGCTTTTTTGTTCCCGCTTTTTTCCCCATGGATCTGCGTGTTTTTGACTTCATGGTTCGCAGTTTTCCACTTAGGGTTGCACGCCTTTTTAGATAATGGTTAGCTGTGGTTCAGGTTTTTGCCAGTGTTTACTGGGTGAGAACCGAAATTTTTCTAGATAATGTTTTTCCCGTTTAGAGATAATTTTGAGATGCCCCAGTTTTCTCACCACGACCTGCAGCTACTGAACCCGTCCTTCGACTCGCCGCTGGTTGACGTTCTGGCCGAGCTCGAGTTTCTGCGCCGGCTGAGGCTGGAAGGGGACACTCCACCTCAGGTGTTCTTTCAGTTGAAGGCGCTGTTCCACACCCTGGAGAGCTTGGGGTCTGCTCGAATCGAGGGCAACCACACCACGCTGGCCGACTACATCGACAGCAAGGTCGAAGGGAAAGCCCAGAGCACCGACCAGTTGATGGAAATTGCCAACATCGAGAAGGCGATGGATTACATCGAAGAAGTGATCGAGCCCGGTGCAGACCTGACAGAGCATACGATTCGAGAACTGCACGCCATGACCGTACTTGGGTTGCAGCGTGAGGGCGATAAAACGCCAGGCGCCTACCGGGAAGGGGCGGTCAGGATCGCCCAGGCGGAGCATCTACCTCCGGAAGGTGTGCTGGTGCCGCAGTACATGCAGGAATTGGTCAGTTTCATCAATCGCGACGATTCCCCTAAATACGCGCTGATGAAGGTCGCCCTGGCGCACCACCGTTTCGGTTGGATTCACCCATTCGGCAATGGCAATGGGCGGGTGGTAAGGCTGCTTACCTACGCGCTGTTGATGAAGTACGGCTTCAACGTGAACACGGGTGGTCGGGTACTCAACCCCACAGCGGTGTTCTGCAATGACCGGGACAAGTACTACACCATGCTGGGGCTTGCTGATACTGGCACCACAGCAGGGCTGGAGGCATGGTGTACCTATGTGCTGCAGGGCATCCGTGATGAGTTGGAGAAGGTGGACAAGCTCACCGACTATGGCTACCTCACGAAGTGCATTCTGTTACCGGCGGTGAGTTTTGCACGCAGCCGGGAGTGGATCACCGAGACCGAGGAGCAGATTCTGGTCAGCGTCATAAAGATGAAGGTCGTGAAGTCGAGTGACATTGCCGAGGCACTCCCCACGCTCACGGCTAACCAGCGGACTTATCAGATCAAGAACCTGGTAGAGCAAGGCATGCTTCTGCCAATCAACCCAGGTTCGAGGCAATACACCATTGGCTTTTCCAACAATTATCTGGTGCGTGGCGTCATCAAGGCACTGAGGGAGCAGGGGTTCATTCCAGAGCCTCTCGACAGGCCGTGAATGATTGCAAGATCGGCACTAATTCAGCTTGAAGTCGCCTCGTGAACATTAAGGCCCGAATGTGAGCGCGATGCTCGAATGTTCCCGCCTTTTGTAGGAGCGGCCTTGTGTCGCGAAAGGGCCGCAAGGCGGCCCCGGCAATTCTTGCGCCACCGCTGAACTGTGCCCTGCAACGCAGTTCCCCCTCCCCACGAGTTCTTTTCAAGATACTTCGGAGCAGCTTTTCAAAGCATGCACAGCCGGGCAGTCGGACAGGTATCGCTACCCGGAAAATTACCCCGTACCTGTATGAGCAACTGTCTCGCTCAAATTCTAAAAGCTAGCGCGATCCCTGTGGGAGCGGGCAAGCCCGCGAAGGGCTGCAAAGCAGCCCCAACCCAGCCGGCAAACGTTAACTGAACGGCATTAGTGCTTGCCCGCAAACCGGGCGAAGCCCGTGCCATGCACCGAAATACTGACCAGCCGTAGGCGCGTAGATAAAACAGTGCCAATGCAGTTTTCACCTGCAACCCTGTGATTCGAGCCCTGAAAGCCACGGCAATTATTTTGGCGGTTCTCCCCAAGCGGATAGCTCGCATGTTCACTACCCATTGATGGACACCTATTCCAGTACACCGCTTTGTAAGCGTCTGGTGAACTCATCTTTACCATTAGCCATTGCTGTCGACGTTGGTTGATCCCGTTACCATAGGATCACTTAACCAGAGTAGATCAAGCTATGCCAAGGTTGTCATTCGCCATCCGAGTGTTGTTCGCCTTTTGCCTTTTGATCGCGACCGCCAATCACGTCCGAGCAGATATTCTGCATGGGTTGTTCTGGGACTACGGCTATGGGGACAGTGCCTATTGGGCTAGCCGCGTTTTCTGGGGGGGCTGACTTTTTTTGACCCGCTGGCGGCAGTGCTCCTTTTCATAAAACCAAGGATGGGAATTATCCTCACAGCGACAATTATTTTGGCTGACGTGGCTCATAACACCTATTACGTCGCACTGAAACAGCAGTGGCCGGCGCCGTTCTATCTATCGCAAGTAGCTTTTCTTATTGCGGTGTTTCTACTCTCACCTATCGTCTGGAGGCGGGAACAGTCCGGCGAAGTCACCGTTTGAACGCCAGCATTCAAAGAGAATTGTGCTCGCCCATCATTTTTCATCCCCATCGTAACCACTCTCTCCCTATACTACGGCTGCTAGGCTCTGTACGAAAAGAGATGTCGCAAACAGCGCATGGAACAAGCCAGCGAGACTATGGCGGCGTAGCTTTTCGCGAGCTTGTCAAAACGAGTTACGATTCGACGGTTCTCTTTCAGCCAGCCAAACATGCGCTCGATGATGTTGCTCTGCCGATACTTGGGGCGATCAAACAGTCTGGGTAAGCCAGGCGTGGGCTTGCGCTTCATCGAGCGCATCGGGATGACGGGTTGCATTCGATATTGGTCGCAGTAGCGGCGCAGCGCTTCGGCGTCGTAGCCCTTGTCGGCAAGCAACCACTTGCAGCGTTTTCGCGGGCGGCCACGTTGGCTCGACGGGATGCTGACTTCGTCCAGCAACGATGTCCCGTTGGCGTCGCAGAGCATGTGAACTTTGGTTGTCAGGCCACCGCGATTGCGGCCTAGAGCGTGATCGGCTGGCTCGTCAGGCCCCCTTTTCTCCTGGCGCCAGAAGAGGCTCGGGTTGCGCGTACAGCGGTTGAATCGATCCTCCAAGTTTGCAAATCGATCAAGCCTTGCTCATTAAGTCTCAGGTGCAAGCGTTTGAGCATCTGATCGAATGTGTCCTGGTTTTGCCAACCCCGGAATCGTTGATACACCGTTGACCATGGGCCGAAGCGTTTCGGCATATCTCGCCACGCACCGCTCGAGCAGAGTATCCAGAGCACGCCATCAAGCATCAGGCGGTCGCTCAGGCGGGGCCGCCCCGGCCATGGGATTCAGTGAGGAGATCGGCGACCACAGTCCAGGCCTCATCCGAAAGTTCGTAACGCTTTTCCATCACAGAATGCCTTTCCGTAGATGGCCGGGAACCCTACAGAATTTCAGCTTCCGAAGCGCGCCGATTGGGCTTCTCGGGATTTCGTACAGAGCCTAGGACAATCAGGACTTCGAGTCGGCAACTTTCCCCCGGCACCGCGAGCATTTCGCTAGCCATAGCCTTCGAGGAGTCCGACGCGGAGGCCTTCTGATGAGAGCTATCGACTACCTCCGCGACTGCGGGTTGCGTAGTGTTGCGCGCGCTCTCCTGCCTTTCAAATGCCCCAACAGAGACAACGTAACTCATAAACATCCTGCTGTGATAGTGTTCGTGCAATCTGCAGTGGCCTTGGGCTACTAGCGCCTCCGTTAACCTCCTGTCAGACATAAGACGAGAAATGTCCACACCTACTCAAATAGCTCGATACATTCCGCTCAACGCCCCCGAAACCGCCAACCTAGATGATGAAAGGACTCTGCTTCCGTTGGCTGTATACCAGAGCCTAGCAGGTTTCATCACTAAGGCCCTGCATACAGCCAGTGATCAAAGGGACAGTGTGAAGGTTAATGAGGTTCGTAGCCATAACGCGGTATCGATTGATGGCGAGCGTGGCACTGGCAAGACTTCAGTGTTGGTGAATTTGCGTAAGTATCTTAAAAGTGCACATGAGAGTATCTTGAAGGATATCCATATCCTTGATCCGGTTGATCCGACTTTGCTGGAAGAGCATGAATCACTTTTTCTACATATAATAGTGGCGGCGGTGATTTCGGATGAGGATGTAAAGAAGTCTCAATGTGTTAATCCTGAAGGTTACAAGCAGTTGAATCAAGCGTTGGACAAGCTTGCTCATGCACTGGAGTGTATCGATGTGCAAAAAGAGGAGCGCGGAATGGACAAGCTGCGCGCGCTTTTTGGGAACAAGCATTTGGCCGATCGGGTTCAGGATTTCTTCAGGTCGGTACTAAATTTACTGGGGAAAAAGCTGTTGGTACTGCCGATTGATGATGTTGATATATCACTCAATCGAGCCTTTGAAAATCTGGAAATAGTTCGTCGCTACCTAACCACTCCTTATGTGTTGCCCATCGTCAGTGGAGACCGCGGACTGTACCGTGAAGTGACGTGGCGTGATTTTCACGGTCGTTTAACCGAAGACTCAAGTCACAACACTGAACAGGCATACAACACTGCCATTGAACTTGCCAACGAGTACCAGCGCAAGGTGCTACCATTGCCACGCCGGCTGGTTATGCCTCCGGTGAGTAAGTACCTGAATGATCGGGAAATATCTCTGGGTTTACCAGCCATCATTTCCCTGCCCAATTTCCATGCTTGGTTGAACATCTTCCTGACTGGACCCGTCAATGGCCGCGAAGGCAGCGACCTGACTCTGCCCATCCCGTCGTTGCGAGCTTTGACCCAGCTTGTAAATAGCTGCTCAGACCTTATACAAGTTCTGCCACAAGCTATCCGCTCGGCAGAGAACCCCTTGCAGGTAATGCGTGTCTGGCAGATGCCAACTGTACATCCAGATTTGATTAAAGAGTTTCATGCCGAGCACCAAAGACTAAATAGGGAAAAGAAGAGGGAGTTCGGCCCGGCATACAGAATATTTGCAGAGCAGCCTCGTGAACAGGCAGGTCTTCTAATCGGCGCACTGGATCAAACGGTGTCCGCCAGTTGGGAACGCACCCTGAGTGATTATTTCCAATACGAGCCGCAGGCTGGCGCCGTATATTTGGTACTCCAAGCCTATCAGTACTGGCAGGGGTTGGCGAATAGTGGCGAAGAGGAGCGCAGGGGTAGTATTTTTGATACTCCACTCTTTCAGCCGCTGCAGCATGATGCGACTGGGTTGGAGCAGTTTGTCAAGGTTATAGACTTTTCTGAATGGAAAGCGCACTTGGGTGATAGATTGCCAGACAGCTGGCTGTCCAGACTAGACTCCCACAAAGCGTTGCTTTCATATCCAGTGCCTGAGGTCGGTATAAACTCGGCAAAGGATTGGAAATATTGGGAGGTGATTTCCGGCGTCCAGGCAGCTGATGAGGTGAAAAGTAAAGCCAGTTTTTTTACTGTCACTACTGACCCAGCATAACTATTACACAAATGCTAAGCGCAGCATGATGCTGAATATTGGTCGTGTTTTCGAATTGCTGATTACTAGCCTTGTCGGACCGGTTAGTTTGCAAATCCTTCAAGATATTGTACAGGACGCACCGTTCCATTCCACTAGCGCCTTGGCACCTACTAAAACCCTCAGCTTAGGCTTCGATGAGGATGATGAACCTATGGAGAGCGGATTGGATGATGTGTTGGAGGGATTGAATCCGCAGCTCGAACAGTTACAAAAAGAAATTGCGAAATGGCGCGCCCGCCATCAACTTGATCAGGTGCGGTTCTCGCCGTGGCTGGTTTATAAGGTGTTCAACAAGGTTTTCAGCCAGATCGCCGGATTTAGGAATGTGCCAAACGGCATGAAGGACATCAGTACTGCACTGGATAAGGTGGGTATGGTGTTCTACGCCACTTGGTCGGCTTTTGGCAGCTTTGAAAAGGGACGGTTATTTGGTCTGCCGGATGTAGTTGCTACCGTCAATCTGAACTCGCCGCACAATTTCGAACAAAATGACCATTTTAAGGTGAATGTGTTGCCTTTTGCGCCGACCAAAGGTCAGCGAGGTCAAGATACTCCCGATTCGATTGCTAAGCGCGAATATGGTGCCAGCACCCGCACAGCAAGTTATTTCCTTGCAGATCATCCAATCAGACTTTGGCTAGATGAAATTTTAGAAATTTCGTGGCCCAAAGAGTCCAGGAAAATTAGTGCAAAAGAATGGCTGTGTGGTCAGTTGGGCGTCGAGCCGCCAGAGCGCCTGACTCTGAAATTTCTAGAGAAAGTGTTGCGTGAAAGAACGGAGGACGAACGCCGGAATGTCATTTCTGAAATGACTCAGCAATATCCTAATGCCAGTGAACTGAGGTCACTGGAGAAGGTGCACAAAGTCTTGCAGGATAATCAAAGCTGATGTTGAACCGTTCTCTTACCGAAAATGCCACCGGCGGCTTCTATGGAAGCGAGCGGCTCGCGGTACGATTGTGGACTGAGTTGGTCACTCCACAGCAGGGCATAGCACAAGACCGATGGCATGGATTGCAAAATGACTGCTATCAGCTGCTAGTGGACACGCTGGACACGCGCTATCCCGGCCGTTATCGCCTGAACGATGTGCGCCGACTTATGGACCGAATGTGTGATGCGAGGCTGTTTGTCGGGCCGGAGTTGCCCTGGCTTGACGGCTTGTTCGGCCAACTGATGCTCCGCAATGGTGACATGATTTGCTATCGCGAGGCCGAGGTCCAAGCCTATGCACGACTAGCGGCGGAGCTGGACCCGACGCTGCTGGTGGCATGGCATCTGAGTGGCTGGCTGAGGGAGAGTTCACCCACACAGGGGAGAGACATATGCCGCGTCGTATCAGCGCAGGCTCCCTTCTTTGCACCCCCGCCCAACCTAGCTTTGCCGCATGCCGAAGGCCATGTCCACCTGGGGGGGATTGCCGCCGATAGTCTCGTTCTGGGTGACTGTTTGCTGAAACCTGAAGGTTTAAGCTGGGCAAGAAACAAACAGTCCGATTGGGTCACGCAGCTGAAGCGTATGCGACAGCTACTGATACTTTTGTTGGAATCCCCACATCGAGAAGGTTGGCCGGTGGAGATTTCAGCGCTACTTAATGACCCGATGGCGAACCAAGAGAGGCTGCCAGATTGGACGCTGTTGGCAGCGAGCCAGACTTCGGCACCAGTGGGGTCTCCTTTATGGGTATGTAGCCAATTTGCCCAGGCCATGATTCGCGGTTGTGCCAACCGCTGGCTCTGGCTGCAGCTATACCTCTGCAGCTTGTATCGTGACGCCCAGCTCGTTCCGCAGTGGCGTGTTGCTGTTCTGTGCTGGCTGCAGACGCTCAATGATTTGCGTCGACGGCTGATCATGGATGGCCAAGGCTTAACTCGTTTCGTTGAACACTATTTTCAGGCCCCTTTGAGGCGCGGCGTCCGGCCTGACTTGCATGAAAATGTGCGCCGGCTACTGGTGGCGAAGGGGGATGTGGCGGAGGTCAAAGCGATGCCGGGGGCATTTTCTCCGAAGGCCGTAGCCAAGCTTTCCGCTGCAGTTGCCAGACAGAGCAAGCAGCATGGAGCCATGCCACCTTATATTTTTGGTGAGCATGAGGTCAGCATCGAGGGGGCCACTGGGCCGTACCTGCAGTCGTTGGAGCGCTGGCAGTTCTGTGGCCATTTCTCTCGCTCTCAAGGGCAAAAGCGGGCTTTCGGTAAAGAACCGAGAGCAGATTTGGAAAAGCACTGGAAAATAGCTGATGAATTGCTTGCTAGTTTGTCTCGGCAGTCGGGTTGGAACCAACCAGAGTTTCTGGGCGGCCGCCTAAATCAAAATTTCCGTTTCCAGCCCGCACGCTGGTTTCGCGGATTAGACGTGGCTGGTGACGAAAATGACCTACGTATCGAGTGGTTTGCGCCTATGTTGCGCTGGTTGCGTCGGGGTTTTGTGTCGCGCCCCGACGGCGAGCACGCCAGCAGTGGCTTTCATCTGAGCATCCACGCAGGCGAGGACTACGCACATCCTTTGTCTGGTATGCGTCATGTCGACGAAACGGTACGCTTTTGTGAAATGCGCGATGGTGACCGACTAGGGCATGCCCTAGCTCTTGGGATTGAACCTGCACAGTGGGTTGAGCGACAGGGCGAGATGATGCTCCCTCTAGATGAGCATCTGGACAATCTGGTTTGGCTTTGGCACTACGCCACGACACTCAGTGGCCGTTTGCCTCTGGCACAACAGGTGCTGCCTATCATTGAGCGTCGTATTGCGCGTATCTTCCCCTTCACACTTTGGCTTGAGCCACCTGAACTGGATAGAAATTACCAAGTAGACGGGAAGCCACGGGCTCGTCTAGAGTCGGTGCCTCCTTCGGAGCTTTATCGTGCCTGGTGCCTACGCCGTAACTGTCACCATCTTTGGCAAAAACTGCACGATGATGAGCCAAGAAGTGAGCGGGAACTGTGCGCGGTGCCGGATGCCGTAATGATAAACAGACTGTCAGATACAGCGGCGCGTATTTACCGTTACCGCCACCAACATTTGGCGGCATCGAGCAAGCTTCCATTGGTGGTAATAAGAATAGGCAGTGAGTGGGACGGGCAGGCGCTATATGGAGAGCATGCCAACCCGGTGCGTGAAATTATCGATGACGTAGATACGGTCCCGGAATTAGAATTCATGCATGCCCTGCAGGATTACCTGCTAGATCAATATGACCAGATGGGGCTGATCATCGAGACCAATCCTACGTCGAATGTTTACATAGCTCGACTTGAGAGCCATAGCGAGCACCCGATCTTTCGCTGGAGTCCGCCAGATGAGTCAGTGCTAGAAACTGGCGGTAGGTATAACAAATTTGGTTTGCGGCGTGGGGCGATTAGGGTTTTGGTCAATACCGATGATCCGGGAATTATGCCAACTACCTTGAGAACAGAGTTTTCATTGTTGCGCGAGGCTGCCATCGCGCTAGGGGTGGCTAGGACAGTGGCGGAAGAGTGGTTGGATAAATTAAGGCGCTATGGAGTTGAACAATTCCATAGAAATCATGTCGCTGTATTCGAAAGGGAGAGCGATGACATCGATTTTTAGCAAAAAATAGTTTTGGGTTGGCTGTTTGGTTAAGATGTAGCAATGCATTTTGCTTTGTCTATTAACTGAGCTTCATGTCTTTATGAAGTTGATGGTTGCAACTGGTAAATGGTTCAAGGATTTACTTTTTATCGTGTAACGTAGTCTGGGTAGTTGGCGTCGCTCGATTGAGCCATTCGGGAGGGGGAGATCAAAAGCTTGTACCGTCCGTCTCAAAGACCGGCAGCTGTCCGTTTCATTCATAGGAAAGTCATGGTCTTAGGCGGGCAAAAGGGAGTGCTTGGAGTTGATGTGTAAAATGCTTGGGGTTCGCAGTTTCGGGCCTCGCGCCCTATGCTCTGTACGAAATCCCGCGAAACCGAATCGCGGCCCCTCGACCGCTGAGATTTTGTAGAGTCCCTCGCCATCAATGGAAAGGAATTCTGTGATGGCAAAGCGTTACGAACTCTCGGATGATGCCTGGACTGCGGTTGCCGATCTCTTCACTGAAACCCATGGTCGGGGGCGGCCCCACCTGAGTGATCGGCTGATGCTCGATGGCGTGCTCTGGGTGCTCTGCTTGGGTACTGCGTGGCGAGATATGCGGGAGCGATTTGGCCTGTGGTCAACGGTGTATAAACGGTTTCGGGGCTAGCGAAACCAAGGGACGTTCGATCAGATGCTCAAACGCTTGCACCCGAGATTAAATGAGCAAGGCTTAATCGATCTGCAAACCTGGAGGATCGACCCAACCGCTGTACGCATAACCCGAGCCGCACCGGGAAAAAAGGGGACCTGACGAGCCTGCCGATCACGTTTTAGGCCGCAGTCGTGGTGGCCTGAAAACCAAAGTCCACATGCTCTGCGACGCCAACGGGACACCGTTGCGCTTCCTCCTCTCTGGTGGTCAAGCCAGTGACATCAGCTACACCCAACCCCTGTTGGATGAAATCTGCATTCCCTCGAGCCAACGTGGCCGCCCGCGTAAACGCTGCAAATGGTTGTTTGCCGACAAGGGCTATGACGCCGAAGCGCTCCGGCGCTACTGCGACCAGTATCGAATGCAACCCGTCATCCCGATGCGCTCGATGAAGCGCAAACCCAAGCCTGGCTTACCCAGGCTGTTTGATCGGCCCAAGTACCGACAGCGCAATATCATCGAACGCATGTTTGGCTGGCTGAAAGAGAACCACCGCATCGTGACACGCTTCGACAAGCTAGTGAAAAGCTATTTCGCCATGGTCTCGCTGGCTTGTTCCATGCGGTGTTTGCGACATTTCTTATCGTACAGAGCCTAAGGGTCCCTGATGGCCATCTTCCTACGAAACGCGCAGGCCTTTCCGACTCTTGGAAACTTGCGAAAACAGCCACTCGGGAATAAAGTCTCCCCGTCACCGAAGCATCGGTGATGCGACCTTGGCCGGTCGGAATCGAAAGGCGCATCAGCGCCCAGTCTTCATCGCAGGCGCTTTTTTTGTGCCCGCGATGTCGCGTCATGGCGGTGGTGCGCGGGACACCTTCGGGTGTGCCGGGCTCCTTTCGTCCCGGTCGGCCAACCCGCGTACTGCTGCCACCTTAACTTGCTTGGCCGCGAGCGGTGGCAGTTCCATCACGAAAGGAACTCATGCATGACCACCGTAAATCCGCTAAAGATCCTCGTATCCGTTCTCCACCGTCGTACCTCGGCGGCCTTCAACGATCTCACCCCCAGTCAATCTCGCTTTGTCTCTGCAGCAAGGGAGGCACGCCATGACTGACCAAGAACGCCTATCCACCATCCAAAGCTACGCCTGGACTCTCGAACTGCTAGGCGAGGCCCTGGTCCAGCACGACGAAATGCTGGAGTGCGAACACAACCCCCGCCTGAGTTTTCGTAACACGGCCGGTATCCATCAGGCGATCCGGATCATCAGTCGTTTGGCCAGTGAGCAGTGTGGGAAGGTGATGGAGCGAAACGGCCAGGACCCTGTTGGTTAGGCAGGATCATTGATGAATGGCGGGCCAGATATCACCCTTGCGGCTGGCCCTCTGCTAAAGGCCTCCTGGTGGTGTATTCCTGTCGGGTAGGGTTATGGGGCTGCTGCGCAGCCCATCGCAGGCAAGCCAGCTCCTACAGGGACCGCGCTAGTCCCTCCAGCACGACGAAATGCTGGAGTGCGAACACAACCCGCGCCTGAGTTTTCGCAACACGGCCGGTATCCATCAGGCGATCCGGATCATCAGCCGTTTGGCCAGTGAGCAGTGTGGAAAGGTCATGGAACGAAGCGGCCAGGACCCTGAGCGTTAGGCAAGATCATTGATGAATGGCGGGCCAGATATCACCCTTGCGGCTGGCCCTCTGCTAAAGGCCTCCTGGTGGTGTATTCCTGTCGGGTAGGGTTATGGGGCTGCTGCGCAGCCCATCGCAGGCAAGCCAGCTCCTACAGGGACCGCGCTAGTCCCTCCAGCACGGCGAAATGCTGGAATGCGAACACAACCCGCGCCTGAGCTTTTCGCAACACGGCCGGTATCCATCAGGCGATCCGGATCATCAGCCGTTTGGCCAGTGAGCAGTGTGGGAAGGTGATGGAGCGAAGCAGCCAGGCCCCTGAGCGTTAGGCAAGATCCCGTTGTTGCGTGTAATCGCCATGCCGTCGTCAGCCCCGTACCGAATCGGAGGCTGGCAGGCTGCTGTGAGGCGCTTTGGCACGCCTTGCCTGCTCGTCTTGCCCAAGCAAGAAGAACGCCGCACCAGCCGACAACACGGTGAAGCCGATCAGCACCAGCACCAAGGTGCCGAAGCCGTCCAGATACGCGGCCTGCAGCAGCATGGGGTCAACGCCCTGAAGCTGGCTCAGGTCGCCCATCACCAGGCGCTGCGCCAGTTCGCTGTAATCGTCGGCAGGCAGTACGCGCCCGAGACTGTTACCTACCAACGCGGTGAGCAGGGCGATGGTGATCGCCAGGGCGACACCTTCGCCCGCTACCCGGGTGGTGTTGAAGATGCCGGCGGCCATGCCTGCTTGCTCTTTGGGGATCACGCTAACCGCCAGCCCGTCCATCAGGCCCCAAGGGAAACCGGTGCCGATACCAATCACCAGCATTGCCAGCACCAGTTGCTGGTAATCGCCAATAGCGGCATGGGCCAACAGGTACAACCCCGCAGCCGCCACCAGGAAGCCTGCAGCCGACAGCACGCCAGCACTTACCCAGCGGGTCAACCAGGCGGCCAGCAGCGGGACCACCAGCATCGGCGCCGACAGTGCCAGCATGATCAGGCCGCTGTGCATCGGGGCGATGCCTTCTACGCCGATCAAGCGAAACGGAAGCAGTACGATCAGCACGATGTAGCAATAACAGGTGCCGATCGGCAGAATCTGCACCCCGACAAAGCGCGGGTATTTCAGCAGGCTCAGCTCAAGCATCGGCTGCCTGGCGCGCAGCTCGATGGTCACGAACGCCAGCAAGCTCAGTGCCGCGCCGCCGAACAGGCCCAGGATCAGCGGGGAGCGCCAGCCGGCCTGCGGCCCCAGGATGATCGCAGTGGTAAACAGTGCGAGCATGCTCGAGAAGGCAAGCACACCGGGCAGGTCCAGCTTGGGCGCTTTGGGGTTATAACTTTCGCGCATCCGTGACAACGCCGCCAGCAGCGAGATCGCAGCAAGGACCGCGGTGCTGACGAAGATCGAGCGCCAGCCGAACTGTTCGATCAGCAGGCCGCTGACCATCGGTCCGAACGCCAGGCCCAGCCCGAACGTGGTGCCAAGCAGGCTGAACGCGCGCGTGCGGGCCTGGTCCTCGAACTCTTGGGCCAAGGCGGCGGAACCGCTGGCCAGGGCAGCGGCGGCGGCAACGCCTTGCACCGCCCGTAGGGCATCAAGCCAGACGATGCTGTAGACGTTCGCCAGCAGGATGCTGACGATGACGAACAGGGCCAGGCCCAGCGTGAACAGGCGCTTTCGCCCGTAAATGTCCGACAGGGTTCCGGCTGCCATCAGCAGGCTGCCGAAACTGAGCATGAAGGCGTTGGTGATCCAGGTAAGCGAGGACGGCTCGGCATCGAAGGCCTTGCCGATGGCCGGCGTGGCCACGGCGCCACCGGTGAAACTCAGCGGCAGCACCAGGGCGGCCAGGCAGATGGCTGCCAGAACATAGTAACGGCCCGCGTGCGGGGTGTGATCAGTAGCCTGATCCATTGCGCTATCCCTCCTGTTGTAGCTCCGTGTGCGTTAAATCTATAGTGGCCGCAATGTTGGATAAACAGGCTGGAACTCCACTCATAATGGACAAAAGGGAAGTAATGCCATGGAAAGCCTGAACGGCATCCTCGCCTTCGTGAAAACCGCCGAGTCGTTGAGCTTCGTCAGCGCGGCGCGGGCGATGGGTATTTCCGCATCGGCGGTCGGCAAGAACGTTGCCCGCCTGGAGAGTTCGTTGAAGGTGCGGCTGTTCCAGCGCAGTACGCGCAAGGTCAGCCTGACGGCGGAAGGCCAACTGTTCTATGAGCGCTGCCGGCGCATCCTCGACGACCTGCAGGATGCGGAGGCCATGCTGTCCCATGCGATACAGGCCCCGCGTGGTCGCTTGCGGGTCAGCCTCCCGACCATCGGCTACCGTTTTCTGCTGCCGTTGATGCCGGCTTTTCGCAAGGCATACCCTGAAATCGAACTGGAAATGGACTTCAACGACCACCTGGTCGACCTGATCGACGATGGCTTCGATGTGGTGATCCGCAGTGGTGGGCTAGCCGATTCAAAATTGATGTCGCGCAAGCTCGGGCCGTTCCGCTTTGTCCTGTGCGCAGCGCCTACCTACCTGGCACGCAAGGGGCGGCCCCAGACGCTAGCCGACCTGGAGCGACACGACTGCCTGCGCTATCGCTTCGTCACGACCGGCAAGATCATGGACTGGAGCCTCGGCGCCGATCCCGAGATTACCCAGTTGCGCTTACCCACGGTGCTGACGCTGAACAACATGGAGGCAATGCTGATGGCTGCGGTGGACGGCCATGGTATCGCCTACATGCCGGACTTTCTGGTACGTGAATCGGTCAGGACTGGCGCACTGGAAAGCCTGCTTGATGCGCATACCTCCGACCAGGGCCAGTTCTGGGCACTGTGGCAATCGAGCCGCCACCTGTCGCCGAAGATCCGTGTGTTCGTCGACTTCATCGCCGAGCGTTTGTTCAAGGCGTAAATTGCCCGGCGCCTCCAACGATCTCCACAACACATAACTCATTGAGTTGGCAGTGACCTAGTGGGAGCGGGCGTGTCGAGGCGTCGAACCGCCGCGAACACCGGCGCAGCCGGTGCCAGGCACCGCGTTGGATTTTTCGCGGGCACGCCCGCTCCCACACGGTACGCGGACCGCTTGCGAGCGCTTCACAAATGAAGCAACCCCAACGCCCCGATCAAGGCAGGCGGCATTACCAGCGCCCCCAGGCGCAGGAAGTCCAAGGCACCGACGTGTTCGCCTTCACGGCGAACGGCAACCAGCCAGAGCAAAGTGGCCAGGGAGCCGGTAATCGACAGGTTCGGCCCGAGGTCGACGCCAATCAGCAGCGCCGCAGTGGTTCTCGCGGGTAAGTCGACAATATGGCCAACGGAGCCTGCGATCAGGCCGGTCGGCAGGTTGTTCATCAGGTTACCGGCGATCGCCGCGACCACGCCGGCGCTCCAGCTCGCCTGGTGCTCGGAGCTGCGCGCCAGCGCGGCCAAGCCATGGGCCAGATGCTCGATCACACCCGTCTGTGCCACTGCTTCCACCAGCACGAACAGGCCCGCCACCAACGGCAGTACGCCCCATGCCACGCCTTTGAGCACCGGCATCGGGTTGCGCCGTTGGCGCAGGTGGATCAGCCCGGCCGTGGCGATGCCGGCGCAGAAGGTGGGTAAGCCGAGCTGCCGGTCCAGGGCGGAGGTCAGCAGCAACAGTACACCTGTCAGCACGATACCCAGCGCGCACAAGCGTGCACCGCTGGACAGCGGTTGCACGTCAATGGCCGTTGCCAGGGGCTGGCGGATCTGCTTGCGCTGGGCCAGCCGAAGTACCAGGTAGGTCAGGCCGATGGCGGCCAGCGATGGCAAGGTGAATTGCCGCAGCCACTCCAGCAACGGCGGCATCTGGCTGCCGAACACTACCAGGTTGGCCGGGTTGGAAATGGGCAGGACAAAACTGGCGGCATTGGCGATGAAGGCACAGATGAACAGATAGGGCAGCGGCTCGGCCTTGGCCGCCCTGCAGGCGGCGTACACCGCTGGGGTCAGCACCACAGCCGTGGCATCGTTGGAGAGGAACACCGTTACCAGTACCCCCACCAGGAATACCAGGTCGAACAGGCGCTGGCCGGAGCCCCGGGCATGCTGCACCGCGTACATGGCCAGCCAGTCGAACAGCCCTTCCTGGCGTGCCAGTTCGGCCAGCACCATCATACCGATCAGAAACAAGTACACATCGCCACCCTCGGCGACAGCGGCGAGGGCTGTGTGTAGTGGCACCAGGCCAAACACGGTCAGCAACAAAGCGGCGCCGACCGCCCAGATATACTCCGGCACCCGCCAGGGGCGCAGGATTACCCCGCCGGTCGCCACGGCGGCGACGGTCCAGATGAGCGAGGATGGATCAAATACGGGCATGCAGTTTACTCAGGTGAATGAATGACTTGGCGCGGCATGGCCGTGCCGGCCTTTGGGGGGCGTGCAGCACGCTATATCTTGTCAAAGTGATTGGGCTGAGCTGACTGTTGCCGACTTGGATGTCCCTTGCGAAGGCCTGTCTGATAGGTGAGTAGTCCGATTGCAGCCACGATACCCAGAACGACGAAGGCTGCGCCATAGCCGAAATGTTGCGCGACCCAACCGGCAAGTGCGTGGCTCATGGCCGCGCCTATCCCCTGGATCGTCATCACTGCACCAAGCCCTGCATTGACGTGCCCAGTGCCGCGCAGGATGCAAGCGACAAGCCCAGGCAAGGCGACCCCCAGTAGACCCGCCCCGATGCCGTCAAGGGCCTGTACCGGAATCAGTGCCCACGGCGACTCCCAGAAACCGGCGATCAGCCCTCGCAAGGGCAAGGCCAACAGGGCGGTAATGATCAGTGCCCGATACCCGTGCCGAGAGGCATACCTCCCGGCCCAAAGTGCCACAGGAATCATCACCAGCTGCGCCACGATGACGGTCGATGCCGTGAAGACGCTGGGGTCGGCCAGCCCACGCGTGACGACCGACTGCGCCAGCAAGGGCAGCATCGCGGCATTGCCCAGGTGGAACAGCAGCATGGTGATCGCGAGCAGGCACAGCTCGCGCGAGTCCGTCAAAACCCGCACCAGGGAAGGCGAGGGGCTGCTACCTTGCGCAGGCAGGTTGCCGGTGAGGCCACCACCGCGGGCCCGCTCATGGTTGATGTCCTGTGGGTTGATCTTGCGCAAGCATGCAAGGGCTGCGCATGCCATCAGGGTCATCAGCACGAAGACGGCTGACAGCCCCCAGCGGTAGCCTGCCAGCCCGGCCAATGCAGCCGCGACCACGTTGCCGGCATGGTTCCAGGCCTCGTTGATGCCGAGCTGCCGAGACAAGTCTCTCTGATCAACGATGCCCAAGGTGATGCCCATGATGCCGGCGCCCATCAATGCGCCCACAGCACCCGTCACCACCTGGGAGGCGATGACGACGCCGAACGATGGCGCCGTCCATAGCGCTGCCGTGGCGAGAATGAGTGCAAGGGTGCCGCTTGCCAGAACAAGTCGCTTGTGGCGCGAAGCGTCGATCCAGGCGCCCATCGGCGTGGTCGCCAGCATGCCTGCGATGCCGCCGGCGGCCATCACGTAGCCGATGTCATCGGCGCGCCAGCCCTGGCTGGCCAGAAACACGCCGAGGAAGGGGCCCAGGCCATCACGGACGTCGGCCAGGAAGAAGTTGAGGCCGGACAGCCAGCGCCGTGAGCTGGCATGCGTCGGGGGTATGGAAGGTGTTGCCGGGTGCATAGCGGCATTCCCTTATGGCGCGCGGTCGTAGAGCGGCTGCAGGGTGGATAACGTGGTGCCCATGCTGACCGCTTCCAAAGCGGTGCCAAACGCATTGCGCGTGCCCAGCCCGGTGGCCGCGAACGGTGCGCCCGCCTGCACGGAAAGACGCAGGCTCTCTGGCGGAAAACGAACGATGCTGCCATCGCTCAGGATGACGCCGTTGGCCTCGCCCCGTGGGCCAGTGAGCACGGTGTCCACATGGCCTTCCACCTGCTGGGGCTGCAGACGCTGGGCGCGCAGGTGTGGCGGCAGCACTCGGCCTTCGCCAACTGGCGGCGGTTGGTCGTACACGGTGCGCCCGCTGTCGGCGTGGATGATGGCGTCGGCCCTGACCGTGCCTTGTGTCTCCGCCCGCCCGATGATGCGAACGGCGTCCCCCACCTTGACCGTGGCCGTGAGCGCATCGGCCATGTGCGGTGGAAACTTGGCAATGGTTCCGTCGCTCAGGCGCAGGCCGTCGACCTCACCGTAGGGATTGATGAGCATCCGCTGCACTTGGCCTTCCACAGTGGACTGGCCCATCAGGCCAGGGGCGTCCACTCCCTGATGCGGTGCCGGAGGGAGGTGGGGGGCGGCGGGCGGCATGGCATGTGCGCTGAGGCTACCCAGGCCGAATGCCAGCGCAACAGCCGTGGCGATGAAATACGTAGACATGGGAAAAGCTCCTTGGGTTGGGGAAACACCCAACCTGTAGGGCAAGCACCATGCCAAAAAATATTTACAATTAAATCAATTAGTTATGATCTTTCTGGCGGATGTGCCGTCCGATTCCGTGACGCCAGGGTGTCACGGAATCGGACACCGGTTTGCGTGCGAAGGGGTTAGTCCAGATTGAACTCGGCCAGCTTGCGGTAGAGCTGCTGGCGAGACAGCCCGAGGCGCCGCGCCGCCTCTGCGCGGTTGCCTGCCGTCGCAGCCAGGGCGCGGACGATCATTTCGCGCTCCAGGCGGGCAACGGCCTGTGCCATGGGGCCTTCCCAGTCGATGTCCAGGCCCGGGGTGAGCGCAGCCGCTGGCTGCAACCCGATGTGTTCGACATCGATGACCGGGCCGTGGCTGAGGATGGCCGCGCGCTCCATGGCGTTGCGCAGTTCGCGCACGTTGCCAGGCCAGGGATGGGCCAGCAGTAAGCGGGCTGCCGCCGCGCTCAAGCGCTTGGGCGAGTCGCCGCCCAGCAGGCGTAGAAAGTGTTCGGCCAGCAGCAACACGTCGCCCAGGCGCTCACGCAGCGGCGGCAGCCACAGGGGCACTACCTGCAGGCGGTACCACAGGTCTTCGCGGAAGCGCCCCTCTTTGACCGCGCTGGGCAGGTCTCGGTGGGTGGCCACGATGATGCGCACGTTCACCGGCTGGACGCGGTTGGCGCCCACGGGGGTGATCTCGCGTTCCTGCAGCACCCGCAGAATCTTCGCCTGCGTGGCCAGCGGCATATCGCCTATTTCGTCGAGGAACAGGGTGCCGCCATCGGCCTCACGAAAGCGCCCGGTGCGGTCATTGACGGCACCGGTGAACGCGCCTTTGACATGCCCGAACAGCTCGCTTTCCATCAGGTCGGCCGGGATCGCGGCGCAGTTCACTGCAACGAAGGGGCCGCTGGCTCTGCCGCTGTTGCGATGCAGGGCGCGCGCCACCAGTTCCTTGCCGGTGCCCGTCTCGCCGAGGATCAAGGCGGTGGCATCGGAGTTCGCGGCCAGCCCGATGCGCTTGAAGACCTGGCGCATGGCCTCGCTGCTGCTGACCAGTTCGGTTTCATCCACGGGTTCTCTTGCGGCAGCTGAGGCCCCGGCCGCCTGGGGCCTGTCCGGGGTGTGGGCTGCTCGCCGCAGGGCCCGTTCGAGCGTTTCGAGCAGGGCGGCCCTGGTCACGGGCTTGGTCAGGTGGTCAAACGCGCCCAGGCTCATCGCCTCGATGGTGTTGCCGCCACTCGCATAGGCGGTGAGCATGATGCAGGGCACCTGCGAGATGCGCGCCGCGCGGCGCAGGAACACCAGGCCATCCTCGCCCGGCAGGCGCAGATCGACGATGGCCGCATCCACGGCCTCGGTGCGCAGTCGGTGCAGGCCTGCATCGGTGGTTTCAGCCTGCAGCACCGCATGCCCCAGGTCTTGCAGCATTTCTGCAAGGCTGTCGCGGAACGCGGCGTCATCGTCGACGATCAGGATTCTGGCCACGGTAGCTCCATCTCTATACGCGTTCCCTTGGCCGACTCGGCGAGACCGACCCGCCCGCCGTGACCCTGCACGATCTCGCGCACCAGCGCCAGTCCCAGGCCGGTACCGCCTGCGCGGGTGGTGGAGAACGGTTCGAACAGTGTATCGCGCAAGTCGGCCGGAATGCCGCAGCCATCGTCCGCCACCCACAACAGCAATGCGCCACGGCGCGTGCGATGCGCACCAAGTTCGATTTCACCGCGTTCTTCCGTGTGCGCCAGCGCATTGAGCAGCAGGTTGTCAAAGACCCGCGCCATTTGTGCTGGGTCGAACAGCGCAACCTCCTTCGCGCTGGCGGTCAGCCCCGGTTCAACCGCCAGTGTGATTCGTACGCCTTTCTTTTGCGCCGCTTCGGCGTGGGCATTGCGCCGTTCCTCCAGCCATGCCTGCAGGTCAACCGCCTGGCGCTCGGCGTGGAACGGTTGGGTCAACGCCAACAGGCTCGACACCAGCGTCTCCAGGCGTGCCGTTTGCGACAGTACCGCCTCCAGGGCGCCAGCCACACGTGCTTCGCGCCGGTCGGCCGGGGCAGCCATCGCGTTCTCCACCTTCATGCGCATCGTGCCCAAAGGGTTGCGGATCTCGTGCGCGAGCCCGGCGGAAACACGCCCCAACGTGGCCAGGCGTTCGGACTGGGCCAGTTGCTTGCGCAGATGGGCGGACTGGCGCTGCCAACGCGAAATCATCCAGCCCAGCCATGCGCCGGAGACCACGACCAGCGCCAGCAGCAGGCTCACCGCGAGGATCAAGGTGTTGACTGTTTCTGTGGCCAAAAGCGGCACGCGCATCAGGGTCCAGGCGATCAGCTGCCGGTCAGCGCTCTCCACAGGGCATGCGGCGAAAGCCACGGCTTCGCGTAAACCTGGTCGCACGTCTGCCACGAGGCTTGCGGAATCCTGCGCGCGTTGGGCCGTGGAGGCAATGCGCTCCAACTCGGCACTCGGCGGATCGCGCTTGATTCCCGTGCCGTCGTAGGTTGGGAACGCGTAGGCCACCACGCCCGCATCCGCTCGCCAGAAGCCGCCCTCCATGCCCGGCTGGTCGCGCAGTGCCAAATCAAGCACCGCCTGTGCGGCAGCGGGGGGCATGAGGGAGGGTTGATCTTGCGCAGACGGAAGTTGCTGGCGAACGCGTGCTGCACCTGCCAGCAGCGCCTGGCAACTGGTCGAGGTAAGTTGGCGCGCCTGCGCAATCTGCGGGCCGGCGCCTTGGCGGCTGATGACCAGCAGCAGCCATCCCAGCACCAGCGCAACGGCGGCAATGGAAAGCCACAGAATCAGCAGATCACGTCGAACGGAGGGTTGCAGCGACAGGTCAGGTTTCCTTTGATGTGAGGCACCGCTGGTCAATCGGTGGGCGTTCTGATGGCAACCTTGCCAGATGGGAAATCGCCGTGCAAGGACACGATCAGTTGAATTAGCGGGGACTCTGTGGGAGCGGCTTTAGCCGCGAACACCGGCGCAGCCGGTGCCAGGCAACGCGTTGGATTCTTCGCGGCTAAAGCCGCTCCCACAGGGTACGCGTACCGCTTCCATTTGCCTTTGTGTGGCCTTTTCGCCTCAGCAGGCGATACTTCTGTGTATTGCAGGCGTGTTCCTGGTGGCGCGCGCCGCTGGGAGGTGTCACGTGAACAAACTGACAATCGTGGGTGCCGGCATGGTCGGCGAGGCGGCGGCGCAGATCATCGCTCGGGAAGAGTTGTGCCGTGAGCTGGTGTTGATGGATGTGCAGGGCGAGATGGCGCAAGGCAAGGCGCTGGACGTGTGGCAGGCGGCAGTCGAGTCGGGTTCCGATACCCGGGTTCACGGCGGGGCCAAGGCCGAAATGCTGCAGGGCTCCGAGCTGGTGGTCATCACCGCAGGGGTGCCGCGCAAGCCTGGGCAGTCGCGGCAGGATGTACTCAGTACCAACCTGCCCATCCTCGACGGCATCATGGCCGACATCAAACACCATGCGCCAACCGCGACGGTGCTGGTGGTGTCCAACCCGGTCGACGTGCTCACCTATCGCGCCTGGAGCCTGAGCGGGCAGGGGCGCAACAAGGTGTTCGGCCAGGCGGGTGTGCTGGATACCGCACGCATGAAGTGCTTCATCGCCGAGCAGACCGGGTTTTCCGCCCGGGATATCACGGCGCTGGTACTGGGCGGGCATGGCGACAGCATGGTGCCGCTGATGCGCTACTGCCAGATCGGTTCGGTGCCGCTGTCACACTTTCTGTCCGGTGAGCAGATCGAGCAGATCGTGGAGCGCACGCGCAAGGGCGGTGGCGAGATTCTGGGGTTGAAGAAGCTGGGCAGCGCCTGCGATGCGCCGGGCGTGGCGATTGCGCAGATGGTCGATGCGATCGCCAACGGGCGAAACCGCATCTTGCCGGCGGTGGCGATTCTGCAGGGCGAGTACGGGCGCACGGATATCGCCATGGGGGTGCCCTGCGTACTGGCAGAAGAGGGGCTGGCGCGGGTAATCGAGTTGCCGCTGGATGCGCAGGAGCAGGCGATGTTCGATCAATCGGCTGATCAGGTGGCGCGGGATATTGCTGAAATGAAGGCGCTGTAACGCTGTGGGAGCAGCTTTAGCCGCGAAGAATCCAGCGCGGTGCATGGCACCGGCTGCGCCGGTGTTCGCGGCTAAAGCCGCTCCCACAGTGTCACTGCCAACTCAGCCTGGCCCCTAGCGCTGATAAGCCTTGCCAAAATGCCGCTCCAGCCGCGCCTGCACCAGCTCCAGCAAGATCGACAGCACCCAGTAGATCACTGCCGCCGTGGTCAGCATCTCCAGGTACCGATAGCTCGACCGCCCGTACGACTGCGCCAGGAACATCACCTCCCACACCCCCATCACCGATATCAGCGATGAGTCCTTCAGCATCGAGATGAACTGGTTGGCGGTAGGCGGAATGATCACCCGCATGGCCTGGGGCAGGACGATATGCCAGAAAATCTGCGGCGTGCGCATGCCCAGCGCCAGCGCTGCTTCACGTTGCCCGCGCGCGACGCCAAGAATGCCGGCCCGGAAGATTTCGCTCAGGTAGGCCCCGTAGTTCAGCGACAGGGCAATGATACCGGCGCTGATGGCGCCCGGTACCAGGCCCAGCTGCGGTAGCCCCAGGTAGATCAGCAGAATCTGGATCAGCAGCGGCGTGCCACGGAAGAACGAGGTGTAGAAGCTGGCGACACCCACCAGCACCGCGCTGTTCGACAACCGCGCCAGCGCTGCGGCAAAGCCGAACAGCACCGACACCACCATCGAGCACAGGCACAGGAACAGGGTCAGCGCTGCGCCTTGCAGAAAGCCGTTGGGCCCCAGCTTGAAACCGGCGAGGTTGGGAAACTTCTCCAGGATGATCGAAAACTTCAGGTCGAAGCTGAGGAAAAACGCGACGAACAGGCCGAACAGCGCCAGCCAGGTCAGCAGCAGTCGGGTGCGAAAGCCGAACAGGCCGGCGCCCGTGGGCTTGACCACGGGCTTGGGGGATGGGGGAAAGGTGCTCATTTGCTGATATCGGCGCCAATCCATTTCTGCGACAGCTTGGCCAGGGTGCCATCGGCCTTCAACTCGGCAAACACCTGACGCACCTTGGCATCCCACTCGGGGTCGCCTTTCTCGATGGCTACCGAGTTCGGCTCTTCATACAGCGGGGCGCCGGCCAGCTTGAAGCGTTTGTCCTGGTTCAGGCGCGGCTGTGCGGTAACCAGGTTGGTGAGGATGGCATCCAGGCGTACACCGGCGCCCAGGCCCAGGTCCTGGAAGGCAACGTTGTCGGTGTCGTAAGGCGCGATCTGCACGAACTCGAAGGGGTATTCGAGCTTCTTGTCTTCGTTGCCTTCGATCACCAGGTTCTTGTTCAGGTAGCTCTCGTAGCTCGATGCACTGGTCAAACCCACCTTGCGGCCTTCCAGGTCCTTGGCGCCATGGATGCGCTCATCTTTGGCGTTGACCACGATCACCGCAGGCGATGCGTAGTACTCCACCGGGAAGTCGAACACTTCGGCGCGGGCCTTGCTCGGGGTCATCGAGCAGATGCAGATGTCGTAGCGGCCGCTCCAGCGGCCAGCGGCGATCACGTCCCACGAAGGGGTTTCCAGGCGCAGCTTGACGCCCAGCTTGTCCGCCACGGCCTTGGCCACATCCACGTCGAAACCGTCCAGCTGGTTCTGGTCATTGAGGAAGGAAAACGGCGGGTAGCTTTCCATCAGGACGTTGACCAGTTCCTTGCGCGATTCAACCCGCTCCAGCGTGGCACCGGCAAAGGCCTGGGAAGCAGTTGCGAGCAGCACAAGGCCCGCACCGAGCACAGTAGAAAATCGCATGGACATACCTGAAATGTTGGCCAATTATAGGAGGCTGTATTTAATAGTTATAAGTGTCACCCACATAGTGAATTTTATTCATAAGTACCTTTAGAGTAGTTATATGAAACAGCGAGCAATGGTAATTCTCGACGGTGGCATGGGCCGTGAACTGCAGCGCAGCGGGGCGCCGTTCCGTCAGCCCGAGTGGTCGGCGCTGGCGCTGAGCGAGGCACCGGAAGCGGTGGTTGGCGTGCATGCAGCGTTCATCGCTGCCGGTGCCCAGGTCATTACCAGCAACAGCTATGCGGTGGTGCCGTTCCACATCGGCGAAGAGCGTTTTGCCAAGGAAGGGCGACAACTGGCCAATATCGCCGGCCAGCTGGCGCGACATGCCGCCGATGCCGGTGCGCACCCGGTCAGGGTGGCAGGTTCGCTGCCGCCACTGTTCGGCTCGTATCGTCCGGACCTGTTCCAGCCCGAGCGTGTCGAGGAGGTGCTGACCCCCTTGCTGCAGGGCCTGGCCCCGCATGTTGACCTGTGGCTGGCGGAAACCCAGAGCTCGGTTGCCGAGGTGCGGGCCATTCACGGCCACTTGCCGGCAGACGGCAGGCCGTTCTGGGTGTCGTTCACCTTGCAGGATGAAGAGGTCGACGAGGTGCCACGCCTGCGTTCCGGCGAGCCGGTGGCCGATGCCATCGAAGCCGTAGTCGGCCTGGGGGTGGCGGCTGTGCTGTTCAACTGCAGCCAGCCCGAGGTCATTGGCGCTGCACTGGAGGTAGCGCGCTCGGTCATCGAGCGACACAACGCCGACATCGCCATCGGCGCCTATGCCAACGCCTTCCCGCCGCAACCGAAGGAAGCCACCGCCAACGACGGCCTGGATGAGCTGCGCGAAGACCTGGACCCGCCGGGGTACCTGGCATGGGCCAACGACTGGCGCGCGCGGGGTGCCAGCATGATCGGCGGCTGCTGTGGCATCGGCCCGGAGCATATTGCCGAGCTGAAACGCAACCTGGCGTGAAGCCGGCAGGGTGCCGGGCGGCTTCCGCGCCCGCTCGGCATCCTGCCATTAAAAAAAACGTTACTCAGACCCGGATTCCATCGTTTTTCAGTCCCCCCGCCATGCCCCTATAGTCCGCTGAAAGCCGATGCTGAATCGGTGTACACAACTCAGCGGTGCGGGAACCGGATATGAACAACAACGAAAAAATCGTGGGCAATGCAGCGGTCGGTATCGGTACACGAGTGGTGTGGAGCGGGGAGCAGGTCCAGCACCCGTACAACGCTACCCAGACCCCGATCGTGGTCAGTGCCGCCTACGGCTACAACGACATCGATGCCTGGTACGACGTGGCGCAGGGCAAGTTGCCGGGCTACATCTACAGCCGCATGAGCAACCCGACAGTCGCCACGCTGGAAGCGAAGCTGTGCGAGCTGGAGCAGTCCGAGTCGGCGGTGGCATTCAGCAGCGGCATGGCTGCCATCAGTGCCGTGCTGCACACGTTCCTCTCAAGCGGCAAGCGAGTGGTATCGACCCGCGACAGTTACGGCGGCACCAACAAGATTTTCGAAGAGTTCCTGCCGCGCATGGGCGTGCAGGTCTGCCTGTGTGACACCCTCGACACCGAGGCGCTGGAGCGCGAGATCGCCGCAGGTTGCGACCTGCTGTATCTGGAAACCCCAACCAACCCCACCCTGAAGGTACTGGATATCCAGCGCCTGAGCGCTGCCGCCCGGCAGGCCGGCGCCGTGGTAGTGGCCGACAACACCTTCGCTACCCCGCTGAACCAGAACCCGCTGGCCCTGGGCGTGGACGTGGTAGTGCACAGCGCGACCAAGTTCCTGTCCGGGCACGGTGACGTGCTGGGCGGGGTGGTGTGCGGTGCCGAGTCGTTGATGGCGCAGGTACGCCACTACCGCGAGATCAACGGTGCGGCGCTGGACCCGTTTTCTGCCTACCTGATTATCCGTGGTATCAAGACCCTGGCCCTGCGCGTGCGTCAGCAACAGGCCAGCGCCCAGGCCCTGGCGCATCACCTGACCACCGAACCGCTGGTTGAAGCGGTCAACTACCCCGGGTTGCCCCAGCACGCCGGCCATGCGATCGCCAAGGCGCAGATGCGTGGCTTCGGCGCCATCGTCAGCTTCGTGCTCAAGGGCGGCATGCCCACCGTAGCGCGGCTGCTGCCGCGCCTGAAGTACGCCCATCGGGCGGGCAACCTGGGCGCGGTAGAAACCATCTACGGCCCGGCGCGCACCACCAGCCATGTGGAAAACACCCTCGAAGAACGGCTGGCCCTGGGCATTTCCGAAGGGCTGGTGCGCATTTCGGTGGGCATCGAGGACACCGAGGACCTGCTGGCAGACCTGGCACAGGCGTGTGCATCGGTGCGTCAGGAGTTGGCCGCAGCAAAGGAGCTGCACGGTGACGAAGACGCCTGCCTGGCCGAAGCACAGGCCTGAGGCAGGCGTGTAGCACCCGCTCCTTGCGGTGGGTGCCACTTCATGAAGTCGAACAAAAACAATATGCAAGGCAATTCGCTTCGCTCTGCCAAGACGAGGTCGTTGCAACGTCCTTGCCCGCCAACTTTCATGAGTAAACCACAATGTCCCTGCAGACAACGACAACGAGAAATGCTTCGGCGCACAGCTTCAAGCAGGATATGCAAACCCGCCATATCGTCATGCTGGCGCTGGGTGGTGTCATCGGTACCGGCCTGTTCCTGACGTCGGGCTACACCGTCAACCAGGCGGGCCCGCTGGGGGCGGTCATCGCCTATATCCTCGGCGCGATCATGGTCTACCTGGTGATGATGTGCCTGGGCGAACTGGCAGTACACATGCCGGAAGTCGGCTCGTTCAGCAGTTACGCCACGCGCTACCTCGGGCCGGGTACAGGCTACATGGTGGCCTGGATGTACTGGCTGACCTGGACCGTGGCCATCGGCTCGGAATTCACCGCCGCCGGTATCCTGATGGTGCGCTGGTTCCCCGATACGCCGGTGTGGATATGGAGTGCGCTGTTCGGGTTTGCGGTGTTCATCAGCAATATCATTTCGGTGCGGTCGTTTGCCGAAACCGAATTCTGGCTGTCACTGATCAAGGTGCTGGCGGTGATTGCCTTCCTGGTGGTGGGCGGTGGCGCGATCCTGGGCGTTTTCGAAATTACCCAGGCGCACAGTGTCGGGCTGGGCAACTTCACCCGCGAAGGGCTGTTCCCTACGGGCTTCTGGTCGATCGCCATGACCCTGCTGGCGGTGGCCTTCGCGTTCTCGGGCACCGAGTTGATCGGCATCGCCGCTGGCGAAACCCGTGACCCGGAAAAGAACGTACCCAAGGCCATCCGCACCACGGTCCTGCGCCTGGCGCTGTTCTTCGTCGGCACCATCTTTGTATTGGCTACCTTGTTGCCGCGTGAACAGGCCGGTGTGGTTGAAAGCCCGTTCGTGATGGTCTTTGCCATGATCGGTATCCCCTATGCGGCGGACATCATGAACTTCGTCATCATCACTGCGCTGCTGTCGGCGGCCAACTCCGGGCTTTATGCTGCGGCGCGCATGCTGTGGACCCTCAGCGACCAAGGCAACATGCCCCGCCGGTATGCGGCACTGTCGCGTCGTGGCACGCCGTTCAATGCCATCGTCCTGAGCATGGCGGGTGGCATGGCTTCGCTGCTCAGCAGTGTGTTTGCCCCCGACACCATCTACCTGGCGCTGGTGTCCATTTCCGGGTTGGCGGTGGTGGTGGTGTGGATCAGCATCGCGGCCAGCCAGATGGCTTTCCGTCGCCATTACATCGCCAATGGCGGCAAGCTCGAAGACCTGAAGTTCCGGGTGCGCGGCTACCCGTTCGTGCCGCTGGCCGCCATCTTCTGCTGCGTACTGGCCTGCGTCGGCATTGCCTTCGACCCCGCCCAGCGCGTTGCCCTGTACTTCGGCTTGCCCTTCATTGCCTGGTGCTACCTGGCCTATTGGCTGACGTGCAAGTTCCGCCGCCGTCAAGCAGGCCCGCTGGAAGTCGTCGCGCCCGGTTCCGAGGCCGCCAGAGCAGGGTGATACTAGGCCACCGGAACGTTGCCACGAGAAACCGCCGATGACCCAGAAAACCCTGCCCCCCTTGAACTGGCTCAGAGCCTTCGAAGTGTCGGCGCGTTACCTGAACTTCACCCATGCAGCCGAGGAACTGCACCTCACCCAGGGGGCGGTGAGCCAGCAGATCCGCCACCTGGAGAGCCAGTTGGGGGTGGCGCTGTTCAAGCGCCTGCCCCGGGGGCTGGGGTTGACTGAAGAGGGCCAGTCCTACCTGCCGGTGGTGCAGGATGCGATAAGCCGCCTGGCGGTAGGCACCAATGAAATTTTCGGGCAACGCCAGCGTCGGCCCCTGAAAGTGCGCGGCAGCCTGTCGTTCCTGCACTTCTGGCTGGCACCCCGACTGGCCGATTTTCGCCGTTCGCACCCGCAGGTGGACATCCGCTACATCAGCAACCTGTGGGTCAAGGAACTGGATGCCGAGGATGACCTGGAAATCCGTTGGGGCAGCGGCCAGTGGGCGGGAGTGGAAGCGCAGCGCCTGACCCGCGACGTGCTGGTGCCGGTCTGCTCGCCTGCGCTGATTGCCGGCTCCCCGCTACGCGAGCCGCGCGACCTGGCCCGCGTCCCGTTGCTGCATGTGCTGGGTTACGAGGAGGGGTGGGGTTATTGGCTGGAGCGGGTTGGCGCCGATCAGGTCGACTCCTCCAGCGGCCTGCAGTTCGACACCCTGGTGGCGACCTTGCGCATGGCGGAACTGGGGCTTGGGGTGGCGCTGGCGCGCTCGTCGCTGGTCGAGGACTTGCTGCAGGAGGGGCGGCTGGTGGCGCCTTTTGCCCAGCGCATCGAGGCGAGCGAGTCGTTTTACCTGGTACGTGGCCTGGGTGAGGCGTTGTCCACGGATGCCCAAGCCTTCAGCCACTGGTTGGTGGCGATGGCCCACCGTTAATCAAATAGTTACCTGGAGCACCGATGCAGTACACATCCACGCGCGGCAACGAGATACGGGTTGATTTTCGCACGGCGCTGCTTTCCGGGCTGGCCGACGATGGCGGGCTATACGTGCCTGCCGCGGTGCCGACCTTCAGCCAGCAAGAGATTGCCAGCTGGTCGTGGTTGCCGTTCGACGAACTGGCCTGGCGGGTGATGGCACCGTTTGTCGGCGACACGCTCGACGAGCCGACCCTGAGGGCGCTGGTCAGCGACAGCTATCGCGGGTTCAAGCACCGTGGCATCGCGCCGTTGCAGCAGATTGGCCACAACGAATGGATCCTGCAGCTGTTTCACGGGCCCACCCGGTCCTCCAAGGATTTCGCCGCGCAGTTGCAGGCTCGGCTCATACGCCATTTCCTGGGGGCCGATTGCGAACGGGTCATGCTGGTCGGTGCCAGCAACGGCGATACGGCGGTGGCCGCTATCGAAGCCTTGCGGCATTGCCCTACGGCACGCTTGCTGGCGCTGTACCCCAGTGCAGGGACACCGGCCGACCGGGCGGCGGTGATGCGCAGTGCCGCTTCCGACAGCGTCAGCTGCGTGGCCGTGGACGGCAGCTTCGATGACTGCCAGTCGCTGGTGTCGGCGCTGCTGCGTGCATGGCCATGCCCCGGGCTGATTCCCGTGAGCTTCAACTCGACCAACTGGGTCGGCGTGCTGGCGCAGATCGTGTTCTATTTCCACGCGGCGCTTCAGCTGGGTGGGGGCAATCGGCCGGTGGGTTTCAGCATCCCCACGGCCAGTTTTGCCGAGATCTACGCAGGGTTCATTGCCCAGAAAATGGGCCTGCCGATCAACCAGATCATTGTCTCCACCAACCGCAACGATGCCTTGCACCGGTTCATCCACTGCAATCGCTACAGCCGTGGCTCAACCAGCCAGACCTTGTCGCCGGTCATGGACTTCTCGCTGTTCTCCAACCTGGAGCGCTTCGTCTGGGAGCTGTATGACCGCAATGGCGAAGCGACCCGGGCGCTGATGGAGCACTTCGAGGATTGTGGCGAGTTGAGCATCGGCAACCGCCAGTGGTTGCATGCGCGCATGCTGTTCGACTCCTATGCCGTGGATGACGCGCTGATCCGCGAAGAAATCGTCACGCTGTTCCACGAAACCGGCAGCGCAGTAGACCCCCACGCCGCCACCGGGGCATTCGCCGGGCGCCTGCACCGGCGCAACATTGGCGCGCCCATCGTCACGCTGGGGCAGTTTGCCCCGGAAAAGTCCGCCGGGTTGCTGGCGGAGTTGGGGGCCTGGCATGGCGAAGTACCGGCCAGTGTCGTGGATGCTGCAGGCGGCGGGCCGCTGCTGGCACCCGACGACCTGGCGGGGGTGCATGAATTACTGGCCCGGTTGCAGGCAGGACGATGAAGCGCATCCTCGACCCCCTGGACGAGCGTATCCTCGCCGAGCTCACCGCCAATGCACGCATTGCCCATGCCGAGCTGGGGCTGAAGGTGAACCTTTCGCGTAATGCGGTACGCCAGCGCATCGAGCGCCTGGAGCGTGACGGGGCGATCCAGGGCTACACCTTGCGCATCGGTGAGGGACGACGACCGACCTCGTTGATCAACGCGGTCATCTTCGTCTACCGCTATGACCGCATGCGCGGAGAAGCTGTGCTCGATGCGTTGCGCCAGATCCCCGAGGTTATCCAGTGTGAAGTGCTCAGCGGCGAATTCGACCTGCTGCTGCGCGTCGAGGCTTCCAGCCCGGAACGGGTGCACCATGTATGGAAGGAGATTGCCGCCATGCCGGGGGTCGAGAACACTGTGACATCGTTCGTTTTGGCCTCGGTGATCTGAGCCGCGCACTCGCGTTTGGTAGCCCTCGCCACAACAACGCCGCCCGGGCTTGCGCCCTGGCGGCGTTGTGCATTCTGGCGGCGCGCGGGCGTGCATCGGGCACTGGTCAGATTGGCCAGTAAATACAGCGGATTGCCATATTCAACTGGCATTGCCCGGCTCTTAGGCTTGTCCTCATCGACCAATCGCCTGGAAAGGACAGCAAACCATGACCGAATACAAGATCGCACTCGTTGGCTTTGGCGGCGTGAACCGTGCCCTGGCCCAACTGATCGCCGAACGCAATGCGCGCTGGCAGAAAGAGCTGGGCTTTGGCCTGAAGATCGTTGGCGTCACCGACCTGTTCCTGGGTTCGGCAATCGACCGCAACGGCCTGGACGCGGCCACGCTGGCTGCTCTGCCCGCTCAGAAGGGGGCGCTGGCGCAGATCCCCCAGGGTTCGGCAGAGGCGTTCAACGAGTCGGTGATCAAGCAGTCCGGTGCCGACATCATCGCCGAAGCCACCTTCACCAACCCCAAGGACGGTGAACCGGCGGCAACCTTCTGCCGCTGGGCGCTGGAAGCGGGCAAGCATGTGGTCACTACCAACAAGGGGCCGATCGCCTTGCATGCCCAGGCGCTGAAGGCCTTGGCCAAGGCCAATGGCGTGTCGTTCGAATACGAAGGCGCTGTGATGAGCGGTACACCGGTGCTGCGCATGGCGCGCCAGACATTGGCCGGCGCAGGCCTGGTGGGGTTCGAGGGCATCCTCAACGGCACTTCGAACTATGTGCTGACGCGTATGGAAGAAGGGCTTGGCTTTGCCGATGCGGTGGCCCAGGCGCAAGCACTTGGCTACGCCGAGGCAGACCCGAGCGCCGATGTGGAGGGGCATGACGTGCGCCTGAAAGTGGTGATTCTCGCCAACGAGCTGCTCGGTGCTTGCTTGCAGGTGAACGATGTCACCTGCAGCGGCATCAGCAGCCTCGACAGCGCGGCTATCCAGCAGGCGCAGGCGGCGGGCCAGCGTTGGAAACTGATCGGCAGTGCCAGCCGTGAAACCGATGGCTCGGTGCGTGCCAGCGTCGAAGCGCGCCTGCTGCCCGGCAACCACCCCCTGGCGGGTATTTCCGGTGCCACCAATGCGGTTGCATTCAACACCGAATTGCTGGGCGCTGTGACCGTGTCCGGCCCAGGTGCGGGACGTGTGGAAACGGCATTCGCCCTGCTGTCGGATATCGTCGCCATCCACAACGCTGGCCGCTCGGCCTGAGGAGCAACCTTCATGAGCCTGACTTCCGTGTCCCGGGTAGCCGCCCAGCAACCCGCCTTGATCGATGTGTACAGCCCCTTCGACGGTAGCCTGGTCGGCAGCGTCGCCAACCTTGCTGCCGATGCCGTGCCAGGTCTGCTTGTCCGTGCCCGCCAGGGCGTGCGCGAAAGTGCCGCGCTGCCCCGGCACCGTCGCGCCAGCATTCTGGAGCAGGCCGCCCGGCTGATCGAACGTGACGCAGCAGACTTTGCCGGCCTGATTGTCGACGAAGCGGGCAAGACCCTGCGTCAGGCCGAGAAGGAGGTGAAACGCTGCATCAACACGCTCAAGCTGTCTGCCGAGGAAGCGCGGCGCAACGCCGGCGAGGTGGTGCCTTTCGATGCCTATGAAGGCTCCGAGTCACGCCAGGGCTGGTTCACCCGCGAGCCGTTGGGGCTGATCCTGGCCATTACCCCGTACAACGACCCGCTCAACCTGGTGGCGCACAAGCTGGGGCCAGCGATTGCTGGAGGCAATGCGGTCATTCTGAAGCCTTCGGAGCTGGCCCCGCTTTCTGCCTTGAAGCTGGTGCAGTACCTGGTTGATGCAGGGCTGCCGGAGGCTGTCGTCACCGTGGCCACTGGCGGTGCCGAACTGGGCAAGGCCCTGGTGGCCGTGCGTGAAGTGCGGATGATTTCCTTCACGGGCGGCTTCGCCACGGGTGAACAGATTGCCCGCGGGGCGGGCCTGAAAAAACTTGCCATGGACCTGGGCGGTAACGCCCCGGTGCTGGTGCTGAAGGACTGCGACCTCGAGGCCACTGTCGAGTCTTGTGTGTCAGGCGCATTCTGGGCGGCCGGGCAGAACTGCATCGGCACCCAGCGCATCCTGGTGGACGCTTCGATCTATGAGGCGTTCCGCCAGCGCTTCGTTGCCTTGACCCAGGCGATGGTGGTGGGTGATCCTGGCCTGCGCGAAACCGACATGGGGCCGATGATCACCGAAGTCTCGGCACGGCAGATTGAAGAGCGCGTGAGCCAAGCCCTTCAGGGCGGCGCTCGCCTGCTTTGCGGCCACAAGCGGCAAGGGGCAACCTATGTGCCGACGGTGCTGGAAGGCGTTGACCATGGCAGCCGGCTGTGGCGTGAAGAGGTATTCGCACCGGTGGTGATGCTGGCGCCTTTCGAGGATATCGAGCAGGCGATTGCATTGGCCAACGCCCCGGAGTACAGCTTGCACGCTGGTGTGTTTACCCGCGATCTGTCCTTGGCGTTGAGCCTGGCGCGGCGTATCGAGGCGGGCGGCGTGATGATCAACGACTCCTCCGACTACCGCTTCGATGCCATGCCATTCGGTGGCTCCAAATATGGGAGCCTTGGGCGCGAGGGGGTGCGGTTCGCCTACGAGGACATGACCCAGCCCAAAGTCGTCTGCCTCAACCAGATGGGCTAAAAGGAGGAATCTTGATGATCGAACGGTATGGACAAGGCGAACGGATGTCGCTGGCGGTGAGCTACAGGGGCCTGTTCGAAACGGCAGGCGTGGTCGCGGACGACCTGCGGCAGGGTGTGCAGGGGCAGTTGCGCCAGGCGTTGAGTACGATCGATGGGCTGATGGCTGAGGCCAACGTCGGCAAGGAACATTTGACCCGGGTTCAGTTATGGATTGCCGACTACAGCCACTTCGACCTGGTCAATGAGGTGTACGACGCCTGGTTGCAGGGTTGTCCGAAACCAGTACGGGCTTGCGTAGGCGCAGACTTGGGAGAGGGTTACCTGGTCGAGGTACAGGTGTTTGCCGTGTGCCCTGAGCGCTCCTGACCGTAAGTGACCGATGCCCCGGGTCAGCGCACGACTCGGGGTACCGCCCTGATATAGACCAGTTCACTTACCAGCTCCACCAATGTCTGTGTAATCACAGCTGCCGCCGCCAATCCGCGCATGTCTTGCGGCAACGCCAGCGCCAGCGGCAGCACTACCAGCGAGTTGCGCGTGGCGGCGCTGAAGGTTACCGAGCGTGCTTCGGTGGCCGGCAAGCGCAGCAGCCTCGCCGATAATAAGCCCAGCGCGGGCGCCAGCAGCATGAAGCCGATGTACACCGGAATCACCGGCAGCAAGCGGTCGAAATCACGCAGCACCACGGCAATCTGCGAGGCGATCACTACCACCAGCACCAAGGCCATGGCCGGTACCGGCATCCACGCCCAGGCGTCGTTCCAGGTCGAGACCGTGCGCGAGCGACGGGCGCCGGCGCTGGTGAGCACGGCGAGGACCATCGGCAGCACGATCAGCAGCACGAAGGCTTCCACGAACGGGGTGACGGAGATGGCCACGTTGCTGCTGTCACCCAGCATCAGGGCCAGGTAAAGCGGCAGCAGCGCCAGTTGCACCAACAGCAGCACGGGGGTGGCGGCCAGGGTCAGGCGGGCGTTGCCTTTGCCGATGTGGGTGAACACCACCACGTAGTCGATGCACGGCGTCAGCAGCACCAGCAGCGCGCCGATGAGGATCGCCGGGTGTTCGAGCAGCCCGCGGGTGATGCCCCAAACCAGCAGCGGCACCAGGATGAAGTTGGCCAGCAGCAGGGCGGCGATGAAGCGGCGGTTGCCCAGGCCCTGGCGCAGGTCGAGGAAGGGGATTTGCAGAAACATCGCGTACATCAGCACGGCGATGGCGGGGGTGACCAGGGCTTCCAGGTGGCGTGCAGTATCGCTGGCCAGCAGGCCGAAGGTAACGGCGGCGAGCACGGCGGCGAAGTAGATCGGGATCTGGTGGGTTTCGAGTTGCTCTCTGGTCAAGGTGGGGCCTGTGCTTGAAGGGAGGAACGCAATCATAACCTGTGGGAGCGGGCGTGCCCGCGAACACCGGCGCAGCCGGTGCCATCCACCGTGTTGTCTTCTTCGCGGGCACGCCCGCTCCCACAGGATTCGCCACCTGAAAACGAAAAAGCCCGGCACGAGGCCGGGCTTTTTCCTGTCAGGCAATTGCCAATCAGTTGCCGTAAACCGGCAGCTTCTTGCAGATAGCCTTGACCTTCTCACGTACAGCGTCGATCACCGCTTCGTTGTTCAGGTCAGCCAGGATGTCGCAGATCCAGCCAGCCAGCTCGCGGCACTCGGCTTCCTTGAAACCACGGGTGGTAACGGCTGGGGTGCCGAAACGCAGGCCCGAGGTGACGAACGGGGAACGTGGGTCGTTCGGTACCGAGTTCTTGTTGACGGTGATGAAAGCTTTGCCCAGGGCGGCGTCAGCGTCCTTACCGGAGATTTCCTGCTTGATCAGCGACAGCAGGAACAGGTGGTTCTGGGTGCCACCGGAAACCACGTCGAAACCACGCTCGATGAACACGCTGGCCATGGCCTGGGCGTTCTTCACCACTTGCTGCTGGTAAGCCTTGAACTCAGGCTGCAGGGCTTCCTTGAAGCAGATGGCCTTGGCAGCGATGACGTGCTCCAGCGGGCCACCCTGGGCGCCCGGGAAGACGGCGGAGTTCAGCTTCTTCTCGATCTCTTCGTTCTTGCGAGCGAGGATCAGGCCACCGCGCGGGCCGCGCAGGGTCTTGTGGGTGGTGGTGGTGACCACGTCGGCGAACGGAACCGGGTTCGGGTACACGCCAGCGGCAACCAGGCCGGCAACGTGGGCCATGTCGACGAACAGGTAGGCACCGACCTTGTCGGCGATGGCGCGGAAGCGGGCGAAGTCCAGCACCTGCGAGTAGGCCGAGAAGCCGGCAACGATCATCTTCGGCTTGTGCTCGACAGCCAGGCGCTCGACTTCGTCGTAGTCGATCAGGCCGTTGCTGTCGATGCCGTACTGGATGGCGTTGTACAGCTTGCCCGAAGAGCTGACGGAAGCACCGTGGGTCAGGTGGCCACCGTGGGCCAGGCTCATGCCCAGGATGGTGTCACCGGCCGACAGCAGGGCCAGGTAGACGGCAGCGTTGGCCTGGGAGCCAGCGTGCGGCTGGACGTTGGCGTAGTCGGCGCCGAACAGCTCCTTGGCACGGTCGATGGCCAATTGCTCGACGACGTCGACGTACTCGCAACCACCGTAGTAGCGCTTGCCCGGGTAGCCTTCGGCGTACTTGTTGGTCAGGACCGAGCCCTGGGCCTCCATGACTGCCGGGCTGGTGTAGTTTTCCGAAGCGATCAGCTCGATATGCTCTTCCTGGCGCAGAGCTTCTTGCTGCATGGCTTCGAAGAGCTCGGCGTCGTACTTGGCAATGGTCAAATCACGGCTGAACATGGCGGTCCTCAAGGATCGGGGTGAATTGGGGGGGCATTCTAACCGATTGATTGGCGGCTGGCATATGAAGTGGCATCAAGTCGCGGACCAATGGGCCTCATGTTGTATCCCGCGCCGTGTCTGGGCTGGGCGGGGATCGGAGTTGACTCGCAGGTCCGTTTTTCTATCCGGCACTCAGCCGTAGCACCTTACCTGTGGGAGCACCGCTGGCCATCGGTCAATGGAACATGAACAAGGTCTCGTTGGCGAACTGCGCCTCGAACTGATTCGCCGGCATTGGCCGCCCGAACAGGTAGCCCTGCACTTCGTCGCAACCATGCTCGCGCAGGAACTCCAGCTGCTCGTGGGTCTCCACCCCTTCGGCGATCACCGCCAGGTTGAGGCTGTGGGCCATGGCGATGATCGCCCGGGCAATCTGTGCATCCTGCTCGCCTTCAGGCAGGCCGTCGACGAAGGTGCGGTCGATCTTCAGCACGTCGATGGGGAACTGCTTGAGGTAGTTCAGCGATGAGTAACCGGTGCCGAAGTCGTCCACCGCGATGCTCAGGCCGAGATTTTTCAGGCTGGCGAGAATCTGCATGGCTTCATCCACTTCGCGCATCAGGATGCTTTCGGTCAGCTCCAGCTCCAGGCACGCCGGTGGCAGGCCGGTTTCTTCCAGGATGGTGGCGATGCGCGTGCCCAACTGGCCGTCGGAGAACTGCCGCGCCGAGATGTTCACCGACACCTTGGGCACGCGCACCTTGGCCTTGTGCCAGGCCTTGAGCTGGCGGCTGGCCTCGCGCAGCACCCAGTCGCCCACGTCCACCACCAGGCCCAGCTCTTCGATCACCGGGATGAAGTCGCCCGGCGGCACCAGGCCGCGGGTCGGGTGGCGCCAGCGCAGCAGGGCTTCGGCACCGGTCAGGCGCTTGCCGTCGCCGCTGAACTGCGGCTGGTAGTAGAGGATGAACTCGTTCTGCTCCATGGCATGGCGCAGGTCGCTTTCCAGCTCAAGGCGTTCCAGGGCACTGGCGTTCATCTCCGCCTGGTAGAACTGGAAGTTGTTCTTGCCGCGTTCCTTGGCATGGTACATGGCGGTGTCGGCGTTTTTCATCAGCTGGCTCAGCTCGCTGCCATCCTGCGGGCTGAGGGCGATGCCGATACTGGCGGTGACGAAGAACTCGCGGTTTTCCAGCACGAACGGCCGCACCAGGCTGCCAAGGATGTTCTCGGCTACATGGATGGCGCGGTTGAGTGCCATCTCGCGGGTCGCGCGCGGTTGCAGCAGCAGGGTGAACTCGTCGCCGCCCATGCGCGCCACGGTGTCGTCGTCATCCACACAGGCCAGCAGGCGCTGGGCCATGTCCTTGAGCATGCGGTCGCCGGCGGCGTGGCCGAGGGAGTCGTTGATCGGCTTGAACCGGTCCAGGTCGAGGAACATCAGCACCACCCAGGCCTTTTGCCGCTCGGCCTGCTGCAGGGCGTTGTACAGTCGGTCCTGGAACAACGTGCGGTTGGGCAGGTGGGTGAGGGCGTCGTAGTAGGCCAGGCGGTGAATGCGCTGTTCGCTGGCCTTGCGCTCGCTGATGTCGGTGAAGAAGCACACGTAGCTGGCCAGGTCGCCTTCGTCGTCCAGCACCGCGGTAATGCCGACCCAGGCCGGGTAGTGGTCGCCGTCGCGGCGCTTGAGCCACACCTCACCCTCCCAGCTGCCGCGCTGGTGCAGCTGCTTGACCACGTAGCGCAGGTGGCCCTCCTGCTGTTCGTCGACGGTGAGCAGGCCCGGCAACTGGTCGAGCACTTCGCTGACGGCGTAACCACTGACGCGGCTGAACGCTTCGTTGGCCTGGACGATATAGCCGGCCGGGTCGGTGATGAGGATCGCCGAGGTGGAGTGCTCGAATACCGTCGCGGCCATGCGCAGGTCTTTTTCGGCACGCCGTTGCTGGCTGATGTCGCGGCCCACCCCGAGCACGCCTTCGAAGCGCTCCTCATCGTCCCACACCAGTACCAGGCGCAGTTCGATGGGGATCTTGCGGCCATCGGCGCGCAGGCAGTCGAACAGGAACAACTGGGTCGGCAGCTGGCTGCGCAGCTGGGCCAGTTGGGCCGGGTCGCCCATGGCCTTGCTGACGCGCTCCATCAGGCTGTAGATGCCGCTGAGCTGGGCCGGGTTGGCGACGATCGACTGCCAGCCGTTGGCGAAGATCCAGTCGGCCTGGTAGCCCAGCACGCCCTGCACCGAGGGGCTGACGTAGTTGAGCTTGAGCAGGCTGTCGGTGGAAAAGATCACGTCGCTGATGCTTTCGGCGAGCATGCGGTAGCGCTGTTCGCTGTCGCGCAGCGACTGGCTGGCCTCGATCTGCACCGTCACGTCCTTGCCCACGCCGATGATGCGCGTCACCAGGCCATCGGCGTCACGGGTCAGCACTTGTTCGCGGATGTCGTAGCAGCGCCAGCCGCCATCACGGTGGCGGAAGCGCAGCTGGCAGTGCAGCGGTTGGTCATGGCCGTTGTCGCGCTGTTGCTGGCGCAGTGCCTGGTAGTGCGCCGCGTCCTCGGGGTGCAGCAGCAGTTCCCAGAAGCGGTCGCCCATTTGCGCCAGCTCGGTACGGTCGTAGCCCAGGGTCTGGCCAAGGTGGCGGTTGCTGAAGATCATCCGCTGGTTGAGCACGTCCTGTACGTACAGCTGGTCGGGCACGGTGCGCACCACGTCCGACCAGAAGCTTTCGCGCTCCAGCAGCGACAGTTCCACCTGCTTGCGGCTGGTGATGTCGCTGATGCTGAGGATGACCGCCTGGTAATCACGGCGCTGCTGCGGCAGGCGGGCCATCAGCCACAGGTGCAGCTCGCCACCCAGCGGCGCCGGCAGGCGCACTTCCAGTTCCAGCAGCGGGCGTTGCTCGATCAGCGCGTCGATCAATTGCATGCCGACGCTGTCGCGGCCATCGCCAGTGCCGTCGATCAGGCGCTGCCAGGCACCTTCGTGGCAGTCGATGTTCAACAATTGGCGGGCTACCTGGTTGATCTCGGTGATCTTCAGCTCCAGCAGCAGCGAGCGGCGCAGGGTCGGGTCCAGGGCCAGGCTGTGCTTGAGCGCGGCAGGGTTGCGCAGGTGGTAGCGGTCGAGTTTGCCGGGCAGGCTGGACAGGTCGAGCACGCACAAGGCCACGCCGGTGCCTTCGAAGATTTCCTGGTAGCGCCGGCGGTCTTCCTGTAGCGCCCGTTGGCGGCGGCGCATGTTGATCAGGGCCAGCACCGGCAGCAGGGCGCAGAACAGCACCAGCAGGCATTTGCCGAGCAACGCCGGCAGCAGCTTCTGCTGGGCCCGCTTGGCGTCGAACAGGCCGCGCAGCTGCCAAGTACTGTTGTCGATGAAGGCCAGCATCACGCTTTGCAGCGGTTCGTTGCTGGTATCGGCCGGCGCATGGCTTTGCAGTACCTCGCCGTTGCGGCTGTTTTCCAGCAGCCACAGCGGGTGGCCGGCATCATTCAGGTGAAGGGTGAGGGTGCGGTAGTAGTCCGGCGATAGGCGTAGCAGCCAGTAGCCGCGGTCCTCTTCGGTGGCCTGACGTAGCAACAGGTAGAGGGTGCGGTTGTCGGCCGAATTGGTGAAGAAGTACGGGCGACCCTGGTTCAACCTGAGTAGTTCGTCAAGCAACTGGCGGTCGGGGCTGCCGGCCAGGCTGTCGACCTGCACCTGCCCGGTAGCGTCCAGCCAGGCCATGCTCTGCAGGTCCGGCAGGCGCTCGCGCAGGGTGCCCAGCAGGCTGGGCAGGGCCTTGGGCGTCGGTGCCTTGACGTAGGGCTGCATCACATTCATGGCCTGCTGTGCCTTGAACGCCATGTTCAGGCTCAGGTGGTCGGCCTGTTCGGCGGCGGCGTCCAGGCTCTGTTTGCGCAGGTCGGCCTGGGTATGGTTGAACTGGGCGAACAATTGCCACAGCAGCAGGCCCAGCAGGATCAGGGCCAGCAGCGCCAGCGCACCCTTGATCGACCCGCGCAGCGAAGCGACGGGCGCCTGTGGCGCGGAACGCAATGACGACGGATGTGTAAGATTGGTCAAGCGTTGATCCTGCGATTGGGCTGGCGATGGCAGGGATGGATCATGCACGGTATGCGCCGGTGTCTGGTTGCCAGACCGCGGTGGTGCACTATAAGGCCGGACACCTGAAACGGGCTAGCATGCCTAGGATTATGGCAAAGTGCCAGTCCGCTGGACCGGTGGTGCCTGCCCGGTGGTTCGGCAAGCCCCTGCAACCTGTGCGAGAATAGCGCCTGCTTCAAATGACAACGCATCGGAGATGTTCGGTTTTGGTTACTCACTTTTCCACCAACGGCCTCGATTCCGCCTGCGGGCGCAGCAGTCAGACCCTTGTCAGCACTGCCGTGACCGAGGACGTATCCTGCAAGTCTTGCCAGCGTTCGCTGAGCAAACCCGAGGCGGCAGTTGTCGCCAAGAGCAAGAGCCCATCGCTGGCTGAACTGCGCAAGACCGCCAAGGCGGCAGCAGAGCCGGCAGTTGCCGTGGCCGAGGTCAAGCCGGCGGCCAAGGTCGTCAGCAGCGTGCCTGCGGCCGCCAAACCGGCCAAAGCTGTCGAGCAGCAGCCTGCTCGTAGCGGTGGCTTCAGCGTGAAGTCCGCCTGGGCCGCGCGCCTGGCCGAGCAGGGCGACCGCTGCCGCTTGCCGCGTGGCAAGGCCAAGCAGCGTCACGTCTGAGCCATCTTTGGCTGCTGTGCCGGCCCTTTCGCGGCTGAAGCCGCTCCCACAGGGATTATCACTGCCTACGAGCGCTGTGCAGTACCTGTGGGAGCGGCTTCAGCCGCGAAGAGGCCGGTCCAGGCAATAGATTCCCCCCGATCCCATCCCCACCATCCGCCCCTCCTATGCAACGCCGCGCGTTGGCGTAGAATGGTCGACTTTGTTCAATGACACCCCGTAAATACATCACCCTGGCCAGCGCGCCGGGGCGATCGTCGATGTCTTTACCTATCTGATTAGAGGGCTTGGTTTTGGCTCAATACGTCTACACCATGCATCGGCTGAGCAAGGTCGTGCCGCCGAAGCGGGAAATTCTCAAGAACATTTCCCTGTCGTTCTTCCCGGGCGCCAAGATCGGCGTGCTCGGCCTGAACGGCGCTGGTAAATCGACCCTGCTGCGGATCATGGCGGGCGTCGACAAGGAATTCGACGGCGAAGCCCGTCCGATGCCCGACATCAACGTTGGCTACCTGCCGCAGGAACCGCAACTGGACCCGAACAAGTCGGTGCGCGAAGTGGTCGAGGAAGCGGTCAGCGTGATCAAGGACGCCCAGGCGCGCCTGGACGAGGTCTACGCGGCCTACGCCGAACCGGATGCCGACTTCGACAAGCTGGCCGCCGAGCAGGCCAAGCTGGAAGCCATCCTGCAGGCCGCCGACGGCCATAACCTGGAGCGCCAGCTGGACGTGGCCGCCGACGCCCTGCGCCTGCCGGCCTGGGACGCGCGCATCGAGCACCTGTCCGGTGGCGAGAAGCGCCGCGTGGCCCTGTGCCGCCTGCTGCTGTCGGCCCCCGACATGCTGCTGCTGGACGAACCGACCAACCACCTGGATGCCGACTCGGTAGCCTGGCTGGAGCGCTTCCTGCACGACTTCCCGGGCACCGTGGTAGCGATTACCCACGACCGTTACTTCCTCGACAACGTCGCCGGCTGGATCCTGGAACTGGACCGCGGCGCCGGCATCCCGTACGAAGGCAACTACTCGGGCTGGCTGGAAGCCAAGTCGGACCGTCTGGCGCAGGAATCCAAGCAGCAGAGCGCCCACGAGAAGGCCATGAAAGAGGAACTGGAGTGGGTGCGCAAAGGCGCCAAGGCCCGCCAGTCCAAGTCCAAGGCCCGTCTGCAGCGCTTTGAAGAAATGCAGTCGCAGGAATTCCAGAAGCGCAGCGAAACCAACGAGATCTACATCCCGGCCGGTCCGCGCCTGGGCGACAAGGTCATCGAGTTCAAGAACGTCACCAAGGGCTACGGCGACCGCGTGCTGATCGACAACCTGTCGTTCTCCATGCCTAAAGGCGCCATCGTCGGTGTGATCGGTGGTAACGGTGCCGGTAAGTCGACCCTGTTCCGCATGCTGATGGGCAAGGAGCAGCCGGACTCGGGCAGCATCGAGATCGGTGAAACCGTGCAGCTGGCCTGCGTCGACCAGAGCCGCGAGGACCTGGACGGTGGCAAGACCGTGTTCCAGCAGGTTTCCGACGGTTCCGACGTGATCCGCATCGGCAACTACGAGATCCCGTCGCGTACCTACGTGGGCCGCTTCAACTTCAAGGGTGGCGACCAGCAGAAGTTCGTCAAGGACCTGTCCGGTGGTGAGCGTGGCCGCCTGCACCTGGCCCTGACCCTGAAGGAGGGCGGTAACGTCCTGCTGCTCGACGAACCGTCCAACGACCTCGACGTCGAAACCCTGCGTTCGCTGGAAGAAGCCCTGCTGGACTTCCCGGGCGCGGCAATCGTGATCTCCCACGACCGTTGGTTCCTGGACCGTGTGGCTACCCACATCCTGGCGTACGAAGACGACTCGAACGTGGTGTTCTTCGAGGGTAACTACACCGAGTACGAAGCCGACCGCAAGAAGCGCCTGGGCGATGCTGCTGCCCAGCCGCACCGTGTACGGCACAAGAAGCTGGCCCAGTAAGCCGGTTTTCTGATGCACAAGAATGGGGCCCTATGCGGCCCCATTTTTGTGCCTGGCTGGAAAGTGGTGCTGGCTTCATTCGCGGGCATGCCCGCTCCCACAGGAACCCCTGGAACTTGAGGCCTGTGGTAAGCCTGTGGGAGCGGGCGAGCCCGCGAATGAAGCCAGAGTCGACCCATGTTTTGTATACAGTTATAGAATACGCACCAAATAATTTCAAAAAAACGACATCGCGCCCTGTTCTAGTGCGATTGCTTCTTGGTACATTCCTGAAAAAAACCAATAAGTCCAATCCTCTTGGTGAGATGTCTACCATGATCGAATCTGTCGACAATTTCCTCGCGCGCCTGAAGCAACGCGACCCGGGCCAACCTGAATTCCACCAGGCGGTGGAAGAAGTGCTGCGCAGCCTGTGGCCGTTCCTCGAGGCCAACCCGCATTACCTGCAGGCCGGCATTCTGGAGCGCATGGTCGAGCCCGAGCGTGCCGTACTGTTCCGTGTGTCCTGGGTCGATGACCAGGGCAAGGTGCAGGTCAACCGCGGCTACCGCATCCAGATGAGCAGCGCCATCGGCCCGTACAAGGGCGGCCTGCGCTTCCATCCGTCGGTCAACCTGGGCGTGCTCAAGTTCCTGGCCTTCGAGCAGGTGTTCAAGAACTCCCTCACCTCGCTGCCCATGGGCGGCGGCAAAGGCGGCTCGGACTTCGACCCCAAAGGCAAGAGCGATGCCGAAGTCATGCGCTTCTGCCAGGCTTTCATGAGCGAGCTGTACCGCCACATTGGCGCTGACCTGGACGTCCCGGCCGGTGACATCGGCGTGGGTGCCCGCGAAATCGGCTTCATGTTCGGCCAGTACAAGCGCCTGGCCAACCAGTTCACCTCGGTGCTGACCGGCAAGGGCATGACCTACGGCGGCAGCCTGATCCGCCCGGAGGCCACCGGCTACGGCTGCGTGTACTTCGCCGAAGAAATGCTCAAGCGCCAGGACAAGCGTATCGATGGCTGCCGCGTGGCGATTTCTGGTTCGGGTAACGTGGCCCAGTATGCCGCGCGCAAGGTCATGGACCTGGGTGGCAAGGTGATTTCGCTGTCCGACTCCGAAGGCACCCTGTACGCCGAAGCCGGCCTGACCGATGCCCAGTGGGATGCGGTGATGGCGCTGAAGAACGTCAAGCGTGGCCGCATCAGCGAACTGGCCGCGCAGTTCGGCCTGGAGTTCCGCAAGGGCCAGACCCCGTGGAGCCTGCCGTGCGACATCGCCCTGCCGTGTGCCACGCAGAACGAGCTAGGCGCCGAAGACGCCCGCACCTTGCTGCGTAATGGCTGCATCTGCGTGGCTGAAGGCGCCAACATGCCGACCACCCTGGAGGCTGTGGACATCTTCCTGGAAGCCGGCATCCTGTATGCCCCGGGCAAGGCCTCCAACGCCGGCGGCGTGGCCGTGTCGGGCCTGGAGATGTCGCAGAACGCCATGCGCCTGCTGTGGACTGCCGGTGAGGTGGACAGCAAGCTGCACAACATCATGCAGTCGATTCACCATGCTTGCGTGCATTACGGTGAAGAGGCGGATGGCAGCATCAACTACGTCAAAGGGGCGAACATCGCGGGCTTCGTGAAAGTGGCTGATGCGATGCTGGCTCAAGGCGTCGTTTGATCTGAGGCCGTTGGGGCCGCTTTGCGGCCCTTTCGCGACACAAGGCCGCTCCCACAGGGAATTGCGTACTCCTGTGGGAGCGGCCTTGTGTCGCGATGGGCTGCAAAGCAGCCCCCAGGTCCCTCAATCTTCACCAAAAACCTCAACCACTTCGATTACCTGCTCCCCCACCGGCCGCCGCCAGACCACCTCATCCCCAGGCCCCGCCCCGAGCAAAGCCCGCCCCAGCGGCGAACCCCAGTTGATCAACCCCCGCCCGGCATCTGCCTCATCCTCGCCCACCAGCCGCACCACATGTTCCTGCTCCTGCGCATCGACAAACCGCACCCGGCTACCAATCTGCACCTTGCTCCGCGACGTCGCTGCCGGCACCACCTGGGCGCTCTGCACCCGCGCGCTGAAGTAACGCAGGTCCCGTTCGGTATCCGCCAGCCGTTGCTTGTCGCCACGTTCGCCCTGTGCCTGCAGTTCGCCGCGCAGGGCATTCAGCTCGGCCACGCGTGCCTGCAGCTGGCGCAGGCCACTGGTGGTGACGTAGTTGGGTTGTTCGCTGACCCGTCGCTCAACCGGCTGATCAGCCTGGGCGGCGGCCTGGTCTTCGTTGACGAATGCTCGGCTCATGCGTGGCCTCCTTGTGCAGGAGACCATCATCGCAGGCCGCCAGTTTCAAGAGATGTCCGTTTACGACTCAGTTGTGGCGATAGGCGCGTGCGGCGTCGCGGTCCTTTTCCTGCTCCCAGTCGCGCTCGCGCTGGTCCCAGAAGCGCTCGTGGTACTGGCGCTGTTCTTCGCTGTTCTGCATGGCGTGGCACTGGCGAAAGCCGTCGTCCCAGCCGCTTTCGTACTGGCGCTCGTGCAGGTAGCGCGGCACGTCCTTGCGAAAGCCGCCGACCATCAGCCCGGCCGCCTGGCGGCCACTGCTGCAGCCGTCCTGGAAGCCATCGGCGTAGGCGGGGGGATAACCCTGGTTGACCATCTGCTCGTGGGTGGTTTCGCAACCCGACAGCAACAACGCCATGCACACGCCGAACCAGTACCGCGACATAACCACAAAACCCTCCGGTTGATAATGGAAAGTCTAGGTGGCGATTTGTCGGGGAGCCGTCAAAACAGTGTCAAAGAGTTGGTTGGTTCACATTGCTCTGCTGACCTCACTGGCCCATTCGCGGGCGCGCCCGCTCCCACAGGGTCACCACAGGATTCGAGGCCTGTGCAGTACCTGTGGGAGCGGGCATGCCCGCGAAAGGCCGCAAATCGGCCTCAGTAGTGGTACCACTTCAACTCCAGCATCACCTCGTTCTGCGCCGTAGCCAGGTGGCTGAATTCCCGCGAAGCACTCAGCCGCACTCCCAGGTTCTGGCTGATCTCCCACTGCTGGTTCAAGCTCACACTGCGCCGCACTTCGCCATTGGTGAAATAATCGCCCTTGGCCTCCAGTGTCATGTTGCCCAGCCCGTTGCGCCACAGCAGCCCGCCATTGAAGCCTGCCGCCGGGGCGATGAACTGGGCAAAATCATTGTGGTGCTCGACCCGCACCGTGCCCAGGGCAAAGCCCAGCAATCCGTCGGCCAGTTGCCAGGTGCCGCCGGCCCCGCCGTTCACATGGCTCACCAGCACTTCGTCATCATGCTTGCCCGGCACCCGCTCCAGCCCGCCGGCCACCTGCCACGACCAGGGCTTGAGCAGCTCGTTGCGCGGCGTCAGCGAGCGGATGGTGGCCAGGTCCAGGCGTTGTACCTGCCAGTCGTTACCCTCGTACTGGCGCAGCTTCAGCTGCAAGATCTCGATCTGCGCCCCCAGCGGGAAGCCATAGGCGTTGTCGTTCAGGTCGTGATAGGCCATGCGCAGGCCGTACTCGGCGTAGGCGCGGTCTTCGCGGGTGCCCACGCCCAGCTGCCAGGTGCGCGAGTCGTGGCCGTCCTCGGGCAGGCCCGGGCGCTCGATCTGCAGGGGCGGTGGCGGGTTGCTGTTGATCGCCCGCAGCAGTTCGAAGCTGCGCTTGGCCTGCCCAGGGTCGCGCGCCTGGCCATTGGCGCGGTAACGCTCCAGGCGGTACGCGGCATCCTGCACCAGCGCCTGGCGCTCGCGGGGGAGGGCCTTGAATTCTGGGCTCCGCAGTTGTGCGATGTCGGCGCTTACCGCCAGCACCTGGCGCTTTTCGCCGTGATCGAGTGGCTCGGCCCGGGCCAGCAGTTCACGTTCGCGCGAGGGGCGGTACGTCTCGCTGGCGACCATGCCGGACTGTTTCACGGCCTTCACCGTGTCGGTCGGGATGGCGGTCAGCGGGAACTGCGAGGTCAGGTCCAGGCTCGGCCGGGCCACCTGCAGCAGCTCCAGCAGGCGATACGAGCAGTTTTCGTCGAAGAAGAAGTAGTCGAACTGGATCTGTTTCAACTCCCACACATGCTCGACCATGCGCCCGGTTTCTTCCGGGGTCAGGTCCAGCTGGTACTCCCACAGGTCGCGGTTTTCCAGGCTGCGGTATTCGGACAGTTTTTCCTGGTAGGGCATCAGCGCGAACAGGCCCGGGTAGCCACCCATCAGGCCCTTCCAGGCGTACAGGATGCTGTTGTCGCTGCCTTCGATATAGGCGCCGAAGTTGATCGCGTAGCTCAGCAGCGTGGTGTCGTCGCTGCGGGTATTGGACTGGTCGATGCGCAGCAGGGTGTGGCCGAACATCGATGACGGGCTGTTCAGGTAGGCCGCCGGGAAGATCAGCGCCGCACTGTGCGGATCGATCGACTGGTACCAGGTGGCGAACTCCTGGCAGTCCGGTTGCGGCAAATCGCGCAGGTCGAGCTGTTCGCGCAGCCAGCGGGTGCGCGCCGGGAACACGCACTGGGCGTGCTTGTCGCCGAGGTTGGCCGGGGCGTACAGCGCTTCGACCGTGGCTTGCAGCTCCTGGTCGGGGTGGTGCGCGCCGTCCTTGGCGAGGAAGAACGCATCATCGTCCACATAGCTGCGCCAGCCGCCCAGCTTGGCGGTTTCGTAATGGCCCAGGGCAATCCAGTAAGGGGTGTTGGCCAGTTGCTGGACACGGCCTTGGTCCAGCGCGGGCGCGGCATGAACAGGGGCGCAGGCACACAGCGCCAGGGATATGAAGCGTTTGAGCATATCGGGCAACTACTTCTTGACGATGCCGAAAAAAAGGCGAAACCCGCCCCGGAGCCGGGGCGGGAGCAACCGCACTTAGGCCTCGGTAGCGTATTTGGCCAGGCGTGGGTCGTTCTTCAGAACGGCCAGGGTGTTGCTGTGGACCGTTTCGGCAGTGACGTCGGCACTGCTGAAGATCTGGTTGAAGTGCTGGTGGGTGACCGATGCGAAGTAGCCGCGGTCTTCCGGGGCCACGCCGAGGACCACGGCATAGGTGGTCAGTGCTTCGCCCTGGCCCATGGCCATGTCTTCGGACAGTTCATTCATCATGCCGTTCATGGCGAACCAGGACTTGCCGCCATAGGTCAGCGACGCCTTGGTCGAGCAGCCGTTGGTGCCGGAGGTCATGCCGAAGGTGGCGTTACCGGAGGTGCCGTTGGTGGTGGAAGCCAGGAAGTGTGCCGGCGTGCCGCGCTGGCCTTCGAACAGCATGTTGCCCCAGCCGCAGTTCGGGCCGCCTGGCGCTTCGGCCATGGCGTTGAGTGAGGCCACGGTGAACAGAGTACCCAGAAGAATCCGTTTCATAGCATTTGTTCTCTATTTGACTTAACCAAGGGTCAGGGTTTCTGGCAACTCGGTTGCCAGGTCGGGAAAGCGTTTCACCCACCCGCGCAGCTTGGAGTTTAGGCACGATCTAACGGTTGCGTTGTTGATTGCGAAAAATTTGCTGTTACATGTCCCGCTCCGGCTGCGACATAAAGTCTTGTGGAGCCTTGCAACGCGCGCGCGGGCAGCGCCAGAATGCTGCGTATCTGCCCCGCCGAAGTAAGGAAACCCAATGCCCGATCCTGTCGCTGCGCGCCTGCGTCTCGCGCCTGAAGCCCTGACCCGGCGTTTCTCCCCCGAGCAGTTTGCTTTTACCCATACCGACGATCTGGAGCCGTTTCGCGGAGTCCTGGGCCAGGAGCGTGCTGTCGAGGCCCTACAGTTTGGCGTGGCCATGCCGCGCCCCGGTTACAACGTGTACGTGATGGGCGAGCCTGGCACCGGCCGCTTCTCGTTCGTCAAGCGCTACCTCAAGGCCGAGGGCAAGCGCCAGCAAACCCCGGCCGACTGGCTCTACGTCAACCACTTCGATGACACCCGCGAACCCCGCGCACTGGAATTGCCGTCCGGCAGCGCCGGGGCCTTCATCGCCGACATGAACGGGCTGATCGACAACCTGTTGTCGACCTTCCCGGCGGTGTTCGAGCACCCGTCGTACCAGCAGAAGAAAGGCGCCATCGACCGCGCTTTCAACCAGCGTTACGACCGCGCCCTGGATGTGATCGAGCGCGCCTCGCTGGAAAAGGACGTGGCCCTGTACCGCGACGCCAGCAACGTCGCCTTCACCCCGATGGCCGACGGCAAGGCGCTGGATGAGGCCGAGTTCGCCCAGTTACCGGAAGAGGTGCGCGAGCAGTTCCACGAGGATATCGCCCTGCTCGAGGAGCGCCTGAACGAAGAGCTGGCCAGCCTGCCGCAATGGAAACGCGAGTCGAACAACCAGCTGCGCCAACTCAACGAAGAAACCATCACCCTGGCCCTGCAGCCTTTGCTGGCGCCGCTGTCGGAAAAGTACGCCGAGAACGCTGCGGTCTGTGCCTACCTGCAGTCGGTGCAGCTGAACCTGCTGCGTACCGTGGTCGAGCAACTGGTCGATGACAGCAAGACCGACGCGGCCGCGCGCAAGCTGCTGGAAGAGCAGTACGCTCCAAGCCTTGTGGTCGGCCACCACGCCGACGGTGGTGCGCCGGTGGTGTTCGAGCCGCACCCGACCTACGACAACCTGTTTGGCCGTATCGAATACAGCACCGACCAGGGCGCGCTGTACACCTCGTACCGCCAGCTGCGCCCGGGTGCGCTGCACCGGGCCAATGGCGGCTTCCTGATTCTGGAAGCCGAGAAGATGCTGGGCGAGCCGTTCGTCTGGGACGCGCTCAAGCGTGCGCTGCAGTCGCGCAAGTTGAAGATGGAATCGCCACTGGGCGAGCTGGGCCGGGTGGCCACCGTCAGCCTGACGCCGCAGATGATCCCGCTGAACATCAAGCTGGTCATCATCGGTTCGCGCCAGCTGTACTACGCGCTGCAGGACCACGACCCGGACTTCCAGGAGATGTTCCGGGTACTGGTGGACTTCGACGAAGACATGCCCATGGTCGACGAGAACCTGGAGCAGTTCGCCCAGCTGTTGCGCACCCGTACCAACGAAGAGGGCATGGCGCCACTGACCAGTGACGCGGTGGCGCGCCTGGCCACCTACAGCGCCCGTCTGGCAGAAAACCAGTCGCGCCTGTCGGCCCGTATCGGCGACCTGTTCCAACTGGTCAGCGAAGCCGATTTCATCCGCCAGCTGGCCAGTGACGAAATGACCGACGCCGGGCACATCGAGCGTGCGCTCAAGGCCAAGGCCACCCGCACCGGGCGTGTTTCGCAGCGGGTGCTGGACGACATGCTCGCCGGCATCATCCTGATCGACACCGAAGGCGCGGCCATCGGCAAGTGCAACGGCCTGACCGTGCTGGAAGTGGGGGATTCTGCGTTCGGCATGCCGGCGCGTATCTCCGCCACCGTGTACCCGGGCGGCAGCGGTATCGTCGACATCGAGCGTGAGGTCAACCTCGGCCAGCCGATCCACTCCAAGGGCGTGATGATCCTCACCGGTTACCTGGGCAGCCGCTATGCCCAGGAGTTCCCGCTGGCGATCTCGGCGAGCATCGCTCTGGAGCAATCCTACGGCTATGTGGATGGTGACAGCGCCTCGCTGGGCGAGGCCTGCACGCTGATCTCGGCCTTGTCGCGCACGCCGCTCAAGCAGTGCTTCGCCATTACCGGTTCGATCAACCAGTTTGGTGAAGTGCAGGCAGTGGGCGGGGTCAACGAGAAGATCGAGGGCTTCTTCCGTCTGTGCGAGGCGCGTGGCCTGACCGGTGAGCAGGGGGTGATCATCCCGCGTGCCAACGTTGCCACGCTGATGCTCGACGAGCGCGTGCTGCAGGCGGTGGAGAACGGCATGTTCCACGTGTATGCGGTCAGCCAGGCCGACGAGGCGTTGAGCCTGCTGGTGGGCGAGGAGGCCGGGGTGCTGGATGACAAGGGCCAGTTCACTGAAGGCAGCGTCAACGCTAGGGTGGTGGAGCGCCTGCGTGAGATCGCCGAGATGATCAGTGAGGAAGAAGTCGAGAAGGCGGAGAAGGAACGCCTGGAAGAGGTGATTGCCCAGGCCAAGCCGGCCTGAGTCAAGAAACCGGCGCTGGCGGCGATGTGCTACCGTTCAGCGCCGGTTTTCCATCTTTCGGTACTGTTCTTCTATGCTGGAACTTAAGGACGGTATTAGCGTTCAGGATGGAAACAGCCTGAGGTCCAGGCTGAACAAGGCTTATTGGAGGGGGCGCGGCCATGCGCAATCTCAGCCTCACACGCCAGTGCCTGGGCCTGGTGACCCGCATCGAATGCAGCATCCGTCCGCTGGCCGGGGACAACGGCATGTGGACGTTGCTGTTCGCCGCCGGCATGGCCGGTGAACAACCCTCCGCAATCAAGGCCCAAGGGCCGTTCCATGGGCCGCTGGTGGCCGAATCCGTGCTCAATGCGATTGTCGACAGCCTGACCTTGCATGGGTATCAGGTGGCCGAGGATCCGCAGATCTGGTGTTTGCATCTGCAGGCGCAGTTGCGGCGGATCAATGGCGAGCGGTGCCGGAACCTGGGGGATTACCAGTTTCATCCTGAGACCTGATTGATGCTGGGGGCCGCTTTGCGGCCCATTCGCAGCATACAGGTAACCGCGTCCCCTGTAGGAGCAGCCTTGTGCTGCGAATGGGCTGCATGGCAGCCCCGGGCTTTTGCTGTAACAGGTGGCTGGCTATACTCCGCGTCGCTTTTTTAGTCACCTGATGAGTCCCAATCCTCCATGGAACGTATCCTCGAAAACGCGATGTATGCCTCGCGCTGGCTGCTCGCACCTATCTACTTCGGCCTGTCCCTCGGCCTGCTGGCCCTGGCGCTGAAATTCTTCCAGGAAGTGGTCCACGTCCTGCCCAACGTCTTCGCCCTGAGCGAGGCCGACCTGATCCTGGTAATCCTGTCGCTGATCGACATGTCGCTGGTGGGTGGCCTGCTGGTGATGGTGATGATCTCGGGCTACGAGAACTTCGTCTCGCAACTGGACATCGACGAGAGCAAGGAAAAGCTCAACTGGCTGGGCAAGATGGACTCTTCGTCGCTGAAGATGAAGGTTGCAGCGTCGATCGTGGCCATTTCGTCCATCCACCTGCTGCGGGTGTTCATGGACGCGCAGAATATCTCCACCGATTACCTGATGTGGTACGTGATCATCCACATGACCTTCGTGGTCTCGGCATTCTGCATGGGCTACCTGGACAAGCTGACCAAGCACTGAGCCTTTCAGGCCTCTTCGCAATCCCCGTGGGAGCGGGCAAGCCCGCGAAGAGGCCGGCACGGTCCAACTGACGAGCGGCGTCAGTCATGCCTTGTGCATTCTCCCTTTCTGTACAAAAAATGAGCTCTCATGCGTGGTTCCCATCGCGAGGTGCTCTCATGAACCTGCATCAGCTCAACACCGAGGCCAGGGCTGGCCATGTCGACGAACTGAACCTGATCGCCATCGAAGGCGGTGACTACCTGCTCGAGGCCCGGGTAAAAGGCCACGCCCACCCCCTGTCCGACACCCGTGGTGAACGCTTGCGCGTGCATTCGGTGGAGGATGCGCGCAAGTTGCTGCAAACCATCCCCATGGTCTCGATGAACCTGGTGCACTGGTCGGTGCAGGACGAAATGTGCGGCATGGGCACGCACCCGGAAGAAGACTTGAAGGTGCCGATTTCCCAGCGCTCGGCCTGGTAGCTGCTCGCAGCGCCCCAGTGTGCTAGGCTGCTCGCCCTTTTCATCAAGGGCGCGGCTTCACTGCGCCCTGCAGTGGAGCACGACAATGTCCGAACTCAACCTGTCCACCGACGAAACTCGCGTCAGCTACGGCATCGGCCGTCAGCTGGGCGGCCAGCTGCGCGACAACCCGCCACCAGGTGTCAGCCTGGAAGCCATCCTGGCCGGCCTGACCGACGCCTTCAACGGCGCCGAAAGCCGCGTCAGCGAAGCCGACCTGTCGGCCAGCTTCAAGGTCATCCGCGACGTGATGCAAGCCGAAGCGGCTGCCAAGGCTGAAGCAGCAGCTGCTGCTGGCAAGGCATTCCTGGTCGAGAACGCCAAGCGTGATGGCATCACCACCCTGGCCTCGGGCCTGCAGTTCGAAGTGCTGACCGCCGGCGAAGGCGCCAAGCCGACCCGCGAAGACAACGTGCGCACGCACTACCACGGCACCCTGATCGACGGCACTGTGTTCGACAGCTCCTACGACCGTGGTCAGCCGGCTGAATTCCCGGTGGGCGGTGTGATCGCTGGCTGGACCGAAGCCCTGCAGCTGATGAACGCTGGCAGCAAATGGCGCCTGTACGTGCCGAGCGAGCTGGCCTACGGCGCCCAAGGCGTTGGCAGCATTCCGCCGCACAGCGTGCTGGTGTTCGACGTCGAGCTGCTCGACGTTCTGTAATACCGCTTGGGCCGCTTTGCGGCCCATTCGCGGGTGAACCCGCTCCCACAGGGACCTCACAATGCTTCAGCGCTGTGGGGCCCCTGTGGGAGCGGGTTCATCGTGGCGACGAACCGCCGCGAAGAGGCCGGCCCTGCCAGCCTCAGTTCCAGTCCGTTCCCCCGGGGCGCAACGCCCGCGCATAGCAGAACAGAAACAGATTCCGCACCAGCTCCTTGAGCACCCCCGGTTCACTCGAATTCAACCCGCTCATGTCCAGGTCACCCTGGTCACGCAGCTCGTCGAGCGCTTCTTCTTCAAGCACCGCGCACACTTCGCCGGTTTCCCGATGAAGGATGCGCAGGTAGGGGTGAGGGCGGTCCAGCCAGGCGTCGATCAGATAAGTCATGGCTATTCTCCTTGGATAGCGACTCCAATGAGAATAATTCTTATTAGCTAAATAGCAAGCGCCAATTGGCGTATTTCTGGAAAATCAGACCTTGCGTACGAACTCGGACTTCAGCTTCATGGCGCCGATGCCGTCGATCTTGCAGTCGATGTCGTGGTCGCCGTCGCACAGGCGGATGTTCTTGACCTTGGTGCCGACCTTGACCACCAGGGACGAGCCCTTGACCTTGAGGTCCTTGATCACGGTGACGGTGTCGCCGTCCTGCAGGATGTTGCCAACCGAGTCCTTCTTCACCACCTCGTCGCTGGCCGCTTCGGCATCGCCGCTGGCCGACCACTCGTGGGCGCATTCAGGGCAGATCAGCTGAGTGCCATCCTCATAGGTGTATTCGGAGTTGCATTTTGGGCAGGGTGGCAGAGTGCTCACTTCGGTTCCTCAAACAAACAGACGGGCGGTTAAAAACCCGAATTGTAAAAGGTATTTCTGCGAAAGTGATTATGTCCGGACAAAAGCATTCGCGGGCTTGCCCGCTCCCACAGGGATAGTGCCAGCCTCAAGGGCTGTGCTTGTCCTGTGGGAGCGGGCAAGCCCGCGAATGGAATTGATGCGATCTGTCAGTGAGTACGCGCGACAGCAAACTCGCTCAGCTCGACCAGTGCATCACGATATTCGCTGGCTGGCAGCACTTCCAGGCACTGGATGGCACGCTTCACATAGTCACGCGCAAGCTCCGCCGTGTAGTTCAGTGCACCCGACTCCTCAACCGCCACGCGAATCTGCTCCAGGTTCTCCAGGCCACCCTTCTGGATTGCCTGGCGCACCAGCGCAACCTGTTCGGCGGTGCCTTCGCGCATGGTGTAGATCAGCGGCAGGGTAGGCTTGCCTTCGGCCAGGTCGTCACCGACGTTCTTGCCCAGGGTCTGCGAGTCGCCTTTATAGTCCAGCAGGTCGTCGACCAGCTGGAACGCCACGCCCAGGTGGTCACCGAAGGTACGCAGGGCCTCGCGCTGTTCGTCGCTGGCTTCGGCCAGCGCGGCGGCGCTGTGGGTCGAGGCTTCGAACAGCATCGCGGTCTTGCCGCGGATGACCTCCATGTAGACTTCCTCGGTGGTGCTGGCGTCGCGTACCCGCGACAGCTGCAGCACTTCACCCTCGGCAATCACACGGGTGGCCTTGGACAGGATCTGCATGACCGGCATCGAGCCCAGTTCGACCATCATCTCGAACGAGCGCGAATAGAGGAAGTCGCCCACCAGCACGCTCGGCGCGTTGCCCCACAGGGCATTGGCGGTGGAGCGGCCACGGCGCATGCCGGACATGTCGACCACGTCGTCGTGCAGCAGGGTAGCGGTGTGCAGGAATTCGATGGTGGCAGCCAGCAGGCGCAGGTCGTCGCCTTCGCGGCCCAGGGCCTTGCCACACAGCAGCACCAGCAGGGGGCGCAGGCGCTTGCCACCGGCGGACGTGATATAGTCGCCGATCTTCGATACCAGCGGCACGCGCGAGGTCAGCTGCTTCTTGATGATCTCGTCGACGGCGCTGAAATCATCAGCCACCGCACGGTAGAAGGTTTGGGGTTGCATCGGCTGCTCCAGTGAGGTTGCGCGGCATGCTAGGTCGCGGGTCCCGGTGTGTCAAGGCGCGGTACCAGCGCACCGGGGGCGGCACTTGCAAGCAAAACCGCGGTTGCGTACAATCGCGCACCCTAACTTCCTGGGCAGCACCTGCCTTACGCAATTGCGCCGGGCCGTTCCAGCCCTGTGCAGCCATGCCAGCCAATACTCATCATATAAAGCGCTGGGTGAGCAGGATTATCGGAGAAATACCATGTCTTACGCAGTAATCGTTACCGGCGGCAAGCAGTACAAAGTCGCTGAAGGTGAATTCCTCAAGATCGAAAAACTGGAAGTCGCCACTGGCGAATCCGTGACCTTCGATCGCGTCCTGCTGGTCGCCAACGGTGAAGAAGTCACCATCGGTGCTCCAGTTGTTGCTGGCGCTAAAGTAGTGGCCGAAGTCGTTTCGCAAGGCCGCCACGACAAGGTTCGCATCATCAAGTTCCGTCGTCGTAAGCACCACATGAAGCGTATGGGCCACCGCCAGTGGTTCACCGAGATCAAAATCACCGGTATCCAGGCTTAATCCCCTAGATCCCCTGAATTTATTTGGAGAATTGAACCATGGCTCACAAGAAGGCTGGTGGTAGTACTCGTAACGGTCGCGACTCAGAATCGAAACGCCTTGGCGTGAAGATGTATGGCGGCCAGGCTATCAAGCCAGGCAACATCATCGTCCGTCAGCGCGGCACCGAATTCCACGCTGGCTACGGCGTTGGCATGGGCAAGGATCACACCTTGTTCGCCAAGATCGAAGGCGTGATCAAGTTCGAGAAAAAAGGCGAGTTCATGCGCCGTTACGTGAGCATCGTCGCCGCTTAATCGCGACGTCGCTCCAGAAGCCCCGTCATGCGACGGGGCTTTTTCGTTTGTGGTGAGCCTCTTGCAAAGCTGTTTGTATGGGCTGCCGGCGTGGGTTTCTACGGTCGTACGGGGCCGCCGCGCTCATTTTTGCAAGAGCCTCAGGTTTTTCAGGTATTCAACTCGCCAGCAGGCGAGAGGCGGTTTTGAATGAAGTTTGTTGACGAAGTATCCATTCGGGTCAAGGCCGGTGATGGTGGCAACGGTTGCATGAGCTTCCGTCGCGAGAAGTTCATCGAGAACGGTGGCCCTAACGGTGGTGACGGTGGCGATGGTGGCTCGGTGTACATGGTCGCCGACGAAAACCTCAACACCCTGGTCGACTATCGCTACACCCGTCACCACGAGGCCCAGCGTGGCGCCAACGGTGGCAGCACCGATTGCACCGGCAAGAAAGGCGACGACCTGTTCCTGCGCGTACCGGTCGGCACCACCGTGATCGACGCCTCCACCCAGGAAGTGATCGGTGACCTGGTCACCCCGGGCCAGAAGCTGATGGTCGCCCAAGGCGGCTGGCACGGTCTGGGCAACACCCGTTTCAAGTCCAGCACCAACCGTGCGCCACGCCAGACCACCCCTGGCAAGCCGGGTGAGCAGCGCGACCTGAAGATGGAAATGAAAGTGCTGGCCGACGTCGGCCTGCTGGGCTTGCCGAACGCCGGCAAGAGCACCTTCATTCGCTCGGTTTCGGCCGCCAAGCCGAAAGTGGCCGACTACCCGTTCACCACCCTGGTGCCGAACCTGGGCGTGGTCAGCGTCGACCGCTGGAAGAGCTTCGTCATCGCCGACATCCCTGGCCTGATCGAAGGTGCTTCCGAAGGTGCCGGCCTGGGTATCCGCTTCCTCAAGCACCTGGCGCGTACCCGCGTGCTGCTGCACCTGGTGGACATGGCGCCGCTGGACGAAAGCAGCCCGGCCGATGCCGCCGAAGTCATCGTCAATGAGCTGACCCGCTTCAGCCCGTCGCTGGCCGAGCGTGAGCGCTGGCTGGTGCTGAACAAGGCCGACATGGTCATGGAAGACGAGCGCGACGAGCGGGTCAAGGAAGTGGTTGAGCGCCTGCAGTGGGAGGGCCCGGTGTACGTGATCTCGGCCATCTCCAAACAGGGTACCGAAAAGCTCAGCCACGACCTGATGCGCTACCTCGAAGACCGCGCCGACCGCCTGGCCAACGACCCGGCCTATGCCGAAGAGCTGGCTGACCTCGACCAGCGCATCGAAGACGAAGCCCGTGCCCAGCTGCAGGCCCTGGACGACGCCCGTACCCTGCGTCGCACCGGCGTCAAGAGCGTGCACGACATCGGCGATGATGATGGTTGGGACGATGATTTCGAGGACGACGAAGACGGCCCGGAAATCATTTACGTGCGCGACTGACCGGTTGCAGTACACTAAACGCCGCTCCTTGGAGCGGCGTTTTTGTATCCACGGTATCTACAGATTCGACATAGGTTGGAAGAAGATGCGAAGCAAGGTGACGGGCGCCAAGCGCTGGGTCGTGAAGATTGGCAGTGCTCTGCTGACCGCCGATGGCAAAGGCCTCGACCGCGGTGCCATGGCCGTTTGGGTCGAGCAGATGGTCGCGCTGCGTGAGGCAGGCGTGGAGTTGGTACTGGTCTCCTCCGGGGCCGTGGCTGCCGGCATGAGCCAGCTTGGCTGGACCTCGCGACCGAGTGCGATGAACGAGCTGCAGGCCGCTGCCTCGATCGGCCAGATGCGCCTGGTGCAGGCCTGGGAGTCGAGCTTCGGCGAGCACGGCAAGCACACCGCGCAGATCCTGCTGACCCATGACGACCTGTCCGACCGCAAGCGTTACCTGAACGCCCGCAGCACCCTGCGCACGCTGGTCGACCTGGGCGTGGTGCCGGTGATCAACGAGAACGATACCGTGGTCACCGACGAGATCCGCTTCGGCGACAACGACACCCTGGCGGCGCTGGTGGCCAACCTGGTCGAGGCTGACTTGCTGGTGATCCTCACCGACCGCGATGGCATGTTCGATGCCGACCCGCGCAACAACCCCGACGCCCAGCTGATCTACGAGGCCCGCGCCGACGACCCGGCACTGGATGCCGTGGCCGGCGGTACCGGTGGCGCCCTGGGTCGTGGCGGCATGCAGACCAAGCTGCGCGCCGCGCGCCTGGCCGCCCGTTCCGGTGCCCACACCATCATCATCGGTGGCCGCATCGAGCGCGTGCTGGATCGCCTCAAGGCTGGCGAACGTCTGGGTACCTTGCTGTCGCCCGAGCGCGGCATGCTTGCCGCGCGCAAGCAGTGGCTGGCTGGCCACCTGCAGACCCGTGGCACCCTGGTGCTGGATGCCGGTGCCGTGCAGGCGCTGCGCCAGGCCAACAAGAGCCTGTTGCCGGTTGGCGTGAAGACCGTACAGGGCAGCTTCCGTCGTGGCGAGATGGTGGTGTGCGTCGGCCCGGACGGTGTTGAAGTGGCCCGCGGCCTGGCCAACTACAGCGCGCTGGAAGCGCAAAAGATCATCGGCCAACCATCCGATGTCATCGAAAGCGTGCTGGGCTATATCGCCGAGCCTGAGCTGGTGCACCGCGACAATCTGGTGTTGGTATGAGCCTGTTCAAGCGCGTGATCGGCGTGGCAGCGCTGGTGCTGCCAATGCTGGCCGGGGCTGAGGAAATCGGCCAGGTGTCCACCGTGTTCAAGTTCCTTGGGCCGAATGACCGTATTGTGGTCGAGGCGTTCGACGACCCCAAGGTCGAGGGCGTGACCTGCTACCTGTCGCGGGCCAAGACCGGCGGCGTGAAGGGTGGGTTGGGGCTGGCGGAGGACCGGGCGGAGGCATCGATTGCCTGTCGTCAGGTCGGGCCGATCAACTTCAAGGGTGAGCTGAAGGATGGCGAGGAAGTGTTCAAGGAGCGCACCTCGCTGGTGTTCAAGACCATGCAGGTGGTGCGCTTCCTCGACAAGAAACGCAATACGCTGGTGTACCTGGTGTACAGCGACCGCATGATCGAAGGCAGCCCGCAGAATGCGGTGACCGCTATTCCGATTCTGCCTTGGGCTCATTGATAGCCTGACAGATTGCCGGGAGGCCTTTGGCCTCCATTCGCAGCACAAGGCTGCTCCTACTTGATCGGCGTACGCCAGGCCTTTGTAGGAGCAGCCTTGTGCTGCGAAAGGGCCGCAACGCGGCCCCGATGCACCGATATCAGGCCAATTCCTCGGCCTGATGATCCTCACGCACAACCGCCTTCACCTCATCCCGACGGCTGATGAACTTCCAGTCCGCCTCGTCGATGTAGATGCCATTCGGCCCGCTACCACCTTCCAGGTCGATCGCCACCCGCGCCGACACCTGCGGCTTCACGCTCGCCAGGATCGGCACGAAGCCCAGCTGCAGGCTGGTTTCCAGCAGCGCAGCCTGGTTGCGTTCGTCGATGTCCGCCGCTTCGTCCAGGTAGTACGGCAGGCGGATGCGCCCGGCCAGGTCGCGGTCCATCAGGTGCAGCAACAGGTACATGTTGGTCAGCGCCTTGATGGTCATGGTGGTGCCGTTGGATGCCGCACCGTCGATGTCGGCATGGATCACCGGCTGGCCGTTGACCTTGGTGATCTCGAACGCCAGCTCGAACAGGTCCTTCAGGCCCAGCTGGTTGTGGTTGGCCGCCACCAGCCGTGCCAGGTATTCCTTGGCCTCTTCGTTCTTGTTGTCCTGCTCGGCGCTCTGGGTCAGGTCGAATACCGACAGGGTTTCGCCTTCTTCGTACTGGCCGGCGCTGTGGATGATCTGGTCGATATGCTTGAGCGCTTCCTTGTTCGGCGCCAGCACCACGCGGAAGCTCTCCAGGTTGGATACCTGGCGCCTGTTGATCTCGCGGTTGAACAGGGCCAGCTGGTGCTCGAGGCTGTCGTAGTCGCTGCGGATGTTGCGCAAGGTCCGGGCGATGTCGGTGACCGCGGCGCGGCGGGCCTTGGCCAAGGTCAGGGCTTCGTCGGTGCGGTGCGCGTAGGCGTTCACCAGCAGCTGCAGGCGGCGCTCCATGTCGTCTTCGCTGTCGAACTTGGCCACGCCTTTCAGGCGCACCTGGGCGTACAGCGCCTCGATCTGGTTGTCCACCCGCTGCAGGCTCTGCCAGCTGTCCTGGTAGTCGTTGAGCAGTGGCAGCAGGTTGTCCATCGAGTCGTCGATGGCTTCCATGTACGGTGTGCCGTAGGGCAGGTCGGCCGGCAGCAGCTGGCGACGGCGCAGGGCGTCCTCCAGTGTGCGCTGCTTGGCCTCGAGGTCGCCGATCTGCCGGCCGACCAGCTGCAGCTTGGCCGACAGTTGCTGGACGCGTTCAGTGAAGGCGTCGCTGGAGCGCTTGAGTTCGTCCTGGGCGGCTTCCAGCTGCGACAGCTGTTCCAGCTTCTCGGGCTCTTCGGCGGCCAGGGTTTCGCTGCGGCGGAAGTCTTCCAGCGCTTTCTGCGCGTCCAGTACTTCCTGGTACAGGGCTTCGGTCTGCGCCTTGGAGGCGGAGCGGTCGGCGGCCACGGCTTGCTGGGTCTTGAGCTGCTTCAGCTCTTTTTCCAGGCGCTCTTTCTGATCGCGCAGGGCGGCACGGTCGGCCAGTGCCTGCAGCGCCGGTGGGTCGATGTGCGACAGGTCGATGGACAGGCCTGGGGCTTCGAAGCGTTCGCCCTTGAAGCCGTCGAGCACCGCTTCCAGCGATTTTACCCACAGGTCGCTGTCGTCCAGTTCGATACCGCGGTCACCCAGCGGCAGGCTGAACAGCGCGCCGTTGAACAGGCGCATCAGGCGGTCGACGTCCTGCTGCGAGAACTCTTCGCGCAGGCGGGCGTAGCTGTTGTTGTCGGCGTGGTCGAGCTGCTGCTTGACCTGCTTCAGGCGCTTTTCCAGGTCGCGCACGCGTTCGTCCAGGTCTTCGGCGCTGAACTGCCGCGACTGGGCCAGGGCACCGGCCAGTTCGTCGTGGGCGTCCTTGGCCGCCAGCAGTTGCTGCTCCAGCACCTTGACGTCATCGACCAGGGCGAAGCGGTGCTTGAGCACCGACAGCTCGCCCAGCCAGCGCTGGATACCGGTGATTTCACGCTCCAGGCGCATCAGCTCCTGGGTGCCGCCGCGCTGGTCGTTCTGCAGGCGGTCCTGCTCGCCACGGTAGTGCTCGGCCTGGATCACCAGCTCTTCCTTGCGCGCCATGGCGTATTCCTGCCAGGTGCCCAGCAGGGTGTCGAGCACTGGCGAAATGCGGTGCAGCTTGCCGCGCAGGATGTCGCGCTGGGCCACGCCACCGGCCAGGGCCTCGACCAGCGGGCCGGCGGCGACCAGGGCGTTGTAGTCCTGCTCCATGCGGCGCACGTCGCGGAAGGCTTCCTCGCAGGCGGCGATGTAGTCGACGCTGCCGGAGCGCAGGCTGTGCTCGAAGGCATCGAGGAACAGTTGCTTGAGCTTGGCGGCGGTGATTTCGCGCATGTGCAGCAGGTTGATGAACAGTGCGCGGAAGGTTTTCAGGCTTTGCTCGCTGGTCGAGCGCAGCGGGATCATGGTCAGGTCCAGCGGCACCGAGGTGTGGCCACCGACCAGCAGACGACGCAGTTCATCCGGCTTCAGCTCGTAGGCCTTGATGCCGAGGCGCTCAAGGTTGGTGAACAGCTCTTTCTGGCGCAGGCAGGTGTCGTTCTTCTGGTAGTGGGCCAGGTCCAGTTCGCCCTTGTAGGCAAAGAACTGGTGGCCGAAACCGCCGCCCGGGCCGCGGCCAACCACGCCGATCACGTGCGGGCCGTGGGGCAGGCTCAGCTCGCAGAGAATGTACGAGGTGTCGCTGGCGAAGTAGAAGCGGCGCGACTGCTCGAGGCTGTACTTGCCGAAGCTCATGTCCGACATGCGCGCCAGGATAGGGAATTGCAGGGCGTTGATCGACGCCGATTTACCCAGGTTGTTGGCACCGTATACCGACAGCGGGTGTTCCAGCGGGAACAGGCCGAGGCTGTAGCCGGCGGTGTTGAGCAGTGCGAAGCGGCGGATGCCGTAGCGTTCCTGGCTCATGCGTCAATCTCCTGTTGCTCTTCGCGGATGGCCCGGGCCAGGGCTTGCTCTTCGCTTTCCTCGCCCTCGAACGGGCTGAGGTCGAGCGGGTCGTCGGTGCGGTTGAGTTCTTCGGGGCTTTCTTCCTCGACCAGTACCGGGGTCGGCAGCGGCAGGTCGCTGTGCAGGGTGGCCGCCAGGTCGCGGTCCTGCTGCACGGCCAGGCACACGTCGAGGAAGCGGTGCATCGGTGGCAGGAAGCGGTAGATGCCGCCTTCCTCGAAGGCGAAGCCGAGTTGGGTCATGCGGCGCAGGATTTTTTCTTCCAGCTCGTCCACGGTCTGCACTTCGGCCTGCAGGAACAGGTCGCGGTACTTGTCCAGCAGCGAGGGCAGTTCGTCACGGCCGATGCTGCCGCCATCGAGCACGGCCATCGGGTCGCGGCCCTGGTCGGCCAGGTGTTCGACCAGGATGAAGGTGAACAGCGACAGGCGCTGCGCGGTCTTGTTGACCTGCGCGGCGGTCATGTCCGGCACGAAGTAGTAGAAGCCACGGGTGTCGCACACCAGTTCGAAGCCCAAGGCCTTGAACAGGGTGCGGTACTGGTCCTGGAAGTTCGACAGCTGGGCGTACAGCTCGGGGTCGCGGCGGCTGACGTGGAAGCCTTTGAACAGCTCGCGGAAGATCGGCGCGAGCTGGGACAGTTCGGAAAGATCAAGATGCATGGGCTGGGCTCGCGTTGGATTCGGTAGGCGCGCTGGCGGCGTCTTCGCGGCTGGAAGTCAGGGCGAACGAGCGCAGGCTGACCAGGTGTTCCTGGGTGATGTACTCGCGGCGGTCGAGGCGTTCGCGCTTGAAGCGCTTTTCCCGCGACAGGCGCGAGAACCAGTACAGCAGCTCGTCGGTGGCGCCTTCGGGTTCCTGCTCCAGCAGCCAGACCATCAGGTCGGGCAGCGGCAGGGCCTGTTCGCAGCGTTCGGCCATTTCCTTGACCGTGCGCGGTGCACGGGGCAGGGCGCCGGACTGGGTCTTGTGGGCCTTGGGGAAGCGCGCCGGCTTGGGCTCGAAGCGGGCCAGGGCGTAGACATAGGCCTCGACCTGGCTGGCGCTGCCGAGGAAGGTGCTTTGCGGGCGGGTGAACATCGGCATGGCCGCTTGCGGCACGGCGTCGATGCCCTTGCGCCGGATCACCGACAGGGCCAGTGCGGCGCCACGGGTCACGGCGTTGTGCCGGCGGGCCTCTTCGCGCAGCGGCAGCAGCAGTTCGCGGGCGTGGCGCAGGGTCAGCTGAGCGCTGGTCTGCATTTCCAGGATGCGCGCGTGGGTGCGCAGCAGCATGTCGTCGTCGACCAGGTGGCCCAGGCGCGCCTGTTCACCCAGTAGCTTCAGCAATACGGTTTCGACCTTGCGTACGCCCTGTTCGAAGGCGCCGTCGGCGTTGACCAGCTGGATCATCGGTTCGACATACTCGTCCCAGGTCGCCAGTACTTCGGCATAGCGCTGGCGCAGCGGGATCTGGCGGTTGCTGGTCTTGGCCCGCTCGGCCACGGCCACCAGTGCCTGCTCGTCGTTGTCGAGTTTCTTCAGTACATCGCGCACGCGCATGTCGAGCAGGCGCAGCTGGCGCGCCAGGTCGTCGCTGTCGCGGTTGTCGAAGGCGTCCTGGATATGCCCGGCCAGGCGTTCCAGGTGGCGCAGGTAGGCTTCGATCTCCAGGCACAGGCCCAGCCGGTGTTCGCGGCGCAGGTAGGCGAGGAAGTCGTGGATTTGCGCGTTGAGCTCGAAACGGTTCGGGCTCTTGGCCACCGGGACCAGGATATCCAGACGGATCCACACGTCGAGCAGCTGGGTGATGTCCTGCGGGGTGCTTTCGACCTGCTGGCGGGCCACATGCTGACGCAATTCGACCAGGCTCAGGGTGCCCTGGTCGAAACGCTCGCACAGTGGCTCGATCAGGGCCCAGTGTTCGGCTAGGGCGCGCAGGACGCGCTTGGGTTCGATCATTGGCTTCGACTCGTTGCCAAGAAAAAGGGGGCGATTGTACTGCATCCGGGGGGGAGGTTTTCACCCCTTGGTCTGTAATGGGGGATAACCCTTGCTTTGATGAGGGTTTCACTGGCCCTTTCGCGGGCACGCCCGCTCCCACAGGTACTGCACACACTTCAGGCTGTGTGCAGTACCTGTGGGAGCGGGCGTGCCCGCGAAGTGGCCGGTACAGGCAATAAAAATCCGCCGACCAGTTGCGGCACTCGAATGCCAACGGCGTTAGAATGGCCAATTGTCTCCACCCCTCGGAAACCCGCCCCTTGCTCACCGAACCCCGTCGCCGCGCCTACCTTTCCGCCATGCAAGTGGTGCACTGGCTGCCGCGCGCCGAACTGCCGTTCGCTGCACCGTCGCGCCCCGAGCTGCTGCTGCCGGTGGCGCCGGTCGAGGACCTCGATTTCGACGTCAGGCCGGTACCGGCTGCCAACGAGGCGCCCGCCGCCCCTCAGGCCCGCTCCGGCGAGCGGCCGAAAATCGAGGTTCCGCGCCCGGGCAGTGTGCCCAAGCCGGCCGCCAAGCCCGCCAAGCCCGCCGAGGCCGAGGAGCAGGCCGCACCACCGCGCGCGGCCCCGGTGCCGCCCCCGCGCTTCTCACTGCAGTTGCTGCGCGCTGGCAGTTGCTTGCTGCTGGTAGAACTGGCCACCGGCCAGCCGTTCCAGAGCCGCGACCCGTCCTATCTGCTGCTCAAGGACATGCTGCGAGCCGCCGGCCTGCCCGATGCCCCGCAGATCATCGGCGAGCCGGTGCGCTGGCCGCTGCTGGTGCGCGGCAACATGGACCAGGGCCCGGAGGCTGCGCGCGATTTCGTCCAGGGCTTTGTCCAGGCGCGCCTGGAGGACACCCCGTGCACCTGCCTGTGGCTGATCGGCCTGCCGGCGCTGCGCTTTGCCGCCAATGCCGATGGCGATGCCTATTACCAAACCCTGAAGCTCGAGGGCCTGGGCGAAGCCTGGGCCTTGCCGGGCCTTGAACTGTTGATGGACGAGCCGCAGCGCAAGGCGGACGTCTGGAAAGCCATGCGCCAGCTGATGGCGCGCTGGAAGAGCGTTGAATGAGTGACTCGATCAGCTTCCGCCCGATGACCGAGGCGGATCTGGATGCCGTACTTAAGATCGAATATGCCGCGTTCAGTCATCCCTGGACCCGTGGGATCTTTCAGGATGCGCTCAAATCGTACGAAATCTGGCTGATGTTCGACGGCCAGCAGCAGGTGGGCCATGGCGTGATCAACGTGATCATCGACGAGGCGCACCTGCTCAATATCACCGTCAAGCCGGAAAACCAGGGCCGTGGCCTGGGCCTGCGCCTGCTCGAACACCTGATGGCTCGGGCCTACCAGCTCAATGGCCGCGAGTGCTTCCTGGAAGTGCGCGCCAGCAACCAGTCGGCCTATCGTTTGTACGAGCGCTACGGTTTCAACGAAATCGGCCGCCGCCGCGACTATTACCCGGTTGCCGGCGGCCGTGAGGATGCGCTGGTGATGGCCTGCACCCTGCTCGAAGACTGAGCAGGCCTGCACCGGCCTCTTCGCGGGCACGCCCGCTCCCACAGGTACTCTACAGGCCTCATGCCTTGCACATCACGGGTGGGAGCGGGCGTGCCCGCGAAGAAACGGTATGCCGGTCACAGGTCCTGCGGCTGAGCCTCTATCGGCTTGGCCAGGTCGCGCAGGCTTCTGGTCACGCTGCCGGTATTGCATTTGGCTGCCGCCTGCTCTGGCGTGTACTTGCGCACGGTGCGGAAGAACAGCTCGCAGGTCTGTTTCTTCTGCGTCACCTGCCACTTGGTCGAGCAGGCGTCCAGCGTCAGCTTGGCATCGGCCCGTTGATTGCGCCCCATCCCCGCCTGCCAGCATGCCGCGGTCAGGTCCTGCCCCATCATTTTCAAGCCGGCGGCATTGGCTGCATCCTCGTTGCCACCGTGGCTGTCCTTGTTCGCCGCATACCAGATGGCGCTGGGGTGGTTGGCGCCCAGCACCGGCACCTTGGCCCCTGGCTGCGGGCTGATGCTGACCAGGCCCAGCACATCCACCTGCGGCCCGTACTGTTGCTGGATCCAGCTGCGTACCGGCGCGCCGAAGGCCACCATCGGCAGGGGCCTGGCGGGGTTCTGCAGGGTCATCTCGCTGACCATGCGCACCTGGTAGTCCTTGAAGTAGCTGTAGGTGTCCTTGAGCGCTTCGCCCGCGCTGGCCGGTGCGGCGATGGGGGCGATATCGATGATGGTCTGGTAGGCCGGGGTCTGGCTGGCGTCGACGCCGTTGAATGTCAGCAGCTCGGCCCAGCGGTCGGTGGTGTTGGAGCGCAGGTAGTCCTGGGCCTGGGTCAGCGAGTAGTCCGGCGGGAAGTGCAGCAGTTCGATGCTGCGGCGGTTCTGCAGGGCCATGCCCAGTGGCAGGAACAGGTACCAGTCGTAGGACCATTTGCCGTCCTTGTTCAGCCGGGTGGCCCCCTGATAGGCCAGTTCACCGCTGTCGAGCAGCTTGCGCAGCGGCTTGGCATAGCTGGCGGGTACACCACTGATGGTTGCGTGCAGGCGGTCATTGTCGCGGCTTACATGCACCTGGGCGGCGGCATGGCCGTCGCGGCGTACGCTCTGGGTCAGGTAGTGTTCGACGGTTTGCTCCAGGGTCCAGTCGCGATAACAGATCACGTGGCAGTTGTTGGGGAAGGCGAAGAGGCGGGTAACGCGCTGGGCGTCGCCCAGGTCGATGCGCGCGTCGGCGGCGGCAAGGCCGCTGAAGGCCAGGGCGGCGAGGCTCGGTAAGGCAATCTTGTGCATGCTTAACTCCTTGTTGGGCGCTGCCGTGTTCGGCAGTGTTGCACATACTGTGGCAGGGGGAGCGGGGATGAAAAGGGCTGGATGGCTGGCGCTGACACTGGGCATGCTGTGTGCTGCAGCGCAGGCCGATGAGCGTGATCTGTGGTTGTTCGCGCAATGGGCCGGGGACCATCAGACCCGGCCGTTTCGCGAGATGCTGGTGGATGCGCGCCTGTATGGCGTGGTACCGATCCATCAGCTGCTGCGTTCGGCCTCGGACTGGAAGCTGTGCCGCGCGTCACCCTTCGCCGTGCCACCTGCCAGCAACTGGCCGGCAGTGCGCTCGACGCTCTCGCTGATCAAGGCGCTCGACGACCAAGGCATCCTGCGCCAGTTCGAGGTGGTTTCGGCCTACCGCGACCCACGCCTGAACGTCTGCGCCGGCGGGGCAGCCAATAGCGCCCACACCCGTGCCTTCGCCGTCGATATCCTGCTACCCGCCTGGGCGGACCCCAACCCGCTGTGCCGTTTCTGGCAGCAGTATGGCCAGGCCTGGAACATGGGCCTGGGGCGCTATCCGTCCGGGCGTATTCATGTAGATACCGCGGGTTACCGTACCTGGGGTGGTGATGGCCGTTCGGGTTCGTCGTTCTGTATCAAGCCCAGATGAGCCAGGCAGCCCCGGCATTCGCCCATCACCCATGCGGCGAAGCGCTGGCGCTTGCCGCCGTCTTCCAAGGGCTGCGGGCTGAGCAGGTGGTAGGCCGAGCCGTCGCGTACAAAGCCGAATGGCGCCTGCAACTGCCCGCTGTCGAGTTCGTCACGCACCATCAGGGCTGAGGCCATGGCCAGGCCCAGGCCGGCGCTGGCAGCCTGAATCGACAGGTAGAAATGCTCGAAGTCGCTGCGCTCGGTGTGCCGAGCCTGCTGGCCGCTCAGGCGCAGCCAGGTGGGCCAGGCCCCGGGGCGGGTGGCGCTGTGCAGCAGGCGTTGGCCTTCAAGCTGGATGGGGGAGGTGGGGTGACACACCGGGCCGATCCATTCGTCGCAGATTTTTTGGTGGTACAGCTGCTTGTCCCAGTGGAAGTCGTCGCGGCGTATTGCCAGGTCGACACCGCTGCGGGCGAAGTCCAGGGGCCCGCCTGCGGCGACCAGGTGCAACTGCAGGTCGGGGTGGGCGGCATGGAAGCGGGGCAGGCGGGGGATCAGCCAGCGCATGGCAATGGTCGGTTCGCACGACAGCACCAGCACGTTGTCGCGGGCCTGTTGCTGCAAACGCTGCACGGCGCCTTCGAGCTGCTCGAAGATCGCCTGGGTGGTGCCCTGCAAAGCGCGACCGGCAGGGGTGAGGAAAATGGCCCGGTTGCGGCGCTCGAACAGCTCCACGCCAAGGCTTTCTTCAAGCAGGCGCACCTGGCGGCTGACCGCGCCGTGGGTGACGTGCAGGTGCTCGGCGGCGCGCACGAAACTCTCGGTTTTGGCGGCGATGTCGAAGTAGCGGAAGGCGTTGAGTGGAGGCAGTTTCATGGCATCCCTGGTTGCCTGTACCGGCCTCTTCGCGGGTAAACCCGCTCCCACAGGAACTTCTCCGAACCTGAGGGCGGCGCATCACCTGTGGGAGCGGGTTTACCCGCGAAGAGGCCGGCACAGGTTCTATATAACTGTGAGGAAAGCTATCAGATTTGCTTCACTATAAATCGATTTTTCCCGGGCTATAAGCTCTCGATAATTGCATGGTCTGTGCATTTCCATCGCCTATCGAGAGCCACCAGCATGACCGAACTCATCGCCGTCGCCCTGTTCACCCTGCTCGCCGTCATCAGCCCTGGTGCCGACTTCGCCATGGTCACCCGCAGCAGTTATGCACAAGGCCGCAAGGCCGGGCTGGCTGCCGCCGTGGGCATTGCATTGGGGGTGCAGGTGCATGTCCTGTACACGGTGCTGGGCATCGCGGTGATCATCAGCCAGAGCCCGGCCTTGTTCCTGGGCATGAAAGTGCTAGGCGCGGGTTACCTGGTTTATCTGGGCTACCAGTCGCTCACCAACACCCGGCGCATCAGCCTCGACGGGGGCGCCGCATCCGCCGCCAGTGTGACGCAGGCCCTGCGCACGGGCTTTCTGACCAACGCCTTCAACCCCAAGACCATGCTGTTCGTCATCAGCGCCTTCACCCAGGTGGTGAAGCCCGGTAGCCCGCTGGTGCTGGATTTTGCCTACGGCGCTTTCATGTCCGTTGCTCACTGGCTGTGGTTCAGCCTGGTGGCGGTGTTCTTCTCCAGCACGGCATTGCGCAAGGCGATGATCGAGCGGCAGATGCTGGTGGATCGGGTGATCGGCCTGGCGCTGATAGGGCTTGGCCTGGCCGTGGCTGTTACCGGCATGCGTTGAGGCGGGAGAAGGAGGGCAGGCCTGTGGTATTTTTCGCAGGCAAAGAAAAAGGGCTTACCTTGCGGTAAGCCCTTCGTCTTGTTTGGTGGCTACACAGGGACTTGAACCCCGGACCCCAGCATTATGAATGCTATGCTCTAACCAACTGAGCTATGTAGCCGATGGCGCGCATTATTCTCTTGAACGGCCCCCCTGTCAACACTCATTTCAAAAAAAATTTGCACGCTTTCAAAAACTTAGCGGCCAGGCCCGGTTTCTGCGTGGCCCAACGGCATGTCGCTGGCTTTCAGGTGCCCGTTGCGCCAGCTGCCGACGGCCTTGAGGTCGGCTTTGCGCACCGGGCCGATACGCGAGCCATCGAAGGTTACCCGCTCGCCCGCCGACACCAGGCGCTGTTCGCCGCCCTGGATAACCATTGCCTGGCCACTGAGCACCACCAGTTCGTCATGGCCTGCATGGCGGGCGACCTGCAGGCGGGTACCGAACACCTGAATGCGCGCATCGCCCACTGTCACCTCCATGGCCCGGCCGTCGAGCATCACTTCCAGGTACACCTGGCCCTGCACCAGTTGTAGTTCGCGTGTACTGCCGCGCAGGTCGGCGTTCATCGCGCTGGCGCTATCCAGGTGCAGAGTGGTGCCATCGGCCAGGCGCAGGCTGCGAAGTTCACCTGCATCGGTGTGCAATTGGCTGCCCAGGCGCTGCATCAGCGGCCAATACAGGTAGGCGGCAGCGCCCAGCCCCAGCAAGAACAGCAGCGCCAGCCATTTGCCCAAGTGGCTGCGGCGCGCATTGATCTGTCGCGGGCGGGGGCGAGTGGTCGGCGGCTGCAATTGCCTGGCGGGCATCGGGCTCATGAATTCGGTCTGCTCGCGATAGGGGCCGTTTCGCCCAACGATGACAGGGGAATGGGCCGAGGATGCTAATTATATTGAGAACCATTTGCAAGTGCGCTGCGACAGATGAATAAAAAGGTAGCTAAGTATCTATTCGTTTCCCGATAATCGGATCCCAAACTACGGATGGAGAGTCAGGCACATGGCTATCAGTAGCGCCTCCACGGCGCCCACCAGTGCGGCGTCGAGCCAAGCCACGCCGCTGGTGATGCGCATCATCGGTTTCTGCGCCCTGGCGCACCTGATCAATGACCTGATCCAGTCGGTGCTGCCGGCGATCTACCCGATGCTCAAGGCCAACTACGACCTGAGTTTCGCCCAGATCGGCATGATCACCCTGACGTTCCAGATCACCGCCTCGCTGCTGCAGCCTTGGGTCGGCTTCTTCACCGATCGCCGACCGGCACCGAACCTGTTGCCGCTGGGTACCCTGTGCACCCTGGTGGGTATCGTGATGCTGGCCTTCGTTGGCAGCTTCCCGACGATTCTGCTGGCCTCGGCGCTGGTGGGGATCGGCTCGTCGACCTTCCACCCGGAGACCTCGCGTATCGCGCGCCTGGCCTCGGGCGGGCGCTTTGGCCTGGCCCAGTCGACCTTTCAGGTCGGCGGCAACACCGGCTCGGCCCTGGGCCCGCTGTTGGCGGCGGCCATTGTCATTCCGTTCGGCCAGACTCACGTGGCCTGGTTCGGCCTGGCTGCGCTGTTCTTCCTCGGCGTCACCCTGATGCTGCGTGGCTGGTACAAGGAGCACCTCAACCAGGCCAAGGCGCGCAAGGCAGTGCAGGCGACCCACGGCATTTCCCGCGGGCGGGTGATCGCAGCGCTGATCGTGCTGGGCCTGCTGGTGTTCTCCAAGTACTTCTACATGGCCAGCTTCACCAGCTACTTCACTTTCTACCTGATCGAGAAGTTCGATGTGTCGGTGGCCAGTTCGCAGCTGCATCTGTTCCTGTTCCTCGGTGCGGTGGCGGCGGGTACCTTCTTTGGCGGGCCGATCGGTGACCGTATCGGGCGCAAGGCGGTGATCTGGTTCTCGATCCTTGGCGTGACGCCGTTCACCCTGGTGTTGCCGTATGCCGACCTGTTCTGGACCACGGTGTTGAGCGTGGTGATCGGCTTTATCCTGGCCTCGGCGTTTTCCGCGATCGTGGTGTATGCGCAGGAGCTGGTGCCGGGCAGTGTGGGCATGATTGCCGGGATCTTCTTCGGGCTGATGTTCGGCTTTGGTGGCATTGGTGCGGCACTGCTGGGGTATGTGGCAGACCTGCGTGGCATCGAGTATGTGTACGAGGTGTGTTCGTTCCTGCCGTTGTTCGGGTTGTTGGCGGTGTTCTTGCCAAGTACCGGCAAGCACTGATGTTGCCGGGGCTGCAAAGCAGCCCCCGACGATTGACGGCCTGACACCCTTGGCCTAGAGTGCCGCCTCTTTTCCTGACCACCTGCGTAGTAGCCAAAGCAATGTGCCGTACCCAGTCCTTGCCAAACACCCGCCAGCCTGCCCTCCAGGCCCTGCGTCGTGCGTGGCCGAGCGACACGGTGCTCAAGCGTCGCCGCAGTGTGCTGTTTGCCTTCACCTTCTCGCCACACCTCGCCTGAACTGATCTGCGCTTTCGCGTCGCTCGCCGCCCTGGCGTGCGCGCCTGTGTCTGCACGTCTTTTCGGTTTGCAAGGAGTGGTACATGAACATGCGTTTGCTGGCGGGCTTGTTGTTCGCCGTTTCGGTTGTGGGTTTCAGTTTGGGGGCCAGCCTGCCGCTGGTGTCGTTGCGCCTGCATGAAGCCGGTGCAAGTACCCTGGAAATCGGCATCATCTCGGCCATACCCGCCGCGGGCATGATGCTCTCGGCGTTCATGGTCGACGCCTGCTGTCGCCACCTCACCCGGCGCACCATCTACCTGCTGTGCTTCAGCCTGTGCACGCTCAGCATTGCCTTGCTCGAGTCGGCGTTCGGCTCGCTGTGGCTGCTGGCGCTGCTGCGCCTGGGCCTGGGGCTGGGGATGGGGATCGCCATCATCCTCGGCGAGTCGTGGGTCAACGAGCTGTGCCCGGAGCACAACCGCGGCAAGATCATGGCCCTGTACGCCACCAGCTTCACTGGCTTCCAGGTGCTCGGCCCGGCCATGCTGGCGGTGCTGGGCGCCAACAGCCCATGGATCACCGCTGTGGTCACCGCCTGCTATGGCCTGGCGCTGCTGTGCATCGTGCTGACCGTGCCCAACGACCATGTGGAACATGAAGAGGGTGAAAAGAGCTTCGGCCTGGCCGGTTTCTTCCGCGTGGCGCCGGCGTTGTGCGTGGCGGTGCTGTTCTTCTCGTTCTTCGATGCCGTGGTGCTGTCGCTGCTGCCGGTATATGCCACCAGCCATGGTTTTGCCGTGGGTGTGGCGGCGCTGATGGTGACCGTGGTGTTTGCCGGCGACATGTTGTTCCAGTTGCCGCTCGGCTGGTTGGCCGACCGGGTGGAGCGCACCGGGTTGCACCTGGTGTGCGGGTTGCTGGCGATGGCGATCGGTATCGGCCTGCCCTGGCTGCTGAACATGACCTGGCTGCTGTGGCCGCTGCTGGTGCTGCTGGGCGCCGTGGCAGGGGGCATCTACACCCTGGCGCTGGTGCTGATCGGGCAGCGCTTCAAGGGCCAGGACCTGGTTACCGCCAATGCCAGCGTGGGTTTGCTGTGGGGCGTGGGTAGCCTGGTCGGGCCGCTGGTGAGCGGTGCGGCGATGGATGTGGCGCCGCATGGTCTGCCCATCGCACTGGCGCTGATGGCCGGGCTGTTCGTGTGCTTTGCCCGGCAGTCCTACCGGCGCGCGGGGCGCTTGCGGGTGATTGCCGACTGACGGTCAGGAATTGGTCGCGCAAGAACCGGCGTTTGCCCGATGAGCGGCTGCGCTAAGCTGGACCTGCAATCGACTTGATGGAGGTGCCATGATCCTGGCCGACCTTTCGCCTGACGCGTACCGCGAGGCCACCGAATACCTGGCGGCACTCGACCCGGACTGGTCGCGGCATATCGCGGCGACCGGGCCTTGCCTGCACCAGGCCACGCCGGGGCGTGAGCCTTATGAGGTGTTGGTGCGGGCGATTGCCTACCAGCAACTGCATGCCCGTGCCGCCGAGGCAATTCTTGGGCGGTTGCTGGCGCAGTTCCCGGAGGCTGCGTTCCCAAAGCCGGAGCAGTTGTTGGCGGTTACACCGGAAACCATGCGTGCCTGTGGTTTCTCCGCAAGCAAGATGGCGACGATCCAGGGCATTGCCCAAGGCCGTCTGGAGGGTGTGGTGCCGACCCGGGAAGAGGCACTGGCCATGCCTGACGAGGCGTTGATCGAACGGCTGGTGACATTGCGCGGGGTAGGGCGGTGGACGGTGGAGATGTTGCTGATCTATAGCCTGGCGCGTTCGGATGTTCTGCCGGCGGACGATTTTGGCGTGCGCGAGGGGTATCGGCGGATGAAGGGGCTGGACAAGGCACCGACGCCGGCGCAGATGCGTTCGCTGGGCGGCGGCTGGCGGCCGTACCGCACCGTGGCGGCCTGGTACCTGTGGCGGGCCTGAGGTTTTTGCATGGTCTGCACCGGCCCTTTCGCGGGCTTGCCCGCTCCCACAGGTACAGCGCAATTTTCAAGGCAGATGCGATCCCTGTGGGAGCGGGCTTGCCCGCGAAGAGGCCGGCACAGGCGACAACTTATCTGGAAGCTGACCAATGAACCCCTACACCACCCCCGACCAACGCTGGCAAGCCGTAGAATCCCGGGACACCGCGGCCACCGGCCACTTCGTCTACGCCGTGCGCACCACCGGCATCTACTGCCACCCCGGCTGCAAATCACGCCTGGCCAAGCGCAGCAACGTCACGTTCTACGACACCCCCGCCGCCGCCGAAGCCGCTGGTTACCGCGCCTGCAAACGTTGCACCGCCACTACCAACGCCAGCGCCAGCCGCCACAGCCAGTTGGTCACCCGCGCCTGCCGCCTGATCGAAGCCAGCGACCCCGCGCCCAGCCTCGACCAACTCAGCGCCCAGCTGGCCGTCAGCCCCTTCCACCTGCACCGCCTGTTCAAGGCCGAAACCGGCCTTACCCCCAAGGCCTACGCCACCGCCTTCCGCGCCAGGCGCCTGCGCGAGCACCTGGAAGATGGCCAGCGCTCGGTCACCGATGCCATTTACGACGCCGGCTACAACTCCAACAGCCGTTTCTACGAAAGCGCCGACCAGCGCCTGGGCATGCGCCCACGGCAGTACCGCGCCGGTGGCGCCGGGGCAACCATCCACTTCGCCCTCGGCCAGTGCTCTCTGGGCGCGATCCTGGTCGCCCAGAGCGAAAAGGGCATTTGCGCGATCTTGCTGGGCGACGACCCCGAGGCCCTGCTGCACGACTTGCAGGACCAGTTCCCCAAGGCACGGCTGATCGGCGGCGACAGCGCCTACGAACGGCTGGTTGCCGAAGTGGTGGGCTTCGTCGAAGCCCCGGCGCTGGGCCTGGCCCTGCCGCTGGACGTGCAAGGCACGGCATTCCAGGAACGGGTGTGGCAGGCCCTGCGCGAGGTGCCGGCCGGCAGCCGGGTCAGCTACACCGAGATAGCCGAGCGCATCGGCGCACCCAAGGCGGTGCGCGCGGTGGCCATGGCCTGCGCGGCCAACCACATCGCCGTGGCCATCCCTTGTCATCGGGTAGTGCGCCGGGACGGCGACATCAGCGGCTACCGCTGGGGCGTCGAGCGCAAACAGCAACTGCTCAAGCGAGAAACGGCACTCTCCTGATCGCGTGAAGCCGAGTAGAATCCGCCGCCAAATCGAATTGTAAAGAGGAATATTCGATGAGGCGTGTCAGCCTTGCCCGTTATTGTCCAGGCCTTATGGTCCTGATGGCCCTGATGCTGGCGCTCGCCAGCCCGGCCTGGTCGGCCCCGGCCACACCCTTGTCCAACCTGGCGGTTGCCGAAGCGCCCGTGCTGGATGAGAACGCCAGCTTCGAGCAACTGAGCGAGCGCCTGGACCAGATCCGTCAGGGGGTCACCAACGAGGCCAACGACGATCTGCTGTCGCAACTGCGCCTGGGCGCCGTGCAGGTTCAGCGCCAGGCCGATGCGTTGACTGCCCTGCGCACCACGGACGTGGAAAAAATCGACGACCAGCTCAAGGTCATCGGCCCGGTCCAGCCGGACGAGGCCGCCACCCTGACCCAGCAGCGTAAAGCGTTGGAAGCCGAGAAGAAGGCTTTGGTAGCCCAGCAGGACCAGGCTGCCAAGCTGACCCAATCGGCCCGCGACCTGTCCACGCAAATCGTCAACCTGCGGCGTAGCCAGTTCAACTCGCAGATCACCAGCCGCGCGGCCTCACCGCTGAGCCCGGCATTCTGGCAGAGCATCATTCGCCCCACCCAGGACGATGTGGGGCGCCTGCGTGACCTGCGTGGCGAGACGGCCGATGCCATCGGCAGTGCCTTCAGCGCCGAACATCGTTGGCTGTTCATTACCAGCCTGGTGGCGGCAATCCTGGTCTGGACCTTGGTACGCCGCGTGCTCGAGCGTTTGCTGGCCAACGCCATGGTCAGCTGGCTACCCGAAGGCCGCCTGCGCCGCAGTGCGTTGGCGCTGGGCGTGAGCCTGGCAACCCTGGGTACCATCGCCGGCTCGGTCTCGCTGCTGCGTTGGGGGCTGGAGAGCAGCGCCGAGCTGGGCTCCGATATCGCCAGCCTGGCCAACCACGTGCTCGCCCTGGTGGTGTTCAGCGCCTTTATCACCGGCCTGGGCCGCGCCATGCTGATGCTGCAACGCCCGTCCTGGCGCTTGCCGCCGATCCACGACGAAGTGGCCAGCGCGCTGGGCTGGTTCCCCAAGGTGCTGGCGTTGGCGCTGATGGTCATGATGACCATGGAGCGCATCAACAGCGTGATCGGTGCCAGCCTGGCGCTGACCGTGGCGGTCAACGGCCTGACCGCGCTGGTAGTGGCGGTCACCTTCGCCTGTGCGCTGCTGCGTTACCGCCGTACCCTGCGCAAGCTTGACCTGGAGCGCCCCACGGGCCTGGCCGGGTTGATCCCGTTCGTGATGGTGATCTGGCTGACGCTGATCCTGCTGGCCCTGCTCACCGGTTACCTGACACTCGCCTACTTCCTTACTGCCAAGCTGCTGTGGGTCAGCCTGGTGGTCACCTGTGCCTACCTGCTGACCACCTTCTTTGGCGACCTGTGCGAAACCCTGCTGTCGCCCCGCCAACCCGGTGGCCTGGCGCTGGCCTCGACCCTGGGCCTGGCGCCGCGTCACCAGGCCCAGGCCAGCACCATCCTGGCCGGCATCGGCCGCACCGTGGTGCTGTTCCTGGCACTGCTGCTGGCACTGATGCCGTCGGGCACCAGCCCCAGCGAGCTGCTGCTGAGCCTGGGCGACTGGGACGGTACCGGCGGCAAGCTGCTCGGCAACATGAACATTGTCCCCCAGGACATCCTGCTGGCGCTGGTGATGCTCCTCGGCGGCCTGTTCGCCATCCGCGTGGTCAAGCGCTGGCTGAGCGATCGCCTGCTGCCGGAAACCGACATGGACGCCGGCATGCGTGCCTCGCTGGTGACCCTGGTGGGTTACCTGGGCTTCATCTTCCTGGCCATGCTGGTGATGTCGACCCTGCGCATCAACCTCACCAGCCTGACCTGGGTGGTCAGTGCCCTGTCGGTGGGTATCGGTTTCGGCTTGCAACAGATCGTGCAGAACTTCATCTCCGGCCTGATCCTGCTGACCGAGCGCCCGGTGAAGGTGGGCGACTGGGTCAGCCTAGCGGGCGTCGAGGGCGACATTCGCCGTATCAACGTGCGTGCCACCGAGATCCAGATGTCCGACCGTTCGACGGTAATCGTGCCCAACTCGCAGTTCATTTCCCAGAACGTGCGCAACGTGACCATGGGCAATGCCTTGGGCGTGGTCGGCATTACGCTGACGCTGCCGCTGGAGACCGATGCCAACCGCGTGCGTGAACTGCTGCTGGCGGCTTACCAGGAGCACGAGGCGATTCTGGATGCGCCGGCCACGTCGGTGTCGTTCAAGGACCTGACCAGCAGCGGGATGGTGATTGGCGTGAGTGGTTACGTGGCGGGGCCGCGGCAGGTGTCTGGGACCCGTAGCGACCTGCTGTTCACCATTCTTGGGCGCCTGCGTGATGAAGGTATTGCCCTGTCGTCGCCGCAGAGCATGGTGTTGGTGCAGGAGGGCGCTCGCTCGGCTGACGAGTCGGTGTGAAGCCAAGCGCCGGCAAGCCGGCTCTCACAGGTACTGCGTATGGCTTGAAGTCGACGCGGTCCTTGTGGAAGTTGGCTTGCCGGCGATTGGGCTGCAAAGCAGCCCCCAACCTCAATGCTGCTTGGCCTGCCTGATCCTCATCAGAATCACCAACAGCACCAGCAGCACAGGCGGCGCCATGGCCAGCAGCCCATCCCGCGCCGTCAGCCCCAGCCCCAGCACATTCAGCCCGCCATACAGCAACTTGAACAGGTTCAGCAGGTAGTAGGTGATGGCAATGATCGACAGCCCCTCCACCGCCCGCTGGATTTTCACCTGGGCATCGGCCCGGGCATTGAGGCTGCGCAGGATCTCGGCGTTCTGTTCTTCCATCTCCACCTGTACCCGCGCCTGCAACAGGTCGCCCAGGTTGGCCACATTCTTCGCCAACTGCTCCAGGCGCTGCTCGGTGGCCGCGCAGTAGCGCACGGTCGGTTTGAACCGCCGTTCGATGAATACCCCCAGGCGCTGGCAGTCGCCCACATGGCTTTCCCGCAGCTCGCCCAGGCGCTCGAACACCAGTTGCGCATAGGCTTGCGTGGCGCCGAAGCGGTGGCGGGTTTTCACCGTGCGGCTGACCACCTGGCGTGACAGATGAGCAATGGCCTCCAGCAGCCCTTTGGAGTCATGGCCATCGCCCCCGGCACTGCGCTCCGAGAGGCTGACCAGGGTCTTGTCGAAGGCATCCAGCTCCTGGCTCAGTTCCTTGGCCGTGGCCAGGGTCAGCGAGGCCATCATGCGGTAGGTTTCGATCTCCAGCAGGCGGCGGATCATGCGGCCCTGGCGGTAGGCATTGAGGCGGCGGTCGATGAACAGGAAGCGGTTGGTGCCGTCCTCGGTCAGGCGGAAATCGCTCCACACCACCGCATCGCCACCGCCGACGCAGGAGCCGCACGGGTCCTTGAAACCGTAGTGGGGCAGGTCCAGTCCCTGTTCGTCGCGGACCAGCACCTGCACGGCGTTGATCACCTGCGCCGCTTGCGGGGCGATAGCCTCGGCCAGCACCGGCGGCAGTGTTTGCCACTCGGTGTCGGCGGCAGTGCAGGGCACCACCAGGGTCAGGGTGAAGAACTCGGTGTGCCGCTCCCACTTGAAGGGATGGCCATCCAGGCGGGTGATGCCTTGGGCGGCTGCGGTGTCCAGGCCATCCGGGCAGCAGCGTTGCAGCAGTGCCGTACAGGCAGCATCGCCGCCGAGCAAGGCCAGGTGGAAGACATGCGCCGGGCCGTCGAAATACAGCGACGGGCGGGCGTGCAGTTCATTGTGCAAGGCAGTGCGTTGAGGGTGCATGGGTGGTCCGGCCTGGTGTTGTGATTGTGGGGGTACCAGGAAGTGGGACTTTGCCGGGGGCCGTGAAAGTCACCTGTTGGTGACACATTTCCAGTGACACATATTGTCGCAGCGCGGCCGGCAGCTACCGCGAGATTGCGCATACAGTAGCTATTCGACGAGCAGGGAGAACCGAATGCAACCCACACTGTATACGCCAGGTTTGCAGCTTCGCCCCCTCGCCCAGCGCGATGCGTCTGCCATCGAGGGCTTGCTGCAGGACCGGGAAATCGCCCAGATGACCTCGCTCATTCCCTTTCCTTACCCGCCAGGCCTGGCGAGTGCCTGGATTGGCCGGCACCCACAGCTCTGGGCGACCAGGGAAGGGGTGGTGTGGGGAATCTGCTGCCGTGATGAGGGGACGCTGATGGGGGTGATCTCGTTGCGGGAGCTGGGCGGTGCAGCACCTGTGCTGGGGTATTGGCTGGGCAAGGCGTTCTGGGGCAATGGCCATGCCACTCAGGCTGCCAGCCGGGTTTGCCGGTATGCCATTGATGAGTTGGGGATCCATACCCTGGCGGCCAGTTGCCTGAAGCGGAACATTGCGTCCGCCAAGGTGTTGAGCCGGGTGGGGTTCCAGGTCGTCGGGCTAGGGTTCGAGTTGCTCGACAACAAGCCGGGCCATGAAGCGGTTGTGTATCACCGCCTGGGGTAGGGGCTTGCCGGCGAATGGGCCGCATGGCATGTGTTGCCTGCACCGGCCTCTTCGTGGGTGAACCCGCTCCCACCGGTACGGCGCAGGCCTTCAGGCCTGCGCTATCCCTGTGGGAGCGACCGCGGAAATCTCAGCCCAGACACCGCGTCACATGCTTGACCGACTGGTAGGCCGACAACCCCCACGGCCCCAGCTCACGCCCGATCCCGCTGCCCTTGGTTCCACCCCACGAGGTCTCGACGAACACCGCTTGCACCGAGTTAATCCACACATGGCCAACCTCCAGCGCATCGGCCACCCGCTCGGCGCGCTCCAGGTCGGCGGAGCACACCGTCGCCACCAGCCCGAAACGGCTGTCGTTGGCCTCGGCAATTGCCTGTTCCTCGGTAGCAAAGCGCCGTGCGCACAGTACCGGGCCAAAGATTTCCTCGGTCCACAGGCGGCTGTCTTTCGGCACATCGGCATACAGCGTCGGGCTGACGAACCAGCCATCCCGGTCCAGCGCCTTGCCACCGGCCAGGCAATGCAGGCCTTCTTCCCGCGCCGTGGCAAAGTAGCTGGCCACCTTCAACCACTGGGCCTGGCTGGTCAGTGGCCCCATATCGACCTCTTCGGTCAGCGGATTACCGACCCGCAGGTTTTCCAGTGCAGCCTGCAAGCGCGTTAGCAGCGCATCGGCAATGCCGTCCTGCACCAGCAGCCGCGAAGTGGCTGAGCACATTTGCCCGGCGTTCCAGGTGATGCCGGCGACGATCCATTCCACTGCCTGGTCGACATCGCAATCATCGAACACCACGATCGCCGACTTGCCACCCAGTTCCAGCGTCACCGGCCGGCACTGCGCCGACGCGCTGCGCATCACCTGGCTGCCGACGCTGTTGCTGCCGGTGAACGACAGTTTGTCCAGGCCGTTGTGGTTGCTCAGTGCGGCGCCAGTCTCGGCCTTGCCGTTGACGATGTTCAACACCCCGGCCGGCAGCCCCAGGGCATCGGCGATCTGGCCGTAGGCCTGTTCGATCAGCGGGGTGACTTCCGAGGGCTTGAGCACCACGGTGCAACCGGCAGCCAGGGCCGGGGCGAGCTTCCAGGCGCTGGTCACCAGCGGGAAGTTCCACGGCACGATCAGGCCGACCACGCCCACTGGCTCCAGGCGAGTGCGCGCAGTGAAACCCGGTGCAGCCAAGGGTACGTCACGGTTCTTCGATGGCAGTTGCTCGGCCAGTTCGGCGTAGTAGCTGAAGGTGGCGATGGCGTCGTCCAGGTCGATTTCCGCTTCGTGACGTGGCTTGCCGTTGTTGCGCATCTGCAAAGTGATCAGCGTTTCGCGGCGCTGCCCGAGCTCTTCGGCAAAGCCGCGCAGGTAGGTGGCGCGTTCGCTGGCGCTAGTGTTTTTCCAGGCGTGCAGGGCACCACGGGCAGCGGTCACGGCCTGGTCGACCTGGGCGACGCTGGCGGCCATCAGTTCGGCGAACGGTTGCCCCAGCGCAGGGTCATTGACGCTGATGCAGTCGCTGCCCTGGCCTTCGACCCAGCGGCCGGCGATGTAGTGGGAAGTGGTCATGGTCGGTTTCCAGTCAGGCCATTTCGGCAGTGGTTACCGGCGTGTGCGCGGTGCTTTTGCAACGCACCCAACGCGGGCCTTGGGGGCCATACACGCCAGCAGGTTCGGGGAACAGGTTGAGCAGCAGCAGGTACAGCACGCCGGCCAGCCCCAGGGTGACCGGCAGGCTCAGGTCGATGCCGCCGGCCAGGTCGCCCAGCGGGCCGACGAACTGCCCTGGCAGGTTGACGAAGCACAGGCCGACCGCCGCGCTTGGGATCCACGCCCCCATGCCGCGCCAGTTCCAGCCATGCAGGAACCAGTAGTGGCCGCCACGCTGGCCGCGGGTGAACACCTGCAGGTCGTCGGCATGGTAGAAGCCGCGGCGGGTGATCAGGCCGAGGATCATGATCACCATCCATGGGCTGGTGCAGGTGATGATCAGCACGGCGAAGGTCGACACGCTCTGCACCAGGTTGAAGGTGAAGCGGCCGATGAAGATGAAGCCGATCGCCAGCACACCGATCAGCAGTGTGGCCCCGGCACGGCTGAGCAGGCGTGGGAACACGCTGGACATGTCCAGGCCGGTGCCATACAGCGCGGTAGTACCGGTGGACATGCCACCGATCACCGCAATCAGGCACACCGGCAGGAAGAACCAGCTTGGCGCCACGGCCAGCAGGCCGCCGACGTAGTTGTTGGCGGCGATGTAGTCCGGTGCCTGGGTGGCCACCAGGGTGGCGGTGCACAGACCGAACAGGAACGGGATCAGCGTCGCGCCCTGGGCCGCGATTACCGCCAGCATGATGCGTGCCTTGGGCGTTTCGCGCGGGATGTAGCGCGACCAGTCGCCCAGGAACGCGCCGAACGACACCGGGTTGCTCATGGCCAGGATCGCCGCGCCGACGAATGCCGCCCAGAAGCCCGCCTGGCCGAGGTTGACGCTGCCCGCGTAGCCGGCATCGAACGGCCCGGCAAAGGCAACGATGCCCAGCAGGAACAGCAGGCTCGAGGCCCACACGGCAACTTTGTTGACCCACAGCATGAAGCGGAAGCCGAAGATGCACACCACCAGCACCAGCACCGCGAACAGGCCGTAGGCAAGGCCCAGGGTCAGGTCGGTTTCCGGCAGGCCAGCCAGGCGCTTGGCGCCGCCGACCAGGGCGTCGCCCGAGCTCCACACCGATAGCGAAAAGAACGCCACCGCGGTGAGCAGCGACAGGAACGAGCCGACGATGCGCCCGTGCACGCCAAAGTGCGCGCCCGACGACACCGCGTTGTTGGTGCCGTTGAGCGCACCGAACAGGCCCATGGGCGCGAGGATCAGCGCGCCCACGCCGACGCCGAGCAGGATCGCCCACACGCCGGCCTGGAACGACAGCCCGAACAGCACCGGGAAACTGCCCAGCACGGCGGTGGCGAAGGTATTGGCGCCGCCGAAGATCAGGCGGAACAGGTCCAGCGGGGAGGCGTCGCGTTGATCGTCGGGGATCTGTTCGACGCCGTTGGTCTCGATACCGGTCGAGTGGCTCATGGTGATGCTCCAGCGCGGTTGTTGTGGGCCGGCGCAGTGCGCGGGCCTTCTTGTGGGTGCGATGGCAGGGCGGCAGGGCCGCGTAAAAAAGCAGATCAGGCCGGCGATACGACTGACAGGTGCTCGTGGCAGGCCAGCCACTGTTCGCCGTGGCGGCGGAAGACGATGGTCTCGCGCTCGCTCAACTGGTGTTCTTCGCCGGCGATGCGGATGTGCGTGGCCACATCGTGCATGAAGATCGCCACGTCACCTTGCAGGCTCACCTGGGCATTGCCTGATTCGCAGGCGAGCACGGCAAAACCGTCGGCCTGCCACTGGGCCCAGAGTTGCTCGTAGGCACGGCGCGACAGCAGCGGGTGCGGCAGGGTGTGGAAAAGGAAGGTGGCGTCTTCGCTGAAGCAGGCGAAATAGCGGGCGGTGTCGTTGCTGGCGAACGCGGCAACGAGGTCGGCGGCGGCTTGCCGTACCTGGAGTGTCTGGTCCACGGGAGTGGCCTCACGGTTCTTGTGATTGTGGTGAAGCGATTCTGGTGGCGGGCAGCGAGGGGAAAAATCGCTGCGGGCAAATAATCAGTTCAGGAATTTGTGAAGTGATGGCTGTGCTTTCTTTACCCTCGCGCGATCCGTGGATTAAGGTGGCAGCTGATCCACACGGGCTGCAGGCAATGAGCAATTACCAACCACCACTGACAGTGACACCCCGTATTCTGGCTCTGGTTGCCGAAATCAGTGAGCAAGTGGGATTGTTGACTGCCTACCGCGATGCCGCGCTGACGCCACAGCTGCGCCGAGGCAACCGTATTCGTACCATCCAGGCATCGCTCGCCATAGAGAACAACACCCTGAGCGTGGAGCAGGTAACCGCCCTGCTGGATGGCAAGCGGGTTTTGGGCTTGCCACGCGAAATCCAGGAAGTCCGTAATGCGTTCGCGACCTATGACGCGATGCCTGGTTGGCGCGCTGAGTCCCAGGGCGATCTGCTCACTGCGCACGGCATGCTGATGCATGGGCTGATAGATGACGCTGGCCGCTACCGGCGCGGGGGTGTGGGCATCTATCGGGGCGCTCGCCTGCTGCACATGGCGCCACCGGCCAGCCGGGTGGCGACGCTGGTGCAGGATTTGTTGCACTGGCTTGCGAACAACGATTGGCATCCGCTGATTACCAGTTGTGTATTCCACTACGAGTTTGAATTCATCCACCCGTTTGCCGACGGTAATGGGCGGATGGGACGGCTGTGGCAGACCCTGCTGCTTAGCCAGTGGCGACCGGTGTTGGCGTACCTGCCGGTGGAAACCGTTATTCGTGAGCAGCAGGACGCTTACTACGGTGCCCTGGCCGCGGCCGACCAGGCGGCTGAAGCAACCCCATTTGTCGAGTACATGCTCGAAGCTTTGCTGCGTGCGCTTATCGAAGCAGAAGAGAGTGACCAAGTAACCGACCAAGTAACCGACCAAGTAGCGAGTCTCTTGAATGTGCTGCCTGCGGGCGTTGCTTTGAAAAGCAGCGAATTGATGCACCAGCTGGGCCTCTCGCATCGCGCCACATTCCGCAAGAGTTACTTGCACCCGGCACTCGCTGCCGGGTTGATCGAAATGACCGATCCCGAATCGCCGCGCAGCCCCAAACAGCAATATCGGCGGGTTGCCAGGTAGTTTTCTGTGGGAGCGGGCGTGCCCGCGAAGCATGTAACGCGGTGCATGGCACCGGCTTCGCCGGTGTTCGCGGGCGTGCCCGCTCCCACAGGGATTGTGCTGGCAGTGCTTGCGGAGTCTGCTGTCATCTGACTGCAACGAACATTCAGCAACATTTCTGCCATCTCCCCTGTGCCTCATTGCGAGTTCGAATGGGCCATCCCGCGCTGCACCTGCCACAGGACCACGACCTGTTCGGCCTGCTCTACGCCTTCGCCTTTCGCCCTGGCCAGCCGGGGCGTGAAATCGACTCGGCGCAGTTGTTGCGCAAGCTTGGCCAGCCGCTGGAGCCTGGCGAGTTCCTCTGGGTGCACCTGAACCTGGCCCACGCCGCCTGCGAGCGCTGGTTGCGCACCCACCTGCAGTTGCCCGAAGCCTTCTTCGAAACCCTGCGCGAAGGTTCGCGCTCGACCCGCATCGAACACGCCGACTCGGCGCTGCTGGCGGTGGTCAACGACGTGGTGTTCAACTTCGGGCTGGTGTCCTCGGACATCTCCACCCTGTGGGCCTGCGCCAGCAGCCAGTTGCTGGTGAGCGCGCGGTTGCAACCGCTGCATTCGGTGGACAAGCTGCGCTCGTCGGTCAAGCATGGCGAGCGCTTTCATTCGCCCATCGAGTTGCTGGTCCATCTGTTGCGCGACCAGGGGGATGTGCTGACCCAGATCGTGCGTGAAACCACCACCAGCGTCGACCGCATCGAAGACCAGTTGCTGTCCCAGCGCCTGAGCGACAACCGCGCCGAACTGGGCAGCATGCGCCGGGTGCTGGTGCGCCTGCAGCGCCTGCTGGCGCTGGAACCGGGGGCGCTGCTGCGCTTGCTCAACCGGCCGCCCGACTGGTTGCAGGAACAGGACATACGCCAGCTGCGCGCGGCCACCGAAGAGTTCACCCTGGTAATCAGCGACCTCACCGCCCTCGGTGAGCGAATCAAGCTGCTGCAGGAAGAAATCGCCGCCAAGCTCAACGAACAGACCAACCGCACCCTGTTCACCCTGACCGTAGTAACCGTGCTGGCGCTGCCCATCAACATCATCGCCGGTTTTTTCGGCATGAACGTCGGTGGTGTGCCGCTGGCGGAAAACCCCCATGGTTTCTGGGTGCTGGCGGCCCTGGTGGCGACCTTCACCGTGCTGGTGGGGCGCTGGGCGTTTCGCAAGCGGCGTGAGTACTGACACAGTGGTTGTGTTGGCTTGCCGGCGATGAGGCCGGTACAGCCAACAACGAGCTAACCGACTGACGGTCCCCCCCAGCCCTCATCCTTGCCTACGCTGATACACCCAACCCGCTGAAGCAAGGAGAACTGTCATGGCCTTCCAATACAAGCGTCTGGACAAGAACAACGCTGCCGTGCTGCTGGTCGACCACCAGACTGGCCTGCTCTCGCTGGTAAGGGACATCGACCCAGACCGCTTCAAGAACAACGTCCTGGCCCTGTCGGACCTGGCCAAGTACTTCAAGCTGCCGACCATTCTCACCACCAGTTTCGAGACCGGCCCCAACGGCCCGCTGGTGCCCGAACTGAAAGAGCAGTTCCCCGACGCCCCGTACATCGCACGCCCTGGCAACATCAACGCCTGGGACAACGAGGACTTCGTCAAGGCCGTCAAAGCCACCGGCAAGAAGCAGCTGCTGATCGCCGGTGTGGTGACTGAAGTGTGTGTGGCCTTCCCGGCACTGTCGGCGCTGGAGGAGGGCTTCGAGGTATTCGTCGTCACCGATGCCTCCGGCACCTTCAACGAGCTGACCCGTGACTCGGCCTGGCGGCGCATGGAGGCGGCCGGGGCGCAGTTGATGACCTGGTTCGGCGTGGCCTGCGAGCTGCACCGGGACTGGCGCAATGACATCGAAGGGCTGGGGACCCTGTTCTCCAACCATATTCCGGACTACCGCAACCTGATGACCAGCTACAACAAGCTGGCCAAGTAATCCGGCCTTGAAGGCACCGCATACCCTGTGGGAGCGGGTTCACCCGCGAATGCGTCATTGAAACTATCGACGTCTTCGCGGGTAAACCCGCTCCCACACCCTCCCCGCAACACTCACCAGCCCCGCAGAATCAATGAGATAGAACCAGGCCTGCGAAATCTGCAAGCGAAGCGGCAAAGCGCCATGGATCGACCATACTGACTCTTCATTCGCCCTCAGGAGAGTGCCATGTCGAAGTCGTCCAGGAAGAAAGACCCCAGGAACCAGCCGGAAAAACTGGGCGGCAAGGCCTATGAGAAGGAACTCAAGCATCTGCATGTGGAATTGGTGAAGCTGCAGGAGTGGGTGGTGGCCAAGGGCCTGAAGGTGTGCATTGTCTTCGAGGGCCGCGATGGTGCCGGCAAGGGTGGCACCATCAAGGCCATTACCGAGCGTGTCAGCCCGCGAGTATTCCGTGTGGTAGCGCTGCCGGCACCGACCGAGCGGGAAAAGACCCAGATGTACGTACAACGCTACCTGGGCCACCTGCCTGCCGCGGGCGAGGTCGTGATCTTCGACCGCAGCTGGTACAACCGCGCCGGTGTCGAGCGGGTGATGGGCTTCTGCAGTGAAGAGCAGAGCAACAAGTTCCTCACCGTGGTGCCGCTGTTCGAAAAGATGATGGTCGAGTCGGGGATCATCCTCATCAAGTACTGGCTGGAGGTCAGCGCCGAAGAGCAGACCCGCCGCCTGCAGGACCGCATCAACGATGGCCGCAAGCTGTGGAAGCTGTCGCCGATGGACCTCAAGTCATACACCCGCTGGGATGAGTACACCCGGGCCCGCGACGACATGTTCGCCGCCTCCGATTCGTCCTGGGCACCGTGGTTCATGGCCCATTCCAACGACAAGCGCCGTGCCCGGCTGAACATCATCAGTCATCTGCTGACGCGCATTCCCTACAAGGACATTACCCGCGACGAGGTAGTGAAGTTGCCCAGGCGTGGCAAGATCGGCAAATACAAGGCCGTGAACTACCCGTTCAAAGTCGTCGAAGAGCGTTTCTGATCCTTCCCTGCGGGGAGCAGCGGAGGGTGCGAGCCTATGCCACATGACGGCAGCCTGTTGCAGGCGACGGTGGTGTTCCTGCTGGCCGTGGTGCTTCTGGTGCCGCTGGCGCAGCGTTTGAAAATGGGGGCAGTGCCCGGCTATCTGCTGGCGGGCATCCTGATAGGGCCGTCGGTGTTTGGCCTGCTGAACAACCCGGATAACGTGGCGCGCCTGTCGGAGATGGGTGTGGTGATGCTGCTGTTCGTCATCGGCCTGGAGCTTTCGCCGAGGCGATTGTGGACCATGCGCCGGGCGCTGTTCGGCATCGGCTCGCTACAAGTGGGCCTGAGCGCCATAGTGCTTGGCCTGCTGGCGTACTGGCTGTTCGACCAGTCGAAGCAGGCTGCCATCGTGCTGGGCCTGGGCCTGGCGCTGTCGTCCACCGCGTTTGGCCTGCAAGTTCTGGCCGAGCGCAAGGACCTGGGCAAGCCGCACGGCCGCCTGGCCGTCGCGATCCTGTTGTTCCAGGACATTGCCGCGATCCCGCTGATTGCCGTGGTGCCGTTACTCGGAGGTGACGTCAGTACCGCCGACGAAGGCGCCTGGCCGGTGCTGGCGGTGGTGGCTGGTATAGGTGTGGTGATTATCTTTGGCCGCTACCTGCTGACCCCTGTCTTCAAATGGACAGTCGGTTCGGGCCTGCCCGAGCTGTCGACCGCTACCGCCTTGCTAGTGGTGCTGGGCACTGCCTGGGTGATGGAGCACGTGGGTGTATCCATGGCGCTGGGGGCATTTCTGGCGGGCGTCTTGATGGCCGATTCGCCTTTCCGCCATGAACTGGAAACCCAGATCGAACCCATCAAGGGGCTGCTGCTGGGGCTGTTCTTCGTTGGCGTGGGGATGAGTGCCGACCTGCGCCTGCTGTTCGGCATGCCGTTGCTGGTACTGGCGCTGACCCTGCTGCTGGTAGTCATCAAGCTGCCGCTGCTGTATGGCCTGGGGCGCATGGCCGGTGGGCTCAACCAGGCCCAGGCGCTGTGCCTGGGCGTGGTGCTGGCGTCTGGCGGCGAGTTTGCCTTCGTGGTGTTCAAGCTGGCACTCGACCATCAGGTGCTGGCGCAGCAGGTGCATGACCTGCTGGTGCTGGCCATCACCTTGTCGATGGCGGTGGTGCCCTTGGTAATGATGGCCCTGGCGCGGCAGTTGCGTGACGACAGCCCAGCCCAGGCAAGCCCTGAAACGGGCCACTGAATCGCGCCACATGGCGCACCTGAGTTCGGAGGTGAAGCATGCAACCGGGTATCAAGCTGGACAGCCGCCTGTCGCGGGGCTTGCTCGATGTGCTCATCAAGGCCGGCCTGGTGGCGGCGCTGGTGATGTTCGCCTTCCAGACGTTCCAGCCGTTCCTGGAGCTGATGCTGTGGTCGGTGATCCTGGCGGTAACCTTGTACCCGTTGCATTGCCGCATCCAGCGCCGCACAGGGCTCAAGGACGGGCTTTCGGCGACGCTGGTCGTTGTACTGGTACTGGTCGTGCTGCTGGTGCCGATCTACCTGGTGGTGATGTCCATCGGCGAATCGGTGGACAGCCTGGTGACGCTGCTCAAGAGCGGTGCCTGGAGCGTGCCGGCACCTCCTGATTCGGTGGCGGCCTGGCCATTGATCGGGCCGAAGGTGCATGCCCTGTGGCTGGCCGCCTCGGAAAACATGGCCGGTGTGCTGAACCAGTGGATGCCCCAGCTCAAGGGCGCCGGGCGCACGGTGCTGGGTGCAGCAGCCAGTGCAGGGGGGGCGTTCCTGTTGTTCATCGCGGCGATCATCGTCTCGGGCATCATCATGGCGTTTGGTGACCGCGGTGAAATCGCGGCGCAGCGCATTGCCATGCGGGTGTCGGGCGAGGAGCGTGGCAAGCCACTGGCCAAGCTGTGCACCGCCACCATTCGCGCGGTGGCCCAGGGCGTGATCGGCATTGCCTTCATCCAGATGCTGCTGATCGGTGTCGGCTTCGTCATCAAAGGGGTACCGGGGGCGGGGATGCTGGCCATCGTCATCCTCATGCTGGGGATTGCCCAGGCGCCGGCCACGTTGATCACGGTGCCGGTGATCATCTACATATTCAACGTCGAAGGCTTTACCGTGGCGACCATCATCTTCGCCATCTACAGCTTTGTCGCCGGGCTTGCCGACAACGTGCTCAAGCCGCTGCTGCTGGGGCGCGGGGTGGACGTGCCGATGCCGGTGGTGTTGATCGGGGCGCTGGGCGGCATGGTGGTCAAAGGCATCATTGGCCTGTTCATCGGCCCGGTGATCCTTGGCGTCACCTACGTGCTGTTCTGGCAGTGGGTGGCGCTGCAGGTGCCGGAAAACCCCGTCGAGCCATCGGCGTAAGCCAAGGCCCGCCATGCCCGGACCCTTCCATGGTTGTGCACTGAGCCTGGCTGCCATGTTGGTGGGCTGTACCCAGGTCGGCCCGGATTTCCAGGCGCCGCAGGACCCGTGGCTGGGCACCTGGAACACCCCGCTGCTGGAGCAGGCCGGGCGGCAGGCCGCAGCGCCCGACCTGCGCCAGTGGTGGGCCGTGTTCGCCGACCCGGCCCTGGATGCCTTGATCGCCGAGGCCGATGCCAACAACAGCAACCTGCGCGTGGCTGGCTTACGTATTGCCGAAGCCCGTGCCCAGCTGGCCATCGTGCAGACCGGGCGTTATCCACAGCTGCAGCAACTGCGCGCCCAGAGCCTGTACCTGAAACAGGATCAGTCCGGTACCGCCACCGCTCGCGACTCGGTGTTCTGGCAATCAAGCGCGGGCTTCGACATCGGCTGGGAAATCGACTTCTGGGGGCGCTTCAGCCGCGCCATCGAAAGCGCCGACGCCGTCTACTTCGCCTCCCAGGCCAACTACGCCGATGTCATGCTGCTGTTGCGTGCGCAGGTGGCCGACACCTACTTTGCCCTGCGCACCGCTGAAGCGCGGCTGGATATCGCCGAGGAAAACGCCCGCCGTCAGGCGCGCAGCCTGGAGATAACCGAGCGGCTGTTCCGGCATGGCGAAAACGACGAACTCGACTGGCAACAGGCGCGCACCCAGTACCTGGCTACCCAGGCTACCATCCCCGAGTTCCAGAACCAGCTCAATGCCCTGCGCAACGTGCTGTGCTCGCTGCTCGGCAGGTCGCCCGGGCCGCTGCCGCAGCTGGATGCAGGCCACGGCCAGCTGCCGTTGCCGGACCGTGCCGTGCTGCAGGACGTGCCTGCCAGCCTGCTGCAGCGCCGCCCGGACATCCGCGCCGCCGAACAGGCGGTGGCGGCGCAGTCGGCGCTGGTCGGGGTGGCCGAGGCCGATCTTTATCCACAGCTGAGCCTGCTGGGCAGCATTGGCTGGAGCTTCGTCACGGCCAATCACCTGCCCGATACCTTCGACCTCGCCGCCGGCCCCAGCCTGCTCTGGAACCCGTTCGACTATGGCCGGCGCAAGAACGCCGTGCGCGTGGAAGATGCCCGCTTGCAGCAACTGATTGAGTTGTATCACCAGGACGTGCGCGAGGCCGCGCGCGAGGCCGACGATGCTGCCAGCGGGCTGGTGCGCTCGCTGCAGAGTGCAAGTATCCGCGACCAGGCCTCGCAAGCCGCGCAGCGCTCGCTGAACCTGGCCAGCTCGCAGTACCGCGAAGGCTTTGCCGACTTCCAGCGCGTGCTCGACGCCCAGCAACTGCTGCTGCAGCAACAGGACGGCTACCTGGTCAGCCGCGGCAATGCCGTTAGCAGCCTGGTGACGCTGTACAAGGCCCTGGGCGGCGGTTGGGACGCCAGCCGCGCACCGATCGACCCGGCCACGCGCCAACAGATGCAGCAACGCACCGACTGGGGCGATCTGCTCGACGAGCCAGCCCCCAGCGCACATGCACAAGGTGAACCGAAATGAGCGACGCCACGCCAACGCCAACCCCGCCAGCCCCCGATCGCGGCATGCGCTGGGTGCTGCTGCTGATTGCCGTGAGCCTGCTGTGGTACCTGCTGGCCGACCGCTTCACGCCCTACACCCAGCAGGCCCGCCTGCAGGCCTACGTGGTGCCGGTGAGTGCCGAGGTGGCCGGGCAGGTGAAGCGTGTGGCGGTGGGCAACAACCAGGAAGTACGCAAGGGCGATGTGCTGTTCGAGCTGGACCAGGAGCAGTACCGCATCGCCCTGGCCCGCGCCGAAGCCGACCTGGACACGGTACGCCGGCAGATCGGCGCCCACACCGCCGGCATCGACTCGGCCCAGGCGGCACTGGTGGCGGCCCAGGCCAACGAGCGCAAGGCGCGGCAGGATGCCGAGCGGCTCAAGCGCCTGATCGATGAAGACCCCGGCACGGTGTCGGTGCGCCGCCTGGAGGGCGCCCAGGCCACCCGCGACCAGGCCATCAGCCAGGTGGCGGCAGCCCGTGCCGAAGTGGAGCGGGCCCGTGAGCAGCAGGGCGGGGCGCAGGACGACAACGCCCAGCTGCGCAGCGCAGCGGCCAATGTCGAAAAAGCCCGCCTGGACCTGGCGCGCACCGTGGTACGCGCCGATGCAAACGGGCTGATCACCGACCTGCGCACCGACGTTGGCCACTATGTCGGCGCCGGCAGCCCGATGATGACCCTGATCGCCATCCATGACGTGTGGATAAGCGCCGACATGACCGAGAACAACCTCGGCCGCCTGCGCCCCGACACCCCGGTGCTGGTGGTGCTCGATGCGCTACCCGGCACGGTGTTGAAGGGGCGCATTCGCAGCATTGGCTACGGCGTGAGCGTGGGCCAGAGTACCCCGCCGGGTACGTTGCCGACCGTGCAGAACAGCCGCGAGTGGCTGCGCTCGGCGCAGCGCTTCCCGGTGATCGTTGAACTGCAGCGTGACCAGTTGCAGGACAAGACCGGTCTGCGGGTCGGTGGCCAGGCCGAAGTCATGGCCCTGCCCATCGAGGGCAACCCATTGAACCTGCTGGGCCGGCTGTTCATGTGGCTGATGAGCTGGCTGTCGTATGCCTATTGAGCTGCGACGCCTGCGCGCCCTGCGCCTGGCCTGGGGCGTGGCGCTGTGCCTGGCGGTGAGTTTTGGCATCGGCCTGCCGGTGCCGATCCTGGCGCCGGTGTTCGCGGTGCTGTTGCTAGCCATGCGCAGCCAGCCATTGCCCCTGCGTGCGGCTCCGGCCCTGGCGGTGCTGGTGCTGCTCAGTTGTGGCAGCGGGCTGCTGCTGATTCCGCTATTGCGCCATGCCCCGCTGAGTGGGGTGTTGCTGGTGGGCGTGGGAGTTTTCCTGACCTTGCGTTATGCACTGAAGGGCGGCAATGGCCTGTTGGCCAATTTGCTGGTCATCGGCCTGACCATGATCGCTGCTGCAGGCACCAGCGACTTCACCCTGGCGCTATCGGTGGTCGAAGCGCTGGCCAAAGGCATGCTGCTGGCGGTGCTGGGCACGGCGGCGGCGCATGTGCTGTTTCCCGAGCCGGCCAATGCGCCGGCGCCACCGGCACCACCGTTGCTCGACAGTGACCAGGTGAGCTGGGTCGCTTTGCGTGCCACGCTGATCGTGATGCCGGCCTTTTTGCTGGCGCTGATCGCCCCGGACCAGTACATGCCGCTGATCATGAAGGCAGTGAGCCTGGGGCAGCAGGCCGGCGAGACTCGCGCGCGGCATGCCAGCCGCGAGCTGATCGGCTCGACCTTGCTTGCCGGGTTGCTGGCGATACTGATGTGGGGCGCGTTGAGCCTGTTCGTGCACCTGTGGATGTTTTTCCTGTGGGTACTGCTGTTCGTCCTTTGGCAGGGGCGCAGGCTCTACCGTGCGGTGGATACCAGGCGAAGCCCGGCGTACTGGGTGAGTTGCCTGACGACCATGCTGATTTTGCTGGGGCAGTCGGTGCAGGACAGCGCGGGCGGGCAGGATGTGTACCGCGCCTTTGCCGTGCGCATGGCGCTGTTTCTGGCGGTGTCGGTGTACGCTAGCGCCATGCTCATATGGATTGATCGGCGTCGGGTTCGGACTGTTTAGCTCTTCTGTACTGGCCTCTTCGCGGGCACGCCCGCTCCCACAGGGATCGCACAAACTTCAAGGTTGTCGTTGTACCTGTGGGAGCGGGCGTGCCCGCGAAGAGGCCAGCAGGGAAAACCTAGGGCTTCCAGTCAACCCCACTCTCTGCCAGGTAGGCATCCACCGCCGCGCCCACAGTGGGATGAAACGCCTTCTCCCCCATATGCTCGAACAACTCGAACTGCCGCATCTTGTCCTTTACCGGGTCCTTCATCTCGGCAAACTGCAACTCCACCCCCCGCGCCTCCAGCGCCCGGTCCAGCTCGGCCAGCATGTCCGCCGAGGTGATATCGATGCTGGTCACCGGCTCCGCCGCAATCACCAGCCGTTGTACCGGGGTAGGCGACGCATCCACCGCCGCCATCACCGTGTTCTGGAACTGCTCGGCATTGGCAAAGAACAGCGGCGCATCCCAACGCAGCAGCACCAGCCCCGGAATGCGTCGGGCCTGTGGATAACGCTGCACGTCATGGTAGCCACGGGTGCCATCCACCCGGCCCAGCACCGCATGGTGCGGCCGCCAGCCGTCCCACAGGAACTCGATCACCGATACCGCCACGGCAATGCCAATACCGGGAATGGCCCCGAATACCGCCACGCCGACGAAGCAGGTGAATGACAGCCAGAACTCCCATTGCTGCATGCGGAAGATGCGCTTGAGGTCGGCAAACTCGAACAGGCCCAACGCTGCGGCAATCACCACCGCCGCCAGGGCGCTGTTGGGCAGGTGTTGCATCAGGTTGGGCGCCACCAGCAGCAACAGGGTTACCGCCAGCGCACCGATGATGCCGGTGAGCTGGGTCTGCGAGCCGGCCGCTTCGGCCACGGGGGTACGTGACGAGCTGCTGCTGATAGGGATGCCCTGGAACAGCCCGGAGGCCAGGTTGGCCACGCCCAGGCCGAACATTTCCTGGTTCGGGTTGACCGGCATCTTCATGCGCGCGGCATAGGAGCGCGACAACACGCTGGTATCGGCGAATGACACCAGCGCCACGGCAACGCCACCCAGTACCACCTCGACCAGATCAATGTCGGTGACCCAGGGAAACACGAAGGTTGGCAGGCCTTGGGGCAACTGGCCGAGCACTTTCACACCTTGCTGGTCGAGCCCTAGCAGGCTCACCGCCAGCGTGGCCAGTACCACCGCAATGAGAATGCCCGGCAAGCGCTTGAACGGCTTGAGCAGCAGGATCAGCGCCAGGCTGCCGCCGCCAACCACGAAGCTTGGCCAGTGCCCTTGGCCGGCAAGCAGTGCTTCGGCCAATTGCCAAAGGTCGCGCAAGGGGCCCTGGCTATCGACTTTGATACCGAATAGCTTGGGCAACTGGCTGATCAGCACCGTGAGGGCGATGCCGTTCATGTAGCCATAGCGGATCGGTTTGGACAGCAACTCGGTAATGAAACCCAGGCGCAGCAAACCGGCGATCACGCAGAACGCCCCGGCAACCAGGGCCATCATGCTGGCGATGGCGATAGCCCGCTGCGGGTCGCTGGCGGCGTACTGCACCACTACCGCCAGGATTGGTGCGGCCAGCGCCGAGTCCGGGCCCAGCACCAGGATGCGGCTGGGGCCGAACAGCGCATAGGCCAGCAGCGGGATGATGGTGGCGTACAGGCCGTAGATGCCGGGTACGCCAGACGCTTCGGCATAGGCGATGCCCACCGGCACCAGCATGGTGGTGAGCACCAGGCCGGCGGCGATGTCCTTGGGTAGCCAGGCGGGTTGGTAGTGGAGCAGGGTGACCAGGCCGGGTAACCAGCGTTGCCAGTCGAAGCGGGGTTTTTCGGGCATGGTGCGCGCTTCCAGCGGAGGGGGCTGAATCACAGCTTAGATGCTGAAATCAGGGGCCGCTTTGCGGCCCTATCGCGACACAAGGCCGCTCCTACAGGTTTGATGCGAGGTCCAGAAAGTGCGCGGTACCTGTGGGAGCGGGCATGCCCGCGAACACCGGCGCAGCCGGTGCCAGGCACCGCGTTGGATTCTTTGCGGCTAAAGCCGCTCCCACAGTGGGCGCGGGCCGCTTGCCAACTGCCAGAAAAAACAAACCCCCTTGAGGCGTTGGCCTCAAGGGGGTTGTGGGTGTTGCAGGCTGCCGCTTAGACGTTGAAGCGGAAGTGCATCACATCGCCGTCTTTGACGATGTAATCCTTGCCTTCCAAGCGCCATTTACCGGCTTCCTTGGCACCGCTCTCACCCTTGAACTGGATGAAGTCGTCATAGGCCACCACTTCAGCGCGGATGAAGCCTTTTTCGAAGTCGGTGTGGATCACGCCAGCGGCTTGTGGTGCGGTGGCACCGACGCGTACGGTCCAGGCACGTACTTCCTGCACGCCGGCAGTGAAGTAGGTTTGCAGGTTCAGCAGTTCGTAACCGGCGCGGATCACGCGGTTCAGGCCAGGCTCTTCCAGGCCCAGGGCCTCAAGGAACATGTCCTTCTCTTCGCCATCTTCCAGCTCGGCGATTTCCGCTTCGATCTTGTTGCACACCGGCACCACCACCGCGCCTTCTTCCTCGGCAATGGCCTTGACCACGTCCAGGTGCGGGTTGTTGTCGAAGCCGTCTTCGGCCACGTTGGCGATATACATCACCGGCTTGCTGGTCAGCAGGTGGAAGCCGCGGATGACCGCCTTGTCTTCGGCGCTCATGTTCTTCATCAGGCTGCGCGCAGGCTTGCCTTCGGTGAAGTGCGGGATCAGTTGTTCGAGGATGGCCTTCTGCGCCAGGGCGTCCTTGTCGCCGCCCTTGGCGTTGCGGGCAACCTTCTGCAGCTGCTTCTCGCAGCTGTCGAGGTCGGCGAAGATCAGTTCGAGGTCGATGATCTCGATGTCACGCTTGGGGTCGACGCTGTTGGAAACGTGGATCACGTTCTCGTCTTCGAAGCAGCGCACCACGTGGGCAATGGCGTCGGTCTCGCGGATGTTGGCGAGGAACTTGTTGCCCAGGCCTTCGCCTTTCGAAGCACCAGCTACCAGGCCGGCGATGTCGACGAATTCCATGGTGGTTGGCAGGATGCGGTTTGGCTTGACGATTTCAGCCAGCGCATTCAGGCGCGCATCGGGCATTGGCACGATGCCGCTGTTTGGCTCGATGGTGCAGAAAGGGAAGTTCTCCGCCGCGATGCCAGACTTGGTCAGGGCGTTGAACAGGGTGGACTTGCCGACGTTTGGCAGGCCGACGATGCCGCAATTGAAACCCATGGGTATTCCCCTCTCTAAAGGAAATCAGGCCTTCTGGCTGTGCAGCTCGCGCATCGCCTTGGCGAAGTCGCCGGCAAGCACGTCCGGCAGCACGCCGAGGGCAAAATCGATGCTGGCGTCGAGCTTCTCCTGCTCGGCGCGCGGCGCGCGGCCCAGGACGAAGTTGGAGACCAGTTTGGCGTCGCCCGGGTGGCCGATGCCAAGCCGCAGGCGGTGGAAGTCGTTCTGGTTGCCCAGCTGCGCGATGATGTCGCGCAGGCCGTTGTGCCCACCATGGCCACCGCCGCGCTTGAGCTTGGCGACGCCCGGGGGCAGGTCGAGTTCGTCATGCGCCACCAGGATCGCTTCCGGCTTGATGCGGAAGAAATTGGCCAAGGCCGCCACGGACTGGCCGCTGCGGTTCATGTAGGTGGTGGGGATGAGCAGACGAACGTCGTTGCCCTGATGGCTGAATTTAGCCGTCAGGCCGAAATATTTGCGGTCAGCGGTCAACGAGACGCGCTGGGCGCTGGCAATGCGTTCAACGAAAAGAGCCCCTGCGTTATGCCGGGTCTGTTCGTATTCGGGGCCGGGGTTACCCAGGCCGACGATCAACTGGATGGCGGTCACGTCAGGGGCTCTTCCTTGGAGTTGGTGGGTTACAGGGCGCGCGGCACTGTAACCCGATCAACGCCGGCGCGCGAGTGGATTACTCGGCAGCGCCTTCTGCTTCTGGAGCAACGCGTGGAGCGTGAACGTTGGCAACAGCTTTGTCATTACCGTGGGCCAGAGCTACGAACTCTACGCCTTTCGGAGCTTTCAGGTCCGACAGGTGAATGATGGTGCCGATTTCAGCGTTGGCCAGGTCGACTTCGATGAACTCAGGCAGGTCTTTGGCTTCGCAGGAAACTTCGATCTCGGCTTCTACGTGGGAGATCTCGCCGCCTTTCTTGACCGGGGCTTCTTCGTTGATGAAGTGAACCGGTACCTTGGCGGTCAGTTTCTGGCCAGCAACGACGCGAACGAAGTCGGCGTGCATGATGAACTGCTTGGCTGGGTGGCGCTGCATGGCCTTGATGATGACGTTCTGCTTGACGCCGTCAACGTTCAGCTCGATCACGTGGCTGAAGGCAGCTTCGTTTTCGAACAGCTTGGTGATTTCCTTGGCCAGGATGGTCAGGGACTGGGCGTCCTGGTTACCACCGTAGACAACGGCTGGGATGTTGGCGGAGTGACGCAGGCGGCGGCTCGCACCTTTCCCCAGGTCAGTACGCGCTTGGGCGTTCAGAGTGAATTCGGTCATTTTGTTTCTCCAAAATAGCCCCCCGAGGGCGTTTGCGACCAGCGCCAACGGGGATGGCAAAAAAGCCCCGCCCCAACAACCAGTGTTGGGGCGGGGCGCTTTTCGTCAGCGTGTGTTCCGCTTAGCGGAACATCGCGCTGATCGATTCTTCGTTGCTGATGCGGCGGACCGCTTCAGCGACAACCGGTGCGATATCCAGCTGGCGGATACGGTCACAGGCTTGAGCAGCGGCGGACAGCGGAACGGTGTTGGTCACTACCAGCTCGTCCAGTACCGACTTCTCGATGTTCTCGATCGCGCGGCCCGACAGGACAGGGTGCGTGCAGTAGGCGTAAACCTTGGCAGCGCCGTGTTCTTTCAGGGCTTTGGCCGCGTGGCACAGGGTGCCGGCGGTGTCGACCATGTCGTCTACCAGGATGCAGGTGCGCCCTTCGACGTCGCCGATGATGTGCATGACCTCGGAGTGGTTAGCCTTCTCGCGGCGCTTGTCGATGATACCCAGGTCGACGCCCAGGGACTTGGCGACGGCACGTGCGCGCACGACACCACCGATGTCCGGGGAGACGATCATCAGGTTCTCGAAACGCTGGTCTTCGATATCATCGACCAGTACGGGCGAGCCGTAGATGTTGTCGACCGGGATATCGAAGAAACCCTGGATCTGGTCAGCGTGCAGGTCGACGGTGAGTACACGGTCGATACCTACGACAGTGAGCATGTCAGCGACGACTTTGGCGCTGATGGCTACACGTGCCGAACGCGGACGGCGGTCCTGGCGGGCGTATCCGAAGTAAGGAATCACGGCGGTGATTCGGGATGCTGAGGAGCGGCGGAAGGCGTCGGCCATCACTACCAGTTCCATCAGGTTATCGTTGGTCGGGGCACAGGTCGGCTGAATAATGAATACGTCTTTACCGCGGACATTTTCATTGATCTCAGTGCTGATCTCGCCGTCGGAGAATTTACCGACAGAGACGTCACCGAGAGGGATATGCAGCTGACGTACGACACGCCGAGCCAGATCGGGGTTGGCATTCCCCGTAAAGACCATCATCTTGGACACGCGCAGTACCTGAAGGCTGAGGGTAACCTGGATGAGTATAAGGAAAATGGCAGGGGCGGCTGGATTCGAACCAACGCATGGCAGGATCAAAACCTGCTGCCTTACCGCTTGGCGACGCCCCTGTATCTGTTGCTGCGAACGCTTATGCGCTCGACTTCTTGACCAGACTTTGCAGCTCGCGATGCAACATCGAAACGTTGCTTCCTTTCGCCACAAACCCTGTTTGGGTCGCTGAAAGAAGGGCCAGAACTTTATCAGCTTCGGCTTTGCTTGGGAAGGCCCCAAACACACAACTTCCAGTACCGGTTAGTCGAGCCTCAGTGAATTTGCCCAGTGAATTCAACGCATTGCGAACTTCCGGGTAACTCTGCTCTACCACCGGTTGGCAGTCATTTCGACTGTTTCCCTCGGGAACGGGGCGCATCTTAAGGGGGAGTGAATCACGTGTCAACTGTGGATGTGAAAAAATTTCTACTGTGCTGACAGACACTTGCGGCACCAGCACGACATACCACGGCTCCTCCGGGTCGACCGGGGTCAGTTGTTCACCCACGCCCTGGGCGAATGCCGCGTGGCCGCGCACGAATACCGGTACGTCGGCGCCCAGGCTCAGGCCCAGTGCGGCCAGGCGGTCTTCGTCCCAGTCCAGTTGCCACAGGTGGGTGAGGGCCAACAGGGTAGTGGCGGCATCCGAGCTGCCGCCGCCGATGCCGCCGCCCATGGGCAGCACCTTGCTCAGCCAGATGTCGGCGCCCAACGTCGTGCCGGATTGTTCCTGCAGCTTGCGCGCGGCACGCACGATCAGGTTGCTGTCGTGCGGCACCGCCTCGATCTCGGTATGCAGGCGGATCACGCCGTCGTCGCGCAAGGCGAAGCTCAGTTCGTCGCCGTGATCGAGAAACTGGAACACGGTTTCCAGCTCGTGATAGCCGTCGGCGCGGCGGCCGATGATGTGCAGCCACAGGTTGAGCTTGGCCGGGGCGGGCAGGGTAAGGGTTTGCATGTATCAGTGCCCCAGCTGGCGCGGCTGCCAGTCCTTGACCACCAGGGTCACATCGATGTCCTTGCCGTGCAGCTTAAGGCGCTCGGGCAGCCAGTAGCCGTTCTGTTCGGTGTAGCTCAGGTACTGCACCTGCCAGCCATCCTGGTCGAGGCTGGCCAGGCGGCTGTCGCCGTCCAGGGTCAGCTTGCTCTTGCTGTCGGGGGCAGGCAGGCCGCGCACCCACCAGACCAGGTGCGAGACTGGCAGCTGCCAGCCCAGCTGTTCTTCCAGCAGGGCTTCGGGGCTGGGGGCCTCGTAGCGGCCCTGGTTGGCCACTTCCAGCACCACGCCGCCGGGGCGGCCGGTCAGGCGAGCGGCGCCACGGCCCAGCGGGCCGGCCAGGCGAATGTCGTAGTAGTCCTGGCGTTGCAGCCAGAACAGCGTGCCGCTGCCGGAGTCGCGCGGGGCACGGATGCCGACCTTGCCGCTGATCTGCCAGCCATCGAGGCTGCTCAGCTGCTCTTTATGGGCGCGCCACTGCTGCGGGTCGCCGTGGCCCTGCAGGGCCTCGCGGCTACCGAAGCCGGCACAGCCGGCCAGCAGGGCGATCAGGGTGAAGGTAATGCAATGGCGCAGGAACATGGCGTTAAAGAGTCTCGGATCCGGTCAGGCGCAGGAGGGTCTTGCGCAGGATGGGGCTGTCGGCCTGGGCTTCGAAGCCCTTGGCCCAGACCTGGCGGGCTTCGCGGCGCTTGCCGTTGGCCCATAGCACTTCGCCCAGGTGGGCGGCCACTTCGTGGTCGGGGAAGCTGGCAAAGGCCTTGCGCAGGTAGGTTTCAGCCTCGTCGAGGTTGCCCAGGCGGTAGTTGACCCAGCCCAGGCTGTCGAGCACCGCCGGGTCGTCCGGGGTCAACTGGTGGGCCTTGTCGATCAGCGCCTTGGCTTCGCTGTAGCGGGTGGTGCGGTCGGCCAGGGTGTAGCCGAGGGCATTCAGGGCCATGGCGTTTTCCGGCTCACGGGCGATGATGGCGCGCAGGTCTTTTTCCATCTGCGGCAGGTCGTCACGCTTTTCGGCCAGCATGGCGCGGGTGTACAGCAGGTTGAGGTCGTCCGGGTAGCGCTGGATGGCTTGCTGCAGCACCTGGCTGGCCTGGGCGTCCTTGTTGTTGTTGCTGTAGCTTTCCGATTCGATCAGGAATAGCTGGATGGCGTAGTCCGGCTGGGCTTCGCGGGCCTCGGCGAGCAGGCGCGAGGCTTCGGTGCCACGGCCGTTGGCAACCAGGATGTCGGCCTGGCGCAGTTGCGCCGGCAGGTAGTCGGGGCCCGGGCCGACCAGGGCGTATTCACGCAGGGCGCCGGCGGGGTCGTGGCGCTCTTCGCGGATGCGGCCCAGGTTCAGGTGCGCGGCGTCGACGTTGCTGTCGCGTTCGATCAGCTCCTGCAGGTAGCCCTCGGCTTCATCCCAGTCTTTGTTTTCCAGGCATACCAGGGCCAGCGAATAACGCAGCTCGTCGTCGTCGGGGTATTGCTGGACCAGGCTGAGGAACTCGCCCTTGGCGTCGGCAATGCGGTCCTGTTCGACCAGAGTACGGGCGTAGGTCAGGCGCAGGCGCTTGTCGTCCGGGTTGTCGCGAATCGCCCCGCGCAGCAGTGGCAGGGCTTCCGGGCCGCGGTCCAGGGCTTGCAGCAGGCGCGCGCGCAGCAGGATCGGGGCTACTTCGCCGTTTTGTGGCGGGTGCGACTCGAGCAGTTCCAAAGCTTCTTCGGCCTTGCCGTCCTGGTTCAGCAGCAGGGCCTTGCCGAACACCAGCTGGCTGTTGTCCGGGTACTTTACCAGCAGGCGTTCGAAGCTTTGCAGCAGGCCGTCGCGGGTGCCCTGGTCGGTTTCGGCGGCGGACAGGGCGAGGAAATCGAAATGGGTGTCGCCTTGGCCCTGAAGCACCTTTTCCATGTACGCCATGGAGTCGTCATAGCGACCGGCGCGGGCCAGCTGGATGGCTGCGGCGCGCTGGGCGTCGAGGTTTTGCGGGTCGTTGCGGGCCCAGACCAGAGCGTTGTCCAGCGCCGGTTCGTCGGCGCCGAGGTATTCGGCAATGCGGTAGGCGCGTTCGGAAACCCCGGGGTCCTGGGTTTTCGCGGCCTGGTCGGTGTAGTTGGTCAGGGCGATGTCGAAACGGTTGCGCTGGCCGGCCAGCTCTGCCACCAGCAGGCTATAGAGCGTGTCCTGCGTGAACGAGCCATACACTACGGGTTTTTCTGCCTCGGGCTTGCCGGCCTCGGCGACGGGAGGCTCGGCCTTTTGCGGGGCCAGGCTCTGGCAGCCCTGGAGCAGGGCGAAGGCAAGCAGCAATGCGTATGGTTTGTTCATAGAAGGCTTATTGGAGGACTCACCGGCGGTCGGAGCATGATGACACAAGCGCGGGGGCAAACCCACCTGTGCTGTGGCTGGTTAACTGCGACCTTGGCGGGGGGGAAGGGTTCCGGAGATGTTGGTTGTGCCGGGTGCCTGCCTTGATGGGTGTGGTGGTGCGGAAATCGAGCGCCGCCCGCGCGGCGCATCGCGAGCGAAGCTCGCTCCTACATCTGTATCGGGCCAGTTATTCCTGAGGCAGAGGCGCGCGGCCCCTTGGCGCCAACCTCGATATCGTGAGGGACAAACAAGGCGGTCGCGCGCGCTGGCACAGGCGATACTGGCCCGAAACAGATGTAGGAGCGAGCTTCGCTCGCGATGCGCCGCGCGGGCGGCGCTCGATTTCCGCGCCGCCGCAACTCCATCGGCATACACCTTCTGGCCCCCCCGAACTCCATCGGCATACACCCCCGGCTCCCCCCAACTCCCAAGACATGCACCTCCCTGCCATCACGACAATAGCGAACGGTGGTTGTCCTGAAACCTGCGAAAGAGGACAATTATCGGCTTCTCGTCACAACCAGCGACCTTGCATGGCCTTTCTTGCACTTGGTATCAACCATAAGACTGCCTCGGTAGACGTACGCGAGCGCGTGGCGTTTACCCCAGAGCAGCTGGTCGACGCCCTGCAGCAGCTCTGCCGACTGACATCCAGCCGCGAAGCGGCGATCCTGTCGACCTGCAACCGTAGCGAGCTCTATATAGAGCAGGACCACCTGTCCGCCGATGCCGTGCTGCAATGGTTGGCCGACTATCACCGCCTCAGCCTGGACGAGCTGCGCGCCAGCGCCTACGTGCACGAAGAGCACGAGGCGGTGAAGCACATGATGCGGGTGGCCTCGGGCCTGGACTCGCTGGTGCTCGGCGAGCCGCAGATCCTCGGCCAGATGAAGTCCGCCTACGCCGTGGCGCGTGAGGCCGGCACCGTCGGCCCGCTGCTCGGGCGCCTGTTCCAGGCCACCTTCAGCGCCGCCAAGCAAGTGCGCACCGACACTGCCATCGGCGAAAACCCGGTGTCGGTGGCGTTTGCCGCAGTCAGCCTGGCCAAGCAGATCTTCAGCGACCTGGGCCGTAGCCAGGCCCTGCTGATCGGCGCCGGCGAAACCATCACCCTGGTCGCCCGCCACCTGCATGAACAGGGCGTGCGCCGCATCGTCGTGGCCAACCGTACCCTGGAGCGGGCCAGCATCCTGGCCGAGCAGTTCGGTGCGCACGCGGTACTGCTGGCCGACATCCCCCAGGAACTGGCCAACAGCGACATCGTCATCAGCTCCACCGCCAGCCAGCTGCCAATCCTCGGCAAGGGCGCGGTCGAGAGCGCGCTGAAGCAGCGCCGGCACAAGCCTATTTTCATGGTCGACATCGCCGTACCGCGCGATATCGAAACCGAAGTCGGCGAGCTGGACGACGTCTACCTGTACACTGTCGATGACCTGCACGACGTGGTGGCGGAAAACCTCAAGAGCCGCCAGGGCGCGGCCCAGGCCGCCGAAGAGCTGGTGTCGGTGGGGGCCGAAGATTTCATGCTGCGCCTGCGCGAGCTGGCCGCGGTGGACGTGCTCAAGGCCTATCGCCAGCAAAGCGAGCGCCTGCGCGACGAAGAACTGCAAAAGGCCCAGCGCCTGCTGGCCAACGGCGGCAACCCCGAAGACGTATTGGCCCAACTGGCCCGGGGGCTGACCAACAAACTCCTGCATGCGCCAAGCGTGCAACTGAAAAGGCTCTCGGCCGAGGGCCGCCTCGATGCGCTGGCCATGGCCCAGGAACTCTTTGCCCTCAACGAGGGCTCGACGGACAAATCCCCGCAATGAAAGCGTCGCTGCTGAACAAACTGGAAATCCTCCAGGACCGCTTCGAAGAACTCACCGCACTGCTCGGTGATGCCGAGGTCATTTCCGACCAGACGCGCTTTCGCGCCTATTCCCGTGAGTACGCCGAAGTCGAGCCGGTCTACGCTGCTTATAAAGAGTGGCGCAAAGTCCAGGACGACCTCGAAGGTGCCCAGGCGCTGCTCAAGGACAGTGACCCGGACCTGCGCGAAATGGCCGTGGAAGAAGTGCGTGAAGCCAAGGAACAACTGCTGACGCTGGAGTCGCAGCTGCAACGTATGCTGTTGCCCAAGGACCCCAACGACGGCCGCAACGTGTTCCTCGAGATCCGTGCCGGCACCGGTGGCGACGAGGCAGCGATCTTCTCCGGCGACCTGTTCCGCATGTATTCGCGCTACGCCGAAAAGCGTGGCTGGCGCCTGGAAATCCTCTCCGAGAACGAAGGCGAACACGGCGGCTACAAGGAAATCATCGCCCGCGTCGAGGGTGAGAGCGTGTACGGCAAGCTCAAGTTCGAGTCCGGCGCGCACCGGGTACAGCGCGTGCCCGAGACCGAATCCCAGGGCCGTATCCACACCTCCGCGTGCACCGTGGCGGTACTGCCCGAGCCGGACGAACAGGCGGCCATCGAGATCAACCCGGCCGACCTGCGCGTGGACACCTACCGCGCATCCGGTGCCGGTGGCCAGCACGTCAACAAGACCGACTCGGCGATCCGTATCACCCACTTGCCAACCGGTATCGTGGTCGAGTGCCAGGAAGAGCGGTCGCAGCACAAGAACCGTGCCCGCGCCATGTCCTGGCTGTCGGCCAAGCTCAACGACATGCAGACCAGCGCGGCACAGAACGCCATCGCCACCGAGCGCAAGCTGCTGGTCGGCTCTGGCGACCGTTCCGAGCGCATCCGCACGTACAATTATCCGCAGGGCCGGGTGACCGACCACCGTATCAACCTGACCCTGTACTCGCTGGACGACATCCTCGCCGGCGGCGTGGAGGCGGTGATCGAACCGCTGCTGGCCGAGTACCAGGCCGATCAACTGGCCGCCCTGGGGGACTGATGACCATCATCGCCAGCCTGCTGCGCAACGCGCAGTTGCCAGAATCGCCCACCGAACGGCTGGATGCCGAGCTGCTGTTGGCCGCGGCCATCGGCAAGTCGCGCAGCTACCTGCACACCTGGCCCGAGCGAATCGTCAGCAGCGAAGACGCCGAGACCTATGCCGGCTACCTGCAGCGCCGCCGTGGCGGCGAGCCGGTCGCCTACATTCTCGGGCTGCAGGGCTTCTGGAAGATCGACCTGGAAGTAGCGCCGCATACCCTGATCCCGCGGCCGGATACCGAGCTGCTGGTCGAAGCCGCCCTTGAGCTGCAACCTGCCACGCCGGCCAAGGTCCTTGATCTGGGCACCGGCACCGGCGCGATTGCCCTGGCCCTGGCCAGTGATCGCCCGGCCTGGCAGGTAACCGCAGTGGACCGGGTGGAGGAGGCCGTCGCCCTGGCCGAGCGCAATCGCCAGCGCCTGGGCCTGGCGAACGCCCAGGTACGGCTCAGCCACTGGTTCGACAGCCTGGCCGGCGAGCGTTTCGACCTGATTGTCAGCAACCCGCCCTACATCGCCGCCGCAGACCCGCACCTGGTTGCCGGTGATGTGCGCTTCGAGCCCAGCAGCGCGCTGGTGGCCGGTGCCGATGGCCTGGACGACCTGCGCGTAATTGCCGCCCAGGCCCCCGCGCACTTGTTGCCGGGTGGCTGGTTGTTGCTGGAACACGGCTACGATCAGGCAGCGGCGGTGCGCGCCTTGCTGGCTGAACAAGGTTTCATCGAGGTCGCCAGCCGCATGGATCTGGGCGGTCATGAACGCATTACCCTGGGGCGCCTGCCATGTTGAGTGATCAGGAACTGCTGCGTTACAGCCGGCAGGTATTGCTGGCCCAGATCGATATTGACGGCCAGTTGCGGCTCAAGCAGAGCAAGGCGCTGATCGTCGGGCTCGGTGGCCTTGGCTCGCCAGTTGCCCTGTACCTGGCCGCCGCCGGGGTGGGGGAGCTGCACCTGGCCGACTTCGACACCGTCGACCTCACCAACCTGCAACGCCAGGTCATCCACGACAGTGCCAGCGTCGGCATGAGCAAGGTCGATTCGGCCTTGCAGCGTTTGCAGGCGATCAACCCGGAAATCAGCCTGGTCGCCCATCGCCAGGCGCTGGACGAGGATTCGCTGGCGGCCGCCGTGGCGGCGGTCGACCTGGTGCTGGACTGCTCCGACAACTTCGGTACCCGTGAGGCGGTCAACGCCGCCTGTGTCGCGGCTGGCAAGCCGCTGGTCAGCGGTGCGGCGATACGCCTGGAAGGGCAGCTGTCGGTGTTCGACCCGCGGCGTGACTACAGCCCTTGCTACCACTGCCTGTACGGCCATGGCAGCGAAGCCGAACTGACCTGCAGCGAAGCCGGCGTGATCGGCCCACTGGTGGGCCTGGTAGGCAGCCTGCAGGCGCTGGAGGCGATGAAGCTGCTGGCCGGGTTCGGTGAGCCGCTGGTCGGCCGCCTGCTGTTGATCGATGCTCTCGGCACCCGTATCCGCGAATTGCGGGTCAAGCGCGACCCGGCTTGTGCGGTCTGCGGCAAGCGCGATGGCTGAGCGTTCGGCGCCGGTCGGCGTGATGGACTCCGGGGTTGGCGGCTTGTCGGTACTCGCCGAGATCCAGCGGCTGTTGCCCAACGAGACGCTGCTGTACGTGGGCGATTGCGGCCACATACCCTACGGCGAGAAGTCGCCAGACTATATCCGTGAGCGTCTCCGGCGCATTGCTGCGTTCTTCCATGAACAGGGCGCCAAGGCCATGGTACTGGCCTGCAATACCGCCACGGTGGCGGCGGTGGCCGACCTGCGCGAGTTGTACCCGAGCTGGCCGCTGGTGGGCATGGAGCCGGCGGTGAAGCCCGCTGCCGCCGCCACGCGCTCTGGCGTGGTCGGTGTGCTGGCCACCACCGGTACTCTGCAGAGCGCCAAGTTCGCCGCCTTGCTCGACCGTTTTGCCAATGACGTACAGGTCATCACCCAACCTTGCCCGGGGCTGGTCGAGTTGATCGAGGCCGGCGACCTGGCCAGCCCGGCGCTGCGCCAGTTGCTGCAAGGTTATGTGCAGCCGTTGCTGGCCGCTGGCTGCGACACGTTGATCCTCGGCTGCACCCATTACCCCTTCCTGCGCCCGTTGCTGGCCGGCATGGTGCCAGCCGACGTGGCCATCATCGACACCGGCGCCGCGGTGGCGCGCCAGCTGCAGCGGCTGCTGGGCGCGAATGACCTGCTGGCCGATGGGCCGGCCCGGGATGCCCGCTTCTGGACCAGTGCCGATCCGCAATCTCTCAGAAAAATCCTACCTTTGCTGTGGCATAAGTCCGGCAGTGTGCAAAGCTTTTCATTGTAAAAAAAAGCGTGAAAAGCAGCTGAACTACTGTGCCGCTGCCGTTTTCTACCGCCTTGCCTGACATGAGGCGGACACTAATAACAGCAAAGAAGGATGTTGCTCATGAAGAAGCTGCTTGGCTTGGCGGCGGCTGCCGTCTTCACCCTGGGGCACTCACTGTCGGTGCAGGCTGCCGACGTTTCGTTTTCGGTGGGGCAGACCGGTGACTCGACCATGGTCTACCGGTTGGGGCTGCAATCGAATTGGGAGGCGAGCTGGTGGCAGACCAGCGTGGGGCGCCTCACCGGGTACTGGGATGGGGCCTATACCTATTGGGATGGCGACAAGACCGCGAGCAACCACAGCCTGTCGTTCGCCCCGGTATTCGTCTATGAGTTTGCCGGGGAGTCGGTGAAGCCTTACATCGAGGCGGGGATCGGTGTGGCGGCATTCTCCAGCACCGAACTGGAAGACAACGAACTGGGCTCGGCGTTCCAGTTCGAGGACCGCATCGGCTTTGGTTTGCGCTTTGCCGGTGGGCATGAGATTGGCGTGCGGGCGATTCACTATTCCAACGCGGGCCTCAAACAGCCCAACGATGGGGTGGAGAGCTACAGCCTGCATTACCGCATGGCGCTCTGAGCGCTCCTTCCACAGGGGGCTCACATTGCTTGAGATCTACGAGGTACCTGGGGAGCAACTGTCTTGCTCCATTACTCAGGCTACCTCATTACCCTGTAGGAGCAGCCTTGTGCTGCGAAGAGGGCGGTAGGGCAGCAGATGTTCTTCTGCCGTAATTGCCTCTTCGCAGCACAAGGCTGCTCCTACAGGTCCTGCGCATGGCTTTAAGTCGATGTGGTCGAGGTGGAAGCCGGTACGGTCACTACATCAATTACTTGTGTGGCAAAGGCCACAGGCTGGTCAGATCCAAAGCCTCCAGCACAAGCTCCGGCTCCCTCTGCGGCCACCGCCGTAGCAACTCTTCTGCCGCACTCTGCGGCGTCCACGCTTCCGGTATCGCCTGCGCCGGTGTCACAGGTGTCTTCAGCGACTGCGGCCCCACCACCGTCAGCTCAACCCCCTGCGCCTTCAGCGCCTGACGCTGCTCGCGCATCCACTGCGGCAGGTTGTTCCAGCCCGCAGTCACCTGCGTCGGCGCATATAACTGCAACGCCGAATACCGGTTGAACACCGCCATCACCTGCGGCGAGTCACCCTTTGCCAGCAAGGGCAGCGCACCGGCCAGGCAATGCTCGCCGGCCAACTGGTTGCCAGTGACGATCGCCTCGAACAGCTCGCTTTCCGCCAGATCGTCCGCCAGGTAATCGCTGGTACCTGCGTTGATGATCAAGCCGTCCAGCGCGCGGAAGGCATGGCAGATCTGCTGGCTTGCCTGGGCCGCCTGCTGTTCTTCCTGCAACTGCCAGGGCAAGCGCAACAGCTGGTTGCCATAGCGTGCGCCCAAGGCATCCAGTGCCTCGCCATGCTTGCCGCTTGCAGCTACCCGGTGTCCTTGCCGGAGCAACCCTTCCACTAACGCCAGGCCTAGTCCATTGCCGGCTCCCGTCACCCAGATACTGCGTGCGTTGTTCACGATACTGCCCTCTGATCCTGCCGGCGCGGGAGGTTCTTGAACGCCTCCAGGGCGCGCTGGCGACTGCTGTCGAGATCGACAATTGGACTGTGATAGGAATGTGTAGCAAAAAGATCGGCCGACTTCACGGGAAGATGAATGGCTTTTTCATCCAGCCCCTGCAATTCCGGTAGCCAGTGCCGAATGAAAAGCCCCTGCGGGTCGAATCGCTGCGACTGCGAAACCGGGTTGAAGATACGGAAATAGGGCACTGCGTCGGTGCCGGTGGACGCGCTCCACTGCCAGCCGCCATTGTTGGCGGCCAGGTCGCCGTCTATCAGGTGGCGCATGAAATGCCGCTCGCCCTTGCGCCAGTCGATCAGCAGGTTCTTGCTGAGGAACATGGCCACGATCATGCGCAGGCGGTTGTGCATCCACCCAGTGTGCAGCAGTTGGCGCATGGCGGCGTCGATGATCGGGAAGCCGGTACGGCCCTGTTCCCAGGCTTCAAGGTCAGCCGGTGCATCGCGCCAGGGCAGGGCTTCGGTCTGGGCGCGGAAGGCGCGGTGGCGCGAGACCTGTGGATAACCGGTCAGGATGTGTTTGTAGAATTCGCGCCAGAGCAGCTCGTTGATCCAGGTTTGCACGCCGCTGCTGCCGCTGTCGAACTCGCCGCGGTTGCTGGTCAGGGCGCCGTGCAGGCACTGGCGCGGCGAGATCACGCCAGCGGCCAGGTAGGTGGAGAGCTGGCTGGTACCGGGCTTGGCAGGCAAGTCGCGCAGCTGTTGGTAGTCGTCGATGTTTTCGTCGAGAAAGCGGGCCAGCCGCGCTTGCGCCTCGGCTTCACCGGCCGGCCAATGGTCGCGCAGTGCATGCGCAGGTTGTTCGAAGCCGTCCACGTGCTGGGGGATAGGGTCGCTGTCGACCTGCAGCGGTGCCTGGCGCTTTACCCGTTGGGCCAGGCTGGGGAGGCCGCGGTGCAGGTGCTCCAGGCAGCTCTTCTTGAACTGGCTGAACACCTGGAAGTAGTCGCCACTGCGGGTAAGGATGGTGCCCGGGCGGAACAACAGCTGGTCGAGGTGGCTGTGGGCCTGGACGGCCGACTTTTCCAGCAGCGCCCGGGTGGCGGCATCGCGACGTTGTTCGTTGATGCCGTACTCCTCGTTCCAGTGCACGCTTTGCACCTGATGTTGGCGGCAGACGTCGAGCACCGCCTGTGGCGCCTGGTCCCAGGTGTCGATCTTGCGGATCAGCAGGGGGATGTTCAGGCGCTCCAGTGACTGGCGCAGGTCGCGCAGGTTGCGCAGCCAGAAGTCGACTTTGCAGGCAGCGTCGTCGTGGGCCTGCCATTGCCCGGGGCTGACCAGCCACAGGGCGAGGGTCGGGCCGCGTTCGCTGGCGGCGCTGAGCGCGGTATTGTCATCGATGCGCAGGTCACTGCGCAGCCAGGTCAGGTGCATGGTGCGGTCATCTCTACGGGCTGGCGGTCATGGGCTTGCAGCAAACGCAATGCTGCTTGTGGGGTATCGAAGAGGGCGAGGTTGGGCAGCCCGAGGGCGCGCAACCGGGCTTCGTGCAGCGCGAGCGTCGGCCCGCCGACCAGGGTTGGCACGGGCAGGTTGGGCAGGGTGCGCTGCAGCGCCTTTTCATCGATGCGTGGCCCCAGGTGCAGGAGCACGGCGCGAGGTTTGAGCGTGCTGATGGCGCATTGCAGGTGCGCGCCGGCGATGGCGTGCTCCAGCACTTCGACCGGTAGGCCGTTGCTGGTGAACAGCCAGGCGCACAACCACAAACCGGGGCTGAAGGCGCGTTCGCTGTCTTCTGCCAGCAAGATGGCAGGGCCTTGCAGCAACTGGTTGTCGTGGTAGACCCGGGCGCCCAGCTTGCTGCGCAGCCAGCTGTGGAAAAACACCTGCTCCAGCCGTGCATTGAAGTAGTTGCGCCAGCGCAGGTCGAGGAGATCGAGCAGCGGCAACAGTAATTGCTCGCACAGAGTGATGGCCGGGTACAAGGCCATGGCCTGGTTGAGCTGCTGGTCAAGGGTGCGCTGCGACAGTGTGGCGACGGCCTCGATCAGTTGGAACTGCCGGGCTTGCCAGTCGCCTTTCGGCGGCGTGCTGGCCGGTTTGTCGAGCAGCTCGCGCACCTGGCCGACGGAGGCGCCGCGCTGCAGCCAGGCGAGGATCGCCTCGACGCGTTCGACCTGCTCCAGCGGGTACAGGCGATGGCCCTTGGCGGTGCGCTGGGGCTTGAGCAGGCCATAGCGCCGTTCCCAGGCGCGCAGGGTGACGGGGTTTACGCCGGTACGGCGGGCCAGTTCACCGATGGGCAACAGGGTTTCAGACGGCATTGCGCAGGCCCAGGCGCTCGGGGTGCGGCTGCAGGTAGGCCTGCTGCTGCAGATACGGGTCGGGGTGCTTGCGCAAATGGTGCTTGAGCAGGGTCAGCGGCACCACCAGCGGCACAACGCCTTGCTGGTATTGGCCGATGACGGTCTGCAGCTCGGCTTTGTCCTGCTGTGTGAGGGCGTCCTTGAAGTAGCCGCTCAGATGCTGCAGCACGTTGCCATGCGTACCACGGCTGGCGCAGCGGCGCAGGGCCTGCATCAGCTGGCTGAAGTAGCGCGGGCCGATGCTTTGCGGGTCATCCTCCTTGCTCATGCTGCCAAGCAGGCGCCCCAGGCTGCGATAGGCTTGGGGGTTGTTGGCCATCAGCAGGTACTTGTAGCGTGAGTGGAAGCGCACCAGGGCGCCCCGGCTCAGGCCCGCGGCCAGCAGGCGCTGCCAGTCGGCGTAGGCGTACACGCGGCTGATGAAATTCTCGCGCAGCACGGGGTCGTGCAGGCGGCCTTCTTCTTCCACCGGCAGGTCTGGGCGCCTTGCGCAGAACGCCTGGGCATACACGCCCCGCCCGCCGTTGAAGGCCGGATGGCCATTGTCCTGGTACACCTTGACCCGCTCCAGGCCACAGGAGGGCGATTTCTGCATGAAGATGTAGCCGCAGATATCGTCGAGTTCGGCGGCCATTTGCTCGCCGTAGCTGCGCAGCGGGCCGGTCAGGTCCATGCCGGGGTTGCGGGTTCCGACCACTTCCGGTTGCTCGGGGTCGCCGACCAGGCGGATCGGGTCGCGCGGTACGCCCAGGCCGATGGCCACCTCCGGGCACACCGGCAACCAGTCGAAGTGTTCCTCGAGCTGCGTGCGGCACAGGTCGGAGGCCTTGTGGCCGCCGTTATAGCGCACGCTGTGCCCGGTCAGACAGGCGCTGATGGCGATACGCGGCTTGCTGTGGGCGGATGAGTCGTGCATGGGCTGTCTCCAGATAACCTGTACGAAACCAAAAACTTGTACAGGTTTATTCCAGCACAGCCCTGAAGTTATGCAAACCAGTTTTTTTGTATAGATCTACATCATTCGAGGTGTTCGAGCAGCCGGCGCGCAGCTTCCTGGCCGCTGAGCCAGGCGCCCTCGACCCGCCCGGACAGGCACCAGTCGCCGCAGGCGTACAAGCCTTGGTCTGCATCGGCCAGCGCGCCCCATTCATGGTTGCTGCTCGGGCGGGCATACAGCCAGCGGTGGGCCAAGGCAAAAGTAGGTGGCGGCACCACGCAGCCGACCAGTTCGGCGAACTCGCCCCTCAGCTGTTCGATCACCTCTTCCTTGGGCAGGTCGATGTGTTGCCGGCTCCAGTTCGAGGTAGCGTGCAGTACCCAGGTGTCGAACTTCTCGTCACGCCCGGGTTTGCTACGGTTGCGCGCCAGCCACTCGAGCGGGTTGTCCTGCACGAAGCAGCCTTGCATCGGCGTGTCCAGCGGGGTCTGGAAGGCCAGGGCGACGGCCCAGGTGGGCTCCATCTGCACGCCGGCGGCCACGGCGGCGAGCTTGGGGGTGGAGGCCAGCAGCGGGGTGGCCTGTGGTGCCGGCACGGCGATCACCACGCGGCTGTAGGGGCCGTGGCTGCAGCCTTCGGTGTCCTGCAGGTGCCAGTATTGCTTGCCGCGGAACACCTCGGCGATGCGGCAGCCGAAGTTGACCGTCACGTCCTTGAGCAGGCCGCGGGTGATTGCACTCATGCGCGGCACACCCACCCAGCGCGTCTGCTCGTCGGGGGAGGGGGTGAGCTCACCATCGCGGTAGTTGTACAGCTGTGGTTTCCATTGTTCGGCCCAACCGGCGGCGACCCACTGCTGCACCTGCTCGACGAAGCGCCGGTCACGAGCGGTGAAGTACTGGGCACCAAGGTCCAGCGCGCCGACTTCGCTGCGCTTGCTGGCCATGCGCCCGCCACTGCCGTGGCCTTTGTCGAACAAATGCACGGATTGCCCGGCCTTTTGCAAAGCCTGGGCGGCTGACAAGCCGGCTATACCGGCCCCGATGATGGCGATAGGTACTGTCATGATGGCCTCTTCAAACCTTGCTGTAAGCAGACTACGCTGTCAGGCAAACCTGTACAATGCGCAAAATTTGTATAATGTTATTCCGCATTGGCAGACAGGTTGACCTATGTTTATCCGAGAGCGTCGGGTCAAAAAAGTGCCTTGATGTTAAAAATAGACCACCGCCGCATTCTGCGAGGACACAGCCATGCATATATTGCTGACAGGTGGCACCGGGTTGATTGGCAAGCACCTGTGCCAGTACTGGCTCGGCCAGGGTCATCGCCTGACGGTGTGGAGCCGGCGACCTGAGCAGGTGCCGAAAATTTGTGGGACCGGCGTGCGTGGCATCGCCCGCCTGGAGCAACTGGAGGCGGATGATCAGTTGGACGCGGTGATCAACCTGGCCGGCGCGCCGATTGCCGACCGGCCCTGGACAGCCGCCCGGCGCAACCTGCTGTGGGCCAGCCGCGTCACCCTCACCGAGCAGTTGCTGGCCTGGCTGGGCACCCGTGAACAGCGCCCGCAAGTGCTGATCTCCGGCTCTGCGGTGGGTTGGTACGGAGACGGTGGCGAACGCGAGTTGACCGAGGCTTCACCACCGGTGCGCGAAGATTTCGCCAGCCAGCTGTGCATTGCCTGGGAAGAGACGGCGCTGCGTTCCCAAGCCCAGGGCATTCGCGTGGTGCTGGTGCGTACCGGGTTGGTGCTGGCCAGTGATGGCGGCTTTTTGTCGCGCCTGCGCGTGCCCTTCAAACTGGGGCTGGGCGGGCCTTTGGGCGACGGGCGGCAGTGGATGCCCTGGGTCCATATAGACGACCAGGTTGCCCTGATTGATTTTCTCTTGCAGCACAAGGATGCCAGCGGTCCTTATAATGCCTGCGCCCCGGAGCCGGTGCGCAACCGCGAGTTTGCCAGGTGCCTGGGCCGCACCCTGCACCGGCCGGCGTTGCTGCCGGTGCCGGCACTGCTGCTCAAGGCCGGGCTGGGTGAGCTGTCGACGCTGCTGCTCGGCGGCCAGCGCGCACGCCCGGTACGTTTGCTGGCGGCAGGCTTCACCTTCCGCTTCAACGATTTGCAATCGGCCCTGGACAACCTGTCCAGCCGCCTCTGACATAGGACGCTGCATGACCGATCACGCCCTGCTGCTGGTCAACCTGGGTTCCCCGGCCTCCACCTCGGTGGCCGATGTGCGCCGCTACCTCAACCAGTTCCTCATGGACCCTTATGTGATCGACCTGCCTTGGCCGGTACGGCGCCTGCTGGTGTCGCTGATCCTGGTCAAGCGCCCGGAGCAGTCGGCGCACGCCTATGGCTCGATCTGGTGGGACGAGGGCTCGCCACTGGTGGTGCTGACCCGTCGCCTGCAGGCGGCGATGGTCGAGCACTGGCCCCATGGCCCGGTGGAGATTGCCATGCGCTATGGCCAGCCAGCCTTGCCCGAGGTACTGGAGCGCCTGGTGGCCCAGGGTGTGCGCAAGGTGACCCTGGCGCCGCTGTACCCACAGTTCGCCGATAGCACGGTGACCACTGTGGTAGAGCTGGCCAGGCAGACGGTCAGTGAACGCCAGTTGCCGTTGCAGATGCGCGTGCTGCAGCCGTTCTACGAGCACCCGGACTACATCGAGGCACTGGGCGCCAGCGCCAGGCCTTACCTGGAGCAGGACTACGATCACCTGTTGCTGAGCTTCCACGGCTTGCCGGAACGGCATCTGAAAAAGCTGGACCCGACTGGCAAACATGACTTCCAGGCGGCCGATTGCTGCAAGGATGCCAGTGCCGATATGCGCGCGGTGTGTTACCGCGGTCAGTGCCTAGCCACGGCCAGGGCCTTTGCGCAGAAAATGGGCATACCCGATGGCAAGTGGTCGGTGTCGTTCCAGTCGCGGCTGGGGCGGGCCAAGTGGATCGAACCCTATACCGAGGCGCGGTTGGACGAACTGGCCAAGGCCGGGGTGAAGAAGCTGCTGGTGATGTGCCCGGCGTTCGTGGCCGATTGCATCGAGACGCTGGAGGAGATCGGCATGCGCGGCAGCGAGCAGTTTGTCGAGGCCGGCGGGCAGGAGCTGGTGTTGGTGCCGTGCCTGAATGATCACCCGCAGTGGGTGAAGGTGCTGGCGGGAATGTGCGAAAAAGCCTGAGTCCAAGGTTGCCTGTTCTGGCCTCTTCGCGGGTAAACCCGCTCCCACAGGTTTTGCACAAGGCCTGAGGGCAGCGGGGTACCTGTGGGAGCGGGTTTACCCGCGAAGTGGCCGGGTCAGGCTAAAGCCGAATCAAGGCAACTGATCATCCAGTTTCTTGTGCTTCCAGCCATCATTGCCCGGCAAGATCAGGTTCAGGGCAATAGCCACGATGGCGCACAGGGCGATGCCCTTCAGGCCCCAGTCATCCGGGCCGTCACCGCTGCCGATCAGCACGCCGCCGATACCGAACACCAGGGTCACCGACACGATTACCAGGTTGCGCGCTTCGGCCAGGTCGATCTTGTGGCGGATCATGGTGTTCATGCCCACCGCCGCGATCGAGCCGAACAGCAGGCACAGGATGCCGCCCATCACCGGTACCGGGATGCTCTGCAGCAGCGCGCCGAACTTGCCGATGAAGGCCAGGGTGATGGCGAAGACCGCCGCCCAGGTCATGATCTTCGGGTTGTAGTTCTTGGTCAGCATCACCGCGCCGGTCACTTCGGCATAGGTGGTGTTGGGCGGGCCACCGAACAGGCCGGCTGCGGTGGTGGCCAGGCCGTCACCCAGCAGGGTGCGGTGCAGGCCGGGCTTCTTCAGGTAGTCACGGCCGGTCACGCTGCCGACCGCGATCACCCCGCCGATGTGTTCGATCGCCGGTGCCAGGGCAACCGGGACGATGAACAGGATGGCCTGCCAGTTGAACGCTGGCGCGGTGAAGTTGGGCAGTTCCAGCCACGGTGCGGCGGCAATCTTGGCAGTGTCGACCACGCCAAAGGCAAACGACAGGGCAAAGCCTACCAGCACGCCGGCAATGATCGGCACCAGACGGAAGATGCCCTTGCCGAACACGGCGACGATCAGCGTGGTCAGCAGGGCCGGCATCGAGATCATCATGGCAGTCTTGTACGGCAGCAGCACGCTGCCGTCACCGGCCTTGCCCATCGCCATGTTGGCGGCGATCGGCGCCATGGCCAGGCCGATGGAGATGATCACCGGGCCGATCACCACCGGTGGCAGCATGCGGTCGATGAAACCGGTGCCTTTGATTTTCACCATCAGGCCCATGAAGGTGTACACGAAGCCTGCGGCCATCACGCCGCCCATGGTCTCGGCCAGGCCGAACTGGCCCTTGGCGAGGATGATCGGGGTGATGAAGGCAAAGCTCGAGGCCAGGAACACCGGTACCTGGCGGCCGGTGACCAGCTGGAACAGCAGGGTGCCGATGCCGGCGGTGAACAGCGCGACGTTCGGGTCGAGGCCGGTGATCAGTGGCATCAGCACCAGCGCGCCGAATGCCACGAAGAGCATCTGCGCGCCCGAAACGACCTGGCGCCAGAGCGGGTCGTTGAAGCCGTCCTGCATGGTCAGGCGTCCTTTTGCTTGGTGCCGAAGATCTTGTCACCGGCGTCGCCCAGGCCCGGCACGATGTAGCCGTGTTCGTTCAGGCGCTGGTCGATCGAGGCGGTGTAGATCTGCACGTCCGGGTGGGCTTTTTCCACCGCTTCGATGCCTTCTGGCGCGGCGACCAGGACCATGGCGCGGATCTCTTTGCAGCCGGCCTTCTTCAGCAGGTCGATGGTGGCGACCATCGAACCGCCGGTGGCCAGCATCGGGTCGATGATCAGGGCCAGGCGCTGGTTGATGTCCGGCGCGAGCTTTTCCAGGTAGGTGTGGGCTTCGAGGGTTTCCTCGTTGCGGGCAACGCCGACGGCGCTGACCTTGGCACCCGGGATCAGGCTGAGCACGCCGTCGAGCATGCCGATACCGGCGCGCAGGATCGGCACCACGGTAATCTTCTTGCCAGCGATTTTTTCAACTTGCACCTTGCCGCACCAGCCGTCGATCTCGTAGGTTTCGAGCGGCAGGTCCTGGGTGGCTTCGTAGGTCAGGAGCGCGCCGACTTCCTGGGCAAGTTCGCGAAAATTCTTGGTGCTGATATCGGCACGGCGCATCAGGCCGAGCTTGTGGCGGATCAGCGGATGGCGGATCTCACGAGTGGGCATAGGGGGCTCCGAAAGGCGGGCAAAAAAACCGCGCTAGATTAATCTATTCAGCCTGTGCTGTCGTCTGGTCATTCTGGACGTTAGTCCATAAATGCTTGATCTGTGACGAGCGGATGCGTACCTTTGCCCGCTTTTCCAAAATGCCCCCCGGAGAGCGCCATGTCCGCCGATCTCGAGCATATCCGTCAAGTCATGCGTGAAGCTGACTGCCTGTACACCGAAGCCGAAGTCGAAGCGGCCATCGCCAAAGTCGGCGAGCAGATCTGCAAAGACCTGCACGACAAGAACCCAGTGGTGTTCTGCGTGATGAACGGCGGCCTGATCTTCTCCGGCAAACTGCTGACCCACCTGCAGTTCCCGCTGGAAGCCAGCTATCTGCACGCCACCCGCTACCGCAACCAGACCAGTGGCGGCGAGCTGTTCTGGAAGGCCAAACCGGAAGTGTCGTTCATCGACCGTGACGTGCTGATCGTCGACGACATCCTCGACGAAGGCCACACCCTCAGCGCCATCATCGAGTTCTGCAAACATGCCGGTGCGCGCTCGGTGCACACGGCGGTACTGATCGACAAGGACCATGACCGCAAGGCCAGCCCGGAGCTCAAGGCCAACTACGTGGGCCTGCCCTGCGTCGACCGCTACATCTTCGGCTACGGCATGGACTACAAAGGCTACTGGCGCAACGCCAACGGCATCTTCGCCGTCAAGGGGTTGTGATCATGCGCCAGCCTGCGTTCATCGACCAATCGCTGTTCGCCGGGCTGGCCGCACAGGCTGCCGCCAACCCTCGCGGGCGGCAGCATCACACCTTCCATGAGATGGAAGAACCCTGCCACCGCATGGCGGTCGGCCTGCAGCCGAGCACCTACATCCCGCCGCACCGCCACCTGAGCGCCGACAAGGCCGAAACGCTGATTGCACTCAAGGGGCGCTTCGGCCTGTTGCTCTTCGACGAGCAGGGGGCGGTGACCGACAAGCGAGTGCTGCAGGCGGGCGGCGATTGCCTGGGTGTGGACCTGGCACCCGGCATTTACCATGGGCTGGTGGTGCTGGAAGCGGACAGCATCCTGTTCGAGTGCAAGGCCGGGCCATATCGGCCGGTGGGCGAGGGCGAGCATGCGCACTGGGCACCGCGCGAAGGTGAAGAGGGCGTGGCCGAGTACCTGGCCTGGATGCGCGCGCAGTTCGATTGATGTTGCCTGCACCGGCTTCGTTGCCCTGTAGGAGCAGCCTTGTGCTGCGAAGGGGTCGGTATGACTAAAGATGTTCTGTGGCACTGCTGGCCTCTTCGCAGCACAAGGCTGCTCCTACAGGGCGATAGGGTCATACGCCCCAGGCACTCCATGCTAGAGTGCTCCTTCATTCAAGGAGCCTCACATGCGTGCGTTTCTTCCCCTCCTGCTGGCGGTCAGCCTGCCACTCGCCGCCGCACCGCTGCACAGCCAGTTCCTGCCACCTGACGACCTGTCCCTGCGCCAGGAAGCGCCGACCGGCCAGCAATTGCTGCAAGTGACCGACTACTCGGTGGTAGTGGGCACCCAGCGCCAGTCCGACCAGCAGCCGATCCCGATCACGTCGTCGTTGCAGGTGCGCCTCAAAGGCAAGCCGCTGAGCAAGGGTGCGACCATCGCCCAGGTGCTGCTGACCTTCGACGGTGAGGCTGCCAAGAGCTTGAAGAAGCCTGTGTACGACGAGAAAACCCGCACCCTGAGCCTGAATTATCCCGTCAGCGACTACCGGGTGATCATGGATCTGCTGCGCAACGAGACCCTGTATGTGCAGTTTCTCACTTACGGCAACGGCCACGTCTGGGCCGACCTGCACACCGGTACCGTACGTACGCGTTGAGGCGCCCGGCCTGCGGGGGGTACACTGCCGGCCTTCGAAATTTCGTGATGGTCCAGTTGGAGTCGGCAATGCGTAAAGACAAGAAACAGGTAATCGGTGACGAGATCAGCGACGACTACATCAAGACGTTCCTTCAGTTCGAGCCTGCCGATGGCGTGACCTCGCCGTCGCTGCACAAGCTGGTCAAGGCCTACCGTGGCCTGCGCATCGACGATTTCGAGCGTTTTGTCGGCTTCTTCGTCGAGGCCGGGCTGGACCTGGATGGCAAGGACGAGCATGGCAAGACTTTTGTCGAGCAGATTGCCGACCAGCGCAATGCGGCGGATTACATCGAGATCATCGCCAAGGCCCGTGGTTGATTTTTAACCTGTGACGGCCCTTTCGCGGGCACGCCCGCTCCCACAGCGATAGTACAGAGCTTTAGGGCGGCGCCGAACCTGTGGGAGCGGGCATGCCCGCGAAGGGGCCGGCACAGGTTAGTGAGCAACCAGGCACAAAAAAACGCCCCGAGGGGCGTTTTTTCGTTACCGGGCAAATCAGGCGTAGTGCTTGGCTGCCGGGCTGCTTTCCACCAGTTCCAGTGCCACGTCGTTGTCGGCACTGATCTTGTGGTACAGGGCGGCATCGGTCGCCAGGGTCTTCTCGCGAGCCGGGAAGATTTCCTTGAGCTTGGCAGCCCAGGCACCTTTGGCCTGCTCGGGGAAGCAGCGCTCAATCAGTTCCAGCATGATCGACACGGTTACCGAAGCACCCGGCGATGCGCCGAGCAGTGCAGCCAGGCTGCCGTCCTGGGCCGAGACCAGCTCGGTACCGAACTGCAGCACGCCGCCTTTCTTCGGGTCTTTCTTGATGATCTGCACACGCTGACCAGCCACTTCCAGGCGCCAGTCTTCGGCCTTGGCCTGTGGGTAGAAGCGACGCAGGGCTTCCAGGCGCTGCTCCATCGACTGCATCACTTCGCTGACCAGGTACTTGGTCAGGTCCATGTTGTCACGGGCCACGGCCAGCATCGGGCCGATGTTGCCCATGCGCACCGACAGCGGCAGGTCCATCAGCGAGCCGTGCTTGAGGAACTTGGTGGTGAAGCCGGCATAGGGGCCGAACAGCAGCGATTTCTTGCCATCGACCACGCGGGTATCCAGGTGCGGTACTGACATCGGCGGGGCGCCGACCGCGGCCTGGCTGTAGACCTTGGCCTGGTGCTGCTTGACGATTTCCGGGTTGTCGCAACGCAGCCACTGGCCGCTGACCGGGAAGCCGCCGAAGCCTTTGCTTTCCGGGATGCCCGACAGCTGCAGCAGCGGCAGGGCCGCGCCACCGGCGCCGAGGAAGACGAAGCGGGCGTCCACTTCACGGCTGCCGCCGCTGTTGACGTCCTTGATGCTCACGGTCCAGCCCTTGCCGTTACGGCGCAGGCCGACGACCTTCTTGCTGTACTTGACCTGGGCGTCCTGCGAGTCGCCCAGCAGCTTCAGCAGCTTGTTGGTCAGGGCGCCGAAGTTGACGTCGGTGCCCTTGAGCACGCGGGTGGCGGCGATGTGCTGGTCGGCCGGGCGGCCTGGCATCATCAGCGGCATCCAGTCGTTCATCACGGCCTTGTCTTCGGTGTATTCCATGTCGGCGAAGGCATGGTGCTGCTTGAGCAGCTCATAGCGCTTCTTGAGGAAGGAAACACCCTTGTCACCCTCGACGTAGCTCAGGTGCGGGACAGGGTTGATGAAGGCACGCGCCGAGCCGAAGTTGCCCTTCTTGCTCAGGTAGGCCCAGAACTGGCGCGAAACCTCGAACTGGGTGTTGATGTGCACGGCCTTCTTGATGTCGATGCTGCCATCGGCGGCCTGGGGCGTGTAGTTAAGCTCGCACAGGCCGGCGTGGCCGGTGCCTGCGTTGTTCCAGGGGTTGGAGCTTTCCGCGGCTCCGGAGTCCATCGCCTCCACGACCTCAAGCTTCAGGGTCGGGTCGAGCTCCTTGAGCAGTACGGCCAGGGTGGCACTCATGATGCCCGCGCCTACCAGTACCACATCAACCGATTCGTTCTGCGCCATTTAACGCGTCTCCACAATCTACAGCTACCTAATTGACAGCATAGGACCTGGGTTTGCCAGGTTCGCCATGTCCGACTTTTCGCAGTTCTTGCAACTTCCGCGGACACCGCCAATCAGTCTTCGGGTTCAGGTATTGAACGCGGCTTGCCACGGGTGCGGCAATTCGACTTATGGTCAAGGTGTCGTGCGTGCGTTATGGAACGGCTCAGACACTCATACGGGATGAGCGCATTTGCCGCCTGTTCAGGGCTGTTCGGGACACATCTGCCGCTTTTGCACATGCCAGACTGTTCATTTGCTCGCCACACTCTTGTGAAGTTGTGAAAACCGTTTTTTCACGCTCTTTTGGAGACGTGAACCTCAAAAGGGGACTGCGCGATGGCAACCCGCAGGTTCATGCAGTGTGAAGGGCCGGAAAAGCAGGCACGACAGCCGATGCAAGACCTGAGTGGAAGGCTCTCTGTGGGCGAAGCGTTGAAGTTGCCGGGGTCAATCGGCGAGTGCGGGGCCCGATCAGGAGACGTCCTTATAATCGGGGGGAGATTATAGCGATGTCGCGGGCAGAAATGTCGCCATTCGTGGTTTTTATTGCAGCGTTTGTCAGGCCGCGAGGATGCGCTGGTGCCAGCGGCGGCTTGCGCGGGCGCAAACCCGGGCGCTGGCGGGCAGTTCGCGACCCAGCCAGGCAAGCTGGATTTCGCCGACCTGGACCCAGCCGCTGCCGCTGGGCGCCTGGCTGCATTGCTTGAAGGCCAGGCATTTGCCGTCGGCGTCGAGGCGGGCATAGGCGTTGTGGCGCGGGCGTTGGAAGAGCAGGGTCCAGAGCGAGGCCATGGCGACGAGTCCTTTGCGTTAGGGCTTGGCGCAAGGATAAGGGCGTGGCGATGAAACGATTGTGACAAGCGGGTCGGACCGATGACTGGTCGATGCGTGGCTAGGTATACTGTGGGCCTTCGCCGCTTTTTCTGGAGTAACGCGCATGTTGCAACGTCTGTTGTTCGGTTTGATCGCCGTGGCCAGCCTCAGCCTGGTCGGTTGTGCCCACAGCCCGCAACAACTCAACCCGCAACCCACGCTCAAGGCCCAGCTCGCGCCGGTCGGCCATGGCCAGCCGGTCGTGGTCCGGGTGGTTGACGGGCGGGCTTCGCAGTCCCTGGGCACTCGCGGTGGCATGTATCCCGAGACCAGCACCATCAGCGTCAGCGGTAACGACATCGTGCCCAAGCTGCAGGCCCAGGCCGAAGCCGCCGTGCGCCTGCTCGGCTTCACCCCGACGCCGAACGCCTACAACGCACCGCAGCTGACCGTGACCCTGGCCGAGCTGAAGTACCAGTCGCCGAAAGACAACCTGTACGTGACCGAGGCTACCATCGGCGCCACCTTCCGTGCCGACGTGTCCAATGGCGGCCGCCGCTACAGTGGTCGCTATGGCGCTTCGCTGGACCAGCGTTTCGGCATGGCGCCAAACCAGGAAACCAACACCCAGCTGGTGGGCGATGTGCTGAGCGATGCCCTGACCCGCATGTTCAAGGACCCGACCATCGGGCAGGTACTGGGGCAGTAAGCCTTTATCAGGTAAAACAAAACCCGCTGCCTGTGTTCCGGGCAGCGGGTTTTTTGTTGTCTGTACCGGCCCTTTCGCTGGCAAATCCTCATGCCATGCCAGATGAAACTTGATGACACTTTGTCGCCCGGTCCGGGCGTCAGGGAACGACTTGGGTAAAATGCCGGCCTTTGCCGTCGCTCATACCGAGGTTGCGTGATGTCCTTGCAAGTACTCTGGGGGTTCCTGGCCGCCCACCCGATCAAGCTGATCAATCTGCTGGCGCTGCTGCTGACCTGCCCGGGCGGGTGGTTGCTGCACAGTGCACGGCGGCGCGAGGCCGAAACCCGCGAATACATGGCAATGGGCGAGGGGGTAGTGGACGCATTCGACCTTCGGGTGCCGCGTTATTTCTACATTCTCGGTTTTTCGTGCCTGGCGATGGCGTTGCTGTTGTCCTGGTTCAGTACCTGGGTCTGAAAGCCTGGGGCTGCAAAGCAGCCCCGGCATTCGTTCAGGCAACCGGCGCCTGCTGCCTGACCTGGTACTGGTTACGCACCGGCGTCGCATACTGCAGCACCAGGTACGGCCGCTGCTCCTCAGGGCAGGCATCCAGGCGGCGTTGCCATTCCTCCTTGGCCCGGGCCAGCTCATCAGCCGGGAACACCTTCTCGGCGCTGGGCACCTGCAGCGCCTCATCCTTGCCATCCCACATCGCATAGGCCAGGTAGTGCACCGGGAACAGCCGGTAGCCACCGAGGATCTGCCGGTCGATTTCCGCTGCCAGCTGTTTGGTGTCCTCGTGGTACTCGGTCACCGGCGGGGCGAAGTTGATGTGCACCCGGCCCTTGTAGCCGGTAATGCCCTTGGCGATGCTGTTGTCGTCCTCGCCCGGCGCCTTCTTGTAGGTGCCGGTGGTGGCGCGGATGTACAGCTCGCGGGCCTTGGCCTGGTCGCACGGGTCGTATTCGTAGCTGATCGACACCGGCGTCAGGTTCAGGCTCTGGATCACCGCGCCGAACGGCTCGTCCTTGCGGCTCATGTGGAACATCTTGAGGATCGCCGAATCGGTGCGGTCGTCACCGTCCTTGGCCCGGCCTTCGGCCTGGGCGATCCAGATCGACGTGGCGTCGTTGCGGATCGAGTGGTTGATGTAGGCCGAGAGCAACTGGTAGGCCGCCAGCTTCTCGCGGCGCCCACTGATCGAGCGGTGCACGATGAAGCTCTTGTTCAGGCGCATCATGTCGCTGACAAACGGCTTTTGCAGCAGGTTGTCGCCAATGGCGATGCGCGGCGTGGGCAGGCCGGCGTGGTACACCGCATAGTTGACGAAGGCCGGGTCCATGACGATGTCACGGTGGTTGGCCAGGAACAGGTAGGCGGTGCCGGCCTTGAGCTGCTCCACGCCCGAATAGGTGACGCCGTCGGTGGCGCGGTCGATGGTCTGGTCGACGTAGTACTCGACTTTGTCCTGCAAGGTCGAGACACAGGTGACGCCGGCGAACTCCTTGCGCAGGCGGCGGGCGATCAGCGGTTTGAGCAACCAGCCGAGAGCACCGGCCGCACGCGGGAAGCGGAAGTGGGTGAGGATATCGAGGAATGCCGGGTCGCTGAGCAGGCGTGCCAGAACGGCAGGGACCTCAGCGTCGTCGTACGGTCGGATGGCATCGAATTCGCCCATCATGCTCTCTTGTTGGAAACGGCTAGGGTAATAAGGTAGGGACGGGTTCCGAAAAACGGCTCGGACACACACAGGCCCTGTAAATAGACCGGCAATTATACGCATAAGTCACTGCGGAGACCTCGATGCTGGAAACCGACTTCTATGATTGCCCTTATTGTGGCGAACGTGTGGAAACCACTGTTGACCTGTCAGGTGGTGACCAGGTCTACACCGAGGACTGCCAGGTGTGCTGCCAGCCTGTGGTGTTCATTCTGCAGGTGCATGGTGACGAATGGATGCTCGAAGTCCGCCGCGAGGACGATACCTGATGCAACGCATCTACGAACCGGAAAGCCTGCTTGAGGCGGAAATGCTGGCGGGCATGCTCGCCAACGAGGGGGTCGAGGCGCACCTGGTCGGCCGTGATCTGGTCGGTGCTGCCGGCGAGCTGCCGCTGCAGGGCCTGCTGGGGCTTGCCGTGGCTGATGAGCAGGCCGAATACGCACGGCAACTGATCGATGCGTACAATGACGCCCAGCCACTGGTTGGCGACGAACCGGAGAGTTTCCCCGGTACCTTGATCTGCTAGGTTCTGAAATCGCCCATGTGTGGACGTTACGCCCTGTTTCGCTGGCCCCAGGCCCTTGCCAGTCTGCCTGGCTTTCCCGCCGGCCAGCCACCTCAATGGAACATCGCGCCAGGGGGCACGGTGCTGATCCAGCGCCAGCTCGACGGCCAGCTGCAACTGGCCAAGGCGCGCTGGGGGCTGACCCCGGCCTGGCTCACCGACCTTTCGCGTACCCCCGCCCATGCCCGCGCCGAGACCCTGGCCGAGCAGCCGATGTTTCGTGACGCGTTTCGCCAGCGCCGCTGCCTGATGCCGGCCAACGGCTTTTACGAATGGCGTGGCAGCGTGCGCAAGCGCCCGTACTGGTTGACCCCGGGGGAGGGCTCAGCGCTGTATTTCGCCGCCGTGTGGGAGGCCTACCCGGTGCAGGACCAGGTGTGGCTGAGTTGCGCGGTGGTGACCCAGGCGGCAATGAACCAGCGTCGGCCGCTGATATTGGACGAGGCAGGGCAGGCGGCCTGGCTTGACCCGGACTCGCCGCTGACCCGCCTGCATGAATTGCTGGCCAGCCCGCCGGCAACGCTGCGCGAGCGGGCCCTTGCGCATTTCGTCAATGACCCGAAGCTGGATGCACCGGAGTGCCTGACCCCGGCTTGATGGGTTGCCTGTACCGGCCTCTTCGCGGGCGCGCCCGCTCCCACAGGTATTACACTGACCTTAGGCTGACGGCATTCCCTGTGGGAGCGGGCATGCCTGCGAAGAGGCCAGTGCAGGCGAAGAAAATCTTCCGTGCGGCTATGGCGGCCCACCGACGAGTCAGCCTACGATACGGCGCATGTAAAAAGGGAGTGTTTTCATGCGTAAGTCTTTTGTCGTCAGTCTGTTGAGTGCCGGCATCCTGCTAGCCGGCTGCCAGGCGGTGAATACCACCAGCGGCGGCGCTGTCGGCGTCGAGCGCCAGCAGTACATGTTCAGCATGCTCTCGACCGATGAGGTCAACCAGATGTACGCCCAGTCATACCAGCAGACCCTGGGTGAGGCATCGAACAAAGGCGTACTCGACAAGTCCAGCGCTGATGCCAAGCGTGTCCAGGTAATTGCCAACCGCCTGATCGCCCAGGCGCCCAAGTTCCGTCCGGATGCCGCGCAATGGAACTGGGAAGTCAACGTGATCAAGAGCGACGAGCTCAACGCCAACTGCGGTCCGGGTGGCAAGATCATCGTCTACACCGGGCTGATCGACCAGCTCAAGCTCACTGATGCGGAAATTGCTGCGGTGGTGGGTCACGAGATCGCCCACGCCCTGCGTGAGCACAGCCGCGAGGCGATGTCCAAGGCGTACGGTGTGGAAATGGCCCGCCAGGGTGCCGGCGCCCTCTTTGGCCTGGGCCAGAGCAGCATGGCCTTGGCCGACACCGTGGTGAACTACGCCATGACCCTGCCCAACAGCCGGGCCAACGAAAACGAAGCCGACCTGATCGGCCTGGAACTCTCGGCGCGTGCCGGTTACGACCCGAATGCCGCGATCACCTTGTGGAACAAGATGAGCCAGGCTTCCGAAGGAGCACCGCCCGAGTTCATGAGCACTCACCCGGCGTCCCAGAGCCGCATTGCTTCGCTGCAGGCGGCGATTCCGAAGGTGATGCCACTGTATCAGGCGGCCAAGAAGTAAGACCGTAAGGGGCCGCAGAGCGGCCCCCGTCAGCAGTCAACCCACCCAGCCACTGGCTTTCATCGCCGAGTACACGGCCACGATCGCCAGCACGAAGAACGCCGTGGCCGCCAGGCGACGGATCAGCGTCAACGGCAGTTTGTCCGCCGCGAAGTTACCCGCCAGTACCACCGGCACGTTGGCAATCAGCATGCCCAGGGTGGTGCCGATAATGACCATGATCAGGTACGGATACTGTGCAGCCAGCATCACCGTGGCGACCTGGGTCTTGTCACCGATTTCAGCCAGGAAGAACGCGATCAGCGTGGTCAGGAACGGCCCGAAGCGGCGTGCCGGGTTCTCGTCGTCATCCATCTTGTCCGGTACCAGGGTCCACAGTGCAGTGGCGGTGAAGCTCGCAGCCAGAATCCAGTGCAGTGCCGAGTCACTGAAGAAACTACCGACCCACGCACCCACGGCACCGGCTGCGGCATGGTTGGCCAGGGTGGCGGCGATGATACCGGCGATGATCGGCCAGGGCTTGCGGAAGCGGGCAGCGAGAATGAGCGCGAGCAATTGCGTCTTGTCGCCGATTTCGGCGAGGGCAACGATGGCGGTGGGGACCAACAGAGATTCCAGCATCAGGATTCCTACGGGGGCGGGTCGACACGGCTATGACACGTACAGCCTTCCCGCCCCGGGTAAGGTGTGCGTGTCATAGGTCTTGTCAAACCCTGGATCCGTCTATGCGGATCTCGCCATGCAGGCTGGCATGGTGGGTCGCACGCGCCATGGTCTGTGGACCAAGTATGTTGACGCGTACCGGGCGAGCTGGGCGCTCGCGGGAGACTACTCCCCTAGGACGGTGCGGATTCTGCCTAGGCAAAACGCTTTCGGCAAGCGCTGTTTTTATCCGTGTGTTGCCTGGTAGATGCGGAAGCCGTCCGCCTCGTCGCGTACCTGGCAGTTGCCCAGCGCCCCTTCGATCAGCGGCTGGTAGCGCAGGAAGCTGTTGGCAACCAGGCGCATTTCGCCACCTTTTCGCAGATGAAGGGCCGATTTTTTCAGCAAGTTTTCCGATGCCTGGTAGTTGGTGTGCACCCCGGTGTGGAACGGCGGGTTGCTCAGGATCAGGCTCAGCTCGGTCGGCGCCGCGTCGATGCCATCGCCGCTGATCACTTCGCCTTCCAGGCCATTGGCGGCCAAGGTCAGGCGGCTGGCGGCCACGGCGAAGGCATCCACGTCCAGCAGGGTCACCCGGTTTTGTGGGTAACGGCGCTTGACTGTGGCACCCAGCACCCCAGCGCCGCAACCGAAGTCCAGTACATGGCCGTTTGGCAGGCCATCGAGGTGCTTGAGCAGCAGGGCGGTGCCGCGATCAAGGCGACCATGGCTGAACACGCCGGGCAGGCTGACCACCTGCAACGGGCCATCTTCCAGGTTGAGTTCGAAGCGTTCGGCCAGGCTTTCCAGGGGTTTGGCTTCTGGCGCGTGTTCGATGGTCACCTGCCACAGCTGGCAATGGCGGGCGCTGTCGAGCTTGCGCGGCTTGCCAAAGGCCTGCAGCTGCTTGGCCGCACCTTCAATGCCACCGCGTTTTTCGCCGACCAGGTACAGCTCGCGGCCGGCCAGGCGCGAGGCCAGGGCGTTGAGCAGGTAGGCTGCCAGTTCGCGGGACTTGGGCAGGAACAGCACGGCGCTGTCGAACGCCACTTCAGGGGGCTCGACCGCATAGTGGCTGCGGCCGGCGAAGCGGCTTTCGAGCATGGCCTGATCGCCCGCATGCCAGGTCCAGGCCTGGACCTGGGGCAACTGAGCGAGCAGGCCGTCGGCGGGGGCACCGGCGAGCAGCAGCGGCCCCTGGAACAGCTCTGCCTGGCGGAGCAACACTTCACTGCGCGGGTCCATGGACGACGCCTCCTGGAAAAAAGTGGCGCAGTGTAGCAGAGCTAGGCGCCGGGCTCAGCTGACCACGCGGCGTGGCTGCCCGGCGAAGAAGGCCTGGGCGTTCTCGCTGAGCTGGCCGACGATGCGCTGGCGCGACTCCACCGCACCCCAGGCGCTGTGCGGGGTGATGATCAGGCGCGGGATGCCGGGTTCGAGCAGCGGGTTGCCGTTGACCGGTGGCTCCACACTCAGCACGTCGGTGGCGGCGCCGCCCAGGTGGCCACTGCGCAGGGCGTCGGCCAGCGCTTGCTCGTCGATCAGGCCGCCACGGGCGGTGTTGACCACCAGCGCGTTGGGCTTGAGCAGGGCCAGCTCGCGGGCGCCGAGCATGTGCCGGGTGTGCTCGTTCAGCGGGCAGTGCAGGGTCAGGGCGTCGACTTGCGGCAGCAGCTCGTCCAGTGGCAGCCGGTCGGCGCGATCCGGGCGGCCGGGGATCTGCCCGCTGAGCACGCGCATGCCGAAGGCTTCGGCCAGCCGCGCCACCGCGCCGCCCAGTTCACCATGGCCGAGCAAGCCAAGGGTCTTGCCTTCCAGTTCGACGATGGGGAAGTCCAGCAGGCAGAACTGGCTGGCCTTGGCCCACTGGCCGTCGGCTACCGCCTGGTTGTAGTCGCACAGGCGGGTGGCCAGGGCCAGCAGCAGGGCGAGGGTGTGCTGGGCGACGGACGGTGTGCCGTAGCCCTGGCAGTTGCACACGGTGATGCCCTGGGCGCGCGCTGCCGCCAGGTCGACATTGTTGGTGCCGGTGGCGGCCACCAGGATCAGCTTCAGTTGCGGGTTGGCGGCCAGGGTCGCGGCGTCGAGCATGACCTTGTTGCTGACCACCGCCACCGCGCCCTGCAGGCGTTCGGCGACCTGCTCCGGGCGGGTGGCGGCGAACAGCTCGAACTCGTCGAACTGCTGCTTCAGGGGCGAGAGGTCGAGATCGCCCAGGTCCAGGGACTGGTGATCGAGAAACACGGCGCGACGCGGGCTGGGCATGAGGTTCTCCGGGGCAGGGCGGGAATTTGGTGTTGTGGCCATTCGCGGGCGTGCCCGCGAAAGGGCCTTCGGCGCTAGTACAAATCCTGAAGCTTCAAGCGCAGTGTCTAGCCCGCGGTTACCGCCCGTCAACGCCCGCCACTCATACCTTCGCCACGCAAATCATTCCTTCGGCTGATTTAGCCGTCACATTGGCGAACTACAGTAGTTCCCAGACTTGTCCGGCCCGCTTTTCAGAAAAGGGATACCCATGTTGCAGACCCGCATCATCAAGCCCGCCGAGGGCGCCTACGCCTACCCGCTGCTGATCAAGCGCCTGCTGATGTCCGGCAGCCGCTATGAAAAGACCCGCGAAATCGTCTACCGCGACCAGTTGCGGTTGACCTACCCACAGCTCAACGAACGCATCGCGCGCCTGGCCAACGTGCTGACCGAAGCCGGGGTAAAGGCCGGTGACACCGTGGCGGTGATGGACTGGGACAGCCACCGCTACCTGGAATGCATGTTCGCCATCCCGATGATTGGCGCGGTGGTGCACACCATCAACGTGCGCCTGTCGCCCGAGCAGATTCTCTACACCATGAACCACGCCGAAGACCGCGTGGTGCTGGTCAACAGCGACTTCGTCGGCCTGTACCAGGCCATCGCCGGGCAACTGACCACCGTCGACAAGACCCTGCTGCTGACCGACGGCCCGGACAAGACCGCCGAGCTGCCCAACCTGGTCGGCGAGTACGAGCAACTGCTGGCCGCTGCCAGCCCGCGCTACGACTTCCCGGACTTCGACGAGAACTCGGTGGCCACCACCTTCTACACCACCGGTACCACCGGCAACCCCAAGGGGGTGTACTTCACCCACCGGCAACTGGTGCTGCATACCCTGGCCGAAGCCTCGGTGACCGGCAGCATCGACAGCGTGCGCCTGCTGGGTAGCAACGATGTGTACATGCCCATTACCCCGATGTTCCACGTGCATGCCTGGGGTATTCCCTACGCCGCCACCATGCTCGGCATGAAGCAGGTGTACCCGGGGCGCTACGAGCCGGACATGCTGGTCAAGCTGTGGCGCGAAGAGAAGGTCACCTTCTCCCATTGCGTGCCAACCATCCTGCAGATGCTGCTCAACTGCCCGAACGCTCAAGGGCAGGACTTCGGCGGCTGGAAGATCATCATCGGCGGCAGCGCGCTCAACCGCTCGCTGTACCAGGCCGCCCTGGCGCGCGGCATCCAGTTGACCGCCGCGTATGGCATGTCCGAGACCTGCCCGCTGATTTCCGCCGCCCACCTGAACGACGAGCTGCAGGCCGGCAGCGAGGATGAGCGCATCACCTACCGCATCAAGGCCGGCGTGCCGGTGCCGCTGGTCGAAGCGGCCATCGTCGACGGCGACGGCAACTTCCTGCCCGCCGATGGTGAAACCCAGGGTGAGCTGGTGTTACGCGCGCCGTGGCTGACCATGGGCTACTTCAAGGAGCCGGAAAAGAGTGAGGAGTTGTGGCAGGGTGGCTGGTTGCACACCGGTGATGTCGCCACGCTCGACGGCATGGGCTACATCGACATCCGTGACCGCATCAAGGATGTGATCAAGACCGGTGGCGAGTGGATTTCCTCGCTCGACCTCGAAGACCTGATCAGCCGCCACCCGGCCGTGCGCGAAGTGGCGGTAGTGGGGGTGGCCGACCCGCAGTGGGGTGAGCGCCCGTTTGCCCTGCTGGTGGTGCGCGAAGGCCAGGTCATCGACGCCAAGGCGCTGAAGGAACACCTCAAGCCATTCGTCGAGCAAGGGCACATCAACAAGTGGGCCATTCCAAGCCAGATCGCCGTTGTTACTGAAATTCCCAAGACCAGTGTCGGCAAGCTCGACAAGAAACGCATCCGCCAGGACATCGTCCAGTGGCAGGCCAGCAACAGTGCGTTCCTTTCCACGCTGTAACCGTCATGCGGGTCGCTTGCCGCAGCACGCGACCCGCATGCTAGAGCGGGTTAGCCTTGCCAAACGGCAGAAATACGCCATCCTTTAGCACTGCCAGCGCGCAACCGGGACAACATTACAGCGAGTTGGCAGCACGGAGCGCAAATCACACTTTAGAGGGATCAAGCGCCTGTGCCTTGCTGGCTATAGTCGGGGCCAGGGGATTTTCAGGAATGGGGGAAGGCGACATGCGCAAGCCGTGTCGCCGCGGGCGCAAGCCTGCAAACCGGTCGCTCGGGCCGTTCTTGAAAGGACTCACTGCCATAACAAAAAAAGTACATGGAGTAGCGTCGATGAAATCTGCAAACCTGTTCTGGCGCCGGGCCAAGTTGCCCCTGGCCGTCAGCCTTGCTTCCACGCTCGCAAGTCCTGCTTTCGCTGTCAGTTTCAACATTGGTGAAATCGAAGGCCAGTTCGACTCGTCGCTCTCCATCGGCGCCAGCTGGTCGACGGCCAACCCCAACAAGAACCTGATCGGGGTGAACAACGGCGGCAAGGGCCTGTCGCAGACATCCGACGACGGCCACCTGAACTTCAAGAAGGGCGAAACCTTCTCCAAGATCTTCAAGGGCATTCATGACCTGGAGCTCAAGTACGGCGACACCGGCGTGTTCGTCCGTGGCAAGTACTGGTACGACTTCGAACTGAAGGACGAAGGCCGCGAGTTCAAGGACATCAGCGACTCCAACCGCAAGGAAGGCGCCAAATCGTCCGGTGCCGAGCTGCTCGACGCCTTCGTCTACCACAACTACTCCATCGGCGATCAGCCTGGCTCGGTGCGCCTGGGCAAGCAGGTGGTGAGCTGGGGTGAAAGTACCTTCATCGGTGGCGGCATCAACTCGATCAACCCGATCGACGTGTCGGCGTTCCGCCGCCCGGGGGCCGAGATCAAGGAAGGCCTGATTCCGGTCAACATGTTCTACGTTTCGCAGAGCCTGACCGACAACCTGTCGGCCGAGGCCTTCTACCAGATCGAATGGGACCAGACGGTCGTCGACAACTGCGGCACCTTCTTCTCCCAGCCGGACATTATTGCCGACGGCTGTACCGATAATCTGCGCGTGCTCAACAGTAGCCGGACACTGCCGGCCCAGGCACTCGCTGGCCTGTCGAGCTTTGGCGTAGACGTCAACGGCGAAGGCGTCAAGGTCCGCCGAGGGGCCGACCGTGATGCCCGTGACAGCGGCCAGTTCGGGGTGGCGTTCCGCTACATGTTCGAGCCGCTGGATACCGAGTTCGGCGCCTACTTCATGAACTACCACAGTCGGGCACCGATCTTCAGTGCTACCGGGGCGCCGCAGGGGCTATTCAACCTTGTTAACAACATAAATACACCCGCTAATGTGCGTGCGCTGGCGCCGTTGATCATCGCGGGCAACTCCGAGTACTTCGTCGAGTATCCGGAAGACATTCGCCTGTATGGCTTGAGCTTCTCCACCACGTTGCCCACCGGCACGGCCTGGAGCGGCGAGCTCAGCTACCGCCCCAACGCTCCGGTGCAGCTCAACACTACGGACATTCTGTTTGCAGGGGTAACGCCGATCGATCGAGCGCCCTTCAATAATGCTTCGGTGTTGACCGGCACGCCCGGGCAGGACCTGCATGGCTACCGGCGCAAGGAAATCACCCAGTTCCAGACCACCTTCACCCACTTCTTCGACCAGGTCATGGGGGCCAGCCGCCTAACTGTGGTCGGTGAAGTCGGTGTCACCCATGTGGGCGGGCTGGAAAGCTCCAGCAAGGCGCGTTACGGGCGTGATCCGGTCTACGGTCCCGGCCCGCTGCCGAGCGGTACCTGCGCCATTCTCAACGGCAACACCATCATCGGCTCGGGGCTTGGTTCGTCGACCGCAAACCTGACCCGCAACTGCGAAAACGACGGTTTCACCACCTCGACCTCCTGGGGTTACCGCGCTCGTGCCATCTGGGACTACAACGACGTCTTCGCCGGGGTCAACCTGAAACCCAGCGTGGCCTGGTCGCATGACGTCTCCGGCTACTCGCCGGGCCCTGGCGCCAACTTCGAGGAAGGCCGCAAGGCCGTCAGCCTGGGCCTCGACGCCGAGTACCAGAACACCTACACGGCAAGCCTGTCGTACACCAACTTCTTCGATGGCAAGTACACCACCGTGGATGACCGCGACTTCGTCGCGCTCAGCTTCGGCGTGAACTTCTAAGCATTCAGATCCAGGACGACACGACATGAACAAGACCAGAAGTCTGCTGCAAGCCGGTGTGCTGGGCCTGTCCCTGCTGGCGACCAGCGTCATGGCTGCAGTATCCGCCGACGAGGCGGCCAAGCTGGGCAGTACCCTGACCCCGATGGGCGCCGAAAAGGCCGGTAACGCCGATGGCTCGATCGGCCCGTGGGAGCCGCTGTCGAAGAGTGCGGGCAGTGCCGACGGCAAGGGCTTCCTGTCCGACCCGTACGGCAGTGAAAAGCCGCTGTTCACCATCACTGCGCAGAACGCCGACCAGTACAAGGACAAGCTTTCGCCGGGCCAGCTGGCCATGCTCAAGCGCTATCCGGAAACCTTCAAGATCCCGGTGTTCAAGACCCATCGCGGTGCCACGGTACCGGCTGATGTATTCGCCGCCATCAAGGAAAACGCCACCAAGACCACCCTGGTGGAAGGCGGCAACGGCTTGAACAACTTCCGCACAGCCGTGCCGTTCCCCATCCCGAAAAGCGGCCTGGAAGTGATCTGGAACCATATCACCCGCTACCGCGGTGGCAGTGTCAGCCGCCTGGTGACCCAGGCCACGCCACAGCAGAACGGCTCCTTCAACCCAGTGTACTTCTCCGACCAGTTCGTCTTCCGCGAGCGCATGAAGGACTACGACCCGAACAACCCAGGCAATATCCTGTTCTACTTCAAGCAGGAAGTGACCGCGCCTGCACGCCTGGCCGGGACCGTGCTGCTGGTGCACGAAACCCTCGACCAGGTGAAGGAACCGCGCAAGGCGTGGATCTACAACGCCGGTCAGCGCCGTGTGCGCCAGGCACCGCAAGTGTCGTACGACGGCCCGGGTACCGCCGCCGACGGTTTGCGCACCTCGGACAACCTGGACATGTTCAACGGTGCACCAGACCGCTATGACTGGAAGCTGGAAGGCAAGAAGGAGCTGTACATCGCCTCCAACGCCTTCAAGCTCGACGACCCCAAGCTCAAGTACACCGACATCATCAAGGCCGGGCACATCAACCAGGACCTGGCCCGTTACGAGCTGCGCCGCGTGTGGCACGTGGTCGCGACCCTCAAGCCGGGCCAGCGGCACATCTATGCCAAGCGTGACTTCTACATCGACGAGGATACCTGGCAGGCTGCGGTGATCGACCAGTACGACGGCCGTGGCCAGCTGTGGCGCGTGTCCGAGGCGCATGCCCAGCCGTACTACAACGTGGAGGTGCCGTGGTACACCCTGGAGGCCATCTACGACCTGCAGTCGGGCCGTTACCTGGCCCTGGGCATGAAGAACGAAGAGAAGCGCGCCTACGACTTCGGCTTCAGCGCCAGCAAGGCTGACTTCCAGCCAGCGGCACTGCGCCAGTCGGGTATTCGCTAAATATCGCACAACCCCCGAGCGCCCCGGCTTGTCCGGGGCGTTTCCATTTCCTGTTTTGGCCTCTTCGCGGGCGCGCCCGCTCCCACAGGTACTGCATTGGCCAGGAAGCCTGCGAAATTCCTGTGGGAGCGGGCGTGCCCGCGAAGAGGCCAAAACAGGCAATAAACCTGCTGAATACCTCACCAAAACCCCCGTCCCAGCCGCTGTCCATCGGCCATGTTGCTTTTTGTCGCAGTCTTTTCCAGGCCAATTGCGCCCATCATCTTCAAATGCGCAGCGTTACCCGCTAGTCTCGCAAGCATCCATACCGCCGTAGTCTTCCAACCAGAACGAGCCGGCCATGACAGATCTGTCCCGTACGCATGGATTCACCAGCCAGGCCCTGGGCCTGCTGGACGGGCGTTTCTTCCGGCCGCCCTTGCCGGACGGCCATGTGCCGCGCCTGCGCCTGTGCCAGCGGCTGCAGGCTGGCCTCGGCGGGCGGCTGTTGCTGGTCAATGCCCCGGCGGGTTTCGGCAAAAGCTCCCTGGCCATCGAATTTTGCGAAGCGCTGCCCGAGCACTGGCGTAGCCTGTGGCTGGGCCTGAGCCAACGGGATGCCGACCCGGGCCGCTTCCTCGAACGCCTGCTCGAAGGCCTGCAGCAGTACTGCCCGGCGCTGGGCGGCCAGGCCATGGGTCTGCTGAAAATGCGCCAGCGCCACCAGCCGTTCGCCTTCGAGGAATGGCTCGACGGCCTGCTCGACGAGCTGGCGCTGTACCTGCAAGCCGATACGCCCTTGTTGCTGGTGCTGGACGACTATCACCTGGCCCAGGGGCCAGTGCTCGACCGTTGCCTGCAGTTCTTCCTCAATCACCTGCCCCCCGGCCTGGTGCTACTGGTCACCAGCCGCCAGCGCCCGGACTGGCACCTGGCGCGCCTGCGCCTGTCGCGGCAACTGGTCGAACTCAACGAACAGGACTTGCGCCTGACCGCCGAAGAGTCGCTGGCGGTGATCGGTCGCCAGCCCACCGGCCTGCGTGGCCAGGCCCTGGACAATCTGATCCAGCGCAGCGACGGTTGGGTGGCCGGGTTGCGTTTCTGGCAACTGGCGGCCAGCGAGTCCGCTGACGAGCATGCCTTGCCCCAGGCCTTGCATGGCGGCGAGGGCCTGATCCGCGATTATCTGCTGGAAGAAGTCATCGACATGCTGCCCGCCGATGTGCAGGCCTTCCTGTACGACACGGCCTGCCAGGAACGGTTCTGTGCCCCGTTGTGCGATGCCATACGCGGCCGCCATGACAGTGCCGCGATCCTGCGTTTCCTGCAGGCGCACCAGGTGTTCCTGGTGCCGCTGGACGAGCATGGCCACTGGTTCCGCTATCACCACCTGTTCTCCGACCTGCTGCGCAGCCGCCAGGCCAGCGAGCCGCTGGCCGGCCTGCAGTTGCGTGCCTGCCGCTGGTTCGAAAGCCAGGGTCTGCTGGACGAAGCGGTGGAGCAGGCACTGCGCGCCGGTCACCTGGATGTCGCCGCCGACCTGGTGCAGAGCCTGTCCGAGGAACAACTGCTGGCTGAACAGAACGTCGGCATGTTGCTGCGCTGGAAGATGGACCTGCCCGACAGCCTGCTGATCAGCACGCCACGGCTGATCGTGCTGTACAGCTGGGCATTGGGCCTGGCGTGCCAGCTGGATGCGGCCGAGGAGCTGGCGGGTTACCTCAGTCGCTTCCTGCCCGCACCTTCGGCAACCGCGCAAAAGTCCATGCTGGCCCAGTGGCTGGCGCTGAGTGGTGTGATCGCCCGTGGCCGTGGCGACCGCGAGCGTACCCTGGCCTATTGCAGCGAAGCGCTGCAGAGCCTGCCGAGCAAGCGTTATGGCCAACGCCTGGTATGCCTGTCGACGCTGTCCAACCTGGCGATTGCCGATGGCGATTTCTGGCGGGCCCGTGGCTGGAACCGCGAGGCCCTGGAGTTGGCCCAGCGTGTCGGCAACCCATTGTTCGAGGCCTTGGCCCATTACGACCGGGCGCGGGTGCTGCATGCCCGTGGCGAGGTGTTGCGCGCGCTGGAGGAAGTGCGCCAGGGGCTGCAGCGCCTGCAAGGGCTGTCGGCACAGCGCCTGTATGCCGTGCGCGCCCGTCTGACGCTTTACGAAGGCTACCTGCTGGTCTCGCGCTTGCAGCCGGCCCAGGGCCGTGCCCGTTTGCGTGCGGGGCTGGGCGAGGCGCGGGCCTGCCGCGATATCAGCGTGCTCATCGGCCACTGCGTGATCGCTACGCTCGATGGCCGGGAGGGGCACTTTGCCGAAGCCTTTGCCGAACTGGCCGAGGCCGAGCGGTTGATGCACATCTGGGATGTGCCGCCGGTCTACTACCTGGCCATGATCACTCTGGTCAAATGCGAGTTGTGGCTGGCCCAGGGGCGCATTGACCTCGCCGAGTCCTGGCTGCTGCGCCTGGGCCAGACCTATGGTGGTGAGCAACCCGCGGCGGCCCCGGAGTTCCACCCGTTGCTGCCGTTGCACATCGCCTTGCAGCAGGCATTGCTCGAACGCATCCAGTCGCGCAGCGACGACGCGGCGCAACGCCTGGCCGGCCTGGTCGAGCGCGGCCAGGCCAGTGGCGGCATGATGCTTTGCGTCAGTGCTCTGTGCCAGTGGCTTGGCTTGTTGCTGGGCGAAGGCCGGGAAGGGCAGGCCGCCCAGTTGTTGCCAAGGTTGCTGGAAGCAGCCCAGGGCGGCGTGTTGCAACCGTTTCAGCCTTTGCTGGAGCAACACCCGCAGTGGCTTCTTGAACAGCTGCAGGTAGCTGCCGCTTGCCCGGTGCAGGCCGAGCTGCTCAAGCGCCTGCCGCAGATGCCAAGCGCCAGCACCGGCGAAGCCCTAAGTGGCCGCGAGCTGGCCGTGCTCGAGCTGATTGCCCAGGGCTGCTCCAACCAGCAGATCAGCGAGCGGCTGTTCATTTCCCTGCACACGGTGAAAACCCACGCCAGCCATATCAACAGCAAGCTGGGGGTGGAGCGGCGTACCCAGGCGGTGGCCAAGGCCAAATCCCTGGGGCTGCTGGCATGATGCTGGCCCTGCAGGGCATTGCTCGCTAAAGTGATGGCCCAAGGCCATGGTTCGTGGCCGCCAACGCTCTACCCTCATCTTTCCCGACCAGCTGCCGATACAGCGATCGGTGGCATCGCCTCGCGCGATTTTTCAATCATTCCAAGGCAGGTCGTGTTGATGCTGCAGTACGGGCAAAAGAGCTTTCTGATCGTCGACGACTTTACCGACTTTCGCACGTCGACCCGTTCCATGCTGCGCGAGCTGGGCGTGCGTGACGTGGACACCGCCGACAGCGGCGAGCAGGCGCTGCGCATGTGTGCGCAAAAGCGCTATGACGTCATCCTGCAGGACTTCCACCTGGGCGACGGCAAGAAGAACGGCCAACAGGTGCTCGAAGACCTGATCCTCGACAAGCACATCAGTCATGAGTGCATATTCATCATGGTCACGGCCGAGAGCAGCCAGGCCATTGTCCTCAGCGCCATCGAGCATGAGCCCGATGCCTACCTGACCAAGCCGTTCAACCGGGTTGGCCTGGCCCAGCGCGTCGAGAAGCTGTACCAGCGCAAGAACCTGCTCAAGCCGATCCTGCAGGCCCTGGACCGCAATCGCCCGGCCGAAGTGTTGGCGGCCTGCGCCGAGCTGTGCAAGCGTGACCCGCGTCTGGCCCCGCTGTGCCTGCGCTATCGGGCCGATGCCTTGCGCAACCTCAACCGCTTCGAGGAGCTGGAGAAGTTCCTCAAGGCCATTCTGGCCAGCCGCCCGCAGCCGTGGGTGTACTCGGCGTTGGGCAGCCTGATGCACAAGCGTGGCCAGAATGCCCAGGCCCAGGGTGTTTACGAGCAGGCGCTCAAGGCCTTCCCGATCATGCCAGGCCTGTACGATGGCATGGCCGAGGTACTGGTGGCCCAAGGCGAAACCAGGCGTGCGCAGAGCATGCTTGAAGAAGCCGTGCGCCTGTCGCCGTTGTCGGTGCGCCGGCAGTCGACGCTGGGCAAGCTGGCGTTGGAAAACGAAGACTTCGAGAGTGCCTCGAAGGCGTTCCGCCATGCGGTGAACCAGGGCCAGAGCTCACGCTACAAGGATCCCGAGAACAACCTGGGTCTGGTGCAGGCGCTGATGAGCAAGAATGCCGGCTTTGGCCTGGATGCGCGCACCCGGGTCGAGATCAACAGTACGCTCAGCGAAGTGGCCAAGGACAACCCCGAGGACCAGGGCCTGCAGGTGCGTGCCCGCATGATGAAGGCCGCCAGCCTGCAGCAGGCCGGCGACCCTGAAACGGCTGCCAAGCTGACCGAACAGGCGATCCAGCGTCTGGACAAGATGAACCAGTTCTTCTCAGTCGATTCGGCCCTGACCGTTGCCGCGCAGTTGCAGGCCATGGGGCAGGAAGCCGCCGCCATCGGCGTGCTGAAGAACTGTGTGGAAAGTTATGGCGATGACCCCAAGGTCATGGAGAGGGTCGGCAAGCTGACGGACGACCCTAGCGTGCTCAACGCCATCACCGAAGCGGTCACGCTCAATCGCCAGGGGGTGCGCAGTTACCAGGGCGGGCAGCTCGGCGAGGCGTTGCAGCTGTTCCGCAAGGCGCTGGGTTTGCAACCGAAGAACATCAGCATCGCCCTCAACACTGCCCAGGCGCTGCTGCGCATCGGCGGTGACAGCCCTCAGCCGGCGATCATGCAGGAGTGTCGCGACGCCCTGAGCAGCGTGGCCGGCATCCCCGCCAGCGACAACCGCTACGACCGCTACCGCAAACTGCACATCCGAGTGTTCGGCGCATGAATCAAGACAATCAGGGGCTGGATTTTTCCACGGTGATCGCCTCCACCGTGCACGACCTGAAGAATTCCCTGTCGGCGCTGATCCAGTCCCACAACCAGTGGGTGCAGCGCTTGCCCGAGGAGCTGCGCGGTGGTGCCGAGCAGGGGGTGATGGAGCATGAGTTTCGCCACCTCAACGGCATGCTGGTGCAGTTGCTGGGGTTGTACAAACTGGGCGTGAACCAGCTGCCGGTGTGCCCGGACTACCACGAACTGGACGACTTCATCGAAGCCCAGCTGGCCGCGCACGAGGAAGTGCTCAAGCACAAGGATATCCTTGCTACCTGGCGCATCGATACCGACAACCCGCTGGGCTTCTTCGACCGCGAGCTGGTGGCCTCGGTGATCGCCAACGTGATCACCAACGCCACCCGCTTTGCCGCGCATGCCTTGCTGATCACCATCGAAGAGGCAGACAACCAGCTGGCCATCTGCGTCAACGATGACGGCCCGGGTTATCCACAGCGCATGCTCGAACGCCAGGAGGAATTCATCCAGGGTATCGACTCGACCAGCGGCAGTACCGGCCTGGGCCTGTATTTTGCGGCGCGGATCGCGGCGTTGCATGAAAGCGGCGGGGTGCGCGGGCGGATCGAGATCTCCAATGGCGGGGCGCTTGGGGGTGGGTTGTTCAGGTTGTTCTTGCCTTAGGATGTGTGGTGCCTGTGAGATCGAGCGCCGCGTGGGCGGCGCTCGATCAGGCGCCACACATCTCAAGACATGAACCTCGTGCACCCACCCCAATTTCCTGTCAGGCTCTCAGCAGAACTCCAGCTTTGCCATCGAGAACACCATGACCCAAGCCCCGCCTGCGCTCATCCGCGAAACCTTCCCCGTAGGCCCCCTGCAATGCAACTGCACCCTGATCGGCGACCCGCTGACCAGGAAGGCCATCGTCGTCGACCCGGGTGGTGACCCGGACAAGATCCTTGCCCGGCTGCAGGCCCACGGGCTGACGCTGGTGAGCATCATCCACACCCACGCGCACTTCGATCACTTCCTCGCCTCGGGCAAGCTCAAGGAGCTGACCGGCGCCACGCTGCACCTGCACAAGGATGACCAGGCGCTGTGGGACAACCTGGAAATGCAGTGCCAGATGTTCGGCGTGCCCTACACCCCGGTGCCTGCACCCGACCGCTGGCTGGGGGATGACGAGGAGCTGGCCTGTGGTTGTGGCGTGGCCCTGCATACGCCAGGCCACACGCCGGGTTCGATGAGCTTCTGGTTTGCCGACGCCAAGCTGCTGATCGCCGGCGATACCCTGTTCCGCCGTGGCATTGGCCGTACCGATTTGTGGGGCGGCGACCAGCGGGCTATCGTGCGTTCCATCAAGGAGCGGCTGTACCGGCTGGACGAGGAGGCCATCGTGGTGACCGGCCACGGGCCTGATACCCGCTTGGGCGACGAAATGCGCGAAAACCCCTTCGTGCGTGCCTGATGGCACATGAAGGCACTTTCATGGAATTTTTCGTTGCCGATGCAATCCAAGGCTGGCATAGATCCCGTTATGATCTGCCGCATTCATGAATTCAGTAGGAGCTTGTCCATGTTCACCATGCGTCGTCTGATTATCGTCGCAACCGCCGCTGCCCTGATGACCGGCTGTGCCGGCCAGAACCCTTATGACAGCCAGGGCCAGGCGCAGGGCTCCACGGGGATGAGCAAGACCGCCAAGTACGGCGGCCTGGGCGCGCTGGCTGGTGCTATCGCCGGTGCCGCCATCGACCACAACAACCGTGGCAAGGGTGCACTGATCGGCGCCGCCGCCGTAGGTGCCGCTGCAGCCGGTTATGGCTACTACGCCGACAAGCAGGAAGCCGAGCTGCGTGCGCAGATGGCCAACACCGGTGTGGAAGTGCAGCGCCAGGGTGACCAGATCAAGCTGATCATGCCGGGCAACATCACCTTCGCCACCGATTCGGCCAACATCGCGCCAAGCTTCTACTCGCCGCTGAACAACCTGGCCGGCTCGTTCAAGCAGTTCAACCAGAACACCATCGAAGTGGTTGGCTTCACCGACAGCACTGGCAGCCGCCAGCACAACATGGACCTGTCCCAGCGCCGTGCGCAGGCAGTCAGCACCTACCTGACTTCGCAGGGTGTGGATGCCTCGCGTATCACCGTACGTGGCATGGGCCCGGATCAGCCGATCGCCAGCAACGCCGATGCCAATGGCCGTGCGCAGAACCGCCGGGTGGAAGTGAACCTGAAGCCGATTCCGGGTCAGCAGTATGACCAGCAAGGTCAGGTTCAGCAGTATCCCTGATTGACCGCCGGGGCCGCTTTGCGGCCCTTCGCGGGCGTGCCCGCTCCCACAGGTTTAGCGCGAGGCTCAGAAAATGCGCGGTTCCTGTGGGAGCGGGCGAGCCCGCGAACACCGGCGAAGCCGGTGCCATGCACCGCGGTGCATGCTTCGCAGGTATCAGCCCGCCACGCTCGCCTGAATCGCCGTCAGGGCAATGGTATGCACGATATCGTCAACCTGCGCCCCGCGCGGCAAGTCGTTCACCGGCTTGCGCAACCCTTGCAGCATCGGCCCCAGGCTGACCCCGTCGGTGCTGCGCTGCACCGCCTTGTGGGTCGTGTTGCCGGTATTCAGGTCAGGGAACACGAACACCGTCGCACGCCCGGCCACCGGGCTGTTCGGCGCCAGGTCCCGTGCAATCGCCGGGTTGGCCGCCGCGTCATACTGCAACGGCCCGTCGATCAGCAACTCCTGCGCCGCACTCTGTGCCAGGCGGGTTGCTTCACGCACTTTCCCGACCTCCTCATCGCTGGCCGAGTCGCTTGAATAACTGATCATCGCCACCCGCGGCGCGATGCCGAAGGCCTGCGCAGATTCGGCACTTTGCCGGGCGATCTCGGCCAGTTCGACAGCGCTCGGGTGCGGGTTCATCACGCAGTCGCCGTACACCAGCACCTGCTCGGGGAACAGCATGAAGAACACCGACGACACCAGGCTCGACCCCGGTGCGGTCTTGATCAGCTGCAGGGCCGGGCGGATGGTGTTGGCAGTGGAGTGCACCAGGCCCGAGACCAGGCCGTCCACTTCGTCCAGGGCCAGCATCATGGTGCCGATCACCACCGGGTCTTCCAGTTGCTGCTCGGCCATTGGCGCATTGAGGTTCTTGCTCTTGCGCAGCTCGACCATTGGCTCCACATAGCGCCCGCGAATCAGCTCGGGGTCGAGAATCTCCAGACCCGGCGGCAAGGTGATGCCTTGGGCGCGGGCCACGGCGTCGACATCCTCGGGCTTGGCCAGTAGCACGCAGCGGGCAATGCCGCGGGCCTGGCAGATGGCCGCAGCCTGCACCAGCAGCGGCTCGGCACCTTCCGGCAGGACGATGCGCTTGTTGGCCTGCTGCGCCCGCTGAATCAGCTGATAGCGGAACACTGCCGGCGACAGGCGCAGTTCGCGCGGGGTGCCGCAACGCTGGTGCAGCCAGGCGGCGTCGAGGTGGCTGGCGACGAAGTCGGTGATGAATTCGGCGCGCTCGCGGTCGTCCACCGGGATTTCGCGGTTCAACGAATTGAGCTGGTTGGCGGTGTCGTACGAGCCGGTACTGACCGACAGGATCGGCAGGCCGGCCTGCAGGGCACCACGGCACAGACCAAGGATGCGTGCGTCAGGTTTGCTGTCGCTGGTCAGCAGCAGGCCGGCCAGTGGGACGCCGTTGATCGCTGCGAGGCTGACAGCGAGGATAATGTCGTCGCGGTCGCCCGGGGTCACCACCAGCGTGCCCGAGGTGAGCAGTGGCACCGTGTTGGCCACGGTGCGCGCGCAGATGATGATCTTGCTCATGCGGCGCTGCTCGTAGTCACCGGCATTGAGCACCTGGGCACCGAGCAGGTCGGCCACGTCGCGGGTGCGCGGGGCGTTCAGTTCGGGCTGGTAAGGGATGCAGCCGAGCAGGCGGAAGTCGTTGCCGCGCAGCAGTGGCGAGTGCTCGCGCAGGCGGGTGGAAAAGTCCGCCATGCTTTCGTCGGTGCGCACTTTGTTGAGGATGACCCCGAGCACCTTCGGGTCGCGTGGGCCGCCGAACAGCTGGGCCTGCAGTTCGACCCGCCCGGACAGTTCACTGAGCACTTCGTTTTCCGGTGCCGACACCAGGATCACCTCGGCATCCAGGCTCTTGGCCAGGTGCAGGTTGACCCGCGCGGCGTAGCTGGCATGGCGCGTGGGCACCATGCCCTCGACCACCACCACGTCGTTGCCGATGCAGGCTTGCTGGTACAGGCGGATGATTTCTTCGAGCAACTCGTCCAGCTGGCCATCGCCGAGCATGCGCTCGACATGGGCCAGGCTCAGCGGCACGGGGGGCTTGATGCCGTGGGTGCGGGCGACCAGCTCGGTGGAGCGCTCGGGGCCAGTGTCACCCGGGTGGGGCTGGGCGATCGGCTTGAAGAAGCCGACCTTAAGGCCGGCGCGCTCCAGGGTGCGCACCAGGCCCAGGCTGATGGAGGTCAGGCCGACACCGAAGTCGGTCGGCGCAATGAAAAATGTCTGCATGCGTGCTTCTCGAAATAAGCGGTGCAAGAAATTAACGGCCAAGGGTAGCGCTATCGGCCCCTTGTGCGCACCAGCCGCAAGCGAAAGGCTGGCCGATGCGCTGCGCGCGCTGGGCCGGGTCGAGCACCCAGGGGCGTGCCTGCCACGGCGGTTGGTGGCGCAGGTGCTGGGTGTGGCCGCAGGACAGCTCGACCACCCAGTGGCCTTCTTCGTCCTGGTGGAAGCCGGTGATCCGACTGATGGGCCGTTGCTCGTCCGCAGTGCGTTCGCAATCGGACGATGGCTTGGTTACACTTGTGCGCTCTACATACTTTTGCAAAAGGTCTTGCCCCATGCTGATCGCCGCCAACAAGGCTGTCTCCATCGACTATACCCTGACCAACGACGCCGGGGAGACCATCGACAGCTCCGCTGGCGGTGCACCGCTGGTTTACCTGCACGGTGCCGGAAACATCATCCCGGGCCTGGAAAAAGCCCTGGAAGGCAAGCAGGCCGGTGACGAGCTGAACGTTTCCATCGAGCCGGAAGATGCCTACGGCGAATACCTGGCCGAGCTGGTCAGCACCCTGAACCGCAGCCTGTTCGAAGGCGTCGACGAGCTGGAAGTGGGCATGCAGTTCCACGCATCGGCGCCGGATGGTCAGATGCAGATCGTCACCATCCGCGACATCGATGGCGACGACGTGACTGTTGACGGCAACCACCCGCTGGCCGGTCAGCGCCTGACCTTCCAGGTCAAGGTAGTCAACGTGCGTGACGCCAGCGACGAAGAAATCGCTCACCGCCACATCCACGGTGAAGGTGGCCATCACCACTGATTTTCTGCGCTAAGCTCAGAAAGTCGCCAGGCGCTCGGGCAAGCCGATTTGCCTTCCTACGGGAGGTGGACGGTTTGGACGAGCGCCTTTTTAGTGGGCGAAATTTGCCTGCGCGGCAACCGGGAACCTGAGAGGGGATTCATCATGAGTGCATTTCACGACCTGAAACTGGACGCGTTGAACGGCGGGGAGCTGCCCCTCGCACCGTTCAAGGGCCAAGTGGTGCTGGTGGTCAACGTTGCCTCCAAGTGTGGTCTCACGCCGCAATACAAGGCCCTGGAGAACCTCTACCAGGACTACAAGGACAAGGGCTTCAACGTGCTTGGCCTGCCGTGCAACCAGTTTGCCGGCCAGGAGCCTGGCAGCGAAAAGGAAATCCGGGAGTTTTGCAGCCTCAACTACGGGGTGAGCTTCCCGCTGGGTGCCAAGCTGGAGGTCAACGGGCCGGGGCGCCATTCGCTGTACCGCCTGCTGGCGGGCGAGGGGGCAGAGTTTCCGGGCGACATTACCTGGAACTTCGAGAAGTTTCTGGTCGGCAAGGATGGGCGGGTACTGGCACGCTTCTCACCGCGTACTGCGCCGGATGACCCGGCTGTGGTGCAGGCTATCGAGAAGGCGCTGGGCTGAATAGCGCCTGACACAATATTTTCGGTGCCTGTGAGATCGAGCGCCGCGTGGGCGGCGCTCGATCTCACAGGCGCTGCACATACTGCGTCGGACCCTCAGCCGCCCCCCCGCTTTGCCGACAGGCACTGTACAGATACCCCTCAAACTGCTCGACAATCCCTGGCCAGCCCTGGCGGCTGGCATGCCGCCGCGCATTCAGGCGCACCCGGCGCAACGTCTCCTCTTCTTCCAGCAGCCAGCAGGCAGATTCGATGAACGCTGCCTGATCCCCCGGCATGGCCAGTGCACCGCTGTGGCCATGGCGAATATGCTGCGCAGCGGCCGCTTCGTCATACGCGACCACCGCCAACCCCGAGGCCATGGCTTCGAGCACTACATTGCCAAAGGTTTCGGTCAGGCTCGGAAACAGGAACAGGTCACCGCTGGCATAGTGTTCGGCCAGCACCTCGCCGCGCTGGGCACCGCAGAACACGGCATCCGGTACCTGCTGTTCCAGGGCGGCACGCTGAGGGCCGTCACCCACCATGATCAGGCGCAGGCGCTTGTGTGGATACATTTTCTTCAGGGCCTCCAGGCATGGGCGCAGCAAGCCCAGGTTCTTTTCTGCCGCCAGCCGACCGACGTGCAGCACGGCGATGTCATCCGCGCCAAGCCCCCAGCTTTCCCGTAATGCAGGGCTGCGCCGGGCCGGGTTGAACAGGCAGGCATCGACCCCCCGGGCCAGCAGTTCCAGGCGCTCGAAGCCGCGGCGTTCAAGCTCCAGGCGCTGGCTGAGGCTGGGCACCAGAGTGATCGCCGTACGCCGATGGAACCAGCGCAGGTAGTGGGTGAGCAGGCGCGTCAGCAGGCCCAGCCCGTATTGGCCGGAGTACTGCGGGAAGTTGGTATGGAAACCACTGACCACAGCCACCCCCAGGCGCCGGGCCGCGCGCAGTGCGCTGAGCCCCAGCGGCCCCTCGGTGGCGATGTACAGCACATCCGGGCGCTGCCGGCGCCAGCGGCGCAACAGCTTGTGCATCGACACCTCGCCCCACTGCAAACCCGGGTAGCCAGGCAGGGGCCAGCCACGGCACAGCATCAGGTTCGGGTCGTTGTGCACCGGGGCTTCACCGGCCTGGCGCGGGCGCACCACCTCGATCTCATGGCCGCGTTGGCGCAACCCTTCGCTGAGGCGGCCAAGGGTATTGGCCACGCCGTTGATTTCGGGTGGGAAGGTTTCGCTGACCAGGGTAATGCGTAGGGCGGGTGTGTTCATGAAAAAAAGTTTCCGCCTGCTGGGTTGCGCCAATGTGACTGCCATGTGACGTACTGATGACGCCTGATTGCCGACGCTTTTCGCTTTGTGAATTTTTCCTTGCAGGCCGCTCAAGAGGGGGCACCGACAGCCGATGCAGATGCATTCGACGATGCGCTCCAGGAGAGCGGTGATGTTCAACAACAAGCTCAAGCAAGAAATCCGGCAGCTGCGCGAAGACCTGATGTCCATCGAACAGGTCAAGAGTAGCCTCGACAGTGAGATGCTGGTACTGCAACTCGACCCTCAGGGGCGGATCGAGATGGTCAACGGCAACTTCGAGAGCGAGATGCTCTACCGTGCCGAACAATTGCTTGGACGCAACATCGAGGACATCGTCCCTGCCCATGTGAAGACGCTGGATTTCTACCAGCGCATGAAGGGCGCCATCAGCCGCGGTGAACACCTGAACGGTGCATTCCGCCTGCTGCGCGGCAATGGCCAGGAAGCCTGGTTACGGTCGATCCTGCAGCCGGTCAAGAACAGCGAGGGGCGCATCAAGTATTTCACGCTGCACTCCAGCGATCTTACCCGCACCATCGAGACATCCCGCGAGCACGAAAGCCTGATCAAGGCCCTGATGCGCTCCACCGCCGTGATCGAATTCGACCTCGACGGCAACATCCTAACCGCCAACGATCGATTCCTGACCACCGTCGGTTACCGCCTGGAACAGATCCGTGGCAAGCATCACCGCATTTTCTGCGAGCCGGAGGAGGCAAATTCGGCCGGCTATCAGGCGTTCTGGGACAAGCTGCGCCGTGGCGAGTACGTTGCCGAGCGCTTCAAGCGTATCGATGCCCACGGCCGGGTGGTCTGGCTGGAAGCTTCGTACAACCCGATCTTCGATGCCCATGACGTGCTGTACAAGGTGGTCAAATTCGCCACCGTCATCACCGAGCAGGTCAATCAGGAGCAGGCGGTGGCCGAGGCGGCAGATGTCGCCTACAGCACCTCGCTGGGTACCGATGCCAGCGCCCGCAAAGCCACCGATGTGGTCACCCAGAGCGTCAGCGTGATGCGTGGGCTGGAAGCTTCGATGCAAGAGGCGGCGGAGGGCATCCAGGCGCTTGATACCCAGTCGCGGGTGATCGGTTCCATCATCAAGACCATTAGCGACATTGCCGGGCAGACCAACCTGCTGGCGCTGAACGCGGCCATCGAAGCGGCCCGCGCCGGCGAGCAGGGGCGGGGGTTTGCCGTGGTTGCCGATGAAGTGCGCCAGCTGGCCTCACGCACCAGCACCGCCACCGAGGAAATCGCCCGGGTGGTGCAGCAGAACGAGCAACTGGCCCAGGCGGCAGTGGCGATCATCGACACCAGCAAGCGCCAGGCCGAGCAGGGGCTGGCGCTGGCGGACGAGACGGGGAGCGTGATTGTCGAGATCCAGGACGGGGCGAAACGGGTGGTGGATGTGGTGGGGCAGTTTTCCAGCCGGTTGGGGCAGTAAGGGCGTCACCACCATGCCCAGTTTTTCAATGCCTGCGCGTTTCCTGTGGGAGCGGGCAAGCCCGCGAAACAGGCGCCGCGCTGGATGGCACGGGCTACGCCCGTGTTCGCGGGCACGCCCGCTCCCACAGGGATCAGTTCCGCTCCCGCACCCAGAACAACGTAGCGCCGGCCACCGCCGCCGGCATCATCAGCACGTTGACCAGCGGAATCATCAGCGCCAGATAGGTGATGCCGCCAAAGCCTAGCGACTGCCAGCGCTTCTGGCGCAGCCAGGCGAGCATGTCCTGCCAGCTCATCTTGTTGTTGTCCGCCGGGTAGTCGATGTACTGGATCGCCATCATCCACACCCCGAAGATCAGCCAAAGCGGCGCCGCCACCACGTTGACCACCGGGATCAGCGACAGGATGAACAGGCCTATGGCCCGCGGCAGGAAGTAGCCCAGCTTGCGCATTTCACGGCCGAAGGTACGCGGTACCATGGCTACCAGTTCGCCCCAGCTGAACGCCGGGAAGTTGTCCTGGCCACGCACCACCACCTCGACCTTTTCCGCCAGAAAGCCATTGAACGGCGCGGCAATGATGTTGGCCACCAGGGTGAAGGTGAAGAACACCATCAGCACCACCAGGGCGACGAACAGCGGCCAGAGGATGTAGGTCAGGAAGCTCAGCCAGCTCGGCAAGCTCGGCATCAGGGCGTCCACCCACAGGCTGAACTGGTGGCCGGCGAAGTAGATCAGGCCGCCAAACAGCAGCAGGTTGACCGCCAGCGGCAGCAGCACGAACAACCGCAGATTGGGGCTCAGCACCAGTTTCAGGCCTTCGCGCAGGTATTGGGGGCCAGAGAGTACAGGGGCTTGCATCGAGAGACTCCGCAGAGAAGGAAAACGCGCTGACCTTACCGAGTTTGCGGCGCCGACGAAAGGCGGGCAGCAGGCGGGAAACGGGCTGTAACAAAAGCAGCAGGGCTTGGCTATCGATGAATTCGCTGAATAGACGATGGCTATGAGGTGGATTGTCGAAGGATATTTCCTTAATCTTTGCGACCTCGCTACAGTGCGCTCAACTTTCCGCTTTATGGGCCTGCGCGTTGTAGCCTTCCCCAAGTGCTGCGTGGGTCCTTTTTAATTTTCCAGCTGGCGCAGCCGGTATACCGAAGCCGGCCCCTGCGGCCCGCTCGACAGGAGTTCGACATGTCTGAAGTACGTCATTCGCGCGTCATCATTCTCGGTTCCGGCCCTGCCGGTTACAGCGCCGCGGTGTATGCCGCCCGTGCCAACCTCAAGCCGCTGCTGATCACCGGCATGCAGGCCGGCGGCCAGCTGACCACCACCACCGAAGTCGACAACTGGCCGGGCGACCCCCACGGCCTGACCGGCCCGGCCCTGATGCAGCGCATGCAGGAGCACGCCGAGCGTTTCGAAACCGAAATCGTCTTCGACCACATCAACGCCGTCGACCTGGCCAACAAGCCGTTCACCCTGCAGGGTGACAGCGGCAAGTACACCTGCGACGCGCTGATCATCGCCACTGGCGCCAGCGCCCGCTACCTGGGCCTGCCGTCGGAAGAAACCTTCATGGGCAAGGGCGTTTCGGCCTGCGCTACCTGCGACGGTTTCTTCTACCGCAACAAGCCGGTTGCCGTGGTTGGCGGCGGCAACACTGCCGTGGAAGAGGCGCTGTACCTGGCCAACATCGCCAGCAAGGTGACCCTGGTGCACCGTCGCGATACCTTCCGCGCCGAGAAGATCCTGGTCGACAAGCTGCACGCCCGTGTGGCCGAAGGCAAGATCGAGCTCAAGCTCAACGCCACCCTGGACGAAGTGCTGGGTGACAACATGGGTGTGACCGGTGCGCGCCTGAAGAACAACGACGGTAGCAGCGACGAAATCAAGGTTGACGGCGTGTTCATCGCAATTGGCCACACCCCGAACACCTCGCTGTTCGAAGGCCAGCTGACCCTCAAGGACGGCTACCTGGTGGTCAACGGCGGCCGTGAAGGCAATGCCACCGCCACCAACGTCGAGGGCGTGTTCGCCGCCGGTGACGTGGCTGACCACGTTTACCGCCAGGCCATTACCTCGGCCGGTGCCGGCTGCATGGCGGCGCTGGATGTCGAGCGCTACCTGGATGGTTTGGCCAACGCCTCGTTCTGATGCGAGAGCGTCGGGGGCCGCTTTGCGGCCCATTCGCAGCACAAGGCTGCTCCTACAAGGGATAACATACTTCCTGTAGGAGCAGCCTTGTGCTGCGAATGGGGCGCAAAGCGCCCCCCTAAAAAAACCGGCTCGATGGCCGGTTTTTTTGTGTCCGCAATCAGCTCACAGGCTCAAGCGCATCGACAGATCCACTGCCTTCACATCCTTGGTCATCGCACCAATCGAGATGTAGTCCACCCCAGTCTCGGCAATCACTCGCAAGGTTGTCTCGTTGACCCCGCCACTGGCTTCCAGCTTGGCTTTGCCCGCGGTAATGCGCACGGCTTCGCGCATCTCTTCCAGGTTCAGTTCGTCGAGCATGATGATGTCGGCGCCGGCGGCCAGCGCCTGGCGCAGTTCATCCAGGCTTTCCACTTCGATTTCCACCGGCTTGCCCGGCGCAATGCGGTGCGCCGCCGCCACGGCCTCGGCCACGCCGCCGCTGGCGGCGATGTGGTTTTCCTTGATCAGGAAGGCGTCGTACAGGCCGATGCGGTGGTTGTCGCAACCGCCGCAAGTCACTGCATACTTCTGCGCCAGGCGCAGGCCCGGCAGGGTCTTGCGGGTGTCCAGCAGGCGCACCTGGGTGCCTTCCACCAGGTCGGCCAGGAAGCGCGCACGGGTGGCCACACCCGACAGCATCTGCAGGAAGTTCAGCGCACTGCGCTCACCACTGAGCAGCGAACGCGCGGGGCCCTCCAGATGAAACAGCGGCTGGTTGGCCGTGGCGCGCTCGCCATCGGCCACCTGCCAGTGCACGGCCACGCGCGGGTCGAGTTGGCGGAACACGGCATCGACCCAGGCGGTGCCGGCGATCACGCAGTCTTCGCGGGTGATGATGGTCGCCTTGGCCAGGCGCTCGGCCGGGATCAGCTGCGCAGTGATATCGCCACTGCCGATGTCCTCCAACAGCGCGCGGCGCACGTTGGCTTCGATTTCAGCGGTCAGGTCGGCAAGGCGTAGGTTCGGCATGGTCGGCTCCACAAGCTAGATGCCCGCGATTATAGGGCAGGGGGCCAGCGTGTACAGCCGCCTTGGCGATGACCTTTGGTCGGCCGGTGTGAGCAACCGGGGTAAACCCGGGTCACTCGCCAGCCTGTGAAACGGCGCTGGCAGCGGTGCGGATTTTTACCGATAATGTGACCAGTATTTGGCGTCATGAGTTTGACGATCTTCAGCCCCTTCGGGCGAGACACCCTGCAAGGAGTCCAGGATGCAAAAAGAAGGCAAGGTGGTGCCCTTGGCGGCAGCCATCGACCGAGGCGGGCGTACGCCTCTGCCTTGCCTTCCGGTATTGCTCCTGCAGGTACGCGACAAGGCCGCCTTGCAGTTGCGTCAGGGTTTGCAGGACTTGTTCGACAACGCCGACGACACCCTCTTCGAGATGGCCGACAAGGCGTTCGATCGCAGTGACCAGAACCTGTACTTCGAGGCCATGCGCGACCTGCGCCTGAAGCGCAAGAGCATCGAGCGCGGTTTTCTCGACACGTTCCATGATGCCTTTGCCCGTATCGGCCAGATTGACCTGCTGGCGCACCTGCTCGAGCCGGGCAACCTGCGCAGCAAAGCCCAGGTGGAGCGGGCCGCCGCGATCGAAGGCATGGTCGCGCAGGTGCTGTCACGCGACGGCGTTGCCCTGCAGCAACTGGGCCTGCGCTTGCAAGCACTGCTCAACCGCCCCCTGCACGAGCAGCACAACCCGCTGGGGCCCGCTGCGCTGTGCGGTTACTTCCTCGACGCTGGCCGCAACCTGGGGGTTGGCCTGCGGGTCAAACTGGTCCTGCTCAAACTGTTCGAGCGCTATGTGCTGCGCGATGCCGAAGTGATCTATGGTGAAGCCAACCAGTTGCTGGCTGCCGCTGGTGTGCTGCCCGAGTTGCCGCCGGCACCGCGCCGGCGCGCCGAAGATCGGCGCATGAGCGCACGACGTGGGCCGGCGAACCTGGGACATGAGGTGGGCGCGGACGCAGCAGGGCAGGTTTTCTTTGCCTCGTTGCAAACACTGCTGGCCCCGGCGCGTGGGCAGTTCGCGCCTCGTTTGCAGGCGATGGCCGCCGCCCAGCCAATCAGTACCGCCGACCTGCTGCGCCTGCTTTCGCATTTGCAGCACTACGTGCCTGCCACCCACGAGGCTGACGATTTCGAGCTTGGCCAACAGCTTGAACAATTGCTGCTGCGGGTCAGCGTGCGCAGCGGCACACGCCGGCGCATCGATGTGGCCGACGAGGACATGATCAACCTGATCGGCCTGCTGTTCGCCTTCATCCAGAACGACGACAACTTGCCGGCCAGCCTGCGCGCGCTGATCGCACGTCTGCATATTCCGCTGCTGAAAGTGGCCCTGCTGGACAAGGGGCTGTTCAGTCGGGCCAGCCACCCGGCCCGCCGGCTGCTCAACGAGATCGCCGGCGCGGCCATCGGCTGGGAATGCGGCGGCGATGGCCTGCGTGACAGCCTGCACCTGCGGGTGGAGCGTATCGTCCAGCGCCTGCTCAATGATTTTGCCGAAGATATCAGCCTGTTCGCCGAACTGCTCGAAGACTTCCTCGTTTTCAACCAGGACGAACGGCGGCGCAACGAGCTGCTTGAACAACGCACCCGCGACGCCGAAGAAGGGCGTGCCCGGGCCCAGCAGGCCAGGCAGCAGGTGCAGCACGCACTTAACCAGCGTCTGCGTGGCCGAGTATTGCCGCAGGTGGTGGTACAGATGCTGGTGCAGGCCTGGAGCCAGGTGCTGCTGCTGGCATGGCTCAAGCAGGGCGAGGCATCCCAGGCCTGGCGGGATGCATTGCAGACGATGGACATGTTGCTGGCCAGCATCACCCCGCCACATGAGCCGCAAGCCTTGCTGCAGCAGGTGCCGGGCCTGCTCAAGGCACTGCGCGATGGCCTGGCCAGCGTGGCCCTGGACTCGGCCGCGACCCGCGAATTCTTCCTGCAGCTGGAGCAGTTGCACCTGCGTGCCTGTGCAGGTGGCGCGGGCCAGCCCCAGGGCGACGTACTGGTGGCCGAGGACATCGTGCTGGCGATTGCCGAAGAGCCCGCTTGCGCACCGTTGCAGGTTGCCGACGGGCAGGCTGTGGCGCTGCGCCAGGTGCAGCGCTTGCGTATCGGTACCTGGGTCGAGGTGCTGGACGAGGACGAACCGCTGCGCTGCAAACTGGTGGCGCGCATCGACAGCAGCGACCGGTTGGTGTTCGCCAACCGCACCGGCATGAAAGTGCGCGAATGGAACGGTGCCAGCCTGGCCCAGGCACTGCACCGGGGCGACGTGCGGGTGCTGGATGACGGGCTGTTGTTCGAGCGGGCGCTGGAGGCGGTGCTCGACGGGCTGCGGCGGTAGGCGCAACTGTGTGGGAGCGGGCGTGCCCGCGAAACAAGCGCCGCGGTGGATGGCACCGGCTGCGCCGGTGTTCGCGGGCACGCCCGCTCCTACAGCATTACAATGATTCACATGCAAACGCCGTTGGCCGCAGGGCATACTGTTAACCTGTTCACGGCGTTTTCAGGATCTGCCCCATGCAATTGGACCGTGCCACTGGCTGGTTCCACGGAATCGGAATCACCCACTGCCCCTCGCCGAACTTCAATGCCCGCCCCGAAGGCGAATCGATTTCCCTGCTGGTGATCCACAACATCAGCCTGCCGCCGGCCTGTTTCGGCACCGGCAAGGTCCAGCAGTTCTTCCAGAACCGCCTGGACCCCGACGAACACCCGTACTTCGCCAGCATCAACCACCTGACCGTGTCGGCGCACCTGTTCGTCGAGCGTGACGGTGCGGTGACCCAGTTCGTGTCGTTGCTCGACCGCGCCTGGCACGCCGGTGTGTCGTGCTTCGACGGGCGTGAAGGCTGTAACGATTTCTCCATCGGCATCGAACTCGAAGGCACCGACGACCTGCCCTATACCGATGCCCAGTACGCGGTGCTGGAGCAGCTTACCCGGCACATTCGCGGTGCCTGGCCGGCCATCGGCCTGGACCGCATCCAGGGCCATAGCGACATTGCCCCGCAGCGCAAGACCGACCCAGGCCCGGCCTTCGACTGGCCGCGCTACCGCGAAGCGCTGCAGCAAAACGAGGACAAGGCATGAGTTTTCTGGTGTTGTTGCTGGCGCTGTGGGTCGAGAAGTTCTCGGCCCTGCGCCAACAGGTGCAGCGCGACGGGTTCTTCCTTGGCGAACTGGTACGCCTGGAGCGCAGTGGCAAGGTGCATCCGTGGTGGACGCTGGCGATCCTGGTGTTGGCACCGGTAGCGCTGCTGGTATTGCTGCTGCATGTGCTGGACCCGGTGGCGTACGGCTTGCTGGCGTTGCCGGTGCACCTGCTGGTGCTGATCTACAGCCTGGGCCGCGGCGATGCCAAGGCATCGCTGGGGCCGTTCCGCGATGCCTGGCGGCGCGGTGATGACCAGGCCGCGTTGCACGTGGCCGAGCGCGACCTGGGGCTGGCGGCCGACGAGCCGCACAGCCTGTTGGTGCGGGTGCAGGGCAACCTGCTGTGGCAGGTGTACCAGGGCTTTTTCGCGGTGATTTTCTGGTACTTCGTGCTGGGCCCGGGCGCAGCGCTGGCCTATCGCCTGCTGGCGCTGTGTGGCGAGCACAGCAAGCAACCGATGTTGAAGGCCCGTGCCGAGCAGTTGCGGCATATCATGGACTGGCTGCCGGTGCGGGTGCTGGCCTTGAGTTTTGCCCTGGTTGGCAACTTCCTCGCGGTCACGCGGGTGATGCTGCACGAGGTACTCAACTGGCACATCAGCGCCGCACACCTGGTGGCGCGGGTCGGGCGCATTGCCGATGACATTCCCGAGGAAGAAGACAGCCAGCGCGGGCTGGGGCGGCTGGACAGCCTGTGGGAGCTGCTGCTGCGCTGTGCGGTGCTGTGGTATGCCGGGTTTGCGCTGTGGACGGTGCTTGTCTGAACTGGCTCACTGGCTGCTTCGCGGGCTTGCCCGCTCCCACAGGTACTGCGCCGGTCTCAAGATTTGCGCGGTCCCTGTGGGAGCGGGCAAGCCCGCGAAGAGGCCCGCGCAGGCAATAACCCTCTCAGCTACCAGCCAAACAACTCGCAAGCATTGCGGGTGCTGGCTTCAGCCAGCTCCGCGACATCCACACCCATCACCTGCGCCAGCGCCCCGGCAATCTCCGGCAGGTGCTCCGGGCTGTTCCTCATCCCTGGGTACATGACCGGCGCCATGTCTGGTGCATCGGTCTCCAGCACCACGCTGTCCAGCGGCAACTGCGTCAGGGTCTTGCGCAGCCGCAGCGCCTGTGGCCAGGTAGCCGCACCGCCAAGCCCAAGCCGGAAGCCCTGCTTGATGTACTCGCGGGCCTCTTCATAACTGCCGGCAAACGCATGTATCACCCCCGCCCGCGCCGGCTTGTAGCGCTTGAGCGTGGCGATCACCTGGGCATGGCTGCGGCGCACGTGCAGCAGGGCGGGCAGTTCGAAGTCGCAGGCCATCTGCAGTTGCGCTTCGAACAGGTCCTGCTGGCGGGCCTTGTCCAGGTCTTCGAGGTAGTAGTCCAGGCCAAACTCGCCCACGGCACATAGCCGTGGGTTGCCATGCAGGCGCTCCAGCCATTCGCGCAACTGCACCAGGTGCTCCGGGCGATGCTGGTCAAGGTAGATCGGGTGCAGGCCGAGTGCGGCGAACAGGTGCTGGTCGGCGCAGGCCAGGTCCCACACCCGCTGGAAATTCGCCTGGTACACCCCCAGCACCACCATCCGCTCCACCCCGCGCTCCGCCGCGTTGGCCAGCAGGCGCGGGCGGTCGGCGTCGAAGTCGGGGAAGTCCAGGTGAGTGTGGGTGTCGATCAGGCGCATGTTCAGGCCACTGTAATGCGTTGCTTGAACGTTCGACCGACGGCATGTACACCAGGTTCGTAGCGTTTGTCCTCGATCGCGGCCAGTGCCAGTTCCAGCGCGGTGGCGGCAATCAGGCCATGCTGCTGGGCCATGGCATTCACCGGCAGCGGCAGGAAGTCGAGCAACTGGTTGTCGCCAAAGGTACCCAGCTGCAGCTGGCGCGAGTCGGCAGGGCGGGCCTGCAGGGTGTCGAACACTCCTTGCAGCAGCACATAGGAGGTGGTAACCAGGGCATCCGGCAGGCCGCCGAAGTCTTCGATCAGCTGCTGCATCAAGCGCTGGCCGCACTCACGGCTGAACGCTTCGCCCTGATAGCGGCGAACTTCGCCGGCATAGCCTTGCAGGGCTTCGTCGAAGCCGCCGGCACGTGCCTGGCTGACCGACAGCTCGGGGCGTGCGCCGATCAGCGCGATGCTGCGCGGGGCGGCGTTCAGCAAGCTGGCGGCCAGTTGGCGGCTGGCGTCGCGGTCGTCGCTGATCACCGAGCAGAAGTGCGCAGGGTCCAGGCGGCGGTCGATGGCAATCACCGGCAGGCCTTTGTCCTGCAGTTCGCGGTAGCTGTCATCTTCCGGCGGCAGGCAGCTGGCGACGAACAGCGCGTCGCAACGGCGGGCGCGGAACAGCTGCTGCAACTGGCGTTCGCTGTCGGGCTGGTCGTCGCTGCTGGCAATCAGCAGCTGGTAGCCGCGGGCGCGGGCACCTTGCTCAAGCTGCTTGGCGATGCGGGCGTAGCTGGGGTTCTCCAGATCCGGGAGAATGAAGCCCAGGGTGCGGGTATGCCGGCTGCGCAGGCCAGCGGCCTGCGGGTTGGGGGTGAAGCCGTGGGCCTCGACCACCGCGCGTACCCGCTCGACAGTGCTGTTGCTGATGCGCTGCTGTTCGGCCTTGCCATTGATGACGTAGCTGGCGGTGGTCACGGACACACCGGCCAGACGGGCGATATCGCTGAGTTTCACCGAATTTTCCTTGTTATTACCGGGGCTGGCTGTGAGGCCTGACCGAGTAGTTTGACCCGGCGGGGGCGCCACGCGCAGACGACCATTGTCGCAATTGTCCGACAGGATGGGGCTTTTTCCTCGGCAGATTATCGAGTAACGTGGCCGTCTGGTCAGATTAATCGTTTCAGCTGCCGAATTTTCTGCCTCGGCTGCCATCCGTGCAAGGCTGTTGAACTGGCCGTTCATGTGAATTTCACAACAATACTCCAGTACCCGATCGGGAACTGCAAAAGGAGAAGGTCATGCTCGAGCTCGCCAAGGAGCAGATAGCCATGGGCCAGAAGGCCGCCGACAAGGCCGAGGCATTGCGCCTGCTGGCCGACCGGCTGGTCACTGACGGCCTGGTCGCCGAGGGTTACCTGCAAGGGCTGCAGGCCCGAGAGGCACAAGGCTCCACCTTCCTTGGGCAGGGCATTGCCATCCCCCATGGCACGCCGCAGACCCGAGACCTGGTGTACGCCACCGGCGTGCGCCTGTTGCAGTTCCCCGAGGGCGTTGACTGGGGCGATGGCCAGATGGTCTACCTTGCCATTGGCATCGCCGCCCGTTCCGACGAGCACCTGCGCCTGCTGCAACTGCTGACCCGCGCCCTGGGCGAGACCGACCTGGCCGAAGCATTGCGCCGCGCCGGCTCCGCCGAGGCGTTGCTGAAGCTGTTGCAGGGCGCGCCACAGGAACTGGCGCTGGATGCACAACTGGTCGGCCTGAACCTGCCGGCCGAAGACTTCGATGAACTGGCCTGGCGCGGCGCCCGCCTGTTGCAGCGCGCCGACTGCGTCGACAGCGGTTTTGCCGCCGTGCTGCAGCAGGCCGAGCCGCTGCCGTTGGGCGAGGGCCTGTGGTGGCTGCACAGCGAGCGTCAGGTGCGCCAACCGGGCCTGGCCTTCATTACCCCGCAGCAGCCGTTGCGTTACCGCGACCAGCCGCTCAACGGCCTGTTCTGCCTGGCCAGCCTTGGTGCTGCCCACCAGGCCTTGCTCGAGCGCCTGTGCGAAGTGTTGATCGAAGGCCGCGGGCAAATGCTCTACCAGGCCACCAGCAGCCGCGCGGTACTGGAAGTGCTGGGCGGTGAGGCGCCGGCAGACTGGCCCAGCGCGCGTGTCGTGCTGGCCAACCCGCACGGTTTGCATGCCCGCCCGGCAAAGGTATTGGCGCAACTGGCCAAAAGTTTCGAGGGGGAAATCCGTGTACGTCTGGTCGACAGCGCGCAGCCGGCGGTGTCGGTAAAGAGCCTGAGCAAGCTGCTCAGCCTCGGCGCCCGACGGGGCCAGGCGCTGGAACTGGTGGCTGAGCCAGGCATCGCCGCCGATGCCTTGCCGGTGCTGCTGGCCGCCATCGAACAAGGCCTGGGCGAGGAGGTGGAGCCATTGCCGCAGAGCGCGGCGCCCGTCGCCAGCGCAGCGGCCGAAGTGCTGCAAGCGCCCGAAGCCGGTAGCCGCATCCACGGCGTGGGTGCTGCGCCCGGTATTGCCAGTGGCCCGGCGCATGTGTGTGTCGAGCGTGAATTCGACTACCCTCTGCGCGGCGAGTCGTGCGCCCAGGAGCGGCAGAAGCTGCGTGAAGCCGTGGCGACCGTGAATGGCGAGCTGCAGGCCTTGGTCCAGCGCAGCGACAAGGCCATTGGTGAAATCTTCGTCACCCATCAGGAAATGCTCGCCGACCCGGCCCTGACCGACGATGTCGAGCAGCGCCTGGGCCAGGGCGAAAGCGCCGCAGCCGCCTGGATGGCGGTGATCGAGGCGGCGGCGCGCCAGCAGGAGTCGCTGCACGATGCCTTGCTCGCCGAACGTGCTGCCGACCTGCGTGACATCGGCCGCCGCGTGTTGGCGCAGTTGTGTGGCGTGCAGGCCCAGGCTGAACCCGAGCAACCCTACGTGCTGGTGATGACCGAAGTCGGCCCGTCCGATGTCGCCCGGCTGGACCCAAGCCGCGTCGCCGGTATTGTCACCGCCCAGGGCGGCGCCACCGCTCACAGCGCGATCGTCGCCCGTGCCCTGGGCATCCCGGCGGTAGTGGGCGCGGGGGCGTCGATACTGCTGTTGGACAGTGGCACGCCGTTGCTGCTCGATGGCCAGCGTGGCGTGGTCAGCGTGGCGCCGCCGGCGGATGAACTGCAACGGGCCCTGGCCGAGCGCGACCTGCGCGAGCAACGCTTGCAGGCCGCCTGGGCCAACCGCTTCGAGCCGGCGGTCACCCGCGATGGCCACGCCGTCGAGGTGTTCGCCAACATCGGCGAGAGCAACGGCATCGCCAAGGTGGTGGAGCAGGGGGCCGAAGGCGTGGGCCTGCTGCGCACCGAGCTGATTTTCATGGCCCACCCCCAGGCCCCGGACGTGGCTACCCAGGAAGCCGAGTACCGCCGCGTGCTCGATGGCCTCGACGGGCGCCCGCTGGTAGTGCGTACCCTCGATGTCGGCGGCGACAAACCGCTGCCGTACTGGCCGATCGCTGCCGAGGAAAACCCGTTCCTCGGCGTGCGCGGCGTACGCCTGACCCTGCAGCGCCCGCAGGTGATGGAAGACCAGTTGCGCGCCTTGCTGCGGGCGGCCGACCAGCGCCCGCTGCGCATCATGTTCCCGATGGTCGGCCAGGTGCACGAATGGCGCGAGGCGCGGGCCATGGTCGAGCGCCTGCGTGCCGAGATCCCGGTAGCCGACCTGCAACTGGGCATCATGGTCGAAGTGCCCTCGGCAGCGCTGCTGGCACCACAATTGGCGCGCGAAGTGGACTTCTTCAGCATCGGTACCAACGACCTGACCCAGTACACCCTGGCCATCGACCGTGGCCACCCCAGCCTCTCGGCCCAGGCCGACGGCCTGCACCCGGCGGTGCTCAACCTGATCGACATGACCGTGCGCGCTGCCCATGACCATGGCAAGTGGGTGGGCGTGTGCGGCGAGCTGGCGGCCGACCCGCAGGCGGTGGCTGTGCTGCTGGGCCTGGACGTGGACGAACTCAGCGTCGCCGCGCGCAGCATTGCCGAAGTCAAGGCCCTGGTCCGCCAGGCCGATTACCAGACGGCCCGTGCCCTGGCGCGCGAGGCCCTGCAACAGGACAGCGCCGCAGCGGTTCGCGCGCTGGTGGAGCGTTACTGAATGGCCAAGATCCTCACCCTCACCCTGAACCCGGCGCTGGATATCACCATCGGCCTGGATACCTTGCGCCCGGGGCAGGTCAACCGCAGTCAGGTACAGCACAGCCACGCCGCGGGCAAAGGGCTGAACGTTGCCCAGGTACTGGCCGACCTGGGGCACAGCGTCACGGTTGGCGGCTTCCTCGGGCGCGACAACCTGCAGCCGTTCGAGGCGCTGATCGGCTGGCGCGGCTTCGCCGACTGCTTTGTCCGCGTGCCGGGCGAAACCCGCAGCAACATCAAGCTGGTCGAGGCCGATGGCCGTGTCACCGACATCAATGGCCAAGGTCCGGAAGTTGACGAAGCGGCACGAAGTGCATTACTGCGCCGCCTGGCGCAGATCGCCCCGGGCCACGATGCGGTGGTGGTGGCTGGCAGCCTGCCGCGCGGGATCAGCCCCGACTGGTTCCGCCAGTTGCTCGAACAGCTCAAGGCGCAAGGCCTCAAGGTGGCCCTGGACAGCAGCGGCGAAGCCCTGCGTGCCGGCCTGCAGAGCTCGCCCTGGCTGGTCAAGCCCAATACCGATGAGCTGGGCGAGGTACTCGGCCTGGCTGTGGATAACCCAGCGCAGCAGCGCGCCGCTGCCGAGCAGCTGCTGGCCAGTGGCGTCGAACACGTGGTGGTGTCGGCGGGGGAGCAGGGCGTCAGCTGGTTCGCCCGCGACCTGGCCGTGCATGCTTGCCCGCCCAAGGTGCAGGTCGCCAGCACGGTGGGCGCAGGTGATTCGCTGGTGGCCGGCATGGTCCACGGCCTGCTGCTGGGCGAAGCGCCAGCACAAACCTTGACCCGTGCCACCGCGATCGCCGCCCAGGCTGTTACCCAGGTTGGTTTCGGCATCCGTGACCGCGAGCAACTGGCGCGCCTGGAAGCCGGTGTGCAACTGACAGAACAACAAGAGGGTTGCCGATGAACATTGCCATTGTCACTGCCTGCCCCAGCGGCCAGGTGTCGAGCGTGTTGAGCGCGCGCTTGCTATCCGCCGCAGCCCAGCGGCGCGGCTGGAGTACCAGCATCGAAGTGCAGGATGCCGGCCACCCCGAGCGGCAACTGAGTACCACGCAGATTGCCGAGGCCGACTGGGTGCTGGTGGTCAGCACCGGCCCGGTGGACCTGGCCCGTTTCGTCGGCAAGCGCGTGTACCAGAGCACGCCGTCCCAGGCTTTGGCCGACCGCGAAGGCTTTCTTGATGAAGCGGCGGCCAACGCCCAGCTGCTGGCCACAGTGCCAGGCAGACCGGCCGAAGCCGGCAGCGCTGGCGCACGCATCGTCGCCGTTACCGCTTGCCCGACGGGTGTCGCGCATACATTCATGGCCGCGGAAGCCTTGCAGCAGGCCGCACAGCAACTGGGCTACCAGCTCACCGTCGAGACCCAGGGCTCGGTCGGTGCGCGCAACCCCTTGCCTGCCGAAGCCATCGCCGCAGCCGATGTAGTGCTGCTGGCCGCTGACATCGAAGTGCCCACCGCGCGTTTCGCAGGTAAGCGCATCTACCGTTGTGGCACCGGTATCGCCCTCAAGCAGGCCCGTGCCACCTTGGACAAGGCCCTGGCCGAAGCCAGGGTGGAAAACAGCAGCGATGCCGCAGCGGCAACCACGCCAGCGAAGGGCGAGAAGACCGGGGTATACAAGCACCTGCTCACTGGCGTGTCGTTCATGCTGCCGATGGTGGTGGCTGGCGGCCTGCTGATTGCCCTGTCGTTCGTGTTCGGTATCGAGGCCTATAAAGAAGCGGGCACCTTGCCGGCCGCGTTGATGCAGATCGGCGGCGAGGCTGCGTTCAAGTTGATGGTACCGCTGCTGGCGGGCTATATCGCCTGGTCCATCGCCGACCGCCCGGGGCTGGCACCCGGCATGATCGGCGGCCTGTTGGCCAGTACCCTTGGCGCCGGTTTCATCGGTGGTATCGTCGCCGGCTTCCTCGCCGGTTACAGCGCCAAGGCCATTGCCCGCTGGGCGCGCCTGCCCAGCAGTCTGGAGGCACTCAAGCCGATCCTGATCATTCCGCTGCTGGCCAGCCTGTTCACCGGCCTGGTGATGATCTACGTGGTCGGCCAGCCGGTGGCGGCGATGCTGGAAGGTCTCACCCACTTTCTCGACAGCATGGGCACCACCAATGCCATCCTGTTGGGCCTGTTGCTGGGCGGCATGATGTGCGTCGACCTGGGCGGGCCGATCAACAAGGCCGCCTATGCCTTTTCGGTGGGGCTGTTGGCCTCGTCGAGCTATGCGCCGATGGCGGCGACCATGGCCGCCGGCATGGTGCCACCGATTGGCCTGGGTATCGCCAGCTTCCTGGCCCGGCGCAAGTTCGCCCAGAGCGAGCGCGAGGCGGGCAAGGCGGCCTTGGCGCTGGGGCTGTGCTTCATCTCCGAAGGGGCGATCCCGTTTGCTGCCAAGGACCCGCTGCGGGTAATCCCGGCCAGCGTGGCCGGTGGGGCATTGACCGGGGCTTTGTCGATGTACTTCGGCTGCAAGCTGATGGCGCCGCATGGCGGGCTGTTCGTGCTGCTGATCCCCAATGCGATCAACCATGCGCTGTTGTACTTGTTGGCGATCGTGGCGGGTAGCCTGCTGACGGCAGTGGTGTATGCGGTGATCAAGAAGAGCGAGCGGGTGGAGTTGGCGGTGGCGCCGGTGAAGGGTTAGAGATTTCAGCTGGCCTTACTGGCCTCTTCGCGGGCACGCCCTCTCCCACAGGTACTGCATGATCTTGAAGCTTGCAGTGAGCCTGTGGGAGCGGGCGCGCCCGCGAAGAGGCCGGAACAGATCAACGCCCGTGCTTCTGCCGCAACGGCACAAGCAGATCGCCCAGCCCGTTGTGGTCGATCTCATGCATCAACGCCAATAGCCCACCCAGTTCCCCCGCCGGGAAACCCTTGCGTGCAAACCAGGCCAGGTAATCCCCCGGCAGGTCGGCAATGATCCGTCCCTGGTACTTGCCAAACGGCATGGTGCGGGTCACCAGCAGTTCGAGTGTTTCCGGCTTCATCATCGGCGCACCTGGCTGTTGAAAAGCGCCGACCATACTGCAATCTGCACGAAGGCCCAAGCGGCAATCATGCAGAACGCCGGTTTCAGCATTTACTCTTGTCATCATATCTATTTGATTTAAAAGTATTTTATTGAGAGCACAAGGTTGGCACGAACGCTGCTCCCTTACAGATGACTATCACCTGCCAAGGAGTTCGTACCATGAGCAATCCCAACAAAGACGTGATCGATGTGCTCAACGACCTGATCGAGTACAGCAAGGATGGCGAGAAAGGCTTCAAAGCCTCGGCCGATGATGTGAAGAACCCCGAACTGAAAGCGTTCTTCGTTCAACGTGCCGGTGAGTGTGCCAATGCTGCCGGTGAACTGCAGAGCGAGGTGCGCCGCCTGGGGGGCGACCCGGAAACCTCCACCAGCATCAGCGGTGACCTGCATCGGGGTTGGGTCAACCTCAAGGCGATGGTGACCGGCAAGGATGAGGAAGCGGTGCTGAACGAGGTGGAGCGGGGCGAGGACCATGCCCTCAAGGCCTACAAGGAAGCCCGTGAGAAACTGGTGAAGCTGGGCCGCGGCGCCAGCGACCAGACCTACACCCTGGTGGAAAAACAGCTGCAAGGCGTGCAGCGCAACCATGACCAGGTCAGGGCCCTGCGCAACGCCGCCCGCGCCTAGTCGGCAGGCCCCTCTACCCGGTTGCGGCCTTTGGCCTTGGCCCGGTAGAGCGCTTCGTCCGCAGCACCCAGCACCCTCGCCAGGTCGTGCTGGGTGCCCGACAGTCCGATACCGATGCTCACGGTGACCGAGTGGGCATCGTCGGCAAACGGCGCCAGCGCCTCGACGCTGGCGCGGATGCGCTCGGCCAGCAGTCTCGCACCGGCCAGGTCGGTTTCCGGCAGCACTACCTGGAACTCCTCACCGCCATAGCGCGCCGCCAGATCGGCCGGGCGACGGATGCACGCCTCGATGGCCTTGGCCACTTCGCGCAAGGCATGGTCGCCACCCGCGTGGCCATGGCGCTGGTTGAAGGCCTTGAAGTGGTCAACATCCACCATCAGCACCGCCAACGGCGTGCGGTTGCGCTGGGCGCGGGCCCATTCCTGGCGTAGTACCTGATCCAGGTGGCGGCGGTTGGCCAGGCCGGTCAGGCTGTCGGTAGCGGCAAGGGTCGCCAGGCACTGTTCGGCCTCCTGGCGGCGGCGCAATTCGCGCCCCAGCAACAGTGTCAGCCAGAGAATTCCTACGCACAGTACGCCGGTGGCGACGCTGACGACGATCGCCGTGCGGCGCCAGGACTGGAACACCTCGTCGGCGGAGTGAGCCACCAGCACGATCAGCGGCAGCTGCGGGACTCGGGCAAAGGTATACATGCGCAGCTTGGCACTACTGCCAGAGCGGGCGGTGAAACTACCGCTCTGTTCGTTGAGTATGCGCTTGAAATTGGCGCGATTGGCGTAGTTGGTGCCTATAAGCGGATCCTGTGGCCGTGATGGCTGGCGGGCGAGCAGCTGTCCGTCGGCGTTGAACAGGCTGATGTTGCTGTCATCACCGATATCCAGGCGCCGGAACAGGTCGCTGAAGTAAGACAGGCGCAGCGCACCCGCTGCCAGACCAGCGAACTCGCCATTGGGGCCGGAGATGCGCCTGCTGAAACTGATGCACCAGTCCTGGTCGCCGAGCGTGGCCTTGAACGGTGGGCCCACCAGCAGTCCGAGGTTGGCATTGTGCAGGTGCGCCTGGAATACCCCGGTGTCGCCGAAGTTGGCTTTGCGTGGCACGCTGCTGGTGGAATCGCCCACCACGTTGCCTTGCTTGTCCAGCCACAGCACGTCACCGCGCTTGCGGTCGACGAAGGCTTCATTGAAGAGCAGGCGTTGGCGTACCGGGCCGGGAATTTCCGGCAGTTCCTTGCGCCCTACCGCCCAGATCAGGCCCTGCAGCGACTGGTCATAGAGTTCGACGTTGCGCAGGATGTCGCTTTCGATCAGTTGGACGATATTGTTGGACGAGCGGATCGCCGACAGTTCGACGTTGTCGCGCTCACGCGCCAGCAGGTAGCTGACGATGGCTACAATGGCGAGCACGGCAAGGCAACTGCCCAGGTTGAGGATCAGTTCAGGGTGTGACTTGTAGAGTGCGAAACGTGGAGATCGGGGGGTCATGCTCGCTACTGCGTGGGCAGGGCCATTCGCGGCGGCGACATTCTAGGGAAGCGGGGATTGTCGAACAACATTTGTCCGACGGAATCACGGTATACCTTGTTTTGGACTGACCACAAGCCCTGTGGGAGCGGGCATGCCCGCGAAGCAAGCACCGCGGTGCATGGCCCCGGCTACGCCGGTGTTCGCGGGCACGCCCGCTCCCACAGGTTGGATTTCTAGCTTGCGGTCCTGGATCAGAACACGTTCAACGGGTAATCCACGATCACGCGCAGTTCATCGTTGTCGCTGTTGCTGTCGATCGAAGCATAACCCTGGCTGCCACGGTGGGTGGCATAGCGCACCAGCACCGACAGGTCCTTCAGGTCTCCCTCCTGGAACACGTACTTCACGTCCAGGTCGCGTTCCCAGTGCATGGCGTTCTTGCCATCGGCACGGTAGTAGTCGTAGTGGGTGGTGTCCTGGGTAGCCTTGGTCAGGTCCGCTTCACCGCGCGAGTACGACAGCGCCGTGGTCAGGCCAGTGATACCGACACCGGTGAAGTCATAGTTGTACTGCAGTTTCCACGAACGCTCGTTCGGCGCGTTGAAGTCCGAGTACATGCGCGAGTTGTCCAGGTAGATGCTGTCGCCCAGGTTGATGTAGTCGAACGGCGTGTTGCCATTGACCCGCTGGTAGGCGGCAGTGACGCTGTGGAACCCGGCGTTGACGGTGAAGTGCACGCTGTAGGTGTTGTTGTCGATCTTGCCCAGCAGGGCCTGGCCGGTGTCCTGGGTGTGATAGAAGTGCACGCCCGGATTCAGGCTGACCAGTTCGTTGACCACGTAGGTGTAGTCGAAGTCGGCGTAGTACTGGTTCCAGATGTCCTTCAGCTCGGCTGCATACAGGTTGGCGGTAACGTTCGGGGTACCGCTCCACGACGCGCCGGCCCAGTTCAGGTGCTTGCTCTTGTCATGCTCGTCCAGCGAGCCGTAGTAGGTGTCGATGCGGCGGTGGCCGCTCTGGTTGTACGGCTTGGTGAAGCTGACCTGGCCGCCTTCGAGCAGCAGGCCGTCGATGCTGGTGTTGGTCAGGCTAACACCACGGAAGGTCTGCGGCAGCATGCGGGATTCGCCGCCGGCGATCACCGGGTTGGTCAGGAACAGGTCACCGGCTTTCAGCTCGGTGCCGAAGGCCTTGAGCTTGACTGCGGCACCGGCAGTGGAGAACGAGTGCGGGGCAGCACCCAGTTCGTCTTCGTTCTTCTGGTGGGTTGGCAGGATGCTGGTGCCAGCATGGCCGCCACCGCCGTCCAGTTTCAGGCCCAGCATGGCATGGGCATCCAGACCAAAGCCGATCACGCCCGGGGTGTAGCCCGACTCGAAGCGTGCAACCGCGCCCTGGCCCCACTCGCGGGTGTCGCGCACGCCGGCGTTGCGGTTGTCGCGGTTGAAGTAGGCATTACGCAAATGCAGGTTGAAGGACGAGCCTTCGATGAAGCCATCAGCCTTGTCTTCATCTGCCTGGGCGGCGAAAGGGATCGTTGCAGTCAACGCAATGAACAGCGGGGTAAAACGAAACGCGGAAGGCACCGGTACTAGCTCCTTTGGTCTGACGGTGGGGCAGTTTTTATTTTCGAATGTGCGTCTTTTTTATAGGTGAACGTTACAGCTGGGCTGATAGTTAAAGCACATAAAAAAAGCCGCTGATCGGCAGCGGCTTTAAAAGGCTAACATATCGGCACCGGTGGTGCCCATGGCGTAGCCAAGGGAAAACGGGAGCAGCGACAGCGCTTGATCAGCTGTCGGCATTGGCATCGATAGAAACCTTGGAAGCGGTCTGTTTTGCGTCTTTGACTGCGTCGGCCTGCTGTGCGGCTACGGCTTCGCGGAACTCTTGGTGGACTGCGGCAAACTCAGCGTTACGGGTGACGAACGCCTGGGATTCTTCGGCCATGGCCAGGGGCGACAACAACAGGGAAGACAGGACGAAGACGCTGGCAATACCCATACTGTTGGACATTTGAAACTACCTTCTTGCGGTGCAAGTGCTAATGAGGACGGGGGTAAAGTTAGTCCTTTCAATGCACTTGAAACAGAGCGAAGTGCGATAAGCACTGTTGCGCAAAAGGTAATTATCGCAGGAAAAGCAATTGGACTTTGGCCGCAAACCAGCATGCTAGACGCGCTACGCGTTCATTGTGGGAGCGGGCGAGCCCGCGAAGCAGGCACCGCGGTGGATGGCACGGGCTTGCCCGCTCCCACAAGGATTGCGGCTGTTTTCAGATTTTGAGCAAGGCAAATGTTCCCACAAGGACGGCGTTGGGTGCTCAGATATGGGCCGGCAGCCTGATACCAAAGGTATTGGCCCCAGCCGCACTACGCACAAACACCTCCCCACCATGCATCAGCGCAATCGCCTTGACGATCGCCAGACCCAACCCGTGGTTTCCCCCGCCGCTGTTGCTGCGTGCTGCATCCACCCGGTAGAAGCGTTCGAACAGCAACGGCAGGTGCTCATCGTCGATCGCCGGCCCCGGGTTGCTCACGGCGATGCTGACCTGCTCCGGCCCGGCAGCGATCTGCACCTCGATCACCTGGTGCGGTGCAGTGTGCTGCACGGCGTTGTTCAGCAGGTTGATCAGCGCCCGGCGCAGCTGCGCCTTTTCGATGGGCACCTGGGCATCGCCGCTCACGCTCACGCTGACCTGCGCGTCTTCAAGGATGTAGTCCAGGTAGTCGAGGGTGGTCGCCACTTCCTCGGCCAGCGAGGCCTGGGTCAGGGCGGTGGCCTTGCTGCCTTGGTCGGCGCTGGCCAGGAACAGCATGTCGTTGATGATGCTGCGCAGGCGCTCCAGTTCCTCAAGGTTCGATTGCAGCACTTCGAAGTAGTGCTCGGCGCTGCGCCCGCGAGTCAGTGCCACCTGGGTCTGGCCAATCAGGTTGGTCAGCGGCGAGCGCAATTCGTGGGCGACGTCGGCATTGAACGCCTCCAGCCGCGAATAGGCCTGGCTTACCCGGTCGAGCGCAGCGTTGAAGGCGCCGGCGAACTGCGCCAGTTCCGGGGCCAGGGCGTGGGTCTGCAGGCGACCGTCCAGGCGCGGTGGGGCCAGCGCCTGGGCCTCAACGGACAATGCCAGCAGCGGGCGCAGGCCGATGCGCGCCACCCAGTAGCCCAGCAGCGAGGCCAGCAGCACGCCAAGCACCGCCAGCCCGACAATCGCCACCAGCAGGCTGTGCTGGGCCTGCCAGAAGGTTTCGGTATCGATGCCGATCAGAAAGCGCAGCGGCGGTCGCTCACCCAGGGCCGGGAGCTCGCTGACCAGCACCTTGTAAGGGTAGGGCCGGTCGGGCAGGCGCAGGTCGCGCATGCCCTGTGCCCCTTCGGCGAAGGCGCGGACCAGCTCGCTGGGGTGGCCGTATTCGTAGGCCGGGTTGCTGCTGACCACCCAGAAGCGAATGCGCTTGTCCTCTTCACTGAGCAGGTTGAGCTTGTTGTTGATCTTGACCCAGTGCTCCGGGGTGCCGAAGCGGTTGAGGGTGGATTCGAGCACGCTGAAACGTGCATCCAGCTCCGCCTGCGGCAGCAGGTCGAGGCTGCGGTCGACCTGGCGGTACAGCGCCGAGCCGATCAGCAGGAACACGCCCAGCGCCACCAGGATGAACAGTGCCGACAGGCGCAGTGCGATGGAATTACCCGGCACGGTTTTCCAGGACATAGCCCATGCCTCGGATGGTGTGCAGCAACTTGTTGTCAAAAGGCCCGTCGAGCTTGGCACGCAGGCGCTTGATCGCCACTTCGACGACGTTGGCATCGCTGTCGAAATTGATGTCCCAGACCAGCTCGGCAATCGCCGTCTTCGACAGGATTTCGCCTTGCCGGCGGGCTAGCACGCTGAGCAGCGAGAACTCCTTGGCCGTCAGCTCCAGGCGCTGGCCGGCGCGCGTGACCTTGCGCGCCATCAGGTCGATCCACAGGTCACCCACCTGCACCTGCAGGGGTTCATGGTTGCTGCTACGGCGGGTCAGGGCTTGCAGGCGGGCGACCAGTTCGAGGAAGGAGAACGGCTTGCCCAGGTAGTCGTCGGCACCCTCGCGCAGGCCATGGATACGGTCTTCGACCCGTTCGCGGGCGGTCAGCATGATCACCGGCGTCTGCTTGCGCGCGCGCAAGGCGCGCAGCACGCCATAACCGTCCAGGCCCGGCAGCATCACATCCAGCACGATCACCGCATAGTCACCTTCCAGGGCCAGGTGCAGGCCGTCGATGCCGTCCCGCGCCAGGTCGACGGTAAACCCCTGCTCGCTGAGGCCGCGATGCAGGTAGTCGGCGGTTTTTTCTTCGTCTTCGATGATCAGTACACGCATGGTCTTGTCCTAACTGGCACTGGGCGCCGCCGCACGGGCGGCCTGGCGGCGGTGGAACAGGCGCTCCAGGGCCAAGTATATGACCGGGGTGGTGAACAGCGTCAGCGCCTGGCTCACCAGCAGGCCGCCAACCACGGCGATGCCCAGTGGCTGGCGCAGCTCGGCACCGGTGCCGAAGCCGAACATCAGCGGCACCGCACCCAGCAGGGCGGCAAGGGTGGTCATGATGATCGGCCGGAAGCGCGTCAGGCAGGCCTGGTGGATCGCCTGCTCCGGCGTCAGGCCATGGCGGCGTTGGGCTTCGAGGGCGAAGTCGATCAGCAGGATGCCGTTTTTCTTGACGATGCCGATCAGCAGCACCACGCCGATCAGCCCCATGATGCTGAAGTCCTGGCCCATGGCCCACAGCAGGATCAGCGCGCCGAGGCCGGCCGACGGCAGGGTGGAGATGATCGTCAGCGGGTGGACGAAGCTTTCGTACAGCACGCCGAGAATGATGTACACCGCCACCAGCGCTGCAAGGATCAGCCACGGCTGGCTCGACAGCGAGCTCTGGAAGGCCTGGGCCGCGCCCTGGAAGTTGCCGCTGATGGCGTCGGGCATGCCCAGCTCACGCTGGGTGCGCTCGAGGATGGCCACCGCATCGCCCAAGGCAACGCCGGGGGCCAGGTTGAACGACAGGTTGGCCGCCGGGAACAGGCCGTCGTGGCTGATCGACAGCGGCCCGGTACTGGGCGGCGCCACATGGGCTACTGCCGACAGCGGCACCATCTCGTTGGTCAGCGGCGAGCGCAGGTAGAAGTAGTTGAGGCTTTCGGCCTTGCCACGCTGGCGGGCATCCAGTTCGAGGATCACCTTGTACTGGTTGGTCTCGGTCTGGAACTCACTGATCTGCCGCTGGCCGAAGGCGTCGTACAACGCCTGGTCGACATCGGTGGTGGTCAGGCCGAAACGTGCCGCGGCCTGGCGGTCGATATCGATGCGGGTGACGCTGGCGCCCAGTTGCAGGTCGTTGGACAGGTCGCGCAACGCCGGGTTTTCCCGCAGGCGCTCGGTCAGGCGCTGGGTCCACAGGTTCAGCGCCATGCCGTCGTTGCTCTTGAGCACGTACTGGTACTGGGTGCGCGACGGGCCGGAGCTGAGGTTGATGTCCTGGCCGGCGCGCATGTACAGGACGATGCCCGGCACCTGGGCCAGCTTGGGCCGCAGCCGGTCGATCAGTGCGCTGGCCGACACATCGCGCTCGCCACGCGGCTTGAGGGCGATCCAGAAGCGGCCGTTGGCGATGGTCTGGTTGCTGCCGGTAACGCCCACCGAGTGGGAGAACGCGCGCACCGCCGGGTCGGCCTCGATGATCTTGGCCAGCGCCTGGTGCTTCTCGATCATCGACGGGTACGACACATCCGCCGCCGCCTCGCTGGTGCCGAGGATGAAGCCGGTGTCCTGCAGCGGGAAAAAGCCCTTGGGGATACCCACGTAACCGGCCACCGCCAGGGCCAGGGTCAGGCCGAACACGCCGAGGGTAAGGCGCTGGTGGGCGAGGGCGTGGTCCAGGCCCTTTTCGTACCACCTGACCAGGCGCTCGCCGAAGCCGCCCTTGTGCTCGCCGGGCGGGCGGCGCATGAACAGCGCACACAGGGTTGGCGCCAGGGTCAGCGAAACCACCACCGAAATCAGGATGGTGGCGGTGGCGGTAAGGGCGAACTCCTTGAACAGCCTGCCGACCACACCGCCCATGAACAGCAGCGGGATGAACGCGGCAATCAGCGAGAAACTGATCGACACCACGGTAAAGCCGATTTCCCCCGCGCCCTTGAGCGCCGCCGTGCGGCTGTCGTCGCCGGCTTCCAGGTGGCGGTGGATGTTCTCCACCACGACGATGGCATCGTCGACCACGAAGCCCACCGAGATGACGATGGCCACCAGGGTCAGGTTGTTCAGGCTGAAGCCGAAGATGTACATCAGCGCGCAACTGGCAATCAGCGACACGCCGAGCACGCTGGACACCACCAGGGTCGCAGACCACTGGCGCAGGAACAGCGCCATCACCCCGATCACCAGGGCCACGGCGATCATCAGGGTCAGCTCCACTTCGTGCAGCGAGGCGCGGATGGTCTGGGTGCGGTCCTGCAGCACCGACACCTCGACCGAGGCCGGCAGCATCTCCTGCAGCTTGGGCAGCGCGGCCATTACCCGGTCCACGGTATCGACAATGTTGGCGCCGGGCTGGCGGAAGATCACCAGGTTCAGCCCCGGCTGGTCGCCGGACCAGGCTTTGACGTAGGCGTTCTCGGCGCCGTTGATCACTTTGGCCACGTCCTTCAGGTGCACCGGTGCACCGTCACGGTACGAGACGATCAGCTGGGCGTAGTCGTCGGGGTGGAACAACTGGTCGTTGGCGGCGATGGTCGACACGCTGTGCTCGCCGTACAGCGCACCCTTGGCCAGGTTCAGGCTGGTCTGCTGGATGGCCTGGCGCAGGTCGGCCAGGGTCAGGCCGATGGCCGCCAGCTTCTCGGGTTGCGCCTGCACGCGGATCGCCGGGCGCAGTTGCCCGGTGATGTTGATCAGGCCCACCCCTTCGATCTGGCTCAGCTGGCGCGCCAGCAGGGTTTCGGCGTAGTCGCTGAGTTCGTTGCCGGGCATCTGGCTGGAGCTGACGGTCATCACCAGCACCGGGCTGTCGGCCGGGTTGACCTTGCGCCAGGTCGGCGGGTTGGGCAGGTCTTGTGGCAGGCGCGCGGTGGCGGTGTTGATCGCCGCCTGCACTTCCTGGGCGGCAGTGTCGATGTTCTTGTCGAGCGTGAACTGCAGGATCAGGGTGGTCGAGCCCAGCGCGCTGCTGCTGGTCATCTGGGTCATGCCGGGGATGGCGCTGAACTGCACTTCCAGCGGCGTGGCCACCGACGAGGCCATGGTTTCCGGGCTGGCGCCGGGCAGCTGGGCGGTCACCTGAATGGTCGGGAAGTCTGCCTCAGGCAGCGGCGCTACCGGCAGGCGCGGGAAGGCGATGGCCCCCAGCAGCACCAGGGCGAAGGTCAGCAGCAAGGTGGCGATGGGGTGGTCGATGCACCAGGCCGAAACACCGTTGCGCATGTTCATGGCTGGCTCCGGCGGTCAGCCATTTCCGATGGTGCGGGGGCGTCGGGTGCCACTTCGACCCGCGAACCGGGCTTGAGCCGTGACTGGCCGTCGAGCACCAGACGCTCGCCCGGCTTGACCCCGGCAATGATGTTCAGCCCGCTGTCCTGGTACAGCACCTTGACCGGCACACTGGTGACCCTGTCACCGTCCAGGCGGTAGACGAAGTGCCCGTCGACGCCGCGTTGTACCACCGGCGGCGGCACCACCAGGGCGTTTTCCTCCACTGCGGTGCGCAGGCGAATGGTGACCAGTTGGCCCGGCCACAGGCGACCGTCCTTGTTGTCGAATTCGGCTTTTACCCGCACGGTGCCGGTGGTGGAGGATATCTGGTTGTCGATCAGTGCCAGGTGGCCTTCACCGAGCAGGCTGCGTTCGCCGTCGGCGTCCATATAGGCCTGCACCAGCGCCGGAGTAGGCGCCTTCAGCAGGCTCTGCAGGGTCGGCAGCATTTGCTGTGGCAGGGCGAACTCGACGGCGATCGGGTCGATCTGGGTGACGCTGAACAGGCTGCGGGTATCGCTGGTGCGCACCAGGTTGCCGGGGTCGACGTTACGAATACCCACCCGGCCGGTCACCGGCGAGCGGATCTGCGTGTACGAGAGCTGCACCTCGGTATTGGCGATGGCCGCCTGGTTGCCCTTGACCGTGGCCTGCAAGCGGTTGACCAGGGCCTGCTGCTGGTCGAGGGTCTGCTTCGACACGCCGTTGTCGGCACTTAGCAGGCGGTAGCGCTGCAGGTCGACATTGGCGACCTGGATCTGCGCCTGGCTCTGGCCGAGTTCGGCACGGGCCTGGTCGAGGCTGGCGCGGATGGCACGGTCGTCGAGGGTGGCCAGCAGGTCGCCTTCCTTCACCCACTGGCCTTCCTTGACCAGCACTTGGGTCAGTACCCCCTCCACTTGCGGGCGCACCTCGACGCTGTGCAGCGACAGCACCGAACCGATGGCGCTGGCATAGCGCGGCACGTTCTGCTGGACGACATTGACCACGCGCACCGGCACGGCGGTTTGCGCGCGGGTGGCAGGTGCTGGCTGGCGCTGGCCGAACCAGAGACCCGCTACCGCCAGGACGAGGAGCGCCAGGGCGGCGAGGAGGACAGGGCGGGACGGACGTCGCATCGGTGCGGGCACCTTGGCCGGAGGGGAGGGAAGGGAGCTGTATTCAATCTTATAGCCCCCGAACCGGGTCGGCAGCGTGACCGCTGGCTGACAGCGCTGTCAGTTTCGCGCCCTTCACCATTACGCGCCTGGCATTGGAACTGCGACCCCTGTGGGAGCGGGCGTGCCCGCGAAGAATACAACGCGGTGGATGGCACCGGCTGTGCCGGTGTTCGCGGGCACGCCCGCTCCCACAGGGGCCGTGGCAGGCTTTAGTTTTTGAGCAAGGCGATAGTCAGAAGCCGATGAAGGCGTAATACACCGGGGGCTCGCTGGTGGTGCGCAAACCATACCCCTGCAAGCTCGTCACCAGCGCCGCGTCCTCCACATGCAGGGTCCACTGTGCCCGGTCATCCTCCGGCAGCTGCGCCAGGGCCGCAGCAAACGCCCCCATGTCTGGCAGATAGGCAGTAAAGCCATTGCCCTTGAGCGCACTGGTGGTCATGCCCAGCGCCTGGCACACCGCCACCTTGGCGGCGATGTCATCGCGGTCTGCCTGACGCGAGGCCTGTACCAGCGCCTCCAGTTCGGCATCGACCAGTTGCGTGCCGTGAATCAGCTCCGGCCCCTGCTGCCAGGCTTCCGGCGGGCAGTCCTTGCTGTCCGGCCGCAGCGGGATATGCGGGTTGATTTCCACCGGGTAGATGCGACAGACCAGCGGGCGCTGGTCATAGATGGTGCACAGGTCGTTGTCGTCAAGGTTGCGGCAGCGCCCGGGGTTGAATGCGGCAAAGGTCACCGATACGCGCGCCTCGCTGTCGCCGCAGGGCACGGAATGGGAACGACGCAGCACATGATCACGCTGTTCTACCGGCATGCCAGGGCCGTCCGCCACGAAGGCTTCGATCAGCACCACCACCTGGCCGGCGTTGTCCGCCCAGCGGCGTGCTTCGGCCAGGGTCAAGGGCACGTGGTGGCCGGTGCAGCACTTGCCGCAGCCGGTACAGGCGAAACGCAGGTTGTCGGTCACTTGGCTTCCGGGCTCCATTCGCTGACGAAGGCACGCTGGTGCTGGCGGTCGTACAGGCACAGCTCGGTACCGGTGCGCTGCTGCATGTGTTTCTGTGGGTAGACGCCTTCGATCAGCAGGGCACTCATGCCCACCTGGTCATCGAACTCGGCGGGCTTGCTGCGGGCGTGGGCGTCCTTGAACTGGCTGGCGGCCAGGCAGGCCTTGAGCATCTGCTGGCGCTGCTCGTTCCAGGCCTGGCTGCTGGAGGCCTGGGCGATACCGCTGAAGAGGGCGCAACTGATCAGGATAGAGCTGAGAAACTTCATACGCGATTCCGGCAAGTTACTTGCGAGGGGCGCGAATTATGCCCGACTCGACCCCGGCGGCAAGCCGGGGAGTTTGTCGCCGAATATATCAGCGCTCGGCGAACACCACGGCGCGCGCCGCCACCACCAGACAATCGGTCAGCTCCGGCGAGGAGAACTTGGTGAGGATGGCATTGGCCCCGGCCTGGGTCGCCTTTTCGCTGCTCATGGCGCTGTCCAGCGAGGTGTGCAGCAGTATGTACAGGTGCTGGAAGTCGGGGGTTTCGCGCAGGGTTCGGGTGAAGGCATAGCCGTCCATTTCGCTCATTTCGATGTCGGAGACGATCACGTTGATTTCCTGGGCGGTGCCTTGCAGGTCCAGCAACACGTTGATGGCGTCCTTGGCGCTGCGCGCGGTGTGGCATTCGACGCCGAGGTTGCGCAGGGTGTGCACCGACTGCTGCAGGGCCACCTGGCTGTCATCCACTACCAGGATGTTGGCGGCGGCCAGCAGGCTGGCGTCTTCCTCGTTCAAGGTGCGCTGAGGCGGCTCGGGCACCGGCGGAGCGATGGCATGGATGACTTTTTCGATGTCCAGCACCTGCACCAGGGTGTTGTCGACCCGGGTCACGCCGGTGATGAACGACCGGCTGCCCGAGCCGTAGGGTGGTGGTTTGATGTCGGTGCTCAGGCAATGCACGATGCGGCTGACCGCCTGCACATGCAGGCCCTGGCGCGAGCGGCTGATCTCGGTGACGATCAGGCAGCCACCGTCCGGGTCGGCCAGCGGCCGTTCGCCAATGGCGCGGGACAGGTCGATGACCGACAGCGAGTTGCCGCGCAGGGTCGCCACGCCTTTCACGTGGGGGTGCGACTCGGGCAGCTTGGTCAGCGGCGGGCAGGGGATGATCTCGCTGACCTTGAGCAGGTTGATTGCCATCAACTTGCCGCTGCGCAGGGTGAACAGCAGCAGGGACAGCGAGTCCGCGCGGGCATTTTGCGTGGCCATGGTGACCTTCGTGGGGAACAGGGAGTAACCGGTTATCGGCCTGTTCGGGTTTGGCTTTAGTCATTTTGCACAGAGCCAAGGAATGCGTGGGACCCTGTGGGAGCGGCTTTAGCCGCGAACACCGGCGCAGCCGGTGCCATACACCGCGTTGGATTTTTCGCGGCTAAAGCCGCTCCCACAGGTACCGCGCTGGTTTCAATCAGCGCAGCCCCAGGCGACGGGCGAGGCGGCTAAGGTTGGCGCGGTCCAGGCCGAGTTCCCGGGCAGCCGCTGCCCAGTTTCCTTCGTGCCGCTGCAGACAGGCTTCGATCACCTGGCGCTGGTAGGCGTCGACGGCTTCGCGCAGGCCCCCCTCGGGTAGCGGTGCTGCCTGCAAGGGCGCGGCAGGGGAGGGCAGGATGCCGGGCGTTGCCGTTGCGCGCAGGTCCAGGTCGATGGCTTCCAGGGTGAGGATGCGTGGCCTGTCGGGGTGTTGGCCCAGCGCCTTGAGCGCCGAGCGACCGATCAGGTGTTCCAGTTCACGCACGTTGCCTGGCCAGTCGTAGGCCAGCAACGCGGCCTGGGCTTCGCTGCTCAGGCGCAGGCTGTTAAGGCCCAGGCGCGAACGGTTCTGTTCGAGGAAGTAGCCCGCCAGTAGCAGCACATCACGCCCACGTTCGCGCAACGGCGGCACGTGCAGCGGGTACACGCTGAGGCGATGATAGAAGTCGGCGCGGAAGTTGCCAGTGCGTACTTCTGCTGCCAGGTCGCGGTTGGTGGCTGCGATCAGGCGCACATCCACCCGATGCTCGCGGTCCGAGCCCAGGCGCTGCAACTGGCCGCTCTGCAGCACGCGCAGCAGCTTGGCTTGCACCGTCAGCGGCAGTTCACCGACTTCGTCGAGGAACAGTGTGCCGCCGTTGGCCAGCTCGAACTTGCCGCGGCGCTCGCCATGGGCGCCGGTGAAGGCACCGCGCACATGGCCGAACAGTTCGCTTTCCACCAGGGTGTCGGGCAGGGCGGCACAGTTGAGGCTAACCAGCGGTTTGTCGGCGCGGTTGCTGGCCTGGTGCAGGGCCTGGGCCACCAATTCCTTGCCGACGCCGGTCTCACCGGTGATCAGCACGGTCAGGTCGCTGCCACCGACCAGGCGGACTTCCTCCACCAGGCGCTTGTACGCAGGGCTCTGGCCAATCAGCTCTTTATCCTGGCCGCTGGCCTGGCGGTAGATCTCCGCGCGGTGGTGTTCGTCTTCCGCGCGCAGGGCCAGGTGCTCGATGCGCTCGGCCACGGTGACCGTGGCGGCGGCCAGGCTGGCGAAGGCCTGCAGGGCGCCCAGTTCCAGGCTCTGGAACTGCCCCGGGGTGAGGGCGTCGAGGGTAACCAGGCCCCAAGGGCGTTCGTCAACCATCAACGGGCAGCCCATGCAGTCATGTACTTCCAGGTTGGCATCGGGGGCGTTGACCAGGCCGTCGTAAGGGTCGGGCAGCTCGGAGTCACTGGCAAAGCGAGTGGGTTCCGGACTGCTGAGCAGGACCTGGAAGCGTGGGTGCTCGCTGACCCGGAAGCGCCGGCCCAGTGTATCGGGGCTCAGGCCGTCCACTGCCAGCGGCACCAGCCACTCGCCGTCCAGGCGCAGCAGCGCGGCGGCATCGCAGGGCAGCAACCCACGCATGGCCTGCAGCAGGCGGCGATAGCGTTCCTGGTCGGGCAGGTCGCGGGACAGGTCGCTGACCAGGGGCAGCAGGGTGGTGAGCAACGGCTTTGTAGTCATATGGACTCCTGTAAGTCGATATGACTATACGCTCGGGTGAGTCGTTTTGACATGTCTGGCGTCAACCCCCTGATTTTGCTGGAGATAAGAGTTGGCACGATTGATGTAATAACCGGGGCAGTCATTTGAAGCCACAGGCTCAGGAGTTGTTGCAATGCTCAATGCCGAACAACGTGCAATCATCAAGGCCACTGTCCCCCTGCTGGAAAGCGGCGGCGAAGCGCTGACCACCCACTTCTACAAGATGATGCTCAGCGAGTACCCAGAAGTACGTCCGCTGTTCAACCAGGCCCACCAGGCCAGCGGTGACCAGCCGCGCGCCCTGGCCAACGGCGTGCTGATGTATGCCCGCAACATCGACCAACTGGAGCAGCTTGGCGGCCTGGTCGGCCAGATCATCAACAAGCACGTTGCCCTGCAGATTTTGCCGGAGCACTACCCGATCGTTGGCAGCTGCCTGCTGCGCGCCATCGAAGAAGTGCTGGGCAAGGAAATCGCCACCCCCGCCGTGATCGATGCCTGGGGCGCGGCCTATGGCCAGCTGGCCGACATCCTGATCGGCGCCGAAGAAAACCTCTATAAACAGAAGGAAGAAGCCGAAGGCGGCTGGCGCGGTACCCGCGAATTCCGCCTGGTACGCCGTGAGCAGGAAAGCAGCGAAATCGTTTCGTTCTACTTTGCCCCGGTGGATGGCAAGCCGGTGCTCAAGGCCGAGCCTGGCCAGTACATCGGCCTGAAGCTGGACATCGACGGTGCCGAGCAGCGCCGTAACTATTCCCTGTCGGCATTGTGCGACGGCAAGGAATACCGCATCAGCGTCAAGCGTGAGGCGGGCGGCAAGGTCTCCAACTACCTGCACGACGTACTGGCGGTGGGCGATACCCTGCAGCTGTTCCCGCCGGCTGGCGATTTCACCCTGGTTGCCAGCGACAAGCCGCTGGTGCTGATCAGCGGTGGCGTGGGGATTACCCCGACCCTGCCAATGCTGCAGGCGGCACTGCAAACCCAGCGTGAGGTGCATTTCATTCACTGCGCGCGTAACGGTGCCGTGCATGCCTTCCGCGACTGGATCGACGAGCTGGCCGAACGTCACCCGCAACTCAAGCGTTTTTACTGCTACGCCGAACCGCAGGGTGGCGCCGCTGCCGATGCCGTGGGCCTGCTGAGCGAGGACCTACTGGCCGAGTGGCTGCCGCAGGAGCGTGACGTGGATGCCTACTTCCTCGGGCCCAAGGGCTTCATGGCGGCGGTCAAGCGCCAGCTGAAGGGCCTGGGTGTGCCAGAGCAACAGAGCCGCTACGAGTTCTTCGGGCCGGCGGCTGCGCTGGAGTGATGTAGCGACTGTACCGGCCCTTTCGCGGGTGAACCCGCTCCCACAGTGATCGCACAGGTTTTGAACCTTGTGGGGGCCCTGTGGGAGCGGGTTTACCCGCGAAGAGGCCGGTACAGGCTTACAGAATATTTATCCCGGCCGCTGGGCCGCACCTCACCTTCCTGTCTATATAAAGGAGAGATGAAAGCGCCAGTGCAGCTTTCATCGTTAATCCTCCTTTAATCACGGTATCCTTCACTCGCGGGTGTCGAGGGGCTTGCCCCTGCGCGGCACCCGGGCAGCTGCTTTTTTTTGCCGCTCGGCGTTGAACCGACGTCGTTGCGGCCGGTCTCAGCCACACCGGATAGCCCTGCGCAGCGCTATCACGCCGCTTCCTCGGCACGCTCAAAGGCCCTGCCCAACGTGTAGACTTGCGCCCAGGCAGGCGGACCACGCTGCCACTATCCATCGAAGGAACCGGCAATGAACGAACAAACATCGCGCCTGAATCGGGAACGGCGCTTTCTGGTGCTGTTGGGCCTGATCTGCATTTCGCTGATCGGTGGCGCCCTCTACATGCAGATTGTCTTGGGCGAGGCACCCTGCCCGTTGTGCATCCTGCAGCGTTATGCGCTGCTGTTCATCGCCGTGTTCGCCTTCATCGCCGCGGCGATGCCCGGGCGCCGCAGCCTTACCTTCTTCGAGGCACTGGTGGTGCTCAGCGCCATTGGCGGAATCGTTGCGGCCGGCAACCATGTGTATATACTCGCCAACCCCATGGTCAGTTGCGGCATCGACACCCTGCAGCCGATCGTGGACGACCTGCCGCTGGCCAAGCTCTGGCCGCTGGTGTTCCAGGTCGACGGCTTCTGCAGCACGCCGTACCCGCCGATCCTCGGTTTGTCTCTGGCGCAATGGGCGCTGGTTGCGTTCGTCCTGACGGCCGTGCTGGTTCCGCTCGGGATCTATCGCAACCGACGCCGGGCTTAGACAAAAGTCCCGAATTGCATGGGGTCTTTTGCGCCGCATGAGAAGAGGGGAAATTCGCTCCCCGCTTGATCCAGATCAACCCGGAGGCCTTGCAGAATGCGGCTTTGGGGCCTAGCAAGCGGGGTGCGACAAACTGTCGCGAAGTTGAGTTTTTGAGCAGCATTGTTGCAGATTCTGTAAAAGACTGTTGCTCAATAAGTCATAGTCAAGGGTTGGCGACCTATCTACAATCGCCCCCAATTTCCGTTCGGCACTGCTTGCAAGTCGCAGGATTGAAGGAAGCCCCAGCGCTCCTTTTTGCTGACTTCGTCAAGTTTCGCCCAACGGCGATACCGGGCGGACCCCCCTCCGCGTTTTCCCGCACCAAATGGACTTGGTCTGAAGTACAGGCCTGTTGCCTACGAAACCATAAGCACCGCTAACTCGCTTCACGCCTAGGTCCTGCAGTCGGACCCCGGGCAGGAGCGAGTACGGGCGCGAAATGCCGCACTTGGCAGGACGAAGTGTTGGCTACCAAAACACAAATTGCATTGAAGCAAGCTGATCTAGAGGTCGTGAGATGAGTAAAAAGCGTTACCCCAGACTGTTTGGCATATTGCCCTTTTTAGGCATGCTTTTACTCAGTGGGTGCAACTGGACCCTGCTCGACCCGAAGGGCCAGGTCGGCATTGAGCAAAAGAACCTGATCCTGATCGCTACCGGCCTGATGCTGCTGGTGGTGATTCCTGTCATTATCATGACCGTGGTTTTCGCCTGGAAGTACCGTGCTTCCAACAAGGCCGCCACCTACACCCCCGACTGGTCGCACTCGACCAAGATCGAAGCCGCGGTGTGGATCATCCCGATCCTGATCATCATCGCCCTGGGCTACTTCACCTACCACTCCACCCACAAGCTGGACCCGTACCGTCCGCTGGATTCCGACGTGAAGCCGGTGCAGATCGACGTGGTCGCGCTGGACTGGAAGTGGCTGTTCATCTACCCGGAGCAGGGCATTGCCACGGTCAACAAGATCGTCTTCCCGGCTAACACCCCGGTCAACTTCCGCGTCACTTCCGATGCCGTGATGAACTCGTTCTTCATCCCGGGCCTGGGCGGCCAGATCTACGCCATGGCCGGCATGACCACCAAGCTGCACCTGATCGCCAACGAAAACGGCGAGTTCGACGGTATCAGCGCCAACTACAGCGGTGCTGGCTTCACCGGCATGAAATTCAAGGCTACTGCCACCTCTCAGGAAGACTTCGACAAGTGGGTCGCCGAGGTCAAGCAGTCGCCGAAGAAGCTGGACAAGGCTGAATACGACGCCTTGGCCAAACCAAGCGAAAACAACCCAGTCGCGCTGTATAGCGAGGCTTCGCCTGACCAGTTCCAGCTGATCGTCGACAAGTACGAAGGCATGAACCGCGGTCGTCCGAGCCACGAAGAAGCAGGCAGCAAAGATCTGGCCACTACCAAGGGTGTGGAATCGAGTATGCAACCAGCTGCCGGTGCAGAGGAGTAAGAGATGTTCGGTAAACTAAGCCTGGAGGCGATACCCTATCACGAGCCGATAGTCATGGTGACGCTTGCCATGATCGCGCTCGGTGGTATCGCTGTCGTCGGTGCTATCACCTACTTCCGCAAGTGGACCTACTTGTGGACCGAGTGGTTGACGACTGTCGACCACAAAAAGATCGGGGTGATGTACATCATCGTCGCGATGGTCATGCTGCTGCGCGGCTTTGCCGACGCCATCATGATGCGTACCCAGCTGGCTGCCGCTACCGGTGGCTCTGAAGGCTACCTGCCGCCTGAACACTATGACCAGATCTTCACCGCTCACGGTGTGATCATGATCATCTTCATGGCGATGCCGTTCTTCACCGGCCTGATGAACCTGGCGGTTCCTCTGCAGATCGGTGCACGTGACGTTGCCTTCCCGTTCCTGAACTCCCTGAGCTTCTACCTGCTGCTGGCAGGCGTGCTGCTGGTCAACATCTCGCTGGGCGTTGGTGAATTCGCCAAGACCGGCTGGGTTGCCTATCCGCCGCTCGCGGGTATTCAGTACAGCCCTGGGGTAGGTGTCGACTACTACATCTGGGCGCTACAGCTCTCAGGCCTGGGTACGACGCTTACCGGCGTGAACTTCCTCGTCACCGTGATGAAGATGCGCGCACCTGGCATGAAGCTGATGGACATGCCGATCTTCACCTGGACCTGCACCTGGGCCAACGTGCTGATCGTGGCTTCCTTCCCGATCCTGACCGCTGCACTCGCTCTGCTGACTGTTGACCGTTATCTGGACTTCCACATCTTCACCAACGAGCTTGGTGGGAACCCGATGATGTACGTCAACCTGTTCTGGGCGTGGGGTCACCCTGAGGTCTACATCCTGATCCTGCCGGCCTTCGGCGTGTTCTCGGAAGTGACTTCGACCTTCTCCGGCAAGCGTCTGTTCGGCCACCACTCGATGATCTACGCATCGGGCGCCATCGCCGTGCTGGGCTTCGCTGTATGGCTGCACCACTTCTTCACCATGGGTGCCGGCGCCAGCGTCAACACCTTCTTCGGCCTGGCGACGATGCTGATCTCCATTCCGACCGGTGTGAAGCTGTTCAACTGGCTGTTCACCATCTACCAGGGCCGTCTGCGCTTCACCGCGCCGATCATGTGGACCCTGGGCTTCATGATCACCTTCTCCATCGGTGGCATGACTGGCGTTCTGCTGGCTGTTCCAGGTGCTGACTTCGTGCTGCACAACAGCCTGTTCGTAATCGCTCACTTCCACAACGTGATCATCGGTGGTGCGGTATTCGGCTACATCGCCGGCTTCGCCTACTGGTTCCCGAAAGCCTTCGGTTTCACCCTGAACGAGAAGTGGGGCAAAGCTGCCTTCTGGTTCTGGATCTCGGGCTTCTACGTAGCGTTCATGCCGCTGTACGCCCTGGGCTTCATGGGCATGACCCGTCGCCTGAACCACTCCGACAACCCACTGTGGGAACCCTACCTGTACGTAGCCGTTGTCGGCGCCGTGCTGATCCTGTTCGGTATCGCCTGCCAGCTGATCCAGCTGTACGTATCGGTTCGCGACCGCAACCAGAACCTGGACGTGACCGGCGACCCATGGGGCGGCCGTACCCTGGAATGGTCGACTTCGTCGCCACCTCCGTTCTACAACTTCGCCCACATGCCTGAGAAGGTTGGCCTGGACGCCTGGCACGAAGCCAAGGAAGCCGGTGTCGCCTACAAGCCTGCGGCCAAGTACGAAGCGATCCACATGCCGAGCAACACCTCCACCGGTTTGTTCATGGGCCTGTTCCTGACCGTCTTCGGCTTCGCCTTCATCTGGCACATCTGGTGGCTGGTTGGCGCGAGCCTGGTTGCAACCATCGCTGTCTTCGTTCGCCACGCTGCGCGTGACGACCAGGGCTACATGGTTCCGGCCGAAGAAGTGGCGCGCATCGAAGGCGAGCGCATGAAAGCGCTGGCCAAAGCAGGTGCTCTGCCTGCCGGCGCACGTGTCGAATCGTTTGAGCGGGTGTAATCAATGTCCAGTCAAGTAATGCACGGTGCTGCTCATGGTCACGACCATGGGCATGACGACCACCACCACGACTCGGGCCAGATGACCGTACTCGGTTTCTGGCTGTACCTGATGACCGACTGCATCCTGTTTGCGTCGCTCTTCGCCACCTACGCGGTGCTGTCCGGCAGTTTTGCCGGCGGCCCGTCGGGTCATGACATCTTCCAGCTCGATTTCGTAGCTGTTGAAACGCTGTTCCTGCTGCTGTCCTCGATCACCTTCGGCTTCGCCATGCTGAAGATGTTCGATGGCAAGAAAGCTGGCGTACTGGGCTGGTTGGCTGTGACCTTCCTGTTCGGTGCAGGCTTCATCGCGATGGAAATCTATGAATTCCATCACCTGATCGGCGAAGGCTTCGGCCCGAACCGCAGTGGCTTCCTGTCGGGCTTCTTCGCCCTGGTAGGTACCCACGGCCTGCACGTGACCGCCGGCCTGATCTGGATGGCAGTCATGATGTACCAGATCAACAAGCACGGCATCACGCCGACCGCCAAGACCCGCATGAGCTGCCTGAGCCTGTTCTGGCACTTCCTGGACGTGGTCTGGATCTGCGTATTCACCGTCGTCTACCTGCTGGGAGTTCTGTAATGGCTAACGCACACGACACTCATCACGAAGGTAACCACGGCAGCGTCAAGTCGTACATGATCGGCTTCATCCTGTCGATCATCCTGACTGCGATCCCGTTCGGCCTGGCCATGTCGCCAAGCCTGCCGAAGAACCTGACCGTTCTGATCATTGTTGCCATGGCCGTGATCCAGGTAGTCGTACACCTCGTGTACTTCCTGCACATGGACCGCTCGAAAGAGCAACGTAGCAACGTGTCGACGTTCCTGTTCACCGCTCTGGTGATCGCTCTGCTTGTCGGCCTGTCGCTGTGGATCATGTTCAGCATCCACTTCGAAATGTTGGCCAAGTGAGGTAAGACTGCATGTCCGTTAAGCACTTTATCCAAATCACCAAACCGGGGATCATTTTCGGTAACGTGCTTTCCGTGGCAGGCGGTTTCTTCCTTGCCTCGAAGGGCCATGTGGATTTCGCCCTGTTCCTGGCGGTGGTGATCGGTACTTCGCTGGTGGTTGCGTCCGGATGCGTGTTCAACAACTGCATCGACCGTGACATCGACCACAAGATGGAGCGCACCAAGAACCGCGTCATGGTCCAGGGCGGCATGTCGCTGCCCCTCGCGCTGATCTACGCCACCCTGCTCGGGGTGGCGGGTTTCAGCCTGCTGTATGTTCAGGCCAACCCGCTGTCGGCGTTCTGCGCTGCTGTAGGCTTCATCGTCTACGTCGGTTTCTACAGCCTGTGGCTGAAGCGTAAATCGGTGCACGGCACCTTGGTCGGCAGCCTGTCTGGTGCCATGCCTCCGGTGATCGGCTATTGCGCCGTGAGCAACAGCTTCGACCTGGCTGCGGTCACCCTGCTGGTGATGTTCAGCCTGTGGCAGATGCCGCACAGCTTCGCCATCGCGATCTTCCGCTTCAAGGATTACAGCGCTGCCAACATTCCGGTTCTGCCGGTGGCACGTGGTGTCCTCGCGGCGAAGAAGCAGATCGTGCTGTACGTGCTGGCCTTCGTGCTCGCGACCCTGATGCTTACCCTCGGCGGTTACGCCGGCCTCGGCTACCTGGCCGTGGCAGCAGCCATGGGCCTGTACTGGCTGTACATGGCCTGGGGTGGCTACAAGGCCGAGGACGACAGCAAGTGGGCCCGCAAGGTGTTCGGCTTCTCCATCCTCACCGTCACTGCCCTGAGCGTGATGATGGGTGTGGACAGCCAGACCGCTGCGGACGTGCTGATGACCTACGCACGCTGATACTGCTGCCTGTTACACGAAAGCCCCGGCCATTGTGCCGGGGTTTTTTTATGGGTGTTTTTTCTGTGCCGGCCTCTTCGCGGGCAAGCCCGCGAAGAGGCCGGCACAGCAGAATATAAATTTCTGATTTTCAAAAATTAAATCTGAAAAGATCTAACAAAACAGGAAATTGTCCTTTACAGGTATCCTCTTTCGGCACTATCTTCTGATCCAGGCCGCCACGTCGGCCAACGTCGCTCGGACGGTTCCGGGCGCTTACGTACTCAGAGGAAGCCATGGCAAACCCAGGTTCGCCGCGCCGCTTTGCGCGCATCGATCGTCTCCCCCCTTACGTCTTCAACATCACTGCCGAGCTCAAGATGGCTGCCCGCCGCCGTGGCGAGGACATCATCGACTTGAGCATGGGCAACCCCGATGGCGCCACCCCGCCGCACATCGTCGAGAAGCTGGTGCAGGTCGCCCAGCGTGAAGACACCCACGGCTATTCCACCTCTCGCGGTATCCCACGCCTGCGTCGGGCCATATCCAACTGGTACAAGGAACGCTACGAGGTCGACATCGACCCGGAAAGCGAAGCCATCGTCACCATTGGCTCGAAGGAAGGGCTGGCGCACCTGATGCTGGCCACCCTTGACCAGGGCGACACGGTGCTGGTGCCCAACCCCAGCTACCCGATCCATATCTACGGGGCAGTGATCGCCGGTGCCCAGGTGCGTTCGGTGCCGCTGGTGCCTGGTGTGGACTTCTTCAACGAACTCGAGCGGGCCATCCGCGAGTCGATTCCCAAACCGAAGATGATGATCCTCGGCTTCCCTTCCAACCCCACCGCCCAGTGCGTGGAACTGGACTTCTTCGAGCGCGTGGTGGCTTTGGCCAAGCAATACAACGTGCTGGTGGTGCATGACCTGGCCTATGCCGACATCGTCTACGACGGCTGGAAAGCCCCGTCGATCATGCAGGTGCCAGGGGCCAAGGACATTGCGGTGGAGTTCTTCACCCTGTCCAAGAGCTACAACATGGCCGGCTGGCGGATCGGCTTCATGGTCGGCAACCCCGAGCTGGTCAGCGCCCTGGCGCGGATCAAGAGTTACCACGACTACGGCACCTTCACCCCGCTGCAGGTGGCCGCCATCGCCGCACTGGAAGGTGATCAGCAGTGCGTGCGCGACATTGCCGAGCAATACCGCCAGCGCCGCAACCTGCTGGTGAAAGGGCTGCACGAGCTGGGCTGGATGGTCGAGAACCCCAAGGCCTCGATGTACGTATGGGCGAAGATCCCGCCGGAGTATGCGCACCTGGGCTCGCTGGAGTTTTCCAAGAAGCTGCTGGCCGAGGCCAAGGTATGCGTGTCGCCGGGGATCGGCTTTGGTGATTATGGTGATGACCATGTGCGCTTTGCCCTGATCGAGAACCAGGACCGTATTCGCCAGGCGATTCGCGGGGTCCGGCAGATGTTCCGGGCTGATGGTTTGACCCGCAAGTAAGTTATTGGGGCCGCTTTGCCGCCCATCGCGACACAAGGCCGCTCCCACAGGTACAGCGCAGCATTTGAAAATTGCGGCGTAGCTGTGGGAGCGGCCTTGTGTCGCGAAAGGGCTGCAAAGCAGCCCCGACTGATACTAAGGCGAGTTTTCCACCTGCATCCCACTGATTTATCTACCTACCTTCAGCACTCATTTCTCACCACAGAGAACCACAAATGAGTGCATTCACCGCCTATTTCTGCGGCACCGGCTCCCACCGCTTCGACGACGCCAACCCCAACTTCTGGAACGGCGAGCTGGTCTCTACCCTGGCCAGCAATGACCAGGGCCGCGAGTTCGCCCACTGGATCGCCGTTGACGGCCCCGGCAGCGGCAACCTCCAGGATGACAACCTGTTCGTCGAGCCCGGTGGCTACTTCAACTGGACCGGCCAGTTGTTCGGCCGCGGCTGGGAAGAGAACGTCAACCATGTGCTGCAGGTGATCAAGGGTGAAAGCAGTTGGCAGCGCACCAAGCTGAGCGAAGAGGAGTACCAGCGCCTGAAGGACGCCGGCGTACCCATTCCGGATGTGTCTTCCACTGCCTCCTGGTTCTGGCGTACCTACGACTACGGCGAGCGCCATCCAACACCGCAGGAGTTGCAGGAGCGCATCATCAGCATGTTCCGCAAGCCACGCTTGCCGACCCAGGTGAACCTGGTGGGCTGGAGCAGGGGAGGGATCAGTTGCCACATGCTGGCTAACGCCATGGCGCAGGACCCTGTGTTGCGGGACATACCCGTCAATATCTTCGCCATCGACCCGGTGCCGGGCATCGGCAACCTGCAAAGCCAGCGGGTAACCCTGGCGGGCAATGTTCGCGAGTACGTGGGTTTCTATTCGCGGGACGAGCGATCCAAAGGCTTTGCCTGTGTGATCCCGTCGGTCGAGCCGGATACGCGGATCTGCATCTACCCCATGCCAGGCCGCCATGCCACGCTGGTGGGCAATGCCTCGGTCGATGGTGCAGGTGACGGCGAGGTGCTGGTGGAGCCGGGGTTGATCGTTCGCCACTTTGCCGAGGTCTGCCTGACCCGCTGGGGTGTGCAGCTGGACAAGCGCCTGGCCCTGAGCGACAACCAGTTGATGCAGCATCACAGGGTCATGGCTGCTGCCGAAGGGCAGTACAAGGCCATGCGCAGCGAGTCGTATACCGTACTGACCGAGGGCGAAAAGGACGACCGGCTGGTGCATTGCGGTGAGGCTCGCACTCACTTCAGCAAGGTGTGTGGTGATGGCTATGACCCGACCGAAGGCCTTGGCTTGCAGCGCTGGGATGTCACTTCCTACGAGGCATTACGCTAACTTGAACGGGCGGCCGGCGAAGGCGCTGGCCGTCCATGCTCAATTGCCGGATCAGCGGCAAATATTTTTGCATTCCCCCTCTATCCAGCCACCCCGGCTTGGATTGAAAATGGCGCCGCGGGCCAGTCCCGATAACAACAACCTTCCCTCCGTGCCATCATGTCCGAATACAACCCTTGCCTTGACTGCGGCGCGTGCTGCGGGTACTTCCGTGTGTCCTTTTTCTGGGGCGAATGCCAGTCTGCCGGGGGCCTTGTGCCGGACGACCTGGTGGTACAGATCAACCCCACCCGTGTTGCCATGATCGGCACCGATGCCAAACCCTGCCGCTGCATCAGCCTGCAGGGCGAGATCGGCCAGGAGGTGGCTTGCACCATCTACGCCAACCGTTCCAGCCCCTGCCGCGAGTTCGAGGCGTCGTGGGTGGGTGGGGTGCATAACCCCAGCTGCGACGATGCGCGGGCGGCGTATGGCCTGCCACCGCTGACCCCGCCGGGGGCCAATGAGCCGCATTGGCCGGATGATGGGGCTGAGGTGGCCTGATTCTTCCAAGGTTGTCTGTGCCGGCCTCTTCGCGGGCATGCCCGCTCCCACAGGAGTGCACAGGACTCAAATACTGTGCGGTCCCTGTGGGAGCGGGCGTGCCCGCGAAGAGGCCATAAGCTGTAAGAAGATTCTGAACCTGGAACCAAATGCTTCAGGTGGCCGGGCATTGGGAATTATCCTACGAGCTCAGTCGGATGCCGTCTGATAGGCAGGGAAATACCACAGCGTTAACTTCGCCGTTCGCCCAGAAGGCGAGCGAGTGTGAGAACTCGTCGTTGGTAGTCCCTTGTCAGCTTATGGCAGCTGTGCGCGTGCAGGCTTCGGCCTGACCGTGGTGACTCCAACACGGGCTTCTCACCTCGCGTACGGCTGCCGCCCAAATCTGTGAGAAGGATCGAGGTGGTTGCCTCCAGCACACATTTGGAGTTCATCATGAGTAATTACCTCAAATCCCGCACCACCGCAGGCGTGGAGAAATTCCTCGAGCTGTACCGGGTAGAGCCGGGCGTCCCGCTGGACCTGGCATTCGATGAATTGTCGGTGCTGATCGGCTGCATCAAGCACCTGAACGAAGAGGCCGAGATGGAGGGCGACAAGATCGCCGGCAGCGCGGCGCGGATTCTCAGTGCGATGGCCAAGGCGCTGATCAATGATATGGAAGTAGGGTTGAGTCGTGGAGATTGAGCAATGGCCTGGTGTGCATGTCGGGCGGGCCAGTAGCGGCTGACAGGTGCATGCCGGAAGGATTGCGGTGGTTTTGAAATCGAGCGCCGCGCGGGCGGCGCTCGATCTTCGCATCACCACAAAACTCAAGACAAACACCCCTCAAACACACACCGACCCCAAGACCTGCCCCACCCCACCCCACATGAAGTTAAACTGTCATCTCCCCAGCAATGGACAGGAGATCCGGCGTGACCCCACCCCGCAGTTTCCCCAGTGACCTCTGCCTCGACAGCCCGCGTCTGCAATTGCGCCCCATGCGCCATGCCGATGCCGCGCAATGGCTGGCGATCATGGCCGACCCCGAGGTCATGCGCTATTGGCATCATGCCCCCTGGCAAGACCTGGCCGAAGCCGAAAGCGCCCTGGCCGCCGACCGCGAAGCCTATGCCAATGGCGACCAGCTCAAGCTTGGCATGTATCGCCGTGACAACGGCGAACTGATCGGCATGGTCCAGTTGTTCAACATCGACGATGTATCCCGCCGCGGTGAAATCGGCTACTGCCTGGCCAGCGCGGTGCAGGGCAGGGGATACATGGACGAAGCATTGACCTGCTTCATCGACTACCTCGCCCACACCCTGCACATGCGCCGTCTGGAAGGCGAGATCGACCCGCGTAACCAAGGGTCGGCACGCACCCTGGAGCGCCAGGGTTTTGTGCTGGAAGGTACCCTGCGTGCGCGTTGGTGCGTTGCCGGCGAGTTGTCCGATTCTGGTATTTATGGCCTTCTGCTAGAGCCCCCGGTTGCCTAGGAAATAAATCTTTTGCCAGTTTTCTACCTGAGCGTCAGCCTGCTGCTTTACCTGCTCGCACTGTTCTTCGATGGCGCGCTGATGAGCGGCGACCGCCACATGCCGGCCCTGCAAATGCTGTTGTACGGTCCCTGGGGCGTGCCCTTCGGGTTGTACCAATGGTTTGCCAACCCGCTACTGGCCTTGGCGACCCTTGCCCATCGACGCTTTCGCCGGCTGGCATTGCTGCTCGGGCTGGTGGCTGCGTACCTGGCGGCCAGCAGTTTCGGCATTGACCGCTTGCCGGACAACCAGAGCTATGAGTTTCATGACCTGACCGGTTTTGGTGTCGGTTTCTACCTGTGGCTGGCGGCGATGGTGGTGTTTTGCGTGGGGCAGGCCTGGCATTGCTGGAGGGCACGCAGCGCCGACGACATGCCGGGCTGGAGCTGGCTGGATGTGCTGTTGATCGCGGCGCTTGGTGTGGCGCTGTATGCGGCGACGCAGATGCCGTCGCTGCGCTTCGAGCCGGGCAAGGTGCTGATGCCGCCGGAACCGCCGCAGACGCTTTGAAGTCCACAAGGAGGGGTTGCATGAGCAAGCATTACCTGACGGGCCTGGCATTGGCCTGTGTGCTGCCGTTGGCCATGGCGGAGGACTACACGCCGGGATACGGGCAGTGCATGGACAAGGCATCCACTACCGTGGCCATGAGCGAGTGTATTCAGGCCGAGACGCAGTTGCAGGACCAGCGTTTGAACCGAGTGTTCAAGCAATTGATGGGTAAGCTGGATGCCGGGCAGCAGAAGAGCCTGCGTGATGTACAGCGCAAGTGGCTTGCCTATCGCGATGGCAATTGTCAGTTCCATGTACAAGCCAGTGGCGGGACCATGGCGCAGCTGGAAGGTGGGGCCTGTGTGATGGACATGACCCGCGACCGTGCGGCGGAGCTGGAGCGGGTGCTTAGTCCGGGGCAGTAGGGCTGTCTATACGGGCCTCTTCGCGGGTAAACCCGCTCCCACAGGTATTTCGCAAGCTTTGAGATCACGCTGTACCTGTGGGAGCGGGTTTACCCGCGAACACCGGCAACGCCGGTGCCATCCACCGCACGTTTCTACTTGCGCGGCTCGCGTAGCGCCCGGGCCTTGAGGTACTCGCGCACTTCCACGGCATCCCCGGCAAACTCGATACGTTCAGCCTTGGCCGCGCGCTGGTAGGCATACATCGGGTCGTAATATTCGCTCAGCAAGCCTTCGATGAAGACCCGGTGCAACTCCACCGAACCGCTGCGCTGCTGTTCTTCCAGCGCCTGGCGCAAGATTTCCGACAGCCGCTGATAGCGCTCGCCGCCGAGGCGCTTGTGGATCCTGCCCATGCTCTGCAGCAGCCCATCGGCAAACAGTCGGCGACCCTCTTCTTCTCCATGCAGGTTGACGAACTCTGCGCTCAGGTTGATCACGTAATCGCGCAGGATACGCTCCACGCGGTTGGCCAAACTGTCTTCCAGCCACACCAGCGGGTATTGCTGCATGCCTTGGTACAGCTCCAGCGGTACGGTGCAGCTGCCCACGATACGGCCTTCGTCTTCCAGTACGAACCGCTCGATACCCCGGGCGCGTTTTTTCAATACGTCTATGGCCAGCCGGTTCTCGAAGTCGATCTGCGCTGGCTGCGCTGTGGCGCGCTTGCCAAAGCTGGAACCCCGATGGTTGGCGTAGCCCTCCAGGTCCAGCTCATTGTCCAGCTGGTGCAGCACATCGGTCTTGCCGGTGCCGGTCAGGCCGCCCACCAGCACGAAATCACATTGCGCGACTGCCTGCTGGGTGGTCTCCAGCAGGAAGTTACGCATGGCCTTGTAGCCGCCTTCGACAAGCGGGTAACGGATGCCCGCCTCATCGCGCAGCAAGGCCTGCACGAGATGCGAGCGCAGGCCGCCACGGAAGCAGTACAGGTAGCCTTCAGGATGCGCCTTGGCGAACGCGACCCAAGCCTCCAGCCGAGCCTGCTTGGTCGCACCGCTGACCAACTGATGGCCCAAGGTGATGGCTGCAGCCTGGCCTTTCTGCTTATAGCAGGTGCCGACCTTTTGCCGCTCCTGGTCGTTCATCAGCGGCAGGTTGACGGCACCGGGGAAGGCGCCTTTGGCGAATTCGACAGGTGCACGCATGTCCATCATCGGCACATCGTCGAGGAACAGCTGGCGGAAATCGGTGCAGTCGGGGCGCATCAGATCACCTCGACCGCGTGGCTCTGTCGCTCGACCAGCTTGCCGATCGGCGACAGTTGCAGGCCCAGCCCGGCGGCCACCGCCAGGAACTCGGCTTCACCTTCCGGGGCCACCGCCACCAGCAGGCCGCCGCTGGTTTGCGGGTCGCACAGCAGGTGCTTCTGGTCGTCGCTCAGGGCACCGATCTTGTGCCCGTAGCTGTCGAAGTTGCGCAGGGTGCCGCCGGGGATGCAGCCTTCGGCCAGGTAGTGGTCGACGCTGGGCAGGCGCGGTACGGCGGCGTAGTCCAGGTGCGCGGTAAGGCCGCTGCCTTCGGCCAGTTCCACCAGGTGGCCGAGCAGGCCGAAACCGGTGACGTCGGTCATGGCCTTGACCCCGTCCAGCTTGCCAAAGCGGCTGCCGGGGGTGTTGAGGGTGCACATCCAGTCGCGGGCCAGGCCCTGGTCCTGCGCGCGCAGCTTGGCCTTTTTCTCGGCGGTGGTCAGGATGCCGATGCCCAGCGGCTTGGTCAGGTACAGGCGGCAGCCTGCGCTGGCGGTGTCGTTGCGTTTGAGGTGGCGTTTGCTGACCACACCGGTGACGGCCAGGCCGAAGATCGGCTCGGGGGCGTCGATGGAGTGGCCGCCAGCCAGTGGGATGCCGGCTTCGGCGCACACCGCACGGCCACCGCGGATCACTTCGCGGGCCACTTCCGGCGGCAGCACGTTGACCGGCCAGCCGAGGATGGCAATGGCCATCAGCGGGTCGCCGCCCATGGCGTAGATGTCGCTGATGGCGTTGGTGGCGGCGATGCGGCCGAAGTCGTACGGGTCATCGACGATCGGCATGAAGAAGTCGGTGGTCGAGACCACGCCGCGCTCGTCGTCCAGCGCGTACACGGCAGCATCGTCGCGCGAGGCATTGCCCACCCACAGTTTCGGGTCCAGGGCCTGGGCGCCACTTTCGGCGAGGATCACATCCAGCACCTTGGGGGAGATCTTGCAGCCACAGCCGGCACCATGGCTGTACTGGGTCAGGCGAATCGGCTCGCTCATGCGTACCTCGGCAGGTCAATTTATTGCGCGATTGTAGCAAAGCTGGCCTTTGAGCCAGCGCCTCTTATAATTCCTGAATTCCCGTTGTCGGCGCATAGGCCGGCCTTTCCCCGCTATTGAACCGGAGAACTCCCATGCTCAAACGCCCTCTGGCGCTCGCCGCCGGCCTCGTGCTGTCCTGCTGTGCCGTTGTCGCCCAGGCTGCTGACACCCTGCGGGTCAGCGCCATCCCTGACGAGGCACCGACCGAACTGCAGCGCAAGTTCAAGCCGCTGGGCGAGTACCTATCCAAGCAGTTGGGCATGGAGGTGAAGTTCGTACCGGTTGCAGACTATCCGGCAGTGGTCGAGTCGCTGGCCTCCGATCGTCTCGACCTGGCCTGGCTGGGCGGCTTCACCTTCGTCCAGGTGCACCTGAAGGACCCAACCGCAACGCCGCTGGTGCAGCGTGAACAGGATGCGCAGTTCACCTCCAAGTTCATCACCGCCAACCCCGATGTGAAGAGCCTGGCCGACCTCAAGGGCAAGTCGTTCGCCTTCGGTTCCATCTCGTCCACTTCGGGCAGCCTGATGCCGCGTTACTTCATGCTCAAGCAGGACAACATCAAACCTGAAGACTACTTCGGCCGTGTTGCCTACTCCGGCGCCCACGACGCCACCGTGGCCTGGGTGCAGGCCGGCAAGGTCGATGGCGGCGTGCTCAACGCCAGCGTCTGGCAGAAGCTGGTGGATGCCGGCAAGGTCGATACCACCAAGGTGAAGGTGTTCGCTACCACCCCGCCCTACTTCGACTACAACTGGACCGTGCGCGGCAACATGGACCCGGCGCTGAAAGCGAAGATCAAGAAAGCCTTCCTCGACCTCGACCCGGCCAACCCGGAGCACAAGGCGATCCTCGACCTGCAGGCCGCCAGCCGCTTCATCGAGACCAAGCCTGAGAACTACGTAGGCACCGAGCAGGCTGCACGCGAGGCCGGCCTGCTCAAGTGACATCTTCAGTGGCTTCCAACGTGGCTATTCATCTGCACGGGGCCGGGCTGCGCCATGGCCAGGTGCGTGCGCTTGACGCAGTGAGCCTGCGCATCGGTGAAGGCGAGCGCGTCGCCATCATCGGGCCTTCGGGGGCGGGCAAGTCCAGCTTGCTGCACCTGATGGCGACCGCCATCCAGCCCAGCAGCGGGCGCCTGGAGCTGCTCGGCGAGCAGCCCTGGGCATTGTCTGCCAGGGCCCGCCAGCGCCTGCGTGCGCGGGTCGGCCTGGTGCACCAGGCGCCGCCTTTGCCGCCGCGCCAGCGGGTGGTGACGGCGGTGCTGGCCGGCCGCCTGGGGCAGTGGGGCATGCTGCGAGGCTTGCTCAACCTGCTGTACCCCAGCGATGTGCCGGGGGCGCGCCAGGTACTGGCCGAGCTGGGCCTGGCCGACAAACTGTTCGTGCAGTGCGGGCAATTGTCCGGTGGCCAGTTGCAGCGGGTGGGTATTGCCCGGGCGCTCTACCAGCGGCCGCAGGTGCTGTTGACCGACGAGCCGGTGTCGGCCATGGACCCGGTGCTGGCCGACCATAGCCTGGCCTTGCTCAACCGCCACGCCCAGGCCAATGGCGTGACCCTGGTGGCGAGCCTGCATGCCGTGGACCTGGCGCTGGCGCACTTCCCGCGGGTAATTGGTATCCGCGAAGGGCAAGTGGTGTTCGACTGCCCGGCGCAAGCGGTGACCGAACAGTTGCTGGATGCGCTGTACGCCAACGAACAACTGGCTTCACCGCCAAGCCAGGGGCCGACCCTGACCGTGCAGATTCCGCGATGCTGAAGCGTGATACCCGCGACCCGGCGCTGCTGCCGCGGTTGCTGCTGACCCTGCTGGCGGTGGCAGTGCTGTGGCCTGGCGTCCGGTTGAGCGAACTGAACCCCGGGGTACTGCTGCAGGCGCAGAACCGCCAGCAGATCGCCAGTTTCACCAGTGCCTTCTGGCCGCCAGCACACGATGCCGACTTCCTTTCGCTGCTGTATGACGCCACCTTGCAGACCCTGGCCGTGGCCACGGCCGGCATGGCGTTGGCGTTGCTGCTGGCGGTTCCTGCCGGCCTGCTGGCCAGCCGTGCCCTGTCATTGCGCGCCGCCTCCCATGGTGGTCGCGCAGGGGTGTGGTCGCGCCTGCTGCGCCTGCCGGTGCGCTGGTTGCTGATTTTCCTGCGCAGTGTGCCGGAAATCGTCTGGGCGTTGCTGTTCGTGCGGGCCGTGGGGCTGGGGCCGACGGCGGGCGTGCTGGCCATCGCCATCACCTACAGCGGCATGCTCGGCAAGGTCTATGCCGAGATCTTCGAGTCGGTCGACCAGCGCCCGGCCCATGCCTTGCTGCAGGCGGGTAGTGGCCGCCTGGCTGCGTTTCTCTACGGCATCCTGCCCAGTGCGGTGTCCGAGGTGGTGTCCTACACCGTGTACCGCTGGGAGTGCGCAGTACGCGCCTCGGTGGTGATGGGCTTTGTCGGTGCTGGCGGGCTGGGGCAGCAGATCGACCTGTCGATGCGCATGTTCGCGGGTGCGGAAGTGGCGAGCATGCTGCTGACGTTCCTGGTCCTGGTGATGCTGGCCGACCTGCTCAGCCGCTTCCTGCGCTGGAGGCTGGCATGAACCGGGTGATCAACTTGCTGGTGCTAGGCGCCATCGTTGGTGCTGTGATGGCCTCGTTCGCCTACCTGGAGCTGGACTTGCAGGCGCTGGTCGGCAACGGCGGGCTGGGGCAGATGGGGGAATATGCCGGGCGTTTCCTGCACCCGGACCTGTCTGCCGGGCACCTGCGCGCGGTTGCGCGCGGGGCGCTGGAAACCCTGGCCATGTCAGGCCTGGGCACCCTGTTGGCCATGGTGCTGGGCATGCTGTTGGCGCTGCCGGCTGCTGGCCGGTTCGGTTGGCCGTTGCAGGCCTGCGCGCGGCTGCTGCTGAATGCCCTGCGGGCCATCCCGGAACTGGTGTGGGCCGCGCTGACGGTGCTGGCAGCCGGGCTTGGGCCGAATGCCGGTACCCTGGCCTTGGCGCTGCATACCGCTGGCGTGCTGGGGCGGTTGTTTGCCGAAGCGCTGGAGAACGCACCGCCGGAGCCGGCGGCGGCCATCCGCTTGCAGGGCGGCAGCCAGGTAGCGGCATTCTGCTTTGGCACCTTGCCCAATCTGTGGCCGCAGCTGTTGGCTTACAGCCTGTATCGCTGGGAGAACAACATCCGCATGGCCAGCGTGCTGGGGTTTGTCGGGGCTGGCGGGTTGGGGCAGATGCTGTACACCACCTTGAGCCTGTTCCAGGAGGCCCAGGCCAGCACGGTGATCATGGGGATGCTGGTGCTGGTGTTGTTGGTGGATGCATTGAGTGATGTGTTGCGCCAGCGCTATGTGCGGGCCTGATCGATAGCCGGGGCCGCAACGCAGCCCCAAAATCGATCAGGCACCACCAACTTCGGCACACTGCGCCTCCCGCTGCATCGACTCCAGGTTCCGCTCGATCGTCTCGCAAATGCTGTCCATCTGGATCTGGTGCTCACTGAACTTGAACGGGCTCTGCAAATCTGTCCCGATCCGCTCGATGGCCAGCAGCATGAAGCCCACCACCGTCGAAGCCAGCGGCGTGAACCAGCCCAGCGACTCCACCAGCCCCACCGGCACGATCAGGCAGAACAGGGTGATGAACAGCCGCGGAAAGTACACATAAGGGTAGGGCAGCGGCGTATTGGCGATCCGCTCCATGCCACCCTGGGCATTGGACAGGTCTACCAGCGTCGATTCCAGCCTTGCCAGACGAATGCTGTCCAGCCGCCCGGCCTGGTACTCCCGCGCCAGCAACGCCGCCGAACCACTCAGAATGTCGTTGGCGAAGTTGTTCGAGCGGTTGCGCCGCTCGAATTCCGCCGGCGGAATGAACGCCATCAGTTCATCCGGGCAGCGCTCACCCTTCAAGTGCGCCGCCAGGCAGTTCACATAGGCAATATGCCGGCGCAACAGGGTAGCCTTGACCGGGTTGAGGCCATCATCCGGGTCATCGATCAGGGTCAGTGCCTGCCGCGCGAAGCTGCGCGAACTGTTGACCAGCGCCCCCCACAAGGTGCGCGCCTCCCACCAGCGGTTGTAGGCGCTGCTGTTGCGAAAGCTCACCAGCACCACCAGCGCCGAGCCCAGCAAGGTCAACGGGATCAGCGGCAGGGTGAACTTGCTGTTGAAGAACAGCATGAAATCGATGGTGACCAGCACATCCCAGATCAGCAGCCAGAACAGCGACCAGCCTATATAGCCGATGGTTTTCACGGCCAGGCGGTATTTGCGGACAATGATGTCTTTCACGCGGGCTACCTCGAAAATTGGCAGATGCAGGATCCGACGTCGAGGCAGGGCGAAGGTTCGGTGTGTGATTGTTGCAAGGGATTTTGGATCTTCTCGTCCAGCCCCATGCAGTGCCTCGCTGACTCAGCCGGGTTGGATCAACACCTGTTTCATCTGCACCAATGCCACCCGCGAGCCATCCCACGCTTGCCGTTCCTCGATGCCGAACGGCATGAAGCCCAGCTGTGGATAGAGCAGCAGGCCCGCTGTGTTGTGGTTGAAGCACGACACCCATACCTCCCGGGCTGCGAACTGTTGGCGGGCCAGTTCGATCATGGCAGTGACCAGGTAGCGCGCTACGCCTTGGCCGCGTGCGGCCTGGGCCACGATCACGTTGCCCAGGGCGCACACGCCGCCGTGTTCGGCCTTGTAGAAGTTGGCGAATGCCAGCACCGTGCCGTTGCCTTCCACCACCGTGGAGCTGCTGCGCTGGGCGATGGCATCGTTCAGCTGGGCGGGGGAGAGGGGGTAGCTGGCTTTGGGGAACATGTAGAACAGTTCGGCCGGGCTTTGCGGGAAGCTGCAGATTCCAGGGATATCGTCGGGCCGTACGGGGCGGTGGGTCAGGTGCATGGCAAGTCCTTTTGTGCTGCTGGTCGGGCCACTTCGCGGGCAAGCCCGCTCCCACAAGGGGCGTGGCAGTATCGGTGTGGGCGGGCGTGCCCGCGAAGTCATATTCTGCCCCGCCACGGGTCAATGCTCACTGTTTATGAAACCACTTCCCCCTTGGTCGGGGTCGCGTTTCGCATCAGCTCTTTGCGCAATTTACCGGGGGACATGCCGAACAGGTTCTGGAAATGCCGAATGAAATGGGGAGCATCGGCAAAACCGCATTCGAAAGCGATTTCTCCGATATGTCGATCCGAGCTGATGAGCAGCCAGCGGCCAAACCTGAGTCGAACCTGGCGATAGAACTGGGCCGGGGTGCTACTGGTTTCGGCGACAAACAGCCGCTCCAGTTGCCGTTTACTGGTACCGACAAGGTTCGCGATCGCATCGATATCCAAAGGCTCGGTCATGTGCTTTTCCATCAGCATCACGGCTTCATGCAGGCGCCTGTTCGAAGAGCTGGCGTAGCCAAGTGCCTTGCGCCGATCGACGAAACTGCCAGAGCTGCTTTTCGCGACGGTCATCTGGTGCACGACCTTGCCGGCGCGATCCGGGCCGCAATGCATCCCGATAAGATGGATGGCCAACTCAATCACCGAGATGCCACCTGCGCAGGTGATCCGATCCTTGTCGATCAGGAAGTCACTGTTGCTGACAAAGCGCAATCGCGGGTACAGGCGTTTCCAGTCATCGCAATGGTAGGCATGCACACAGGCAGTACGCCCCTCCATCATGCCATGTCGCGCGAGCACGAAGCTGCCTGTGCATAGGCCGATCAATGGAACGTCAGCGGCGGCTGCCTGATGCAGGAATGCCGGATAAGTCTTCGGCGCTGCCTCCAGGTAATCCAGTAGCCCACCAATCACCACGATGTAATCAAATTGATGAGGGTCGGTGAGTTCACTGTCGATGGGTACATCCAGCCCGCAACTGGAAATGACTCTTTGCCCGGGGGTACCGAGGACTTTCCATTGGCATCGTATCGGGCGGCTCTGATCGCCCGTATCGGCAGCATGTCGCAACGCATCGGTCAGCCCCGAGAGTGACAGCAAGGGGAAGCGCGGCCATAGCACGATACCTATAGACAACTCGGTGGCGCCGCGTCGGCTTGGCGGATGTCGTGCCTGACCCTGGTCAAGCGCTTCCACGAGGCTTGCGCTGGAGGCGTTGGGCAGTGCATCTCCGAAATGTCGCAAATATTCAATCATTCCTGCAAACCATCCAACAAGTTATGCCGCTGATCACCATACGATGAGCGCCTGCCCAACACCATGCTGTTCATAGAAAAACAATCAGGGAGCACGTGATGAAGAAGCCCAACGTTCAACGGTTTGCCGGTATCTATGCGGGTTTGCTGGTATCCATGATGGCTTCGCTACCGGCATTCGCACTGGAAACGGTAGAGCCGGGAAGCCTGACCGTCGCGTTCACCGGGGACATGCCGGGGACCGGTTATCAGGACAGCCGGATGGTCGGCTACGATGGTGAAATCCTTCAACAAATCGCTGAGAAGCTGGGTTTGAAGGTCAAGCCGGCCTTGATGGACTGGGCCAGCACCATTGCCTCGGTACAAGCCAACCGCGTGGATGTCATGGCCGGCACCATGGGCTGGACCGAGCAGCGCGCGAAGATCATGACCGTGAGCGACCCGATTCACTATTTCAAGAACGGCATCACCCAGACCGACAAGACCAACTGGAGCAGCCTCAAGGATTTGCAGGGTAAAAAGGTCGGCACTATCACGGGTTTCTCGTTCATTCCCGAGATGCGCAAGATCGAAGGCTTGCAAGTCGCGCTGTACGACACCTCCGATGCCGCGGTGCGCGATCTGCTCGCCGGGCGTATCGATGCAGTGATTGGCGATCCGCCGGTCATGCAATACGCCATTTTCCGCAATCAGCAATGGCACCTGCGTTTCAACGCCTTCACCGACAACGACCCTGATTTTCCGCTGCTGACGGGCCTGGGGCAGGTGGTGTACGGCTTCAATAAAGAGGCAAGCCCGCAGCTTGTGGCTGCCGTGAACGAGCAGATCCAGACCCTCTGGAAAAGCTGCGAAATGCGCAAGATCGGTGCCCGCTACGGCTTGTCCCAGGATGTCTGGTATGTGCCGGAAGGCAAGAACCTGAGGCTGAGTGTCGACCGCCCGGCGGACTGGCAACTGCCTGGCTGCAAGTAAGCGCTTGAGCGGATGAATCGGCCTTTGCCGGTTCATCGCCGTACCTATAACAATAAAGAGGTTAACCAAGATGTCGACCCCGTCCGAACCTGCGCTGCTGCGCGTGCATGACCTGCATAAAAGCTATGGTGAGCTGGAGGTGCTCAAGGGCATCAACCTGGAGTTGAAAGCCGGTGAAACCCTGTCGTTGATCGGCCCCAGCGGGTCGGGAAAGTCGACTTGCCTGCGTTGCATCAATTACCTGGAAAAACCCACCCGAGGCGATATCTGGCTGGGTGACGAGTTGATCGGGCAGGTCAAGGATGGCAAACGCATACGCCTGATGAGTGATCGGGAAATGGCCCCACAGCGACGCGAGATCGCCATGGTGTTCCAGCTTTTCTACCTCTGGCCACATCTGAATGTGCGCGACAACGTCGCGCTGGGGCCGATAAAGGCACAAGGCATGCCGCGCAAGCAGGCCTACGAGCTGGCTGATGCCATGCTGGAAAAGGTCCACCTGCGACACAAGGCCGAGGTCTATCCCGAGCAGTTGTCCGGCGGACAACAACAGCGGGTGGCTATCGCCCGCGCGTTGGCCCAACAACCAAAAGTCATCCTGTTCGACGAGCCGACCTCGGCACTGGACCCCGAACTGGTGGGGGAAGTACTGGCCGTGATTCGCGAGCTGGCGCAAGAGGGCCGCACCATGATCATGGTCACCCATGAAGTGCGCTTCGCTCGGGATGTGGCGGATCGGGTGATCTTCATGGACGGCGGGCACATTGTCGAGCAAGGGCCTTCGGCGCAGGTTATCGACAGCCCACGTCATGAGCGTACCCGCAGTTTTCTCGGGCGCATGGCCATGGAGGGCGCTTGATGGCGAACTTCGAGGTCTTTCTCGGGCTATTGCCCCTGTTGTTGAAAGGCGCGCTCACCGCCCTGGAAATCGCGCTGTGTACCTTGCTGCTGGCGAGTGCCGGTGGCGTGGTACTGGCCGTGTTGCTGACGTTCAGCCGCTCACGGCTGCTGCATGGCGTGGTCGGCTGTTTCATTGAGTGGATGCGCAATGTTCCCGCGCTGGCGCATCTGTTCCTGATCTATTTTGGTCTCTCCTACCTTGGTATCAACTTGCCCGCGTGGCTGGCCGCCATCGTTGGCTTGAGCCTGGTAGGCAGTGCGGTGTTGGCCGACATTTTCCGCAGTGGCTTGCAGTCGCTGCATGTCGGTCAGCATGAAGCCGGGTTGGCTGTCGGCCTGAGTCGGATGCAGATTCTGCGCTGCATTCTCTTGCCCCAGGCCCTGCGCCTGACGTTGCCAGCGTTCGCCAACTACGTCACGCAACTGATCAAGGACACCTCCATTGCCTCAGCCATTGCCGTGCCGGAGATCATGTTCCTGGCGCGCAATCTGGTGACGTCCACCTTCCAGACGTCGCTGATCTACCTGGCAGTGATGTGCATCTACGCCGTGATGATTCTGCCGATCGGTGTGGGATTCATCAGGCTCGAACGTCATCTGGGGAGTGCGCGATGATCAGTTTCTTTCAGCAATACCCGGAGTACTGGAGCGACTGGAGTGTCCGCCTGATGCTTGGTGCCCGGGTCACCGCCGAACTGTCCCTGTTAGGGTTCGCCCTGGCGGTCGTGCTGGGCGCGTTGCTGGTCTGGGCGATGCGAAGCCCGAGCGCGATCCTGAGGCGGTTGGCAGCGTTCTTTATCCAGAGCATGCGTGCAGTACCGCTTCTGGCGTTGCTGCTGGCCCTGTATTTCGCGCTGCCCAGCCTGGGGTTGACCTTGTCCGGCTATTGGGCCGGGGCCATCGGCCTGGGTTTGCAGGGGGCCGCGTACGTTGCGGAAATTCTGCGTGGCGGCCTGGATTCTTTGCATCGCGGCCAGCGCGAAGCGGCAATCGCGATCGGATTGACGCCGTTCAAAGCGTTTACCACCGTCATCCTGCCGCAAGTGTTTCGCGTCATTTTGCCGCCACTGCTCAACGCCTACGTGTCGATCCTCAAGGACAGCTCGTTGTGTGCCCTGATCGCCACCGACGAGTTGATGCTGGCAGCGCGGGCCATCGCTTCGGAAACCTTCCTGCCAATGCATGTCTTCCTGCTGGTAGGGCTGTTCTATTTCGTTATCGCCTTCCCTCTTTCAATGCTGTCGCGTGTGCTGGAAAAGCATGTTTCACGCGGACGCAAAACCGTGCGAGGTTGAACATATGAACACCATGGATCAGGTAACTTCCCACAGCATTGCCCAGTTGCAACAGGCGCTGCAGGCCGGCTCGCTGACCAGCGAAGCGCTGGTACGTGCGCAACTGGCGCGCATCGAGCGTTTTGACGAGCAGCTGAATGCTTATGTCGAGGCCTATCCCTCGCGAGCCTTGAGTGCAGCCATTGCTGCGGATCGCCAACGTGCGGCCGGCATACACCTGGGGCCGCTGCATGGCATTCCTCTGGCGATCAAGGATTTGTTCGAGATCGAAGGGCAGGCCATCACGGGTGGCTCGTTGGCGCAGGAACCGCGTGTTTCGAGGCTGACCGCCACGGCAGTGCAACGCCTGGAGCGTGCCGGCGCGATCATTCTTGGCAAGGCCCAAACGGTCGAATTCGCTTTCGGTGGCTGGGGCACCAACGCGGTGATGGGCACGCCGTGGAACCCGTGGGACCGTAATGTCCATCGCGCTCCGGGTGGTTCAAGCAGCGGTTCGGCAGTGGCCGTGGCCAGCGGGTTGGCGAGCGCTGCGTTGGGGACCGATACCGGCGGTTCGGTGCGGATTCCGGCGGGTATGTGCGGCTTGGTCGGGTTGAAAACCACGCGTGGGCTCGTCAGCCGCCATGGCTTGATCGAGCTGTGCCCTTCGCTGGATTCGGTAGGGCCTATCACGCACACGGTTGAAGATGCAGCGTGGATGCTGGATGCCCTGCTGGGCCCAGACCCGCTGGATCCGGTTTCGGCCCAGGCACCGGTATTCAGCGCCGCTGCCGGTCTCGATCGGCCAGTAGCCGGTTTGCGCATCTGGGTGTTGCCGGAGGCCGAGCGAGCGCATGTGGCGCCCGGAGTACTGAAGGCTTACGACCTGGGGCTCAAGCAGTTGGCCGCGTTGGGTATGCAATTGATCGAACAACCGCTACCCACATCGTTGGAGCAGTGCATGCGCATCGCTGGTGGCCTGATGAGCGCTGAGGGTTATGCCAGCCTGGGTCGCTTGTTCGAGCGTGACGACCTGCGTTTCGACCCCCATGTCCAACGGCGCATACTTGGTGGTCGCGCCATCGACGCGGCGTCGTATATCCAGTTGCACAATCAGCGCCGTGCCGCTCGGCAAGCCATGCACGAGGCCATGATCAACATAGACGCCTGTGTTTTCCCGACCAACGCTATTGGCAGTGTGCCGTTGGAGGAGGTCGACGAATATGGCACGCCACTGGCCTTGCTGGGGCGGTTCGCCAACTTGATGAACCTGTGTTCGGTGGCGCTGCCCATCGGGTTCGATGAAAAGGGTATGCCTGTCTCGATGCAGGTTGTCGGGCAAGCCTTCGCCGAGCCACTGATCCTGCGCATCGGCCATGCCTATCAACAGGTCAGCGACTGGCACACGCGACGGCCTGAGGGCTGGGAACTGGCAGACAAAGCGGTTGCATGAACAAACCTGTCATGCAGGCCAAGTCATACGTGGCGTCTGTTAACCAATACCCTGAAGGCAATACCGTGGGGTATGACCGGACAGTGACACTGAGTCGTGATTCAAAACTTGCGAATATTCCAGTGAGGTTCTCGGTTGGCTACCGTCGCGCGTTTACCAATAAGGGCGTTGTCCTGGTTAATGGGCAGCGTGCGCCAGTGGTAGGGAAAGTTGCCATGAATACCGTCATGGTGGACGTGACAGATATCCCGGCTGTGCGGGCTGGCGATCAGGTTGTGCTCTTGGGTAAACAAGGGGAGAGCAAGATCACCCAGGGTGAAATTGAAGCGCTCAGCGGAACCTTGCTGGTTGACCTTGCTACTGTTTGGGGGAGGAGCAATCCTCAAACCCTGGTGACGGATAAAACCTCTGATTAACTCGTAAGAGGGCGAGTCGCTACTGCGGTAATAACGCTCCACAGTAGCGACGTTTGGCAGTGATGCTTGCGGGTCACTGCCGCTCCTTGATCCCTGCGGGGATGGACACCGGGCCCAAGCTACTGCACCGGATCACTCACCGGCTTGGCAAAGATGGCCTTGAGTTCGCTGGTCATCGGGAACTCCAGGTTCAAGCCTTTAGGCGGAATCGGCTGTTGGAACCAGCGTTGGTAGATCCCGTTGATTTCCCCTGAACTGTAAAGTTCGCCCAGCGACGCGTTCACCAGCGCGAGGAACTGCGGGTCATCCTTGCGCACCATGCAGCTGTAGATTTCCCGCGACTGCTCTTCCCCGACCACCACCCAGTTGTGCGGGTCGCGGGCCTTGGCGCGTTCGCCGTAGAGCAGTGCATCATCCATGTAGAACGCCGCCGCCCGGCCGGACTGCAACATCTGGAAAGCTTCGCCATGGTCCTTGGCGCTGATCACGGACATGTCCATCTTGTTATCGACGTTGTAGCTCTTCAGGAAGCGTTCGTTGGTGGTGCCGGCGGTGGTCACCACATTCTTGCCGCGCAGGTCGGCGAAGTGCTTGATCCCGCTGTCCTTGGCCGTCAGCAACTGGCCTTTGACATAGATGAACCCATAGGAAAACGCCACCTGCTTCTGTCGCTCTGCGGTGACGCCGGTCGAGCCGCACTCCAGGTCGACGGTACCGTTCTGTACCAGCGGAATGCGGGTTTGCGATGTCACCAGGTTGTACTTCACCTGGAGCTGGGGCAAGGCCAGCTTCTGCTGCACCCGCTCGACGATCTTGCTCGCCAGTTCTACCGAGTAACCCATCGGGCGGCCCGAGTGATCGCCCACGTAGGAGAACGGCACTGAAGCATCGCGATAACCCAGGGTGATGCTGTTGGTTTTGGCAATCTTGCTCAAGGTAGGCCCCAGCGCTGCTTCGTCAGCATGGGCCTGAGTGCCCAGCAACAGGGCGAGGGTGCAGCCGATCAACGTGATTTTTTGCATTGTTGTTCTCCGTTGCAGGTGAGGGGGTTAGCGACGTGCCGCGATGACGGTTATTTCCACCAGCACTTGCGGGCGCGCGAGTTCGGCCTGCAAGGTGGTGCGACTGGGTGCCTGGCCGGGCGACAGCCAGGCAGACCAGACGTCATTCATCGCCGCGAAATCTTTGCCGATGTCCTTCAGGTAAATGGTCGCGCTGAGCAGATGATCCTTGTCGCTGCCCGCCTCGGCCAACAATGCGTCGATCTTTTCCAGTACTTGGCGGGTCTGGCCGCCGACATCGGTGGCGTCGTTCGGCACCTGGCCGGAGAGAAACACCAGGTCGCCAAAGGTCACGGCGCCGGACAAGCGAGGATTGGGCTGGATACGGTGGATGGTCATCGGGTGGTCCTTTCAAGGAGTGAGCGTTCAAGCCGCACGGGGCGTAAAGCCCTGCAGGTCGATGGAGGGGCGGCGCTGGCCGATCAATTCACTGAGTAATCGTGCACTGGCGCAGGCCAGGGTAAAGCCCAGCGCACCATGGCCAAGGTTCAGCCACAGGTTGCGATACGCCGTTGCGCCCAGCAGCGGCACGCCGCTAGGGGTGGCCGGACGCATGCCGGCCCATTCGATGGCGTAGTCATAATTACCGGCATTGGCGAAGGTCTCGCGGGCCTGGCGCTTGAGCAAGGCCAGGCGTTTGGGGTCCAGCGACGGGTCGAAACCGACAATGTCGACCATCGCCGCCACCCGCAACTGTTCGCCGATCCGGGCGTAGACGATCTTGCGGTCGTAGTCGGTGATGCTCAGGTCTGGCGCCCGGTGCTGGGCACCGATCGGAACTGTCAGGCTATAACCCTTGAGCGGGTACAGCGGCAGGTCGACACCCGGCAGTGCCAGCAACGCACTGCGATGGCCGGCCGCGACGACCAGATGCTCCACTGGCAGTACCTCGTCGCCCAGTTCGATCGCACTCACCACGCCATGTGCATGGCGAATTCCAGACACCGCCTGGCCCAGGCGGAATTTGCAGCGTCCCGACGCCTTCAAGCGCGCCGCCAGTTGCTGGCAAAAGCCGTGGCAATCGCCGACCTCTTCATCCGGGGTATAGATGGCGCCGACAAAGGGCGCCTCTGCCAGTGCCGGGTCCAGACGGGTGCAGTCGGCGTGCGACAGCACCTGTTGTTGTTGGGGCGCGGCAAGGTTCTTGCGCGCATGTTCGAAGCTGCCGGCCTGGCGGAAGGTGACCAGCTTGCCGTTGCGCCGCCAGTGGAAACCACCCAGGCCATCTTCTTCACGCCAGGCTTGCAAGGTCGACTGGCTCAACAGCGCGAGGCGCAAAAGGTGGCCTGCGTTGGCGCGGTTGACCGAGGAGCGGCAAGCCCCGAGGAATGAGGCCATCCAACGCCACTGTGCAGGATCGAAGCGCGGGCGCAATCTGAGCGGTGAGTCGCCACGCAGCATCCAGCCAATGGCCTGCAAGGGCACACCGGCGTCGGCAAGGGGCGCCACGTAGCGATAGGACAGCTGGCCGCCGTTGGCGAAGCTGGTTTCACTGCCCAGCGAATCGCGCGCCTCGATCAGCGTCACGTCAAAGCCGTCGCGTACCAGTGCGTAAGCGGTTGACAGGCCAATGACGCCACCGCCGATGATGCATACATGCTGAGCCATGTCAGTCCTTGGTCGTTGTTGAAACGAGTCTGAGGTTAGGGCCAGGTGACAGCAGGCGAAAAATGAATAAAGATCGCTGAGCCATAAACAAAGGTTATGGACTTGCCATGCGCCTTCGCCATATCGAGATTTTCCAGGCCATCCGCCAGACCGGTTCGGTCAGCGGTGCCGCACAGTTGCTGCACGTTTCCCAACCTGCCGTGACCAAGGTTCTGCAGCACGCCGAGCAGCAACTGGGCTTTCCGTTGTTCCTGCGGGTGCGTGGCAAACTGCAGCCCACGCCCGAAGCGCTGGAGCTGGAGCGTGAGGTCGACAAAGTCACGGAGAGCCTGCAAGGGGTGCGACGCCTGGCGCAAAGCCTGCGTCGCGCGCCGGGCCACAGCCTGCGGGTCGGTGCGACCCCGGCACTGGCCCTGTCGCTGCTGCCGCCGGCCATTCATGAGTGGACCCAGCGTTATCCGGACATCGCTTGCGAGCTGTCCAGCGCCCACAGTCGCGAACTGGTGCAGAACCTGTTGATGCGGGAGATCGATGTCGCCCTGACCCTGCAACAGCCAGATCACCCTGCGCTCAAGGCTCAGGCGCTGGCCAGCGGGGTTCTGGTGGCATTGGCACCGGCCGGTTATTGGCCGCTGGAAGATGAAGGCAAGCCGCTGCCGTTGACGGCACTGGCCGGTGCGCCCTTGATCGGTCTGTCCAGCGCCGACCCGCTGTCGGTTCGCCTCGACAGCTACCTCAAGGCGGTGGAGCCGCCGCCACGGGTGAGCATTGCGGTACAGACCTATTCACTGGCCAGGGCGATGGTCGAATCCGGTGCTGGGCTGGCGGTCATCGACCCCTTCACAGCCCTCGGCGCGGCGCCTGGGGCGACCGCGATTCGTCCGCTGGCCCCGGCATTGCCGATCACCTTGTATGCGGTGACCCGCACTGCCGAACCACCACCACACACACTGAGCGAGCTGCTGACGATTTTCAGCAGCCGTGCGCAGGGGCAACTGGATCGTTGGCGCTGATTGCAACTAAGCCAGGAAACGTTATTGGCATTCATGGAGGATTGTGATGGCACGTGTGGGTTTGATACTGACACCCGGTTTTGCGGACTGGGAATATGCTTTCATTGCTGGAACTGCGTCCCCGTTTTACGGGATCGATGTCAGGTTTTTCGCCTCTGCTACGGGGCAGTTCTGCTCGCAGGGCGGATTGGCTGTAACTGTCGATAGCGGTTTGCAGCAATGTCTGGACTGGCAACCGGACGTTGTCGTCATCATTGGAGGGATGGTCTGGGAGCGTGCAGAAGCCCCGGACATCCGAGACTTTCTTCATGCCTGTCGTTCAAGTGGGGCGACAATTGCCGGTATCTGTGGGGGAACGCTGGCACTTGCCAGGGCCGGGCTCCTCGACACGGTTCCTCATACTTCGAATAGCGCGGATTTCCTGCAACGGAATGCCGCAGGTTATGAAGGGAGCTCGCTTTATCGAAGCAGTCCGGTAGCTGTGGTTGCAGACCGTATCATTACTGCTCCAGGCCCTGCGCCCGTTAGCTTCACTTGTGCAGTGTTCGAAGGTGCCGGGTTACCTGCAGAGATCGTTTCTCAGTTCAGGTCAATGTTGGCAGCGGAACATGGGTGACCGCATTAACCTGAAAAGTAGCCGAGCAGATGATGTGTTCGAGTCCTTGCAAGGTAGCGGATGGGCACGATCAGCTGTATCCAGAAAGCACATCAGTGTCCGAGTTGAAAGGAATCAGAGCCTTGTTGAAGCTGAACCCATTGGTGCCCGAGCTGATCGTTTCCGATCTGTCTCGCAGCCTGGCATTTTACTGCGGCGTACTTGGCTTCAAGGTTGAGTACGAGCGGCCAGAAGAGCATTTCGCCTTTCTGTCTTTCGGTGGCAGCCAGCTGATGCTGGAGCAGGACTGGCAGAGTGAGTCACCCTGGCGGGTTGGCCCGTTGGAGGCGCCCTATGGTCGGGGGATCAACCTGTCGATCGAATGCGCTGACGCAAGCGCAATGGTGGCGGCGCTGGAGGATTCGGGCCATGCCCTCAGAAACCCGATTGAAGAGCGCTGGTACCGCAAAGGGGACATGCTGGTGGGGCAGCGCAATTTCCTGGTGCAGGACCCGGACGGGTACCTGCTTCGGTTTGCTGAAGATCTTGGCTTGAAGAACGCCTGAGCGCTGAGCGGCAGCGCGGCGCCGGGGCGGCGGGCGGACTCTCATGGAGCTGCACATAACTGATTGAATTAGCAGGGACACTGTGGGAGCGGGCATGTCGAGGCGTCGAACCGCCGCGAACACCGGCGAAGCCGGTGCCATACACCGCGTCGTCTGCTTCGCGGCGGTTCGACGCCTCGACATGCCCGCTCCCACAAGGGAAGGTGACACGCTCTCGAACATTGTTCCCTGTGCGACAGCGCGGCTCAAAGGACTGGGCGATTTCCCACAGAGATCGCGTCGGCGCGCCTAATCGCAGGCAAAAAAAACCGACCATAAGGTCGGTTTTTTCCGGATCTTGGTGCCCCGATGAGGACTCGAAAAAAACATTAATTACTTGATTAGTATAGATTAAATTGGATGTACATTTTTTTGTGTACATGAATTTATACTTGGCTGAGTCGTCCTTGATTTACCCGGCGTATCTAACTGTCTCTCACTGGCCGATTGCTGCCTGCCAAAATACAGCCAACTTCCAATTGACATGTCGTGCCTATCGCTCGTCATCCGATTCCCGGTGCATGGTTTGCAATAAACCGTTGTGAGAGTCCGTTCCCCGCCGATGGGACGGAAGCAGTGCATCCCTGCGTGGTCCTGTGCGGGAGATGGATGGCGTAGATCTGGCGTGTTGCCGCAGCTCTCAGTCGCCTGTGGAAAGCCCATGCTTGTGTGCGTAGGCGTAGAGATCCACGCGGTTCGTCAGGCCCAGCTTGCTGTAAATCGATGTCAAATGGTTGCGCAGCGTGTGCTCGCTGATGTGCAGCTTCTCGGCCACCAACTTGCCAGGGGCAGAGGGGTCTCTGGCCAACGATGCAATGGTTTGCTGTTCGCGGCGCGTCAGCTTGGCGATTTTGTGTTGCTCCGGATCAAAATCGCGCTCGGTTTTCTTGCGCGCCAGTTCAAGGAAGATACGGCTGGTCGCATTGCGGTCAATCCACAGTTCGCCTTCATGCACTTTTTCTATGGCTTTGAGCAATATTGAGGCCGATGCCGATTCCCGCTTATCCACCACGCCACGTGCGCCCGCCAGCACCGCACTGTCATGCAGTGCCGAGTCACTCGACCCTGTCACTACCAGAATCCTGGCTTTGGTCCGGCTGTGCAGGTCGGCCAGCGACTCGATACCGTCCTCGCTGTCCAGGTCCAATACCACCACATCCGCTGCGTATTGGTGCAGCGAAAGCAGGTATTGCGCCACCGACGCTGTCGAACCCGCCAGCGCCAACCTCGGTTGAGCGCTTTCGACCAGACGCTCAAGGCCCCAGGCCACGAGCGGTAGAGCGACCAACAGGACTTGAATTGGCATGCGGCTCGCTGCCTCTTTAAGCGGGTTGTGTTAGCTGATCATGATAGCAATCGTTGCTGGCTGTCGCCTTTTTCCATAACGCATCAGGCAACCCCTCCCATGACATTTGTCCTATGAAAGCACGGTTTTACAGCGGATTGACTCCTGGAAAAAAGGGATAGCGCGCTCATGTAGAAAACAGCAGTCGTTCTTAGACTGCCGTCATGAAAGACACATACCGAATTGAGCCCCGTGAACAAGTCACCCTGTCGCTGCAACTAATCGGCGGGGGTAGCGGTGTCACCCGTGACATCAGCGCCTCCGGTTTGTATTTCGAAACCGATTACGAGCAGCAGGTGGGTAGCGTGATTGACTTTGAGATCGAACTCGACACTCCCGGCGGCCCCATGAAGTTCAAGGCGCAAGGACAAATCGTGCGCATTGAACCGCAGGGCGGCAGGACTGGGGTGGGCGTGAAGTTGCTGGCCAGCCGGCTGGTACCGATGGATTGATGTGTTCGTGGTTGGAGGAAGAATCGGCTTGTGGCTGATAGCGGCCCACAGCGGTTTTTCACTCAGGGTGACACTCTAGGGAGAAAGACATGGCTAGCACTACAACTACCAGTGGCGGGACCGTTACGTCGTTTTCCAACACGCCGCAGGCGAAGGACGACGTCTTCATAACCACTGAAAATCTGCTGGGGATCATGTATTGGGACGTCATGTCCAATGACCTCGGCGGTAACGCGAAGACACTCTGGTCGATCGACAACGCGGACAGTCTTTCTACTACCACCAAGACTTATGCTCCGGCCGATCTCCTGAACCAGGATTCGGCGAGGGCTGAGGCGACGAGTTCTGACACCAGTTTGAATGGTGCAAAGATCTGGATCACCTCGGACGGTAAGGTCGGCTACGACGCCGCTACCTTCACCTCTGCTTTCAAGGCACAACTCCAGGCACTTGCTACTGGCGAGTTGCTGACGGACAGCTTTACCTATGCGATACGTCTCGGCAATGGAACGCTCAGTTGGGCCACCGCGACAGTGCAGTTTTCGGGTGTGAATGATGGTGTGACAATCAGCCTTGGCGCGCAGGCCGGCACAGTGACCGAAGACGCCGATATCACTGCGAACACGACCGACTCGCTGACGACCAGCGGCACGATTGTCTTTAACGACGTCGACCTGAGTGACACGCACTTGGCGACTTTCGCGGCGGCGCAGGGCAACACTACTCATCTTGGTACGTTCGTACTCTCGCCGGTAAGCGAAGCCGCGAATGCGGCCAACGGATCAGTGCAATGGACTTACAACCTGAGCAATGCGGCGGCGCAGTACCTGGCCCAGGGACAGACAGTCACCGAAACCTACCTGGTCACTATCAGTGATGGTCATGGTTCGTCGGTAACGCAGAATGTGACTATCACTATCACCGGCACCAATGACGGGCCAACGGTGTCGGCGGCGGAAATCGAAAACGGTGCGGTGACCGAAGACGGCACCACGGTGGCCAGCGGCAGTTTCGCCTTCGGCGATGTGGACCTGGCCGATGACGCCCATGTGACCAGCGTGAGCGCGCCATCCGGTGCGCTGGGTACGCTGGTGGCCAATGTCAGCGACGAGAGCACCGGCGACGCGGCGGGCACCGTGGGCTGGACCTATACGCTGAACAACAGTGCGGCGCAGTACCTGGCAGAGGGCCAGACCAAGACCGAAGTGTTCACGGTGACGCTGACTGACGATTTCGGGGCGACAGTGACCAAGTCCGTGACGATCACCGTCGCCGGCAGCAACGATGCACCGGTGCTCAGCTTCGCCACCGGCAATGATGCTGGCGCCGTGCAGGAAGACACCGCGCTCAGCGTCAGCGGCCAGTTCGGCTCGACCGACATCGATCACGATGCCACGGCGACCTGGAGCATTGCCGGGTCAAATACCGGCACCTACGGTTCGATCGCCGTGAACAACAGTGGCCAATGGACCTACACCCTGGCCAACGGCAGCGATGGCGTCGCCAGTGCCGTGCAATCGCTGAAGGCCGGCGAGAGTCATAACGAGGTGTTCACGGTGCAGGTCCGCGACGGCCTCGGTGGCGTCGACAGCCAGCTGGTGACCGTCACCGTCACCGGCAGCAACGACGCGCCGGTGCTCAGTTTCGCCACCGGCAACGATGCCGGCGCCGTGCAGGAAGACACCGCGCTTAGCGTCAGCGGCCAGTTCAGCTCGACCGACATCGATCACGATGCCACGGCGACCTGGAGCATCAATGGCTCGCCAACGGGCGCTTACGGCTCGATCGCCGTGGACACCAGCGGCCAATGGACCTACACCCTGGCCAACGGCAGCGATGGGGTCGCCAGTGCGGTGCAGTCGCTGAAGGCCGGCGAGAGTCACAACGAAGTGTTCACGGTGCAGGTCAGCGACGGCCTCGGTGGCGTCGACACCCAACTGGTGACCGTCACCGTCACCGGCAGCAACGACGCACCGGTGCTCAGCTTCGCCATCGGCAATGATGCTGGCGCCGTGCAGGAAGACACCGCGCTCAGCGTCAGCGGCCAGTTCGGCTCGACCGACATCGATCACGATGCCACCGCGACCTGGAGCATTGCCGGTACGAATACCGGCACCTACGGCTCAATCGCCGTCGACACCAGCGGCCAGTGGACCTACACGCTGGCCAACGGCAGCGACGGCGTTGCCAGTGCCGTGCAATCGCTGAAGGCCGGCGAGAGTCACAACGAGGTGTTCAGCGTCCAGGTCAGCGACGGCCTCGGTGGCGTCGACAGCCAACTGGTGACCGTCACCGTCACCGGCAGCAACGACGCGCCGGTGCTCAGCTTCGCCACCGGCAACGATGCCGGTGCCGTGCAGGAGGACACCGCGCTTAGCGTCAGCGGCCAGTTCAGCTCGACCGACATCGATCACGATGCTACGGCGACCTGGTGCATCAATGGCTCGCCAACGGGCGCTTACGGCTCGATCGCCGTGGACACCAGCGGCCAGTGGACCTACACGCTGGCCAACGGCAGCGACGGCGTTGCCAGTGCGGTGCAGTCGCTGAAGGCCGGCGAGAGTCACGATGAGGTGTTCAGCGTGCAGGTTAGCGACGGCCTCGGTGGCGTCGATACCCAGCTGGTGACCATCACCGTCACCGGCAGCAACGACGCGCCGGTGCTCAGCTTCGCCACCGGCAACGATGCCGGTGCCGTGCAGGAGGACACCGCGCTTAGCGTCAGCGGCCAGTTCGGCTCGACCGACATCGATCACGATGCCACCGCGACCTGGAGCATTGCCGGGTCAAATACCGGCACCTACGGCTCAATCGCCGTCGACACCAGCGGCCAGTGGACCTACACGCTGGCCAACGGCAGCGATGGCGTTGCCAGTGCGGTGCAGTCGCTGAAGGCCGGCGAGAGTCACAACGAGGTGTTTACGGTGCAGGTCAGCGACGGCCTCGGTGGCGTCGACAGCCAACTGGTGACCGTCACCGTCACCGGCAGCAACGACGCGCCCGTGCTCAGCTTCGCCACCGGCAACGATGCCGGCGCCGTGCAGGAAGACACCGCGCTTAGTGTCAGCGGCCAGTTCGGCTCGACCGACATCGATCACGATGCCATCGCGACCTGGAGCATTGCCGGTACGAGCACGGGCATCTACGGCTCGATCGCCGTCGACACCAGCGGCCAATGGACTTACACCCTGGCCAACGGCAGCGATGGCGTTGCCAGTGCCGTGCAATCGCTGAAGGCCGGCGAGAGTCACAACGAGGTGTTTACGGTGCAGGTCAGCGACGGCCTCGGTGGCGTCGACAGCCAACTGGTGACCGTCACCGTCACCGGCAGCAACGACGCGCCCGTGCTCAGCTTCGCCACCGGCAACGATGCCGGCGCCGTGCAGGAGGACACCACCCTCAGCGTCAGCGGCCAGTTCAGCTCGACCGACATCGATCACGATGCTACGGCGACCTGGAGCATCAATGGCTCGCCAACGGGCACCTACGGTTCGATCGCCGTGAACACCAGCGGCCAATGGACCTACACCCTGGCCAACGGCAGCGACGGCGTTGCCAGTGCCGTGCAATCGCTGAAGGCCGGCGAGAGTCACAACGAGGTGTTCAGCGTCCAGGTCAGCGACGGCCTGGGCGGTGTCGACAGCCAACTGGTGACGATCACCGTTACCGGCAGCAACGACGCACCGGTGCTCAGCTTCGCCACCGGCAACGATGCCGGTGCCGTGCAGGAAGACACCGCGCTTAGTGTCAGCGGCCAGTTCGGCTCGACCGACATCGATCACGATGCCACCGCGACCTGGAGCATTGCCGGGGCAAATACCGGCATCTACGGCTCGATCGCCGTCGACACCAGCGGCCAGTGGACTTACACCCTGGCCAACGGCAGCGACGGCGTTGCCAGTGCCGTGCAATCGCTGAAGGCCGGCGAGAGTCACAATGAGGTGTTTACGGTGCAGGTCAGCGACAGCCTCGGTGGCGTCGACACCCAGTTGGTGACCATCACCGTCACCGGCAGCAACGACGCACCGGTGCTCAGCTTTGCCACCGGCAACGATGTTGGCACTGTGAAGGAGGACACCACCCTCAGCGTCAGCGGCCAGTTCAGCTCGACCGACATCGATCACGATGCTACGGCGACCTGGAGCATCAATGGCTCGCCAACGGGCACCTACGGTTCGATCGCCGTGGACACCAGCGGCCAGTGGACCTACACCCTGGCCAACGGCAGCGATGGCGTTGCCAGTGCCGTGCAATCGCTGAAGGCCGGCGAGAGTCACAACGAAGTGTTCAGCGTCCAGGTCAGCGACGGCCTGGGCGGCGTCGATACCCAACTGGTGACCATCACCGTCACCGGCAGCAACGACGCACCGACGATCACTTCCAACGGTGGCGGTGCGACGGCTTCGATCAATGTGGTGGAGAACACCACGGCGGTCTCGACAGTGGCGGCGACCGATATTGATCTTCCGGCACAAACGCTGAGCTACAGCATCGTCGGCGGAGCGGATGCTGCGAAGTTCTCGATCGTTTCGGGCACAGGCGTGCTGAGCTTTGTTTCTGCACCCAACTTTGAAGCACCGACTGATTCGGGAACGAACAACGTTTATGACCTGATTGTACGGGCGTCGGACGGCACGCTGTTTGACGACCAGGCAATCGCGGTAACAGTGACGGGCGTCAACGACAACTCCCCGGTGATCACCTCCAACGGCGGTGGTGCGACGGCTTCGGTCAATGTGGCGGAGAACACCACCGCGGTTACCACGGTGGTGGCGACCGATGCCGATCTGCCGGCGCAGACGCTGAGCTACTCGCTGCTGAACACGGCCGGGACGGACTTCAGCAAGTTCTCGATCAGTTCGAGCGGGGTGCTGACGTTCAACTCGGCACCCGATTACGAGAATCCCCAGGATGTCGGTGGCACCGACGGCGACAACGCCTACGTTGTGGACGTTCAGGTGTCAGACGGCAATGGCGGAATCGACACGCAGTCGATTACGGTGAACGTGCAGAACGTCGTTGAGACGCCCGTTGATACCGTGGCGCCAACGGTGATAGTGACAGGGACTGCGTTGGGCAATTCGGTGGGGGCAACGTCGACGGTCACATTCCAGTTTAGTGAGACGGTGAGCGGTTTCAGCCTGTCTGATGTAGCGATGACGACAACGAGCGGAACGCCACGCGGCACCTTCAGTAACTTTACCAAGGTTGACGGCGATACCTACACGGCAACGCTGACCAGAACGCTGGGCGGTAGCATAAAAGTCGACGTTGCCGCGAACAGCTACACCGATCTGGCGGGTAATCCTGGTGCGGCCGGGAGCAGTGCAAACCTTCCGGCAGGCGTTGCCGGCGAACCCATCAATCTGGCCCTCAACGTTCCACGGGGCGATATCAGCGGCCCCGTGACGGTGACCATCAGCGGTGCTCCTTCGGGGTGGGTATTCAATGCAGGAACCGACAATGGCGATGGCACCTGGACCGTGCAGACCAGCGATCCCGGCGCATTGACTGTGACAACTCCAAGCGAATTCGCCGGTGCGTTGGTGCTCGATGTCAACATGTACTGGAACAACAGCGACGGCAGCAGCGCCAGCGCCTATGTGTTCAACAACGTCGAAATCTATGCCCCAGGCGCCCCGATCTTCGCCTTGTCCGCCGACGACAACCTGACCGGCTCGTCCGGTGCCGACACCTTCGTGTTTGCCCAGCCGATCGGCGACAACGTCATTTACAGTTTCGACGCGGCGGCGGACAAGATCGATTTGATCGGCTTCACAGGCGTCAACGATTTTGCGGATGTGACTATCGCCAACGACGCGAGCGGCAATGCCGTGCTCGGCATCAGCGATCACCAGACGATTACGGTCAACGGCGTGGATGCGGCGGCGTTGAACGCGGCCAACTTAATGTTCGATGTGGACCCGGTCACAACCAATACGGGCACCATCACCATTGCCGACGGCGCGATCATGCCGTTCGGTGGCCGCATCGACAACAGCGGCACCATAGCGCTCGGCTCCACCGGCAGCGGGACCGATCTCGAGATTCTGTTCCGTGGCGCGACGTTGAGCGGTGGCGGCAAAGTGGTGCTGTCCGACAGCGCGCAGAACATGATCTTTGGTGGCAGCGCGGACACGGTGCTCACCAATGCCGACAACACCATCTCGGGTGCCGGCCAATTGGGCGCGGGGCAGATGATGCTGGTCAATTCGAGCCAGATCCTGGCCAGCGGCGTCAATGCGCTGGTGATCGATACCGGTAGTAGCGCCGTCATCAACACCGGTGTGCTGCAAGCCAACGGCAGCGGCGGATTGGTGATTGAAAGTGCGCTTGTCAACAGCGGCAGCCTGTGGGCGAACGATGGCAACATCACTGTCCACGCCGATGCCAGTGGCGCGGGAAGGGCGACGATCAGCGGTTCGGCGATCCTCGAGTTCGGTGCTGCCTCCGATCAGCATGTGACATTCGACAGCGGCGCGGCCGGCACGCTCAAGCTTGAGAAGTCGACGGCGTTCAGCGGCAGCGTCAGCGGTTTTGCCGCGGGTGACAAGCTGGACTTCGGCGATGTTGCGTTCGGCGCCAATACGCAGATCACCTATGCGGCGAATGACACTGGCACCGGCGGCATGCTGACCCTGAGCGACGGTGCTCATTTGACGCAGGTCGCGATGAATGGCCAATACGCGGCGGCGGGTTTGCAGGCGAACGCCGAGGGCAGCGGCAGTGAGCTGGCCTACGATGCTGCGGCGGCAAATCACACGATGTTGGGTGGCTTGGCCAACGACACTCTGGTTGGCGGTGCGGGTGACGATCTGTTCGTCGGTGGGCTGGGCAACGACATGCTCATCGGCGGCCTTGGTAACGATACCTTCGCGTTTGCTGCGGCAGACTTCGGCAACGACTCGATCCAGGGCTTCGATATCAATCCGGCCGGAGGGCAGGACTTGCTCAATATCGCGGGGCTGGGGATCAGCAGCGAGACGTTCGCTGCCAATGTGAGCATTGCGGCTGACGGAGCGGACACAGTGATCGGGATTGGAGTGGACACGATTCGCCTTGTCGGTGTTGACAGTGCAGGTATCGATCAGACGGACTTTATCCTGGCGACATGATGCTTTTGCTGCTGGCCGCGCGTTGCTGCGCGGTTGCAGAGCCCATCGCGAACACATTCGCGATGGGCTCTGTTGGCGGTAAATTTCCTGGTGCAGGAGCCGGTCGGGTACCTGCTTCGGTTTGCTGAAGAGCTCGGCATGAAGAACGCCTGAGCGCTGAGCGTCAGCGCGGCGCCGGGCGGACTCTCATGGAACTGCACATAACTGATTGAATTAGCAGGGACACTGTGGGAGCGGGCATGTCGAGGCGTCGAACCGCCGAGAACACCGGTGGAGCCGGTGCCATACACCGCGTCGTCTGCTTCGCGGCGGTTCGACGCCTCGACACGCCCGCTCCCACAAGGGAAGGTGACACGCTCTCGAACATTGCTCCCTGTACGACAGCGCGGCTCAAAGGGCTGGGCGATTTCCCACAGAGATCGCGTCGGCGCGCCTAATCGCAGGCAAAAAAAAACCGACCATAAGGTCGGTTTTTTCCGGATCTTGGTGCCCCGAGGGAGACTCGAACTCCCACTCCTTTCGAAAACGGATTTTGAATCCGCCGCGTCTACCAATTCCGCCATCAGGGCATGTGGCGGGCAGTATAGAGAGCCACCGCTGGTCGGTCAATCGGCTTTCATGGTCAATTTTCACACATTGGGCTAAACTTCCCGGCCCTGCCGAACCGAACATTATCATGCGCGTCGCCGATTTTTCCTTCGAACTCCCTGATTCCCTGATCGCCCGCCACCCGTTGGCCGAGCGCCATGGCAGCCGTCTGCTGGTGCTCGATGGGCCAACCGGCGCGCTGGCGCACCGGCAATTCCCCGACCTGCTCGAGTACCTGCGCCCGGGCGACCTGATGGTGTTCAACAACACCCGGGTGATCCCGGCGCGCCTGTTCGGCCAGAAAGCTTCCGGCGGCAAGCTGGAAGTGCTGGTCGAGCGCGTGCTCGACAGCCACCGGGTGCTGGCGCATGTCCGTGCCAGCAAGGCGCCGAAGGAAGGCGCGGTGATCCTCATCGATGGCGGCGGCGAGGCCGAAATGGTCGCGCGCCATGACACGCTGTTCGAGTTGCGCTTCACCGAAGAGGTGCTGCCATTGCTCGACCGCGTCGGCCATATGCCGCTGCCGCCCTACATCGACCGCCCGGACGAAGGCGCCGACCGTGAGCGCTACCAGACCGTGTACGCCGAACGTGCCGGTGCGGTCGCCGCGCCCACTGCAGGCCTGCACTTCGACGAGGCGCTGCTGGAAAAGATCGCCGCCAAGGGCGTCGAGCGGGCGTTCGTCACCTTGCACGTGGGCGCGGGCACCTTCCAGCCGGTGCGGGTCGACAGGATCGAAGACCACCACATGCATAAAGAGTGGCTCGAAGTGGGCCAGGATGTGGTCGATGCCATCGAGGCCTGCCGTGCCCGTGGCGGCCGGGTGATCGCGGTCGGCACCACCAGCGTGCGTTCACTGGAGAGCGCGGCGCGCGACGGCGTGCTCAAGGCCTTCAGCGGCGACACCGACATCTTCATCTACCCGGGCCGGCCGTTCCATGTGGTCGACGCGCTGGTCACCAATTTCCACCTGCCGGAGTCCACGCTGCTGATGCTGGTCTCGGCCTTCGCCGGCTACCCCGAGACCATGGCCGCCTACGCGGCGGCGGTCGAGCAGGGGTACCGCTTCTTCAGTTACGGTGATGCCATGTTCATCACCCGCAATCCGGCGCCACGCGGGCCCGAGGATCAAGCATGAGTCGCACCTGTCGAATGTCCTTCGAACTGCTGGCCACCGACGGCAAGGCCCGTCGTGGCCGCATCACCTTCCCACGGGGCACCGTGGAAACCCCGGCGTTCATGCCGGTGGGCACCTATGGCACGGTCAAGGGCATGCTGCCGCGCGACATCGAGGCCATCGGCGCCGAGATGATCCTCGGCAACACCTTCCACCTGTGGCTGCGCCCGGGTACCGAGGTGATCAAGAAGCACAACGGCCTGCACGACTTCATGCAGTGGAAAGGCCCGATCCTCACCGACTCCGGTGGCTTCCAGGTGTTCAGCCTGGGCGCCATGCGCAAGATCAAGGAGGAGGGCGTGACCTTCGCCTCGCCGGTCGATGGCGCCAAGGTGTTCATGGGCCCGGAAGAGTCGATGCAGGTGCAGCGTGACCTGGGCTCGGACGTGGTGATGATCTTCGACGAGTGCACCCCGTACCCGGCCGAGCACGATGTGGCGCGCGCCTCCATGGAGCTGTCGCTGCGCTGGGCCCAGCGCTCGAAGAACGCTCACGCCGACAACACCGCGGCGCTGTTCGGTATCGTCCAGGGTGGCATGTACCAGGACCTGCGCATGCGCTCGCTGGAAGGCCTGGAAAACATCGGCTTCGACGGCCTGGCCATCGGCGGCCTGTCGGTGGGCGAGCCCAAGCACGAAATGATCAAGGTGCTGGATTACCTGCCGGGCCAGATGCCTGCTGACAAACCTCGTTACCTTATGGGGGTAGGCAAACCGGAAGATCTCGTTGAGGGTGTGCGCCGCGGCGTCGACATGTTCGACTGCGTGATGCCGACGCGTAACGCGCGCAACGGTCATCTGTTCGTCGATACAGGGGTGATCAAGATCCGCAACGCGTTCCATCGCCACGATGAATCGCCGCTGGATCCGACCTGTGACTGCTACACCTGCACCAACTTCTCGCGCGCCTATTTGCATCACCTGGACAAGTGCGGCGAAATGCTGAGCAGCATGCTGAATACCATCCACAACTTGCGCCATTACCAGCGCTTGATGGCCGGTTTACGCGAGGCTATTCAACAAGGTAAATTGGCCGCCTTTGTCGACGCCTTCTACGCCAAGCGCGGGCTTCCCGTACCGCCTTTGGACTGACTGTCTGCATCCATTATTAGAAAATTACATTAGGAGTGCCCAATGAGCTTCTTGATCCCCGCCGCATACGCGGACGCTGCAGCACCTGCCGCCGGCCCAGCCGGTACCGGCTTCGAGTGGATTTTCCTGGTCGGTTTCCTGGTCATCTTCTACCTGATGATCTGGCGCCCGCAGGCCAAGCGTGCAAAAGAGCAGAAGAACCTGCTGAGCAACTTGCAGAAGGGTGACGAAGTTGTCACCAACGGCGGCATCGCCGGCAAGATCGTCAAGGTTTCCGATGATTTCGTGGTCCTGGAAGTTTCCGACAACGTCGAGCTGAAGTTCCAGAAGGGTGCCATCGCGGCCACCCTGCCAAAAGGTACGCTCAAGGCTATCTGAGTTACCGGTTTTTCTTTCCAGTCGGGGCGCGCAACGCGCCCCGCGTCTTGAACGGGCGGCGTGATGCTGAACAAATACCCTCTGTGGAAATATGCACTGATCGTGCTGGTACTGGTGGTCGGTTTCATTTATTCCGCTCCCAACCTCTACCCGGATGATCCGGCGGTACAGATCAGTGGTGCCAGCTCGGCGCTGCAGGTGAGCCAGGCCGACCTCGACCGCGTCAGCAAGGCGCTGGTCGATGCCAAGATCGCCGTCAAGGGCGCGAGCCTGGGTGAGAAGGGCAGCGGGCTGATCCGCCTGACCAGTCAGGAAGACCAGCTGCCAGCCAAGGATGTCGTGCGCAAGGCACTGGGCGATGATTACGTCGTGGCCCTGAACCTGGCCCAGACTACCCCGCAATGGCTGCGCAACCTGGGCGCAAGCCCGATGAAGCTGGGCCTGGACCTGTCCGGTGGTGTGCACTTCCTGCTGGAAGTGGACATGGACAAGGCCATGAGCGCCCGCATGAAAGTCTACGAAGGCGAGGTCAAGACCTTGCTGCGCAAAGAGCGCATCCGCTACCGCAGCCTGCCTCAGCAGGATGGCGGCATCATGCTGGGCTTCGCTGACGATGCCACCCGCGAACAGGCACGTGCCCTGATCCGCAAGAATTTCAATGACTTCGACCTGACCACCACCGAGCGCAACGAGCTTGCGGTGCTGCGTCTGGCGCTGACCCAGGCGAAAGTCGCCGAGATCCGCGAATACTCGATCAAGCAGAACCTCACCACCGTCCGCAACCGGGTCAACGAACTGGGCGTGGCCGAGCCGCTGGTACAGCGCCAGGGCGCCAACCGCATCGTGGTCGAGCTGCCAGGCGTGCAAGACACTGCCGAAGCCAAGCGCATCCTGGGTAAAACCGCCAACCTGGAGTTCCGCTTCGGTGCCGAGCCGGGTGCGTCCAAGGCCACTACCGAAGTGTTCGAGTTCCGTGAAGGTGGCCGTTCCGCCGCGGTCGAGCGCGGCCTGATCATCACCGGTGACCAGGTGACCGACGCCCAGGCCAGCTTCGACGAGCAAGGTCGCCCGCAGGTGAACATCCGCCTGGATGGCCACGGTGGCGAGCTGATGACCCGTGCTACCCGCAGCAACGTCGGCCGCAGCATGGCGGTGATCTTCATCGAGCAGAAGCCGGTCACCCGCTACGTCAAGCAGACCGTCGACGGCGTCGAGAAGGACGTTGCCGTGCAGAGCTTCCAGGAAGAGAAGAAGATCATCAGCCTGGCGACCATCCAGTCGCCGCTGGGCAGCCAGTTCCGCATCACCGGCCTGAACGGCCAGGGCGAATCGTCCGAACTGGCCCTGCTGCTGCGTGCCGGTGGCCTGGCCGCGCCGATGTACTTCGCTGAAGAACGCACCATCGGCCCAAGCCTGGGTGCCGACAACATCACCAAGGGTATCGATGCGTCGCTGTGGGGCATGCTGTTCGTCTCGCTGTTCATCATCGCCATCTACCGTGCCTTCGGTGTGATCGCCACCATCGCCCTGGCGGGCAACATGGTCCTGCTGCTGGCGCTGATGTCGCTGCTGGGCGCCACCCTGACCCTGCCGGGTATTGCCGGTATCGTGTTGACCATGGGTATGGCGGTGGACGCCAACGTGCTGATCTTCTCGCGTATCCGCGAAGAGCTGAACGCCGGCATGTCGGTGCAACGCGCCATTCATGAAGGCTTCAACCGCGCCTACACCGCGATCATCGACGCCAACCTGACCAGCCTGCTGGTCGGCGGCATCCTGTTCGCCATGGGTACCGGCCCGGTCAAGGGCTTTGCGGTCACCATGTCCCTCGGGATTTTCACCTCGATGTTCACCGCCGTCATGGTGACCCGTGCAATGGTCAACCTGACCTGCGGCGGGCGTGACATCAAGAAGCTGTGGGTTTGAGGGAGCTGCGATGAAAACCATCAACTTCATGGGCGTGCGCAATGTTGCGTTCGCCGTTACCGTGCTCCTCACCGTGCTGGCGCTGTTCAGCTGGTGGCAGAAGGGCCTGAACTTCGGGCTGGACTTCACCGGCGGTACGCTGATCGAGCTGACCTACGAGCGCCCGGCCGACCTCAAGGCGGTGCGTGCCGAGCTGGTCAACTCCGGCTTCCACGAGGCCGTGGTGCAGAGCTTCGGCGCCACCACCGACCTGCTGGTGCGCATGCCGGGCGATGACCCGCAGCTGGGCAACAAGGTGGCTGAAGCTCTGCAGAAGGCCGGCGGCGACAACCCGGCCAAGGTCAAGCGTGTCGAGTTCGTTGGCCCGCAGGTGGGTGAAGAGCTGCGCGACCAGGGTGGCATGGGCATGCTCCTGGCCCTGGGCGGCATCCTCATCTACCTGGCCTTCCGCTTCCAGTGGAAGTTCGCGGTGGGCGCGATCGTCTCGCTGATCCACGACGTGGTGGTGACCCTGGGTATCCTGTCGTTCTTCCAGATCACCTTCGATCTGACAGTGCTGGCGGCGGTGCTGGCGATCATCGGCTACTCGCTGAACGACACCATCGTCGTGTTCGACCGGGTGCGCGAGAACTTCCGCGTCATGCGCAAGGCCTCGCTGATCGAGAACATCAACGTTTCCACCACCCAGACCCTGCTGCGGACCATCGCCACCTCGGTTTCGACCTTGCTGGCCATTGCCGCGCTGCTGTTCTTCGGTGGCGACAACCTGTTCGGCTTCTCGCTGGCTCTGTTCATCGGCGTCATGGCCGGTACCTATTCGTCGATCTATATCGCCAACGTGGTACTGATCTGGCTGAACCTGAGCAGTGAAGACCTGATCCCGCCGGCCAAGACCGACGGTGTGGACGACCGCCCGTAAGGCGTGTTCCACGCCGTTTGGCGGCCAAAAAGGCGCGAGTGTTGAACTCGCGCCTTTTTTTTTACTCCAAGGCTGGGAGAAGGCGGGTTGGACCCGCGGGTTATGATCAGGAGGTTCATGTGAACAAATCAATGCTTGTGGGTGCGGTACTGGGTGCTGTCGGTGTGACTGCCGGAGGTGCTGTCGCGACCTACAGCTTGGTCAACAAGGGGCCTGAGTATGCGCAGGTCACCGACGTGCAACCGATCAAACAACAGGTGAAAACCCCCCGTGAGGTCTGCAAGGACGTCGCCGTGACGCGTCAGGCACCGGTCAAGGACCAGCACCAGATCGCCGGTACCGTGGTGGGCGCCATTGCCGGTGGCCTGCTGGGTAACCAGATCGGTGGTGGTAGCGGTAAGAAGATCGCCACCGTGGCCGGTGCGGTCGGTGGTGGTTATGCCGGTAACAAGGTGCAGGAAGGCATGCAGGAGCGTGACACCTACACCACCACGCAAACCCGCTGCAACACGGTCAACGACATCAGTGAGAAGGTGGTGGGCTACAACGTGAAGTACACCATTGGTGACAAGGTAGGGCAGGTGAAGATGGACCACGAGCCCGGGTCGACCATTCCGCTGGACAAGAATGGCAAGCTGATCCTCAGTGAAGCTGGCCAGTGATTGATGTTGCCTGAACTGGCCTCTTCGCGGGCTTGCCCGCTCCCACAGGTATAGCGCTGCTCTCGAGGCTGGTGCCATCTCTGTGGGAGCGGGCAAGCCCGCGAAGAGGCCTGCACAGGTAATGCAAAGCCACAGGCATAAAAAAAGCACCCCGAGGGGTGCTTTTTTGTGCCGGCAATCCGCGCTTAGCGCTTCATGTTCTCTGGCAGGTGCGGCTGGATAGCAGTCAGCACGGCCTTGAAGCACTTGATGTTGCCCGCAACGATATGGCCCTTCTCGAGGAAGTCATGGCCACCGTTGAAGTCGCTCACCAGGCCGCCCGCTTCCTGGATCAGCAGCACGCCAGCTGCCATGTCCCATTCGGACAGGCCCGACTCCCAGAAGGCGTCGAAACGGCCAGCAGCCACGTAGGCCAGGTCCAGGCTGGCGGAGCCGGCGCGGCGGATGCCGGCGGTCTGGCCAGTCAGGGCACGGAACATGCCCAGGTAGTTGTCCAGGTCGGCCATCTGGCTGTCGCGGAACGGGAAGCCGGTGCCCAGCAGGGCGCCTTCAAGGCTGGTGCGCGAGCTGACACGCAGGCGGCGGCCATTGAGCTGGGCGCCACGGCCACGGCTGGCGGTGAATTCTTCCTGGCGCACCGGGTCGACGATCACTGCGTGCTCAAGGCGGCCACGGTATTTGCAGGCGATGCTGACCGCGAAGTGTGGGATGCCACGCAGGAAGTTGGTGGTGCCGTCCAGCGGGTCGATGATCCACAGGTAATCCTTGCCTTCTTCGCCGCTACCCGCGTGCAGGCCGGTTTCCTCGCCCTGGATGGAGTGGTTCGGGTAGGCCTTGCGCAGGGCGTTGACGATGCTCTGCTCGGCGGCGCGATCGACTTCGGAAACGTAGTCCTTGGCCTCTTTCTCATCGACCTTGATGCTATCCAGGCGTTCGATGGAGCGGAAAATCAGTTCACTGGCGCTGCGAGCGGCGCGCAGGGCGATATTCAGCATAGGCTGCATGGGCGGGTCACCTGGAGATGTTAAAGAAGAAAGCCGATCATTCTAGCAGAAAACTTTGGCGGCAGAAGTGTCACATTTGCTTTCGTGGCGTTACGTCTGTCGGTTCTGTAAGATCGAGGGCCCTGATTCCTGCATCTGTGAGCACAACACCTTGCTGCAAAATATTCGTGTTGTTCTGGTCAATACCAGCCACCCCGGCAACATCGGCGGCGCTGCGCGAGCCATGAAAAACATGGGCTTGTCGCGTCTGGTGCTGGTGCAGCCGAAAGCGTTCCCCGCCGAGGATGCCAGTGCCCGAGCCTCGGGTGCCGACGATGTGCTGGCCAATGCCCAGGTGGTCGACAGCCTCGAGCAGGCGCTGGTCGGCTGCAACCTGGTGATGGGCACCAGCGCCCGCGAGCGGAGCATCCCCTGGCCGCTGATTGGCCCGCGCGAGTGCGGGGCCAAGGCGGTGGAGCATGCCAAGGGTGGCGAGGAAATCGCCCTGGTGTTCGGGCGTGAGCACGCCGGCCTGACCAACGAAGAACTGCAGCGATGTCACTTCCACGTGCACATTCCCTCCAACCCCGACTTCAGCTCGTTGAACCTGGCCGCCGCTGTCCAGGTGCTCTCGTACGAGGTGCGCATGGCCTGGCTGGCCGCCGGTGCAGCGCCGGGCAAGGTCGAGAAGGTTGACGCCAGCGAGCTGGCGACCATGGACGAAATGGAGCTGTTCTACGACCACCTGGAAAAGACCCTGGTCGGCATCGGCTTCCTTGACCCCGAAAAGCCCAAGCACCTGATGCCGCGCCTGCGCCGGCTGTATGGGCGGGTCGCGGTCGAACGTTCGGAAATGAGCATTTTGCGCGGCATCCTCACCGAGACTCAGAAAGTGGTCCGGGGCGAGCCGCATAAACGGAAGGACTGACAGATGTTCGAACGCCTGCGTGAAGATATTCAAAGCGTATTCCATCGTGACCCGGCTGCGCGCAACGCCTTCGAGGTGCTGACCTGCTACCCGGGCATGCATGCCATCTGGCTGCACCGTCTGGGCAATGCCCTGTGGAAGCGTGATTTCAAGTGGCTGGCCCGCCTGGTTTCGAACTTTGGCCGCTGGCTGACCGGCATCGAGATCCATCCCGGCGCCACCATCGGCCGACGCTTCTTCATCGACCATGGCATGGGCATCGTCATCGGCGAAACCGCCGAGATCGGCGACGATGTCACCCTTTACCAGGGCGTGACCCTGGGCGGCACCAGCTGGAACAAAGGCAAGCGCCATCCCACCCTGGAAAACGGCGTGGTGGTGGGGGCGGGGGCCAAGGTGCTGGGCCCGTTCACCGTTGGTGCCGGGGCCAAGATCGGTTCCAATGCGGTGGTGACCAAGGCAGTGCCGGCCGGTGCCACGGCGGTCGGTATCCCCGGGCGAATCATCGTCAAGAGCGAAGACAACGAGGTCGAGGCCAAGCGCAAGGCCATGGCCGAGAAGATCGGCTTCGATGCCTATGGTGTCAGTGGCGACATGCCGGACCCGGTGGCCCGTGCCATCGGCCAGATGCTCGACCACCTGCAGGCAGTCGACGAGCGGTTGGAGGGTATGTGTGGTGCCCTGACCAAGATGGGTAGCGACTACTGCGCCAAGGAACTGCCAGCCCTGCCGGAAGATGACTTCAAGGAAGTTGCCCAGGTGGCCCGGCGCGACACTCAGTCGCATTGATTGCGTCGTGGTGAAATCATGGTGACATACGGGGCGTGTGCTCACGCCCCCTGTCTGCTACAATCGCGCCCGCCTCCCCGATGCAAACCCGACTAAAGCACTAGGTCTAATAGTTGACTTAAATGCTCGGGAATCGCATACTCGCTCACATCCTGTAACTCCCGTGGTACCCAATAGCCATGCGACTGACTACCAAAGGCCGATACGCCGTGACCGCCATGCTCGACCTGGCGTTGCACGCGCAGCATGGGCCGGTGTCTTTGGCCGACATTTCCGAGCGCCAGGGCATTTCCCTCTCTTATCTGGAACAGCTGTTCGCCAAGCTGCGCCGCAGCAGCCTGGTATCCAGCGTGCGTGGTCCAGGCGGTGGCTACCAGCTGTCGCGGGGCATGGAAACCATCCAGGTGGCCCAGGTCATCGATGCGGTCAACGAATCGGTCGATGCCACCCGCTGCCAGGGCCTCGGGGATTGCCATGCCGGTGACACCTGCCTGACCCACCACCTGTGGTGCGACCTCAGCCAGCAAATCCATGAATTCCTCAGCGGCATCAGCCTGGCCGACCTCGTCATGCGCCGTGAAGTGCAGGAAGTCGCCCAGCGCCAGGACCTGCGTCGTGTCGCAGGCCGAACCGCCCAGCTGGACAAGATTGAGACGTCCGCCGTCGATTGATCCCACCGGGACGACGAGCGACGCCACCGCCTGATAGGAGAGACAAATGAAGTTGCCGATCTACCTCGATTACTCCGCGACCACCCCGGTCGACCCACGCGTGGCCCAGAAGATGGCCGATTGCCTGCTGGTCGACGGGAACTTCGGTAACCCGGCTTCGCGCTCCCACGTCTTTGGCTGGAAAGCCGAGGAAGCGGTCGAGAACGGTCGCCGCCAGGTTGCCGAGCTGATCAATGCCGATCCGCGCGAAATCGTCTGGACCAGCGGTGCCACCGAGTCCGACAACCTCGCACTCAAGGGCGTCGCGCACTTCTATCAGACCAAGGGCAAGCACATCATCACCTCCAAGATCGAGCACAAGGCGGTCCTGGATACCGCTCGCCAGCTGGAGCGTGAAGGTTTCGAAGTCACCTACCTCGAGCCAGGCGAAGACGGCATCGTCACCCCGGCCATGGTCGAGGCGGCGCTGCGCGACGACACCATCCTGGTTTCGCTGATGCACGTGAACAACGAAGTCGGCTCGATCAACGATATCGCCGCCATCGGTGAACTGACCCGCTCGCGCGGCGTGCTGTTCCACGTTGACGCCGCGCAGTCGGCCGGCAAGGTCGAAATCGACCTGCAGAAGCTGAAGGTCGACCTGATGTCGTTCTCGGCGCACAAGGTCTACGGCCCGAAAGGCATCGGCGCGCTGTACGTCAGCCGCAAGCCGCGTGTACGCCTGGAAGCCATCATTCACGGCGGTGGCCATGAGCGTGGCATGCGTTCGGGCACCCTGCCGACCCACCAGATCGTCGGCATGGGCGAAGCCTTCGCCATCGCCAAGCAGGAAATGGCCGCGGAAAACGTGCGCATCAAGGCCCTGAGCGACCGCTTCTTCAAGCAGGTCTCGGACCTTGAAGAGCTGTACGTCAACGGCAGCAAGACTGCCCGCGTACCACACAACCTGAACCTGAGCTTCAACTACGTCGAAGGCGAATCGCTGCTGATGTCGCTGAAGGACATCGCCGTATCGTCCGGTTCGGCCTGCACCTCCGCGTCGCTCGAGCCGTCCTACGTACTGCGCGCCCTGGGCCGCAACGACGAGCTGGCGCACAGCTCGATCCGCTTCTCCTTCGGCCGCTTCACCACCGAAGAAGAAGTCGATTACGCCGCGCAGAAAGTCTGCGAGGCCGTGAACAAACTGCGTGAGCTGTCGCCGCTGTGGGACATGTACAAAGACGGCGTTGACATCTCCAAGATCGAGTGGGCCGCCCACTAAGCAGTCGCCGGCAAGAGCGGCTCCCTGATGAGGAAGGAATTGCACCATGGCATACAGTGAAAAGGTCATCGACCACTACGAAAACCCGCGCAACGTCGGCAAGATGAATGCCGAAGACCCGGACGTCGGTACCGGCATGGTCGGCGCCCCGGCCTGTGGTGACGTCATGCGCCTGCAGATCAAGGTCAACGAGCAGGGCGTGATCGAAGACGCCAAGTTCAAGACCTACGGCTGCGGTTCGGCCATCGCTTCCAGCTCCCTCGCCACCGAGTGGATGAAGGGCAAGACCCTGGACGAAGCCGAAACCATCAAGAACACCCAGCTCGCCGAAGAACTGGCGTTGCCGCCGGTCAAGATCCACTGCTCGGTACTCGCCGAGGATGCCATCAAGGCAGCCGTACGCGATTACAAGCAGAAGAAAGGCTTGATCTAAGTCGCCTGTTGCGAGGTAAGGAGTCCAGATGGCTATCAGCATGACAGAAGCCGCCGCCAACCATGTGCGGCGTTCCCTGGAAGGGCGCGGCAAGGGCGAAGGCATTCGCCTGGGCGTGCGCACCACCGGTTGCTCGGGCCTGGCCTACGTGCTGGAGTTCGTCGACGAGCTGGCGGACGAAGACCAGGTGTTCGAGAACCATGGCGTCAAGGTGATCATCGATCCCAAGAGCCTGGTGTACCTCGACGGCACCGAACTGGACTTCGTCAAGGAAGGGTTGAACGAAGGCTTCAAGTTCAACAACCCTAACGTGCGCGGTGAGTGTGGCTGCGGCGAAAGCTTCAACGTTTGAGGCTGGCTGTGGGTACTCCTTGTCATTTCGCATTGTTTGACCTCCAGCCAAGCTTCCGCCTGGATCTCGACAAGCTGGCCACTCGCTATCGCGAGCTGGCCCGCGAAGTCCATCCCGACCGCTTTGCCGACGCCTCCGAGCGCGAGCAGCGCGTGGCGCTGGAAAAGTCCGCGGCCCTCAACGACGCCTACCAGACCCTGCGCAGTGCGCCGCGTCGTGCCCGCTACCTGCTGGCCATCGGCGGCCACGAAGTGCCCCAGGAGGTCACGGTCCACGACCCGGACTTCCTGTTGCAGCAGATGCAGTGGCGTGAAGAGCTCGAAGAGCTGCAGGACGAAGCCGACCTCGATGGCGTGGCCGTGTTCAAGAAGCGCCTGAAGGTCGCCCAGGACACGCTGAACGAGGACTTTGCCGCCTGCTGGGACGCCCCAGGCGAGCGCGACAAGGCCGAACGCCTGATGCGCCGCATGCAGTTCCTCGACAAGCTCGCCCAAGAAGTGCGCCAACTGGAAGAGCGCCTCGACGATTAACCCGGTGCTGCCCGTGATGGCACCTAAGGTATTCAGATAAGCATGGCCCTACTGCAGATTGCCGAACCCGGTCAAAGCCCTCAGCCGCACCAGCGCCGCCTGGCGGTGGGGATCGACCTGGGTACCACCAACTCTCTGGTCGCCGCACTGCGCAGCGGCCGTAGCGAGCCCCTGCCCGATGCGCAGGGCAACGTCATTCTGCCGTCCGCGGTGCGCTACCTCGAAGGGCGCAACGAAGTGGGGCAGGCTGCACGCGATGCCGCTTCCAGCGACCCGCTGAACACCGTGCTGTCGGTCAAGCGCCTGATGGGGCGCGGCCTGGCCGACGTCAAGCAACTGGGCGAGCAGCTGCCTTACCGCTTCGTTGGCGGTGAGTCGCACATGCCGTTCATCGACACCGTGCAGGGGCCGAAAAGCCCGGTGGAAGTGTCCGCCGATATCCTCAAGGTACTGCGCGAGCGTGCCGAAGCCACCCTCGGCGGTGAGCTGGTGGGGGCGGTGATCACCGTGCCGGCCTATTTCGACGATGCCCAGCGTCAGGCCACCAAGGACGCTGCGCGCCTGGCTGGCCTGAACGTGCTGCGCCTGCTCAACGAGCCGACTGCCGCTGCCGTGGCCTATGGCCTGGACCAGAACGCCGAAGGCGTGGTGGCCATCTATGACCTGGGCGGCGGTACCTTCGACATTTCCATCCTGCGCCTGACTGCCGGCGTATTCGAAGTGCTGGCCACCGGTGGCGATACTGCCCTGGGCGGTGACGACTTCGACCATGCCATTGCCGGCTGGATCATCGAACAGGCCGGGCTGTCGTCCGACCTGGACCCGGCTACCCAGCGTGCGCTGTTGCAAACTGCCTGCGCCGCCAAGGAAGCCCTGACCGATGCCGATGTGGTCAGCGTCAGCCATGGCGCCTGGCAGGGCGAGCTGAGCCGCTCCGGCTTCGAAGCCATGATCGAGCCCATGGTCGCCCGCAGCCTCAAGGCCTGCCGCCGCGCCGTGCGTGACAGCGGTATCGAGCTGGAAGAAGTCAGCGCCGTGGTCATGGTTGGTGGTTCGACCCGTGTACCGCGTGTGCGTGAAGCCGTCGGTGCATTGTTCGGGCGCACCCCGCTGACTTCGATCGACCCCGACCAGGTGGTGGCCATTGGTGCTGCCATCCAGGCCGATACCTTGGCCGGCAACCGCCGCGAAGGTGGCGAACTGCTGCTGTTGGATGTCATCCCGCTGTCGCTTGGCCTTGAGACCATGGGCGGGCTGATGGAAAAGGTGATCCCGCGCAACACCACCATCCCGGTGGCGCGTGCCCAGGAGTTCACCACCTATAAAGATGGCCAGACGGCCATGATGATCCACGTGCTGCAGGGCGAGCGCGAGCTGATCAGCGACTGCCGCTCGCTGGCGCGCTTCGAGCTGCGTGGCATCCCGGCCATGGTCGCCGGTGCGGCGAAAATCCGCGTCACCTTCCAGGTCGACGCCGACGGCCTGCTCAGCGTCGCCGCCCGCGAGCTGGGCTCGGGCGTGGAGGCCAGCATCCAGGTCAAGCCGTCCTACGGCCTGACCGACGGCGAAATCGCCCGCATGCTCAAGGATTCCTTCGAACACGCAGGTTCCGACAAGCAGGCCCGCCAGCTGCGCGAGCACCAGGTGGACGGCGAGCGCCTGCTCGAAGCGGTACAGGGCGCCCTGGACGCCGACGGTGAGCGCCTGCTCAGCAGTGACGAGCGCGACGCCATCGAATTCCAGATGCAAGAACTACGTGATTTGCTGGCCGGCACCGATGGCGCAGCCATCGAGCAACAGACCAAGCGTCTGTCGCAGGTGACCGACGCATTTGCCGCCCGTCGCCTTGATTCGACGGTCAAAGCCGCACTGGCCGGGCGCAACCTGAATGAGATCGAGGAGTAACCGATGCCGCTGGTGACATTCCTGCCGCACGAGAAGTTCTGCCCCGAAGGGCTGACCGTGGAAGTCGAACCCGGGACCAACATCCTGGAACTGGCCCACGACCATCACATCGAGATGGAAAGCGCCTGCGGCGGCGTCAAGGCCTGTACCACCTGCCACTGCATCATCCGCAAGGGTTTCGACTCGCTGGAAGAAGCCGACGAGCTGGAAGAAGACATGCTGGACAAGGCCTGGGGCCTGGAGGCTCAATCGCGCCTCGGCTGCCAGGTGGTTGTCGCTGACCAGGACCTGGTCATCGAGATCCCCAAGTATTCGCTCAACCACGCCGCCGAAGCGCCGCACTGAGGTTTGCCCCATGAGCCTGAAATGGATTGATGTACTTGAGATCGCCATCCAGCTTGCAGAAAGCAAGCCGGACGTCGATCCTCGTTATGTGAATTTCGTCGATCTGCACCGCTGGGTGCTGGCCTTGCCAGAATTCAGCGACGATCCGTCACGCGGCGGTGAGAAAGTGCTCGAGGCCATCCAGGCGGCCTGGATCGAAGAAGCCGACTGAACGCATCCGGCAGGTTAGGCAATCCCCTGGAACCCGCGTATAATTCGCGGGTTTAATTTTTCGCAACACTCATTTTTCTGGAGTTTTCCATGGCTGTTCAACGTACTTTCTCCATCATCAAGCCTGACGCCGTTGCCAAGAACGTCATCGGCGAGATCACCACTCGTTTCGAGAAAGCCGGCCTGCGCGTCGTTGCTTCGAAAATGAAGCAACTGTCCAAAGCCGAAGCCGAAGGCTTCTACGCCGAGCACAAAGAGCGCGGCTTCTTCGCTGACCTGGTTGCCTTCATGACTTCCGGTCCGGTCATCGTTCAGGTTCTGGAAGGCGAAAACGCCGTTCTGGCCAACCGCGAGCTGATGGGCGCCACCAACCCGAAAGAAGCTGCTGCCGGCACCATCCGTGCTGACTTCGCTGTTTCCATCGACGAAAACGCTGTTCACGGTTCCGACTCGGAAGCTTCGGCTGCCCGCGAAATCGCTTACTTCTTCTCCGCTACCGAGCTGTGCGACCGCATTCGCTAAGCGAAGCAGGTCTTGGGTGATTCCATGAGTGACATGACTGGCAAGATCAACCTGTTGGGCCTGACCCTGCAGGAAATGGAAAAATTCTTCGAGTCGATCGGAGAGAAGCGTTTTCGTGCCGGTCAGGTCATGAAATGGATTCACCACTTTGGCGTCGACGATTTCGCCGCCATGACCAATGTCGGCAAGGCCTTGCGCGAAAAGCTCGAGGCCGTTGCCGAGATTCGGGGCCCGGAAGTGGTCAGTGAAGACATTTCCGCCGACGGTACCCGCAAGTGGGTGGTCCGCGTTGCCTCCGGCAGCTGCGTCGAAACCGTCTACATCCCCACCGACGATCGCGGCACCCTGTGCGTGTCGTCGCAAGCCGGCTGTGCCCTGGACTGCAGCTTCTGCTCCACCGGCAAGCAAGGCTTCAACAGCAACCTCACCGCCGCCGAAGTGATCGGCCAGGTGTGGCTTGCCAATAAATCCTTTGGGACCGTTCCGGCCAAGATCGACCGCGCCATTACCAACGTGGTCATGATGGGCATGGGCGAGCCCCTGCTGAATTTCGACAATGTCATCGCCGCGATGAAGATCATGATGGAAGATCTGGGCTATGGCATTTCCAAGCGTCGCGTCACCCTGTCCACCTCGGGCGTGGTGCCGATGATCGACGAGCTGGCCAAACACATCGACGTGTCGCTGGCCCTGTCGCTGCACGCACCGAACGACGAACTGCGCAACAAGCTGGTACCGATCAACAAGAAGTACCCGCTGAAGATGCTGCTGGAGTCGTGCATGGGCTACATGTCCACCCTGGGTGGCAAGCGCGTGCTGACCATCGAGTACACCCTGCTCAAGGACGTCAACGACCAGCCTGAGCATGCTGCGCAAATGATCGAGCTGCTGCGCGACGTGCCGTGCAAGATCAACCTGATCCCGTTCAACCCGTTCCCGCACTCGGGCTACGAGCGGCCGAGCAACAACGCCATTCGCCGCTTCCAGGACCTGTTGCACCACGGTGGCTTCAACGTCACCACCCGTACCACCCGTGGTGATGACATCGACGCCGCCTGTGGCCAGCTGGTCGGGCAGGTCAACGACCGCACCCGCCGCAGCGAGCGCTACATCGCCGTGCGCCAGCTGTCCGCGGACGCCGAGCTGCAAGACAGCCCCGCCAGCCACTGACCGGGACCTTGCCCATGAGCCTGCGCGCCGCGCTGTCGATCCTTGCGCTTTCGCTGCTGGCCGGCTGCGTGTCGGGCGGCGCGGGCGACCCTCTGGCCAGCCGCCAGGGCAGGGTAGAGGCGGGGCGGGCCTATGTGCAGCTTGGGCTGGGTTATTTGCAACAGGGTTTGACCGAGCAGGCCAAGGCGCCGCTGGGCAAGGCCCTGGCCCTGGATGGCGATGATGCCGACGCGCACGCCGCCCTGGCGCTGGTGTTCCAGGCCGAAGGCGAGCCGGCGCTGGCCGAAGCGCACTTTCGCAAGGCGCTGCAGGCACGCACGGGCGACACGCGAATTCGCAACAATTACGGCAGTTTCCTTTATGCTCAGGGGCGATTTGCCGAGGCCGAGCAGATGTTTCGCCTGGCCAGCGCCGATACCCTGTATCCTGAACGCTCACGCGTTTACGAGAACCTGGGCCTGACCGCCCTGAAGCTCGAGCGCCGCGACCAGGCGCAGGCGTATCTGCTGAAAGCTTTGCAACTCAACCAGCGGCAACCGAAAGCGTTGCTGGAAATGGCTGAGTTGTCCTACGAAAACAGGCATTATGTGCCGGCCCGGGACTACTACGATCGTTTCAGCCAGTTGAGCGACCATGATGCCCGTAGCCTGCTGCTGGGCAGCCGCCTTGCCCGGGTATTCGACGAGCAGGGCACACTGGCCGAGCTGGGCCAGCAATTACAACGACTTTATCCCGGTACGCCGGAATATCAGCAATACCTGTCGGAGCAACGATGAAAGCCGCGCATCCCGAAGTAGCAGTAGCGCCTGGCCAGAACCCCGGTGAGCTTTTGCGTCAGGCCCGTGAGAACCGGGACTGGTCACAAGCCGAGGTGGCCCGCAAGCTCAACCTCACTGTCAGTTCGTTGAACCACGTGGAAACCGGCGCCTTCGACAAGCTGCCGGGGCATACCTTCGCCCGTGGTTATATCCGCGCCTATGCCAAGCTGATGGACCTGGACCAGGCAGCCCTGGTGGACGCCTTCGACCGTTACACCGGCACCCACGCCAAAGGCAGCGACGTGCATTCGCTGGGCCGTATCGAAGAGCCGGTGCGCCTGTCGCACAACATCCTGCGCGGCGTCAGCCTGCTGCTGCTGGTGGCGGTGGTCGGCGGCGGCTTCGTCTGGTGGCAGGACCAGGGCAGCCTGCGTGGCAAGGACCTGGCCAAGATTGCCCTGGAGCACGTCGAAGTCGAAAGCGCCGACGGTACCACCCAGATTCACCCGCTTGATGAGCCTGAGGACCAGGCTGTTTCCGCTGGCCAGCAACCCGAGAGCGCGCCGCTGCCGCTGGAGCAGGGCGCTGCCGAGCAGCCTGCCGCCGCCGAACAGGCACCGGCAAGCCCGGCACCTGCTGCTACCACTACCGCAGTGCCAGCACCGGCCCAGCAGGCACCTGTGGCACCTGCCGCCAGCGCCCCTGCTGTCGCGCCTGCGCCGGTAGCACCGGTTACCCCGGCCCCGGCGGCCGTTGCCCCCGCTGCGCCTGTAGCGGCCGTGGCTGCCGCCGAGCCTGTCGTGCCAGCCGCAGTACCGGCTGGCAGCGCCAAGGTCGCCATCCAGTTCGTCGCCGATTGCTGGACCCAGGTCACCGACGGCAATGGCAAGGTGCTGTTCAGCGCCATCAAGCGCAAGGGGGACAACCTCGAGCTGACCGGCAAGCCGCCGTTCTCGGTACGCCTGGGCTTTGCCCGTGGCGCCCAGGTCAGCTACAACGGCCAGGCCGTCGATGTTGCCCCGTTCACCAGTGGCGAGACCGCTCGCCTGAAGTTGGGACAGTAAGTCATGCACGGCGAATCTCCGATCAAACGTCGCGAATCCCGCAAAATCTGGGTCGGCAATGTGCCGGTGGGTGGTGATGCCCCCATCGCGGTGCAGAGCATGACCAACACCGACACCAACGATGTGGCCGCCACCGTGGCGCAAATCCAGCGCCTGGTCGATGCCGGCGTGGACATCGTGCGCGTCTCGGTGCCGGACATGGACGCCGCCGAGGCGTTCGGCCGCATCAAGCAGCAGGTCAGCGTGCCGCTGGTGGCCGACATCCACTTCGACTACAAGATCGCCCTGCGCGTGGCCGAACTGGGCGTCGACTGCCTGCGTATCAACCCGGGCAACATCGGCCGTGAAGACCGTGTGCGCGCGGTTGTAGATGCCGCCCGCGACCGGGGTATCCCGATCCGTATCGGCGTCAACGCCGGTTCCCTGGAAAAGGACCTGCAGAAGAAGTACGGCGAGCCGACCCCGGCGGCGCTGGTCGAGTCGGCCCTGCGCCACGTCGAGCACCTCGACCGCCTGGACTTCCAGGACTTCAAGGTCAGCGTCAAGGCTTCCGATGTGTTCATGGCCGTCGAAGCCTACCGCCTGCTGGCCAAGCAGATCGTGCAGCCGCTGCACCTGGGCATCACCGAAGCCGGTGGCCTGCGTTCGGGGACGGTGAAATCCGCTGTCGGCCTCGGTATGCTGCTGGCCGAAGGCATTGGCGATACCATTCGTATTTCGCTGGCGGCCGACCCGGTCGAAGAAGTGAAAGTCGGCTACGACATCCTCAAGTCGCTGCACCTGCGCTCGCGCGGCATCAACTTCATCGCCTGCCCGAGCTGCTCGCGGCAGAACTTCGATGTGGTCAAGACCATGAACGAGCTGGAAGGGCGCCTGGAAGACCTGCTGGTACCGCTGGACGTGGCGGTGATCGGTTGCGTGGTCAACGGCCCGGGCGAAGCCAAGGAGGCCCATGTGGGGCTGACCGGCGGCACGCCGAACCTGATCTACATCGACGGCAAGCCGGCGCAGAAACTGACCAACGACAACCTGGTCGATGAGCTGGAAAAACTCATCCGCCAGAAAGCGGCCGAAAAGGCCGAAGCCGACGCGGCGCTGATCGTCCGTGGCTGACACACAGAATTCGTAAGGACTTTTCGTGAGCAAATCGCTGCAAGCCATCCGTGGCATGAACGACATCCTGCCAGAACAGTCGCCGCTGTGGCGCTACTTCGAAGGCACCGTGGCCGGTCTGCTGGACACCTACGGGTACAGCCAGATCCGCACGCCGATCGTCGAGTTCACCGAGCTGTTCAAGCGCTCCATCGGTGAAGTGACCGACATCGTCGAAAAAGAGATGTACACCTTCGAGGACCGCAACGGCGATTCGCTGACCCTGCGCCCCGAAGGCACCGCCGCCTGCGTGCGTGCCGTGCTCGAGCATGGCATCACCGGCAACGGCCAGGTGCAGAAACTGTGGTACATCGGCCAGATGTTCCGCCACGAGCGCCCGCAAAAGGGTCGCTACCGCCAGTTCCACCAGATTGGCGTGGAAGTATTCAACCTGGACGGTCCGGACATCGACGCCGAGCTGATCATGCTGACCTGGCGCCTGTGGGGCCAGCTGGGCATCCGGGACGCGGTCAAGCTGGAGCTCAACAGCCTGGGCACCAGCGAAGCCCGTGCACGCTACCGTGACGCGCTGGTCGAGTTCCTCTCGGCGCGCCTGGAGCAACTGGACGAAGACAGCCAGCGCCGCCTGAAGAGCAACCCGCTGCGCATCCTCGACAGCAAGGACCAGAACACCCAGGCGGTGCTGGTCGGCGCGCCGAAGCTGGAAGACTACCTGGACGAAGAGTCGCGCGTGCACTTCGAGGGCCTCAAGGCCCGCCTGGATGCTGCCGGCATCCCGTTCGTGATCAACACCAAGCTGGTGCGTGGCCTGGACTATTACAGCAAGACCGTGTTCGAGTGGGTTACCGACAAGCTCGGCGCCCAGGGCACTGTCTGCGCCGGTGGCCGCTACGACGGCCTGGTCGAGCAGATGGGCGGCAAGCCGACCCCGGGCGTCGGTTTCGCCATGGGCATCGAGCGCCTGATCCTGCTGCTGGAAACCCTGGGCAAGGTGCCCGAGTCCATCAGCCGCCAGATCGACGTTTACCTGTGCGCCTTTGGCGAACAGGCGGAGCTGGCCGGTCTGCGCCTGTCCGAAGGCCTGCGCGACCGCCTGCCGGGCCTGCGCCTGGCGGTCAACGCCGGCGGTGGCAGCTTCAAGAGCCAGTTCAAGAAAGCCGACAAGAGCGGCGCGCTGTTCGCCCTGATCCTCGGCGACGACGAACTGGCCAAGCAAGAGATCGGCTTCAAGCCCCTGCGTGGTCAGGGCGAACAACAGAACATTGCCTGGGATGCTCTGGCTGAGCACCTGGAAACCGCGATCGCGCAGGCGTAACGCGGTTCAACAAGCGAATAGGCGAAAAGGAGTATTGGGGTGTCGAGTACCGATGATGAACTGGCAGGGGTCAAGGACTGGTGGAACCGCAACGGCAAGCCGCTGCTGACCGGTGCCCTGCTGGCTGGCGTGGTGGTGTTGGGCTGGAATACCTGGCACAAGTACCAGAACAATCAGTCGCAAGGTGCCTCGCAGCTGTACCAGGCCTTGCTGGAGACCAGCCTGACGCCGACTGGCCAGCCTGACGCGACCAAGGTCGCGGAACTGGCCGGCAAGCTCAAGAGCGAGTTCGGCGGTACCGCCTACGCCCAGTACGGCAGCCTGTTCGTGGCCAAGGTCGCGGTCGAGAGCGGCAAGCTCGACGACGCTGCTGCCGAGCTGAAGGGCGTGCTGGACAAGCCGGCCGATGCCACCCTGGGCGAAATTTCGCGTCAGCGCCTGGCACGTGTTCTGGCCGCCCAGAACAAGGCCGAGGACGCCCTCAAGCTGCTCGAAGGCGACGCTGACAAAGCCTTCCTGGCCAGCCGTGAAGAGTTGAAAGGTGACCTGCTGGTGCAACTGGGTCGCGCCGACGACGCGCACAGCGCTTACGAGAAAGCCAAGGCTGCGCTGTCCGATGAGGCGGCGGTCGGTGGCCTGCAATTGAAGCTGGATGACTTGGCCAAAGGGGACGCGTAAGTGATCGGTTGGAAACATGCAGCAGTGCTGACCCTGGCCGTACTGGCCGCAGGTTGCAGCAGCAACAGCAAGAAGGAACTGCCCCCGGCCGAGCTGACCAAGTTCACCGAGGAAGTGGTGCTGAAGAAGCAGTGGAGCCGTTCGATCGGTGACGGCCAGGGCGAGACCTACAACACCCTGGTACCCGCCATCGAGAACGACCGTATCTACGCTTCCGACGTCAACGGCGAAGTCTTCGCCCTCGACCGCATCACCGGCGACGTGGTGTGGAAGAAGGACCTCGAGCTGCCGGTATCCGGCGCTGTCGGCGTGGGCTACGGCCTGGTCATGATCGGCACCCTCAAGGGTGAAGTCATCGCCCTGGATTCCAGCACCGGCGAGGAGCGCTGGCGTTCCCGCGTGACCAGCGAAGTGCTGGCCCCGCCTGCCAACAACGGTGACGTGGTGGTGGTGCAGACCCAGGACGACCGCCTGATCGGCCTGGATGCCACTACTGGCGACCGCCGCTGGATCTATGAAAACACCCCGGCCGTGCTGACCCTGCGTGGTACCGGCGCACCGATCGCCACCAACCGTCTGGCCGTCGCCGGCCTGTCCACCGGCAAGGTGGTGGCGGTGGATATCAACAACGGCGTGCCTGTGTGGGAAAGCCGTGTGGCGATTCCGCAGGGCCGTTCCGAGCTGGACCGTGTGGTCGATATCGACGGCGGCCTGCTACTGTCTGGTGGTACTCTGTACGTCAGCACCTACCAGGGCCGCGTCGCGGGCCTGGACCTGGAAAGCGGCCGCGTGCTGTGGCAGCGCGATGCCTCCAGCTATGTGGGTGTCGCCCAGGGCTTCGGCAACGTCTACGTCAGCGAAGCTTCGGGTACTGTCGAAAGCGTCGACGAGCGCTCGTCCAGCGCCCTGTGGACCAACGACACCATGGCTCGCCGCCAGCTGACGGCGCCTGAGGTGTTCTCCAGCTACGTGGCGGTGGGTGACTTCGAGGGTTACCTGCACCTGCTGAGCCAGGTCGATGGCCGTTTCGTTGGCCGTGAACGTATCGACAGCGATGGCCTGCGTGCCCGCCCACTTGTGGTCGGCGACACCATCTACGTCTTCGGCAACAGCGGCAAGCTCGAGGCACTGACCATCCGCTGAAGCTATGCTTGAAGCCTTGGCGGGCTTCAAGCCGCGGCGTAGGACACGCCGCCCGAACTCCGGCCGCTGCCTTGCAGCGGCCTTTGCATTTTCAAGAATTCAAGAGTGGAGAGCCGAATGGTTCCCGTAATCGCCCTGGTGGGCCGCCCGAACGTCGGCAAATCCACCATGTTCAACCGCCTGACCAAGACCCGCGATGCCATCGTCGGTGACCTGTCGGGCCTGACCCGTGACCGCCAGTATGGTGATGCCACCTGGCAGGGTCGTTCCTTCATCCTGATCGACACCGGCGGTATCACCGGTGACGAAGTGGGCATGGACGAGAAAATGGCCGAGCAGTCGCTCATGGCCATCGAAGAAGCCGACTATGTACTGTTCCTGGTCGATGCCCGCGCCGGCATGACCGCCGCCGACCAGATGATCGCCGAGCACCTGCGCAAGCGGAACAAGGAAGCGATCCTGGTTGCCAACAAGATCGACAACATCGACGCCGACGTCGCCCGCGCCGAGTTCTCGCCGCTGGGCATGGGCAACGCCATCCCGGTGGCCGGCTCCCAGGGCCGTGGCATCAACGCGCTGATGGAGGCCGTGCTCGGCCACCTGCCGCGCGACCAGGTCGAGGAAGCGCTGGACGCCGAAGTCGCCGAAGGCGAAGAAGCGGTGCGCATCCCGGGTCCGAGCGAAAAGGATGGCATCAAGATCGCCATCATCGGCCGCCCCAACGTCGGCAAGTCGACCCTGGTCAACCGCATGCTCGGCGAAGAGCGCGTGGTGGTGTACGACCAGCCGGGCACTACCCGCGACAGTATCTACATCCCGTTCGAGCGCGATGACGAGAAGTACACCTTCATCGACACCGCTGGCGTGCGCAAGCGCGGCAAGATCCACGAGGAAGTCGAGAAGTTCTCGGTGGTGAAGACGCTGCAGGCGATCAAGGACGCCAACGTGGTGATCTTCGTCATGGACGCCCGCGAAGGTGTGGTGGACCACGACCTGAACCTGCTGGGCTTCGCCCTGGAAGCCGGCCGCGCCATCGTCATCGCCCTGAACAAGTGGGACGGCATGGAGCCGGGCGAACGCGATTACGTGAAGACCGAGTTGGAGCGCCGGTTGTTCTTCGTCGACTTTGCCGACATCCACTTCATCTCCGCCCTGCATGGCACCGGCGTGGGCCACCTGTACAAGTCGGTGCAGGCCGCGTTCAAGTCGGCGGTAACCCGCTGGCCAACCAGCCGCCTGACGCAAATCCTCGAAGATGCCGTGAGTGAGCACCAGCCGCCGCTGGTCAACGGCCGCCGTATCAAGCTGCGCTATGCCCACCTCGGCGGTGCCAACCCGCCGCTGATCGTGATCCACGGCAACCAGACCGACAAGATTCCGAAGTCGTACTCGCGTTACCTGGAGAACACCTACCGCCGCGTGCTCAAGCTGGTCGGTACGCCGATCCGCATCGAGTACAAGGGCGGTGAGAACCCGTACGAGGGCAAGAAGAACACCCTCACCGACCGCCAGGTCAACAAGAAGCGCCGCCTGATGTCGCACCACAAGAAGGCCGAGAAGAAGCGCCGCGACAAGCGCTGATTCCGCGTCAGCTTCTTCGCGGGCCTGCCCGCTCCCACAGGTACAGCGCTGTGCTCAAGCAATGTGCGATCTCTGTGGGAGCGGGCGAGCCTGCGAATGGTCCGTTGATCCAAAGCAATCCCCCCATTGTTTCAACCTTTTTCCTGACCGCTCGATCCGCTATGCTCGGACTCCACCCCGTGCCGGATACACCCCAGGAAAGAGGGCTCCATGATTCGCAGCAAACTGCCGAATGTCGGCACGACCATCTTCACCACCATGTCCCAGCTCGCCGTGCAGACGGGCGCGCTCAACCTGTCGCAAGGTTTCCCCGACTTCAACGGCCCGCAGGCGCTGCTCGATGCAGTCGGCCGGCATGTAGACGCCGGGCATAACCAGTATTCGCCGATGACCGGCCTGCCGGCCCTGCGCCAGCAGGTGGCGGCCAAGGTCGCGCGGCTGTATGGCGCACAGGTGGATGCCGATCAGGAAGTGACCATTACACCAGGCGCCACCGAGGCGATCTTCTGTGCCATTCAGGCAGTGGTACAGGCTGGCGATGAAGTGATTGTCTTCGACCCTTGCTACGACAGCTACGAGCCGTCCGTGGAACTGGCCGGTGGCCGCTGCGTGCATGTACAGCTGAGCGACGGCGATTTCCGCATCGACTGGCAGAAGTTCAGCGATGCCCTCAGCCCGCGAACGCGCATGGTCATCCTCAATTCGCCACACAACCCCAGCGGCGCGCTGATTACCCGAGAAGACCTCGACCAGTTGGCCCGACTTATCGCTGATCGCGATATCTACCTGGTCAGCGATGAGGTCTACGAGCACCTGGTCTATGACGGTGTACGCCATGCCAGCGTGCTGGCCCACGAGCAGCTGTACCCGCGTGCCTTCGTGGTCAGCTCGTTCGGCAAGACCTACCACGTCACCGGCTGGAAGACCGGCTACGTGATTGCCCCGCCGGCGCTGAGCGCCGAGCTGCGCAAGGTACACCAGTACGTCAACTTCTGCGGCGTGACCCCGCTGCAGTGTGCCCTGGCCGATTTCATGGCCGGGCACCCCGAGCATATCGATGAACTGCCGGCCTTCTACCAGGCCAAGCGTGACCTGTTCTGCGGCTTGCTGGAGGGCTCGCGGTTCCGTTTCACCCGCACGGCGGGTACCTATTTCCAGCTGGTGGACTATTCGCAGATCCGCCCGGACCTGAACGATGTCGACATGTCGCTGTGGCTGACCCGTGAGCACGGCGTGGCGACCATCCCGGTGTCGGTGTTCTACCAGCAACCCATCCCCGAGCAACGCCTGGTCCGCCTGTGCTTTGCCAAACGAGAGGAGACGCTGCGTCAGGCAGCGGAAAGACTATGCGCGATCTGAGCACACTGCCGAACCTGAAAGTCGCCCTGGTGCAGACCACCCTGGCCTGGCACGACCGCGAGGCCAACTATGCGCATTTCGAAGTGCTGCTGGAGCAGGTGGGCGAAGTGGACCTGGTGATTCTGCCGGAAATGTTCACTACCGGTTTTTCTATGCAATCGGAAAGCCTGTGCGAGCCGGAAAACGGCCCGACCTACAAATGGCTGAAGGCCCAGGCGAAGAAGTACAACACGGTGATTACCGGCAGCGTGATCATCCAGGCCGCCGATGGCAGCCACCGCAACCGCCTGCTGTGGGCCCGGCCGGATGGCGAGATCCTGCACTACGACAAGCGCCACCTGTTCCGCATGGCCGGTGAGCATAAGCATTACACCCCGGGCGAGCGCCAGGTGCAGTTCGAGCTCAAGGGCTGGCGGATTCGCCCGTTGATCTGCTACGACCTGCGCTTCCCGGTGTGGAGCCGCGATGCCCAGGACACCGACCTGTTGCTGTACACCGCCAACTGGCCGGCTGCGCGCCGCCAGCACTGGAACCGGCTGTTGCCGGCGCGGGGTATCGAGAACCTGTGCTATGTGGCGGCGGTGAACCGGGTGGGCACCGATGGCAAGGGCTTTGCCTATTCCGGCGACAGCCAGGTGCTGGACTTCCAGGGCGAGAGCCTGCTCAGTGCCGGGGAGGCCGACGGGGTGTTTACCGCGGTGTTGAGCGCGGCGGAGCTGGCGGCCTACCGGGCCAAGTTCCCGGCCAACCTGGATGCCGATACCTTCGAGTTGCACTGACAGCCTGTACCGGCCTCTTCGCGGGCTTGCCCGCTCCCACAGGTACTGCACAGCTTTCGAGATCGGTGAGTATCCTGTGGGAGCGGGCAGGCCCGCGAAGAGGCCAGCACTGGCTACATCAATGCAAGATCAGTACACATCCCGCCGATACCGCCCATCCTCGATCAGCTGCTGCACTACCGCCTCCCCGAGGATACCGTTGAGCGCCGCATCCACTCCCGCCGCCATGCCTTGCAGGCTGCCGCAGACATACACACAGGCGCCATCCGCGACCCAGCGCTTGAACTCTTCAGCCTGCTGCAGCAACACATCCTGCACATACACCTTCTCGGCCTGATCCCGCGAAAATGCCAGGTCCAGACGTGCCAGGTCGCCGCTGTCCAGCCAGCCTTGCAGCTCGCTGCCACACAGCAGGTCATGGGCGCGGTTACGCTCGCCGAACAACAGCCAGTTGCGCTGCTCGCCAGCATTCACCCGTGCGCGGAGCAGGCTGCGCAGGCCGGCCAGGCCGGTACCGTTGCCGATCAATACTAGCGGTGCAGCCGTTTCCGGCAGGTGGAAGCTGCTGTTGCGCCGCACGCGCAGGCTCAGCGTACCGTTCAGCGGCAGGTACTCGGTCAGCCAGCCGGAACCCAGGCCCAGGTTGCCATCGGCGTGGCGTTCCTGGCGCACGATCAGCTCCAGTACGCCATCGCTGGCGATCGAGGCGATCGAGTACTCGCGGCTGCCGATCGGCACCAGTGCATCGACCAGCGCTTGCGGCTGCAAGCCGATCAGGTGATCGCGACGGGTCGGCAACTGGCGGCCGGCCAGGGCCTGGGCGAGGGTTTCGCCCAGGCCATTCACCTGCACCTTGGCCCCGGCGTCCAGTGCCATGCCATCGAGGAAGGCCTCGATCCTTGGCTGGCTGTTGAGCGGCAGGATCTCCACCAGGTCACCGGCTTCCCAGCTGGCGGGCGCTTGCGGTCGCAGGCCGAGCAGGTACACCGGCTGGCCCTGGCTGCCCGGGTTGAGCAGTTCGCGGTGCACCAGTGACCAGTTACCGAAACTCGGCGGCTGCCAGGCGGCCACCGGCTGGGCGCCGGTCAGTTGCGCCAGTTCCTGCTGCCACTGCTGCAGCGCGGCCTGGTCGGCGTTGTCCACTTCCACCGGGCTGAACGCGCTGCTGGCACCGCGCTCACCCAGCCATGCCTGCAAGCGGCGGGCGAAGCCACAGAAGTGCGGGTACTGGCGGTCACCGAGGGCGAGCAGGGCATAGCTGAGGTTGTTCAGCGCCCAGGGCTGGCCGAGCACCTTGCGCTCGAAGGCGCGGGCGCTGTCGGGGGCTTCGCCGTCGCCGAAGGTGCTGACCACGAACAGCGCACGACGGGCCTGGCGCAGGTCGTCTTCACCCAGTTCGGCCAGGGCGCGCACCTGCACCGGCAGGCCGGCCGCCTGCAACTGGCCGGCACTCTGCCAGGCCAGTTGTTCGGCAAGGCCACTCTGGCTGGCAAAGCCGATCAGCCAGCTGTCGCCGCTGGCCGTGTTGCTGGTGACGTTGCCACGGGCGGCGCGTACCTGGCGCTTCTTGCGGCGGCGGTCGAGGTACAGCAGCCAGCCGGTGACGAAGAACAGCGGCATGGTCAGGCTGGCGATGGTGACGATGATGCGCCCCGGAAGGCCGAAGTATTCGCCCACGTGCAGGGCGTAGACGCTCTGCAGCAGCTGGGCCTTGAAGGATTTGTCGGTGTAGCGGTCATGTTTTTTCACCTGGCCGCTGGCCGGGTCCAGCACCAGGGTGTTGAAGGCACGCGGGTGGTCGGCGTTGTCCAGCAGGTAGAACAGGTTGGCCGGTTGGCCACCTGCCGGTGGCAGGCGCAGGTTGTACATGGCCAGGCCCGGGCCGGCGGCGTCCTTGAGGTTGGCCCAGATCGCGTCGTAGTCGACTACCAGCGGCGGGGCGTTCTTGTCGATTTTCTGCGGCCCGTGGCGGCCACGGCCTTCACCGCGCTTTTGCTGCTGGCCGGCGGCCGGTGCGTCGGCCAGCAGCTTGTTCAGGCCTTCGCGGTACCACTCGTAGGACCAGAACAGCCCGGTCAGGGCGAACAGCAGGTAGAACAGCAGGCACCAGGTGCCGGCCACCGCGTGCAGGTCCCAGTTGAAGGCGCGGCCTTTCTTGGCCCAGTCGAAGGTCAGCCAGGTGCGCCAGTCCAGCGCCTGGCGCGGCCAGCGCAGGTACAGGCCGGAGAGGCAGAAGAACACCAGCATCAGGGTGCAGGCACCGGTGATCTGCCGGCCACTGTCGCCCATGGCCAGGAAGCGGTGCAGGTTGAGCATCAGGTTGAAGAAGCCTTGCCCGGCCACTTCTCCCTTGAGTTCGCCAGTGTACGGGTCGGCGTAGCGCAGCGGGCCACGGCGCTCGCCTGGTGGCGGGGTGAAGGAGACGCGTGCGGCGTTGCCTTCGCGTACATCGACCCACAGCATCGCCACCTTGTCGTGCTGCTGGGCCTCGACTCGCTGGACCAGTTCGGCCGGGGGCAGTACGCCCTGCGGGCGTACTTCGACCTTCAAGACATCGGCATTGAACGCGCGTAGCAGTTCTTCCTGAAACGAGTACAAGGCCCCGGTGATGCCCATCAAGGCCAGCACCAGGCCAGCGGTGATGCCAAAGAACCAGTGCAATTGGAACAGCGTCTTCTTCACCACATGATCACCTTGTGTTTCTGCCGCACACTGCGCGGCGTGCATTATGCCTTGATATGCAAAAGCCCCGCTCACAGGGCGTGAACGGGGCGGGGGCTTCTTTTGGTGGTCGCCTGTACTGGCCTCTTCGCGGGCTTGCCCGCTCCCACAGGAACTGCACAGCACTTGAACCCTGTGGAGTACCTGTGGGAGCGGGCAAGCCCGCGAAGAGGCCGTTACAGGAGCAGCCTATCCGAGCAGATCAACCCCATCCCGGCATCAGAAGTGGAAGCTGGTGGTTACCAGTGCAGTCCGCCCGGCGGCCTGGTTGGCATAGTGCCCACTGTAGGCCTTGTCGTAATAGACCTCGTTGGTGAGGTTCTGCACGTTCAGTTGCAGGTCGACATGCTTGGTCAGCTTGTAGCTGGCCATGGCGTCGTAGCGCCAGTACGAGTCGACCATCACGCTGTTGGTGGTGTTGCCGAACACTTCATCGACGTAGAAGGCACCACCACCAATGGTCAGCTTCGGCGTGACGTTGTAGGTGGTCCACAGGGTCAGGCTGTTGTTCGGTGTGTTAGGCAGCTGGTTGCCATCGTTGTAACCATCGATGAACACCGTGCCGACCCGCTGCGCGCCGCCGTCGACGAGCTTGGCATCCAGGTAGGTGTAGCCGGCGAACACCTGCCAGGCGTCGGTCAGCTTGCCGCTGGCGCTGAGCTCCAGGCCATCGACACGGGTCTTGCCGATGTTCTGGTAGGTGTTGTTATCCACCAATACACGGGCGTCTTCCTTCTCGGTGCGGAAAATGGCTGCGGTCAACGCCAGGCGTTCGTCGAGCAGATCCCACTTGGTGCCGATTTCGTAGTTGGTGGTTTGTTCCGGTTTCAGCTCGCTGGTGGTGGTGGCCGTGAGCAGCGCGTTGCCGTCGGAACCTTCGCCGAGCGAGGCGCCAGGCGGGGTGGCGGAGGTGGCGTAGGACACATAGATGCTGCCGTTTTCGGCAGGCTTCCAGGTCAGGCCCAGTTGGCCAGTGACGAACTCACTGGTGTCCTGGGTCTTGAAGCTGGTCGAACCGTTGGCCGCTTTGGTCTTGACCTTGGTGTCGAAGTGGTCGTAACGCAGGCCCATGGTCAGCAACCAGGCCGGGTCGAGCTCCAGCGTGTCGGTGAAGTAGATGGCGCGCGTGTTGCCAGCCGTATCGGCACCGGCTTCGGTGCGGCTGATGGTGCCGTCCCACTCTTCATGTGGATTGGGGTTCGGGAACGACGTGCAGACACCGGAGATCTGGCCTGTTGCACTCGAGCAGTTGCCAGCGCTGAAACCGGTGACGTCATAGCCCGATTTCACCGATGTTTCCCGGCTCAGTTCGATACCGGTGGAGAAGCTGTTCTTCATGCCGCCAACGTAGAAATCACCATACAGGTCGGTCTGGTTGGTGGTCGTGCGGGTGTTGGCGACACGGTTGTTCGGGCGGCGCCAGACTTCACCGTTGAGGATGTTGCCCTTGCTGTCGTCCGGCTGGCTGTAGATGTAGTCCTGCAGCGTGTTGCCATGGCGCAAAGTGTTCTTGATGGTCAGCGAGTCGCTCAGGTCGTGCTCGATGCTGATGGTCGAGATGTCTGCACGGCTCTTGGAGAAATCGCGACCGACCAGGCCGTAGTAGTTGCTGCTGCTGCCGCCGCCGTGGGTCGGCTTGTCCGGGTTGGCCGAGGTGCGTGCGGCGGAGCTGCCGGAGCGCAGGCTGTAGGGAATACCCGAATCTGGCAGGTCGTCGCTTTCCACGTGGTAGTAGTCGAGGCTCACGCGGGTATCGGTGCCCAGGCCGAACACCAGCGAGGGTGCCACGCCCCAGCGGTCATAGTTGACCTCATCGCGGCCGGCGACGTTGCTTTCGTGGGTCATCAGGTTCAGGCGGCCGGCGACGCTGTCGCTGAACTGATAGTTGCCATCCAGGGTGTAGCGTTGGGTCTGGTCGCTGCCCCAGGTCCAGGCGCCGTCGAGCGAATTGCCCAGGTGCGCACGCTTGCTGACCATGTTGATGGTGCCACCGGCAGCGCCACGGCCAGCGATCGAGGAGTTCGGGCCCTTGGCCACTTCCACCGACTCGATGGCGAAGATTTCGCGGGTTTGCGAACCGGTATCGCGCACACCGTCCAGGTACATCGAGCTCTGGCTGTCGAAGCCACGGATGAATGGGCGATCGCCGGACGGGTTGCCACCTTCGCCGGCACCCATGGTGATCCCTGGCACGGTGCGCAGGGCGTCCTGCAGGGTCAGGGCGCTGGTGTCCTTGATCACTTGCTGAGGGATCACGGTGATCGAGCGTGGGGTGTCTACCAGCGGCGCGGTGTACTTCTGCGAGGAGGCCTTGTCGACCTTGTAATCGGTGCTGGCCTGTTCAGCCTTGCCGTTGACGCTGGTGGCGTCGAGGGTGATCGCGCTGCTGGCGGCCGGGTCGGCGGCGTAGGCCGACGAGGCGCTGAGGGCGACGCCGATGGCAGACACGATCAGGCGTGGTGAGCTCACTGCAGATGGTACGTACTGGCGCATTGCTTAGGACCTTCCCCAAGGTGTTAAGGCCGCGGATCTTAATGTAAGCGATTGTGACTCACAATTGAGAGTCGTTACCATTCGTGAAGAATTTACAATCTTTACAATTTCCCTTTACGGTTTCATCAAGCTGAAACGTCTTAAGCGGCGAATGGGGCTTGTGAAGCGCAAAAGGGAATCAATATCATTGGCGCCTTTACATTTTCCAACGGTGCTGCCGCCATGCTGCTTCACATCCCCGGCCTGTTCGATACCGATGAGCTGGCCCGTATCCGCGAGGCGCTGGAGCAGGCCGACTGGGCCGACGGCAAGATCACGGCCGGCTACCAGTCGGCCAAGGCCAAGCACAACCTGCAGCTGCCGGAAGGGCACCCGCTGGCCAAGGAGATCGGCAGTGCGCTGATCGACCGCTTGTGGCAGAACCCGCGCTTCATGTCCGCAGCCTTGCCGCACAAGGTGTTCCCGCCGTTGATCAACTGCTACCGCGAAGGAGGCAATTTCGGCTTCCACATCGACAACGCCCTGCGCCAGCCCAAGGGCAGCCCGGAGCGGGTGCGTACCGACCTGTCTTCCACGCTGTTCCTCAGTGATCCGGACAGCTACGACGGCGGCGAGCTGGTGATCCAGGACACCTATGGCGTGCAGCAGGTCAAACTGGCCGCCGGTGACCTGGTGCTGTACCCCGGCACCAGCCTGCACAAGGTCAACCCGGTGACCCGTGGCCAGCGTTACGCCGCGTTCTTCTGGACCCAGAGCCTGGTGCGCGAGGACAGCCAGCGGGCGTTGCTGTTCGAGATGGACAATGCCATCCAGCAACTGACTGCCGATGTGCCGGACCATCCATCACTGCTACAGCTGACCGGCACCTACCACAACCTGCTGCGCCGCTGGGCCGAGGTCTGAACCGTGTCCTATCAGTTGCGGCGTGAAGAAGTGGTGGATGTGGCCCGTTTGCAGGCCATGCTGGAAGAAAGCCCCGGCAAGGCTGCCCAGGCGATTCTGGCGGCGGCCGGGCAGGGTGCGGTCGAGGCACAGTTGCTGCTGGGGCAGATCCTGCTCGACGGGCGCGGCATTCAGGCGGATGCCGCCGTGGCCAGGCGCTGGTTTGGCATTGCCGCACAGGGCGGCAGTGCCATGGCGCACAACATGCTGGGGCGTTGCCTGGAGCATGGCTGGGGCGGGGAGCCAAGCCTGGCGCAGGCGGCCGTTCACTATGCGCGTGCTGCCGATGCCGGGCTGGACTGGGGGCTGTACAACCTGGGCAACCTGCTGGCCACCGGGCGCGGCGTACCGGCCAACCAGGTGCAGGCGCTGATGTGCTACGAGAAGGCGGCGCACATGGGGCATGCCAAGTCGATGAACCTGTACGGGCGTTACCTGGAGCAAGGCATCGCCACGGCGCCCAACCCGGCACGGGCGGTGCGCTGGTATCGGCGTTCGGCCGAGGCCGGGGACTTTCGTGGCATGTTCAGCCTGGGGCTGGTGCTGGTCGAGCGTGGGCAGGTGGCGGAAGCCGGGCCCTGGCTGGAGCGGGCGCGGGTCGAGGGGAACATGAATTTCCTGCGCAGTGCGCTGGTGACCTTGCAGGGGGCGGGGCCGGTCTTGATGGCTTTTGCGGCGCGGTATGCCGAGGAGATCGAGCGGCGCGAAGCTTGAGGTTCCCTCAAGGCCCGCAGTACCTGTAGGAGCAGCCTTGTGCTGCGAAGAGGCCGGCATGACAAAAGATGGCCTTTGGCAGTTATGGCCTCTTCGCAGCACAAGGCTGCTCCTACAGGGAGTTGCACAGGGCTGAAGGCGGAAAGCACAAATGAAAACGGGGCCTTGCGGCCCCGTTGTGCATTACAGGTAGTAAGCCTTCAGCGGCGGGAAGCCGTTGAATTCCACTGCGCTGTAGCTGGTGGTGTAGGCACCGGTCGACAGCCAGTACAGGCGGTCGCCGATGGCCAGGTTCAGCGGCAGGCCGTACTTGTAGTTTTCGTACATGATGTCGGCGCTGTCGCAGGTCGGGCCGGCGATGACCACTTCTTCGGCCTCGCCTTTCTTCTCGGTCCAGATCGGGAACTTGATGGCTTCGTCCATGGTTTCGATCAGGCCGGAGAACTTGCCCACGTCGGTGTAGATCCAGCGCTCGACAGCGGTGCGCGACTTGCGTGCAACCAGTACCACTTCGCTGACCAGGATACCGGCGTTGGCAATCAGCGAACGGCCCGGCTCGAGGATGATTTCCGGCAGGTCGTCACCGAAGTCTTCCTTCAGGAAGCGGATGATCTCTTCGGCGTAGGTTTCCAGGCTGTTGGTCCGGGTGATGTAGTTGGCCGGGAAGCCGCCACCCATGTTGATCAGCTTCAGCTCGATGCCGTCTTCTTCCTTCAGGCGCTCGAAGATCACCTTGACCTTGGCGATGGCGGCGTCCCATACGCTGATGTCACGCTGCTGCGAGCCAACATGGAAGGAAATGCCGTAAGGCACCAGGCCCAGGTCGCGGGCGAGGATCAGCAGGTCCATGGCCATATCGGTCTGGCAGCCGAATTTGCGCGACAGCGGCCAGTCGGCAGTGGTCGAGCCTTCGGTGAGGATACGCACGTACACTTTCGAGCCCGGCGCGGCCTTGGCGATGTTGCGCAGGTCGGCTTCCGAGTCGGTGGCATACAGGCGCACGCCCTTCTCGTAGAAGTAGCGGATGTCCTTGGACTTCTTGATGGTGTTGCCGTAGCTGATGCGGTCGGCGGTTACACCGCGGCCCAGCACCTTGTCCAGCTCGTAGATCGAGGCGATGTCGAAGCTCGAACCTTTTTCCTTGAGCAGGTCGATGATCTCGACGGCCGGGTTGGCCTTGACCGCGTAGTACACCTTGGCGAATTCGAAACCGGCACGCAGGTCGTCATAGGCCTGGCTGATCATCTGGGTATCGATGAGTACGAACGGGGTTTCCTGCTTGTCGGCGAACGCCTTCATTTTCTGGAAGGTGTCACGCGCGAAATAGTCTTCGACCTGGATCGACATGCTCAGGGACTCCATGGGCAAACTGAAAGATTAAGTGGCTGCAAACTGAACGCCCTCCGTATCCCCACTTTGGTTCGCCTACTCAGTACTTGAGCCGGATGGATCGTTTCCAGCATGGACGTTCGGCGCGCACTTTAGGGCGTGAAGAATGCAGAATCAACAGGCAATCCGGGCGTGATCGACGCGGATCGACGACCAGCCATTTGAATAACCGACTCCTGTGACCGGTTGATGTTCCCCAGCGTGTTTCAAGCGTAAAAAATAGTGGAATGGACCGCATTGACCCCTTCGCGGGTACGCCCGCTCCTACAGGCATCTCGCGATTCCTGTGGGAGCGGGCGTGCCCGCGAAGGGGGCTCAGGTGTTCATATTTATGGCCACATTTCCCTGGCACTACCGTGCATGAAAAAGACGATAAATTTTTTGTTACCGACTGGCGGAATTGCCGCGTTTGATGAGAAACATTACTATTCGCACCCTTGTCTGCCTTCCTGATGACCCCCGACCGTGTCCGGACCCAAAGGCTTCCTCGACCACTACCACGAGCTGATCGGCACCTGGACGCGCAAGCTGCGCAGTCGACAGCAGGCCGAGGACCTCACCCACGATGCCTTTGTCCGGGTACTGGAAAACCCGCGCGAGCAGGTTGAGCAGCCTCGCGCCTACCTGCACCAGACCGCGCGCAACATTGCCGTGGATGGCTTCCGTCGCGAGGACCGCCGCCAGGCCCTGGAGCTGGAAGCCTTCGATGAAGGCGTGGCCGGCAATGGCGACCCCGAGGCCTACGTGCAGGCCCTGGAGCTGGCCGACAGTGTCGAGCGGGCGCTGGCCGAACTGCCGCTCAATTGCCGGCAGGTGTTCATCTGGCAGAAGCTCGAAGGCCTGACCCAGGCCGAGATCGCCGAGCGCATGGGGTTGAGCAAGAACATGGTCGAAAAGTATATGATCCGCACGCTCCGGCATCTGCGTGAGCACCTGGATGTGTCGGCATGATGAGTCAGGAGACCTTTTCAATGAAACAGCACGGTACCGGTACCGTCCGCGAGCAGGCGGCTGCATGGTTCGCCCGCGTGCAGGATGCGCCTCGCGATGCCGTGCTGCAGGCGCAACTGCACGCCTGGCTGGATGGCGATGCACGGCACCGTGAAGAGTACCAGCAGCTCGCCCGCCTGTGGCAGGCCGCCGACTTCATCCCCCGCCAGCGCCTGGAAGCGCTGTGCCAGCCGGCCCCGGTACGTCAGTTGCCACTTCGACGCTTTGTGCGCCAGGCCTTGGCCGCCAGTGTGGCCGCACTGGCGTTGGGGCTGGGCTGGGGTGGCTGGCACTACCAGCAACTGAATCACCAGGGCAGTTTGCAGACAGCCTTCAACGAACGCCGCCAGGTTGACCTGCCGGATGGTTCGCACCTTGAACTCAACGGCAGTACGCAAGTGCAGGTCGCCTTCAGCGCCGGCCAGCGGCATGTCCGGCTGATGGCGGGTGAAGTGATGTTCACCGTTGCCCACGACAGTGGCAGGCCGTTCGTGGTCGACACCGCCCAGGGGAGCGTGACTGTCACCGGTACCCGTTTCGACGTCCGCCTGGACCCGGCCAGCACCCGCGTGGCGGTGGAGCAGGGCTCGGTGCGTGTGCAGGGCAAGGGCGCCTCGCTGGCGCAGCTCTCGGCTGGCCAGGGCTCGCATATCGATGCACAAGGCCAGGTGGCCGCACCCTATGCGGTGAATACCGATGCCCTGACGGCCTGGCGCCAAGGCAGGCTGGTGTTCGACAACGCCACCCTGGCCGAGGTGGTGGCCGAAGCTTCGCGTTACCGCAGCCAGCCGCTGCGGGTCGCCCCCGGCAAAGTCGCTCAACTGCGGCTGTCCAGCACCTTCAGCTCCGACGACACCGACGCGCTGCTGCGTGCCTTGCCGAGCATCCTGCCGGTGGCCATCAAGGCCCATGAAGATGGCTCGCGCGAAATAATCGCGAAATAGATTCAGGTTTTTTTCCGCTCGTTCGTCTTCCCCGCCAGCTGCAACTGCCAAGCATTTCCATTTGCATGCGGTTGGCGTTTATTCCGTATTCCAGGAAGTTTCGACGACGTGAACAACAACAAGCCCTTCCCACGCTTCCGCGCTCTGGCGCTGGCCCTGGCGGTCAGTGCCGTGGCCGTCAACGGCCAGGCCGCAGAGGCCGGCAGCACCATCCAGATCCAGGCCCAACCCTTGGCTTCGGCGCTGAACCAGCTGGGCCAGCAGACCAACCTGCAGCTGTTCTTCAGCCCCGAACTGGTGGCCGGCAAGCAAGCCCCGGCGGTGTCCGGCCAGCTGGCGCCCGAGCAGGCGCTGCAGCAGCTGCTGCAAGGCAGCGGCCTGACCTACGAGATGTCCCAGGGCACCGTGGTGGTCAAGCCGGCCCAGGCCGATGGCACCCTCACCACTGGCAGCCTGGAACTGGCGCCCACCGACATCAAGGTGGTGGGTGACTGGCTGGGCGATGCCCAGCAGAGCGTGGTGCAGAACCACCCCGGCGCGCGCACGGTGGTACGCCGCGAGGCGATGGTGGAGAAGGGCGCAATGAACGTGCGCGACGTGCTGCGCGGCATCCCGGGCGTGCAGGTGCAGGACTCCAACGGCACCGGCGGCAGCGACCTGTCGCTGAACGTGGGCGTTCGCGGCCTGACTTCACGCCTGTCGCCACGCTCCACGGTGCTGATCGACGGCATCCCGGCCGCCTTCGCGCCCTATGGCCAGCCGCAGCTGTCGATGGCGCCGATTTCCTCGGGCAACCTCGACAGCATCGACGTGGTGCGTGGCGCCGGCTCCGTGCGCTATGGCCCGCAGAACGTCGGCGGGGTGATCAACTTCGTTACCCGGGCGATCCCGGAGAAGGCGTCGGCGGAGCTGTCCACCACCCTGGAAACCTCCCAGCATGGTGGCTGGAAGCATACCGAATCGGCCTTCGTCGGCGGCACGGCGGACAACGGCATGGGTGTGGCGCTGCTGTACACCGGGGTGAATGGCAACGGCTACCGTGAAAGCAACAACGGCAACGACATCGATGACGTCATCCTCAAGACCCACTGGGCGCCGACCGACGTCGACGAGTTCTGGCTCAACTTCCACTACTACGATGGCCGTGCCGACATGCCCGGCGGCCTGACCCAGGCCCAGTACGACAGCAACCCGTACCAGTCGCTGCGCGACTACGACTACTTCGCCGGCCGGCGCAAGGATGTGTCGTTCAAGTGGCAGCGGCAGCTCGACGATGCCACCCAGTTCGAAGTGCTGACTTACTACACCGACAGCTTCCGCGGCAGCGCCATTGCCTCGCGCGACATGAAGACCCTGTCGTCGTACCCGCGCAACTACCACACCTTCGCCATCGAACCACGGCTGTCGCGGATCTTCTTCGCCGGCCCGACCTCCCAGGAAGTCAGCGTGGGTTACCGCTACCTGAAGGAAGCGATGCGTGAGCAGTCGACCCGCCTGGCGCTGATCGACAACGTGCCGACGCCAACCCCGACCTCTGACGGCCATGTGTTCCAGGACCGCAGTGGTGGTACCGAGGCCAGCGCCTACTACATCGACGACAAGATCGACGTGGGTAACTGGACCATCACCCCGGGTATCCGCTTCGAGCACATCAACACCGACTGGCGCGACCGCCCGGTGCTCGGTGCCAACGGCCAGCCGGTGCCAGAGAAGAAACGCAGCATCACCAGCAACGAGCCGCTGCCGGCGCTGAGCGTGATGTACCACCTCTCCGATGCGTGGAAGTTGTTCGCCAACTACGAGACCTCGTTCGGCAGCCTGCAGTACTTCCAGCTGGGCCAGGGCGGTACTGGCAACAGCACGGCCAATGGCCTGGAACCGGAAAAGGCCAAGACCTACGAAATCGGTACCCGCTATGACAATGGCGGCTTTGCCGGTGAGCTGACGGCGTTCTACATCGACTTCGATGACGAACTGCAGTACATCAGCAACGATGTGGGCTGGACCAACCTCGGCGCGACCAAGCACCAGGGTATCGAGGCTTCGCTGCGCTATGACCTGGCGGGGCTTGACCCGCGCCTGGAAGGGCTGTCGGTGAGCGGTGGCTACATCTATACCCGCGCTACTTATGAAGGGGACATTCCTGGCTTCAAGGGCCGTGACCTGCCGTTCTATTCACGCCAGGTGGCCACTGCCGGGGTGCGCTACGCGGTCAACCACTGGACCTGGAACCTGGATGCCTACGCCCAATCCAAACAGCGTGCACCGGGTACGGGGATCAATGCCGATGGCAGCTTCAACGGCGACTACATCACCGAGCCGAGTGCGGACGGGCAGTTTGGCGACATTCCGGGTTACGTGACCTGGCATGCGCGTGGCGGCTATGAGTTCGGACCGGAAATGTCCAACCTGAAGTTGGCGGCGGGGGTGAAGAACCTGTTCGACAAGCAGTACTTCACCCGCTCCAGCGACAACAATGCCGGCATCTATGTGGGTGAGCCACGGACCTTCTATGTGCAGGCCAGTGTAGGGTTCTGACACCGCGTCGCCAGCTTCGCGGGTGAACCCGCTCCCACAGGTATCGCGCAGGTCTTTAGCCTTGCGCCGACCCTGTGGGAGCGGGTTTACCCGCGAAGAGGCCGGTTCAGGAAATCACCGCCTCGGCCGGCGAAACGATGCTGGTCTTGGCCCCCCGCGATCGCCCCGAGCTCAGGTAAGCCGCAATCGACTCCTGGGTCACTTCACCCAGGAACACCTGCTCGGCATCCAGCACCGGCAGCCACGCCCGGTTGAATTCGTACATCCGCGACAACAGGATGCGCAAATGCTCATCATGCGACGCCGTGGCATTGAACGGCCGCAGGAAGTCGCCACAAGTCCCTTGCTGGCGATGCATATCACGCCGGCGCACGTAGCCCAGTGCCTTGTTCTGCGCATCGGTCACCACCACGTAACGGCGGTCGTGCTCGTCCAGTAGCTCCAGCGCATCGCTCACCGGCGTCTGCGGGCTCACCGATGGCGCGTTGTCTGCCGCATCCTCCGCACGCACCAGCAGCAGGCGCTTGAGGGTGCTGTCCTGGCCGACGAAGTTGCTGACGAACTCATCCGCCGGGTGCGCGAGCAAGGTGTCCGGGTGGTCCAGCTGCAACAGCTTGCCGGCGCGGAAGATGGCGATCTTGTCGCCCAGCTTGATCGCTTCGTCGATGTCGTGGCTGACCATGATCACGGTCTTGTTCAAGGCCCGCTGCATCTCGAAGAACTCGTTCTGGATCATCTCGCGGTTGATCGGGTCGACCGCGCCGAACGGCTCGTCCATCAGCAGCACCGGCGCTTCCGCCGCCAAGGCGCGGATCACGCCGATACGCTGCTGCTGGCCACCGGACAGCTCGCGCGGGTAGCGTTGCAGGTACTGCTTGGGCTCCAGCTTTATCATGTGCATCAGCTCGCGGGCGCGTTCATGGCACTTCTGTTTGTCCCAGCCGAGCAGGCGCGGCACCACGGTGATGTTCTCCTCGATGGTCATGTTGGGGAACAGGCCGATCTGCTGGATCACGTAGCCGATGTGCCGGCGCAGGGTGACTTCGTCCAGCCCGGTGGTGTCTTCGCCATTGATGAACACCTGGCCGGAAGTGGGGGTGATCAGGCGGTTGATCATTTTCAGGGTAGTGCTCTTGCCGCAGCCCGAGGGGCCGAGGAACACGCAGATTTCCCCTTCGTTGACGGTGAGGCTTACCGCGTCGACGGCTTTGACGTCCTTGCCGTTGACGTTGAAGGTTTTGCTGAGGTTCTTCAGTTCGATCATGAGCGCAGTCCTTCTGGAGTCAGGGCACGTTGCAGGGTTTGCAGCAGCAGGTCGGCGATGATCGCCAGCAGGCTGACCAGCACGGCGCCGACCAGCAGCATCGACATGTCGCTGCGGCTGATGGAGGTAAGGATGAGTACGCCGAGGCCGCCGGCGCCGATGGTGGCGGCGATGGTCATGACGCCGATGTTCATCACCACGGCGGTGCGCACGCCGGCGAGAATCACCGGCACGGCGATGGGCAGTTCGACCATGCGCAGGCGCTGGCCGAAGGTCATGCCGATGCCGCGCGCGGCTTCACGGATGCCGGGCTCGACGTTGGTCAGGGCCAGGTAGGTGTTGCGCAGGATCGGCAGCAGTGAATAGAGGAACACCGCAGTGATCGCCGGCAGCGGCCCGAGGCCCTGGCCGAATCTGGAGTAGAACGGCAGCAGCAGGCCGAACAGGGCGATGGACGGGATGGTCAGCAGCACCGTGGCACTGGCCTGCAATGGGCCGGCGACGGCCGGGAAGCGGGTCATCAGGATGCCCAGCGGTACGCCGACGATGATCGCCAGGCCCACGGCGACGCCGACCAGCATGATGTGTTGCCAAGTCAGATGCAGCACTTGGGCCCAGTCCAGATGGTTGAAGGTATCGATCAGGTTCATGGCTGGCCCTCGCTGTTCAGTGGATGCTCACGCAGGAAAGCGGCAGCCACGGCGGTCGGGTTCTGGTGCTCGACATCGACCCTGGCGTTGAGCTGGCGCATGGTTGCGTCATCCAGCTGCTCGGCCAGTGGCCTGAGCAGGCCGGCCAGTTGCGGGTTGGCATCGAGCACGGCCTTGCGCACCACCGGCGCGGCGGTGTAGTCGGGGAAGTAGTGCTTGTCGTCTTCCAGCAGCTTGAGGTTGAACGCGTTCAGACGGCCGTCGGTGGTGTACACCAGGCCGGCGAACACCTGGTTGTTGTGCATGGCGGTGTAGACCAGGCCGGCATCCATCTGGCGGATGTTGGCGCGGCCCACTTGCAAGTCGTACATCGCCTTCAGGCCGACCAGGCCGTCCGGGCGGTTGGCGAACTCGGTGTCCAGCGCCACCAGGTGGTTGCGGCGGCTTTCGTCATGCAGCACCTGGTTGAGGTCGCTGATCGAGTTGATCTGTGGATAAGCCTCGGCGACCTGCTTGGGCAGGCCCAGCGCGTAGGTGTTGCTGAACTTCGACGGGGTCAGCCAGATCAAGCCTTTCTTCGCGTCCAGTGCCTTGACCTTGGCGTAGGTGGCCTCGGCACTGGGCATGCGCTCATCGATATGGTTGTAGGACACCAGTGACACGCCGGTGTATTCCCACATCAGGTCGAGCTGGCCGGTTTCCTGGGCCTGGCGCGCGATGCTGCTGCCAAGGCCGCTGGTGACGCGCACGTCATAGCCGTTGGCGCGCAGGTATTGCGCGGTGATTTCGGCGAGCACGGTCTGTTCGGTGAACACCCGCGCGCCGATGCGGATCAGCGGTTTTTCCGCTGCCTGGGCAAATCCTGCGAACAGCAGGGCCGCACCCAGCAGCAAGGCGATTCTCTTGTTCATACGTTCCCTCTTGTTATCCAGCCAGGCCACGTTCCAGCCAGCGCTTGCTGGAGAAACTCACTGCCGCGTCCAGCACCAGCGCCAGCAGTGCGGTGCAGGCGGCACCCAGCAGCAGCTGTGGCTGGTTGTTCAGGGCGATGCCGGGGAAGATCAGGCTGCCCAGGCTGTTGGCGCCGATCAGGAAGGCCAGCGGTGCGGTGCCCACGTTCAGCGCCAGGGCCACGCGCACGCCGCCGACGATGATCGGCACGGCGTTGGGCAACTCCACCTGCCACAGTTGCTGGCGCGGGGTCATGCCGATGCCGGTGGCGGCTTCCTTGAGCGAGGCGGGGACGTTTTTCAGGCCCTCGTAGGTGTTGCGCACGATGGGCAGGAGGGAGGCGAGGAACAGGGCGAAGATTGCAGGCCCGGCGCCGATGCCCAGGATACTCAGGGCGATGGCCAGAACGGCCAGGGGAGGGATGGTGTTGCCAACGTTGAACAACTGCATGAAGCGCTCGGCTTTGTCGACCCGCTGCGGTCGACTTAACGCAATGCCGGCGGGGATGCCCACGGCCAACGCCGCCGCCATCGAAGCCAGCACCAGGACCAGGTGCGCTTGCAGGTAGAACCCAAGATCGTCGCGATAACGCGTGATCGTGTCGATGCCGATCCAGTGGACCAGCAGGGCCAGGATGACGAGCACGGCGGCCCATCCCAACAGCCCTTTTCCGTAGCGTTTTGCCACAGGCGGACTCCTTGTGTAGTCGGCGAGCACACTTCTTGGTTGCCGGCCAGTCCTGGCGGCGGGTGGTGTGTTCGCGAGTAGCAGCATGACGCACGCCGAAGGCTGCGATCAGGCCATGAGCCGAACCCCGTCGGGCCCGAAAATGCTGATGAAAACAGCTCCCCAACCGAAGCGGGTTGCAGGGGAGTGGACGTCTCCGTGGGCGTAAAGGTTCCCATCTGGGGCGGCTTTTGGCCAGTGCTAATCACTGGGCGTATCGAAATATGGCGAGAAAAAACAGCGTATTAATTCGCTACAAGCGTTGAAATAACTGACCTGTGGCCATTTATCGTGATAAAGCTATTGCCTGTGGAATCGGCTTTGCCTGAGCCGGCCCTTTCGCGGGTAAACCCGCTCCCACAGGGACTGCACCGCACCTGGACGCTGTGCAGTCCCTGTGGGAGCGGGTTTACCCGCGAAGAGGCCGGCACAGCACCACTCATTCCTCAGGTTTTGGTCCCGGCCCAACTTCAGGTATGATATCGCCCCTTTTAAATCCCCCAGTCAGGCGATTTCCCATGACCAACCAGGCCGCCGAAGTCGCGAAGCGCCGCACTTTCGCAATCATTTCCCACCCCGACGCCGGTAAGACCACCATCACCGAGAAGCTGCTGCTGATGGGCAAGGCCATTGCCGTCGCCGGTACCGTGAAGTCGCGCAAGTCCGACCGCCACGCCACTTCCGACTGGATGGAAATGGAGAAGCAGCGCGGCATCTCCATCACCACCTCGGTGATGCAGTTCCCGTACCGCGAGCACATGATCAACCTGCTCGACACCCCAGGCCACGAAGACTTCTCGGAAGATACCTACCGCACCCTGACCGCGGTGGACTCGGCGCTGATGGTGCTCGACGGCGGTAAAGGTGTAGAGCCACGTACCATCGCCCTGATGGACGTGTGCCGCCTGCGCGATACGCCGATCGTAAGCTTCATCAACAAACTCGACCGTGACATCCGCGACCCGATCGAACTGCTGGACGAGATCGAAGCGGTACTGAAGATCAAGGCCGCGCCGATCACCTGGCCGATCGGTTGCTACCGCGACTTCAAGGGCGTGTACCACCTGACCGGTGACTACATCGTGGTGTACACCCCGGGCCACGGCCACGAGCGCACCGAAGCCAAGATCATCCAGAAGCTGGACTCCGACGAGGCCCGCGCCCACCTGGGCGACCAGTACGACTCGTTCGTCGAGCAGCTGGAGCTGGTGCAGGGTGCCTGCCACGAGTTCAACCAGGAAGAGTTCATCAACGGTCAGCTGACCCCGGTGTTCTTCGGTACTGCGTTGGGCAACTTCGGTGTCGACCACGTGCTCGACGCAGTCGTCGACTGGGCACCGCGCCCGCTGGGCCGTGTTGCCCACGAGCGCACCGTCGAGCCTGTGGAAGAGAAGTTCACCGGTTTCGTGTTCAAGATCCAGGCGAACATGGACCCGAAACACCGCGACCGTATCGCCTTCATGCGCATTTGCTCGGGCAAGTACGAGAAGGGCATGAAGATGCGCCACGTGCGGATCAACAAGGACCTGCGTATCGGCGATGCGCTGACCTTCTTCTCCTCCGAGCGTGAGCAACTGGAAGAGGCCTATGCGGGCGACATCATCGGCCTGCACAACCACGGCACCATCCAGATCGGCGACACCTTCACCGAAGGCGAGGCGCTGGGCTTCACCGGCATCCCGCACTTCGCCCCGGAACTGTTCCGCCGCGTACGCCTGAAGGACCCGCTGAAATCCAAGCAGCTGCGTCAGGGCCTGCAGCAGCTGGCCGAAGAGGGCGCGACCCAGGTGTTCTTCCCGGAGCGCAGCAACGACATCATCCTCGGTGCGGTCGGTGTGCTGCAGTTCGACGTGGTCGCCAGCCGCCTGAAGGAAGAGTACAAGGTCGAGTGCGCCTACGAGCCAATCACCGTATGGTCGGCGCGCTGGATCGGCTGCGACGACAAGAAGAAGCTCGAGGAATTCCAGAACAAGGCCATGGAAAACCTGGCCATCGACGGTGGCGGGCACCTGACCTACTTGGCACCGACCCGGGTCAATCTGTCGCTGATGGAAGAGCGCTGGCCGGACATCAAGTTCCGCGCTACCCGCGAGCACCACTGATTTTCGAGAGCCTGCCAACTGACCCTGTGGGAGCGGGTTCACCCGCGAATGCGATATTGAATTCACCGACGCATTCGCGGCGGTTCGGCGCTCCGATGAACCCGCTCCCACAGGGACCGTGTTAAGACCGAAATTAATTCCCGGCCTTGATACTGGTCCAGATCCGGGTTCTGATACGGTCGATCTTCGCCGGCATTGCCTCCAGCGCATACAGCTTGCCCATCACTTCCTCGCTCGGGTAAACCATCGTGTTGCCCTTCATCGCTGGCTCCACCAGCCCGTCCGCCTCGAGGTTGCCGTTGGCGTACTGCACATGGTTGCTGATGTTGGCCATCACCTCCGGCTGCAGCAGGTAGTTCATGTAGGCGTACCCGGCCTTTTCATCCGGTGCATCGGCCGGCATGGCGACCATGTCGAACCACATCGGCGCGCCTTCCTTCGGGATCGAGTACCCCACCTTCACTCCGTTTTTCGCCTCTTCAGCGCGATTCTTCGCCTGCAGCACATCCCCCGAGAAACCCACCACCACGCAGATATCGCCATTGGCCAGGTCGCCGGTGTACTTCGATGAGTGGAAGTAGCTGATGTACGGCCGCACCTGCATCAACAGCGCCTTGGCCTTGTCGTAGTCCGCCGGGTTCTGGCTGTGGTGCGGCAGGCCCAGGTAGTGCAGGGCGATCGGCAACAGTTCGGGGCCGTTGTCCAGCACGGCGACGCCGCAGCTTTTCAGTTTGCTCATGTACTCGGGCTTGAAGATCAGGTCCCACGAGTCCAGTGGCGCGTTGTTCCCGAGCACCGCCTTGACCTTGTCGATGTTGTAGCCGATACCGGTGCTGCCCCACAGGTAGGGGAAGCCGTACTGGTTGCCCGGGTCGTTCACCTCCAGCGCCTTGAGCAGCACCGGGTTGAGGTTGTGCCAGTTGGGCAGTTGCGACTTGTCCAGGCGCTTGAGGGCCTTGCCCTGGATCTGCCGGGCCATGAAATGGTTGGACGGAAACACCACATCGTAGCCGGAGTTGCCGGTCATCAGCTTGCCGTCGAGGGTTTCGTTGCTGTCGTAAACATCGTAGGTGGGCACGATACCGCTGGCTTGCTGGAAGTTCTTCAGTGTGTCGGGGGCGACGTAGCTGGACCAGTTGTAGATCTTCACCGTTTCGGCGGCGCCGGCCACGCTGGCGGCCAGCATCAGGGGGGCGAGAAGGAGCGTGCGCATGTCGGGGTTACCTTGCTTTGTCTGTTGTTGTCGAAGGCAGGCGATCAGCGGATCAGAAAATAAGGACGTAGGTCTTGCGCACGGTCTCCTGGATGTCCCAGGTGCCGGTGCTGTTGGCCGGTAGCATCAGTGCGTCTCCGGCTTCTATGAGCAGCGGCTTGCCACCGTCGGGGGTGAAGGTGCAGCGGCCCTTGATGAAATGGCAGAACTCCTGCTGCACGATCTGCCGCCGCCAGCGCCCGGGGGTGCACTCCCAGATGCCGGTTTCGACGCCGTCGCTGCGTTCCACGCAGGTGACCGAGGTCACCGCCACGGGCTCGCCGAGTGGTACCGCAACGGGGTTGGAGCTATCGAGCACGGCGCTGTCGCTGTTCTTGAACTGGGTGATGTTCATGACCGGTGAATCCTGTGTCGGGGAAAGGGAAGTCAGTGCATGAAACCTTCCATGAAGTCCGCAAGACTGCTGGCCAGGCGTCGCCGCCACGACGCGCAGGCGGGATTGGCGAGGGTCCGGTCCTCGTGGACGAAACTCTGGATGATTGCGTTGTAGCCCAGCCAGCGGCAGGGCTCGGGTGGCCAGCTGGCCAGGCTTGAAAGCGGGCGGTTGTCGAGCACCCAGGGTTGCGCGGTCAGTTCGTTGTGCTGGTTGAGGATCAGCGCCGCCAGGGTGCGCCCGCCCAGGTTGCTGGCGCCGACACCTTCGCCGCCGTAGCCGCCGGCCAGGGCGATGCCGCGCTGGCGGTCGCAGAGCATGTGCGGGCGGAAGCGCCGCGCCATGCCCAGGTTGCCGCCCCACGAATGGGTGATGCGCACGTGCTTCAGCTGCGGGAACAGTTCGCTGAACAGATAGCGGCGCAGCTCGATTTCCTGTTCAGTGAGGTTGAAGTTTTCGCGCAGGCGGCCACCGAAGCGGTAGCCGCCACGGGCGCCGAATACCAGGCGGTTGTCGGCGGTGCGCTGGCCATAGGTGACCTGGCGGCTGCTTTCGCTGAACGCCTGGCCCTGGTTCAGGCCGATCTGTTCCCAGGTGGCCTCCGGCAATGGCTCGGTGGCCACCAACAGGCTCTGTACCGGCAGCTGATGTTTGCCCAGTGGCGGCAGGCTGGCGGCGTAGCCCTCCACGGCGGGTACCATCCATTGGCAGCGAATGCGCGCCAACGGGGTACGCACCTCACCGGGCTGCCAGTCGATGGCCGGGGTGTTTTCGTAGATGGGTACGCCCAGCGCTTCTACCGCTCGGGCCAGGCCACGCGCCAGCTTGGCGGGTTGGATAGTTGCGGTGTGCGGGCTGTAGATGGCGCCATAGGCGTTGCTGACCCGCAACTGAGCATCAAACTGTTCGGGGCGCAGCCAGCGGTAGTCGTCTTCGGTCATTCCTTGGCGATAAAGATCGTCGAGGTAGGCGCGCAGGCTGCGCTCCTGTTCCGGGTAGCGCGCGGCGCAGTACAGCACGCCGCCTTTGCGGTAGTCGCAGTCGATGCCTTCATGTTGCAGCACGCCGTTTACTTCATCGGGGATAGCGTGCAGCAAGTCGATGCTGGCGCGGCGCTGTTGCGGCGACAGGGCCGCGAGCAGGCGGTCTTCGCCGAGCAGGTTGCCCATCAGCCAGCCGCCGTTGCGCCCCGAGGCGCCAAAGCCGGCGATGTTGGCGTCGATGACCGCGATGTTCAGCTGTGGCGCCTGGCGCTTGAGGTAGTAGGCGGTCCACAGGCCGGTGTAGCCAGCGCCGATGATGCACACGTCCGCGTCCAGGTCCTCGCGCAGGGCCGGGCGGGCGCCCAATGGCTCGTCGAGCTGGTCCATCCACAGGCTGAGCGTGCGCAGGGGTTGCATCGAGTTCGGCTCCACATCCGTCAAGGTCTGTGGGCGATCCTAGTGGTGTCGGCGGGCGGCTGTCCTACGTGCGTGCACGCAGGGAAATTTGCTTCAGGTACGCCTTGGGCGTAAGCCCGGTGTGTTCGCGGAAACACTTGTAGAACGCCGACAGCGAGTTGAAGCCGGCATTGAACGCCAGCTCGTCGATCGTCGCCTCGACGCTGTCGTCATCGAGGCTGGCCATCAGGTGCTGCAGGCGGGCCTGGTTGACGTAGCGGTAGAAGCTTTGCCCGAGCACCTGGTTGAGCAGGTAGGAGATCTGATTGCGGCTGTAACCGCTGGCGTCGGCCACCTGCTGCAGGTCCAGCTCCGGGTCCAGGTAGGGGCGCTGGCGCTGGAAGTAGTGTTCCAGGTCCTGGGCCATGGTCGACAGTTGTCGGGGTGACAGGCCCAGGCGGCTGGTGGCCGGGCGCGGGCCGTTGCTGGCGTGGCCGCTGCCGTTCTGGCGGACCAGGGTTGCGTATTCGTTGACCTGCCAGATCAGGCCGTCCTTGACGGTGATCGCCTCGCTGGACTGGAACGCTACCAGGCCATCGCCGCCCTGAACCGTGACCTGATACTGGATGAACGCGGTGCAGCCGTCGACGCGGATGCGGTCGATGTGGACGATGTCTTCGCCGGCTTCGTGGGGCAGGCAGGCGCGCACGTAGTCACGCAGTTCCTGGTAGCCGAGCACGCGGTTCTGGAAGAAGTCGTGGTACTGGATATCGGGGTGGTAGAGCGCAATGACGCCGTCGAGATCGCGGTGCTTCCAGCACAGGTGGTAGCGCAGCACGGTGTCGGCGGTAAGCGGGGTCTGCTCGGGGCCGTCAGGGAGGGTGTGGGCGGTCATGAGCCTGATAGTGCATTGCAGAACACCCAGCTGCAAGGGTGTGGATCCGGCATATTGCACGGTTTCGCCAAGCGGCTTGGGGAGTAAGCCGTTGATTCGGTTGAGTGTGATTTTTTGACAGGGATGGCATGGCGAGTGCACCGGTCTGTTCAACATCGAACAAGGAGAAAGGCCATGCGCTCGATACTGCTCTGGATGATTGGGGTGCCGATTCCGGTGATTATCCTGATCTGGTTCTTCATGCATTGAGATCCCCGGGGCCGCTTTGCGGCCCTTTCGCGACACAAGGCCGCTCCCACAGGGGATTGCGATCCTCCTTGTGGGAGCGGCCTTGTGTCGCGATGGGCTGCAAAGCAGCCCCGACTAACTAAAGGCTAGAGGAACTGCTCGGCATAATGACAAGCCACCTGCCGCGTACTCACCTGCCTGAGCGCCGGCACCTCCTTGGCACAACGCTCGGTCGCATACGGGCAACGCTTGTGAAACGCACAGCCATCCGGCGGGTTCAGCGGGTTGGGCAGCTCCCCGGCAATACGGATCTTCGGCTTCAACGGGTCCGGGTGAATCGCCGGCGTCGCCGACAGCAGCGCCTGGGTATACGGGTGCAGCGGCCTTTCGTAGATATCTTCTTTCGGCCCCATCTCCGCCGGCCGCCCCAGGTACATCACCAGCACCTGGTCCGCCACATGCCGCACCACCGCCAGGTTGTGCGAGATGAACACATAGGCAGTGTTGAATTCCTTCTGCAAATCCATGAACAGGTTCAGCACCTGGGCCTGGATCGACACATCCAGCGCCGAGGTCGGCTCGTCCGCCACCAGCACCTTGGGCTGCAGCATCATCGCCCGCGCCAGGGCGATACGCTGGCGCTGGCCACCGGAGAACATGTGCGGGTAGCGCTGGTAATGCTCGGGGCGCAGGCCGACCTGTTCCATCATCTTCTGCACCTTTTCACGCCGCTCGGCCTTGCTCAGCGAGGTGTTGATCAGCAGCGGCTCGGCCAGCTGGTCACCAATCTTCTGCCGTGGGTTGAGCGAGGCGTAGGGGCTCTGGAACACCATCTGCACGTCGCGGCGCAACTGCTTTCGTTCAGCTTTACTGGCGCCTTTCACTTCGGTGCCGGCGATTTGCAGCGAGCCGGACGACGGCTCTTCGATCAGGGTCAAGGCGCGGGCCAGGGTCGACTTGCCGCAGCCGGACTCGCCGACCACGGCCAGGGTCTTGCCGGCCTCCAGTTCGAACGACACGCCATTCAGCGCGCGGACCAGGGCGTGGCCCTTGAACAGCCCGCGGGAGACTTCGTAATGCCGGGTCAGCTCCCGGGCGGATAGAACGACGGCCATCACGCCACCTCCTGGTTCAGCGGGTAGAAGCAACGCACCAGGCCATGGGCCTGGGGATCGAGGGGCGGGCGCTGGCGCCGGCAGTTGTCCTGCACGTACGGGCAGCGCGGTGACAGCAGGCAACCCTCGGGGCGGTCGTAGCGGCCTGGGACGATACCGGGCAGGGTGGCCAGGCGCTCGGCGCCGATGCTGTGCTCGGGGATCGCCGCCAGCAGTGCTTCGCTGTAGGGGTGGGCGGGCACGTCGAACAGCTCCGGCACCTGGCCCACTTCCACGGCCTGGCCGGCGTACATCACGCACACCCGCCTGGCCGTTTCGGCGACCACGGCGAGGTCGTGGGTGATCAGGATGAGCGCCATGTTGCGCTCCTTCTGCAGGTTGACCAGCAGCTCCATGATCTGCGCCTGGATGGTCACGTCCAGTGCAGTGGTGGGTTCGTCGGCGATCAGCAGCTTGGGTTCGCCGGCAATCGCCATGGCAATCGCCACGCGCTGGCTCATGCCGCCGGAAAGTTGGTGCGGGTAGGCGTCCAGGCGGCTTTCGGCAGCCGGGATCTCGACCTTTTTCAGCAGCTCCAGGGCACGCTGGCGCGCGGCCTTGCCCTTCAGGCCCAGGTGCTGGCGCAGCACTTCCTCGATCTGGTAACCCACGGTGTAGCTGGGGTTGAGCGCAGTCATCGGGTCCTGGAAGACCATGGCGATGTCCTTGCCCACCACCTTGCGCCGCTGGCGGCCGCTGAGCTTGAGCATGTCGGTGCCGTCGAAGGTGAGCGCGTCGGCAGTGATGCGCCCTGGGGCATCGATCAGGCCCATCAGGGCCATCATGGTCACGGACTTGCCGGAGCCGGATTCGCCGACGATGGCCAGGATCTCGCCGGCCTCCACCGTCAGGTCCAGGCCATCGACCACCGGTACCGCATTGGCGTCGCCGAAGCGCACGTTCAGGTTGTTGATCTGCAACAGTGACATGGCGTTCTCCTCAGGCGGCGTTCTTGAGTTTCGGGTCCAGCGCATCGCGCAGGCCGTCGCCCATCAGGTTGATTGCCAGCACACTGAGCAGAATGGTCAGGCCGGGCAGGCTCACTACCCACCAGGCGCGCTCGATGTAGTCCCGGGCCGAAGCCAGCATGGTGCCCCACTCCGGGGTCGGCGGCTGCACGCCAAGGCCGAGGAAGCCCAGGGCGGCGGCGTCGAGAATGGCCGAGGAGAAGCTGAGGGTGGCCTGCACGATCAGCGGTGCCATGCAGTTGGGCAGCACGGTGACGAACATCAGCCGTGGCAGCCCGGCACCGGCCAGGCGTGCGGCGGTGACGTAGTCACGGTTCAGCTCGCCCATCACTGCGGCGCGGGTCAGGCGCACGTAGGATGGCAACGACACGATGGCGATGGCGATCACGGTGTTGATCAGGCCTGGGCCGAGGATGGCGACGATGGCCACCGCCAGCAGCAGCGAGGGCAGCGCCAGCATCACGTCCATCAGGCGCATGATCGACGGGCCGAGCAGTTGCGGGAAGAAACCGGCCAGCAGGCCGAGCAGGATGCCCGGGATCAGCGACATCACCACCGACGACAGGCCGATCAGCAGCGACAGCCGCGCGCCCTGGATCAGCCGCGAAAGCAGGTCGCGGCCCAGCTCGTCGGTGCCGAGGATGAACTGCCAGCTGCCGCCTTCGAGCCACACCGGCGGGGTCAGCAGGAAGTCGCGGTACTGCTCGCTGGGGTCGTGCGGGGCGACCCACGGCGCGAACAGCGCGCAGAACACCACCAGGCACATGAAGGCCAGGCCCATCACCGCGCCTTTGTTGCGCGCGAAGGCTTGCCAGAATTCTTTGTACGGCGAGGGGTAGAGCAGGCTCTGGTCCACCGGGCTGGCCGGCGTGACGGATTTCGGAATCGGGCTAGTCATGGCGAGGGCCTCAGCGCTGATGACGGATGCGTGGGTTGGCCAGGCCGTAGAGGATATCCACCACGAAGTTGACCAGGATCACCAGGCAGGCGATCAACAGGATGCCGTTCTGGACCACGGGGTAGTCACGGGCACCGATGGCTTCGATCAGCCACTTGCCGATGCCCGGCCAGGAAAAGATGGTTTCGGTCAGCACTGCACCGGCCAGCAACGTGCCGACCTGCAGGCCGAACACGGTCAGTACCGGGATCAGCGCGTTGCGCAGGCCGTGCACGAACACCACGCGGGCCGGTGACAGGCCTTTGGCGCGGGCGGTGCGGATGTAGTCCTCGCGCAACACTTCGAGCATCGACGAGCGGGTCATGCGGGCAATCACCGCCAGCGGGATGGTGCCGAGCACGATGGCCGGCAGGATCAGGTGCATCACCGCGTCCTTGAACGCGCCTTCCTCGTCGCTGAGCAGGGTGTCGATGAGCATGAAGCCGGTCTTCGGCTCGATGTCGTAGAGCAGGTCGATGCGCCCGGATACCGGGGTCCAGCCCAGGCTTACCGAGAAGAACATGATCAGGATCAGGCCCCACCAGAAGATCGGCATCGAGTAACCTGCCAGAGAAATGCCCATCACCCCGTGGTCGAACAGCGAACCGCGCTTGAGCGCCGCGATCACCCCGGCCAGCAGGCCGACGATGCCGGCGAACAGCAGGGCGGCGAAGGCCAGTTCGAGGGTGGCCGGGAACAGGGTGAGGAACTCGCTCCACACGCTCTCGCGGGTGCGCAGCGATTCACCGAGGTCACCCTGGGCCAGCTTGCCGACGTAGTCCAGGTACTGGACCGGCAGCGGCTTGTTCAGGCCCAGGCGCTCCATGGCCTGGGCATGCATTTCGGGGTCGACCCTGCGCTCGCCCATCATCACTTCCACCGGGTCGCCGGGGATCAGGCGTATGAGCGCGAAGGTCAGCAAGGTGATACCGAAAAAGGTCGGTATCAGCAGGCCAAGGCGCCGGGCAATAAAGCTCAACATTGTCGGGGTTACCTCATCAGGCCGTGGGGCGATCAGCCCGCTACGGTGGTGCCGCCGGTTCCCGTGTGGGTTGCCGGCGGTCGTTGTTGTTCTACTTCACCTTGGTGGTGGCGAAGTTGTTGTTGGTCAGAGGGTTGATCACGTAGCCCTCCACGTTGTCACGCATGGCGGTGAACATCTTTGGATGGGCCATGCTGATCCAGGGTTGGTCGTCATCGTACACTTTCAATGCCTCGTTATAGAGCCTTGCACGCTCGTCGTTGTCGATCACTTCGCGGGCGCGGCTGATCAACTCCTGGAACTTAGGGTTGCACCAGCGCGCATAGTTCTCGCCGCTTTTGGCAGCATCGCAACTGAGCAGCGGGCTGAGGAAGTTGTCCGGGTCGCCGTTGTCGCCGGCCCAGCCGGTGGACACCAGGTCGGCCTCGCCTTTCTTGGCCCGGCGCAGCATTTCGGCCCACTCCATCACGCGGATGTCCAGCTTCAGGCCGATCTGTTTGAGGTCGGCCTGCAGCATCTCGGCAGACAAACGCGGGTTGGGGTTGGTCGGGCCGCCGCCGTTGCGCGTGAACAGGGTGATTACCGTACCTTCGGGCACGCCCGCCTGCTTGAGCAGATCGCGCGCCTTGGCCAGGTCGCGGGGCGGGTTTCTGTTCTCGTTGTTGTAGCCGATCATGGTCGGCGGGTACGGATTCACGCCGACCAGTGCATTGCCTTTGCCGAACAATTGGTCGACATGGGTCTGGCGGTCGAAGGCCATGTTGATGGCTTTGCGCACGCGAACGTCGCTCAGGTATTTGTGTTCGGTGTTCATCGAGATGTAACCGGTGACCAAGGCCTCGATCTCCTCGACCTTGAGTTTCGGGTCCTGCTTGATCGACGGTACATCATCGGGCTTGGGATAGAGTGCCACCTGGCATTCGTTGGCGCGCAGTTTCTGCAGGCGCACGTTGCTGTCGGTAGCGATAGCGAAGACCAGCGCATCGGCAGGCGGCTTGCCGCGGAAATAGTCCGGGTTGGGCTTGAAGCGAACCTGGGCATCCTTGTTGTAACGCTGGAAGATGAACGGGCCGGTGCCGATTGGCTTGCTGTTCAACTCGGCAGCCTTGCCGGCCTTGAGCAGCTGGTCGCCGTACTCGGCGGAGTAGATCGAGGTGAAGCCCATGGCCATGTCGCGCAGGAATGGCGCTTCCGGTCGGTTAAGGGTAATCACCACGGTGTGCTCGTCGGCTTTGCTGACCGACTTGAGCAGGTCCTTGAAGCCCATGCTCTCGAAGTACGGGTACCCGACGCTGGTCTTGTCATGCCATGGATGGTTCGGATCGAGCTGGCGATTGAGGCTCCACAGGACGTCATCGGCGTTGAAGTCGCGGGTGGGCTTGAAGTAGTCGGTAGTGTGGAACTTCACGCCCTGGCGCAGGTGGAAGGTGTAGGTCAGGCCGTCTGCTGAAATGTCCCAGCGCTCGGCCAAGGCCGGCTGGACTTCGGTGGTACCGGGCTTGAAGTCGACCAGGCGGTTGAATACCGTCTCGGCCGAGGCATCGGCGGTAACCGCAGTGGTGTACTGGACGATGTCGAACCCTTCAGGGCTGGCTTCGGTGCACACCACCAGCGGTTTGGCCGCCAGTTGCGTGGCGCTGCCCAGGACCAGCGCTGCCAGGGCTAGGCGCAGCGGCAGCGATTTCATGAAAGCTTTCTGCATGGGTTGAAACTCCCTGCTTGCATTGATTCCAGCGTAGCCGCCACGGCCCGCAACGAAGCGGGCCGTGGCGCCGGCCGTCAGAGAATGTTGAATGGAATGGTGGTCACCACCCGGAACTCATCCAGGCTGCCATCGCCCTGGGCCTTGCTGGCGCGGTGCGCGGTGTAGGTGGCGCGGATGCTGGTGTCTTTCAGGGGCCCGCTCTGCACCGCGTAGCTGGTGCCGATGCCCCACTCGTAGTGGGTTTCGCCATCCAGGCCATTCACGTCGTAGGCGGTGCCGCGGTAATGGGTACCGTCGATGCCCCAGCCGCGGGCGTTGTACAGGTTGAACTTCAGGCCCGGCACGCCGTACGGCGCCATGTTCAGCACGTAGGAGATCTGCAGCGATTTCTCGTTGGGGCCGTTGAAGTCCGACAGCAGCGAGTTGGCCAGGTAGATGCCGTTGGTTTCGTGCAGGTAGTCGAAGTACTCGTTACCGTTGACCTGCTGCCAGGAGGCGCTGAGGGTGTGGGCCTGGTGGGTCAGGCCGAGCGACAGGCTGTAGGTGTCGTTGTCGATCTCGCCCATTTTCTTGCTGCCGGCGTCGACGGTCTTGTAGTAGTTCAGGCCGGTGCTCAGGCTGAGTACAGCACTGTCGCCGAGCACGTGGTTGGCGCCGAAGTAGTACTGGTTCCAGAAGTCGTCGACCTTGGTGGCGTACAGGCTGGTGCTCAGGCTCTTGAACGGCTGATAGTTGATACCGGCGGTGCTGGCGCGGTCGGTTTCCACGCCGGTGGCACTGTATTCGCTGCGGAACTTGCTGAGGCTCTGTTCGGTACGCGGTGAGACGCGGTCGAAGGTGCCCAGGTCGAAGCTCAGGTTGTCGAATTCGGCACTGTGCAGGAACGCGCCCTGGAAGCTCGACGGCAGGGCGCGGTTACCAATGTAGGCGATCATCGGTGTGTCCACCGACTGGCGGCCGACGGTGAGGGTGGTGTTGGATACGCGCGCCTTGACGTTGGCCAGGCCCATCTTGCTCCACTGGCCGATCGGGTCGCCGTCGCTGTGGGTCAGGGTGCGGTTGTTGGGGCCGGCGACGGCTTCGCGGCTCTGCTGCAGGGCGATGGCGTTGTAGCCGGCGGCTTCGACGGCGAAACCGACGGTGCCCTGGGTGAAGCCGGAGCTGTAGTTGAGGATGGTGCCCTGCACCCAGTTCTCGCGGCTGTGGGTGTCGTGGCGGGTGCCGTCGCTCTTGTAGTACTTCCACAGCGGGGCGCGTGCGGCGCGTTCGCGGGCGTACCAGTTGCGGGTGCTGCCGGACAGGCTCTGGCCATCGATGAAGCCGCTGGCCTGCTCCTGCTCGCTGCTGCCTTTGAGGGTAATGGGGATGTAGTCCTGGCTTTGCGGGTCGGCCTGGGCCACGGTGGATAAGGCACTGATGGATAAGGCCAGTGCGGTCAAGGTGAATACTCTCAAGGTTAAAGCTCCCTTTCTTTTCTAGTTATTGCCGGCCTTGTGGGCCGGGTGATTGCTGCGGTGTTGCCAGGGTTGCCCGGGGTCGCCGGGCCAAATCGGGGAGTTGTGTTGGCTGTGCCGGCCTCTTCGCGGGCGCGCCCGCTCCCACAGGCGTCGTGAACCTGAGGAGATCCTGTGGGAGCGGGCAAGCCCGCGAAGAGGCCGGTACCGGCTAACGCTTAATCAACACTCACACCGGAAAAATCATTGCGCCCGAACGGGCTGACTTTGAACTCGGAAACCTTGACGCTGAGCGGTTGGTTGACCGTGGAGTGCGCCACCGGGGTAATCGGCACCTGTTGCTTGAGCCGCTGCTGGGCCTGCTGGTACAGGGCAGTGCGCTGCGCGCGGTCGGTGACTTGCTTGGCCTGCTTGACCAGGCTGTCGTACTGCGGGTCGCACCACAGCGAGTAGTTGTTGCTGCCGATGGCATCGCAGTTGTAGAGGGTGCCCAGCCAGTTGTCCGGGTCGCCGTTGTCCCCGGTCCAGCCGATCAGGGCGATATCGTGCTCGCCGCTTTTCATGCGTTTGAGGTACTCGCCCCATTCGTAGCTGACAATGCGCACCTTGAAGCCGAGCTTGCTCCAGTCGGCCTGGAGCATTTCCGCCATCAGCTTGGCGTTGGGGTTGTACGGGCGCTGCACCGGCATGGCCCACAGGGTGATCTCGGTGCCCGGCTTGACCCCGGCCTGTTGCAGTAGCTGCTTGGCCTTTTCCGGGTCGAAGGGCGCGTCCTTGAGGCTGTCGTCATAGGACCACTGGGTCGGCGGCATGGCGTTGACTGCCAACTGGCCGGAGTCCTGGTACACGGCCTGGATGATCGCCTGCTTGTTCACCGCCATGTCCATCGCCTGGCGCACTTCCAGGCGGTCGAACGGTGGATGCTGGGTGTTGTAGGCGATATAGCCGAGGTTGAAACCCGGCTGCTGCAGCACCTGCAGTTTGCTGTCGGCCTTGAGCGCCGGCAGGTCGGCGGGGCGCGGGTGCAGGGTGACCTGGCATTCGTTGCGGCGCAGCTTCTGGATGCGCACCGAAGGGTCGATGTTGATCGAGAACACCAAGTTGTCGATCTTCACCTCCTGTGGTGCCCAATAGGCCGTGTTGCCCTTGTAGCGGATCTGCGAATCCTTTTGATAACGCTGGAACACGAACGGCCCGGTGCCGATCGGTTGCTGGTTGATGTCGCTGGGGCGCCCGCTGGCCATCAGCTGTTCAGCGTATTCGGCGGAGAGGATGGAAGCGAAGCTCATGGCCAGGTTCTGGATGAACGCGGCATCGACGCTGTTCAGGGTGAAGACCACGGTCAGTGGATCGGCTTTCTCGACACGGGCGATGTTCTTGTCCAGGCCCATGCTGATGAAATAGGGGAACTCGGTCGGGTAGGCCTGGCGGAACGGGTGGTTCTTGTCGAGCATGCGGTTGAAGGTGAACAGCACATCGTCGGCGTTGAAGTCGCGGCTCGGCGTAAAGGCCTTGTTGCTGTGGAACTTCACCCCTTCGCGCAGGTGGAAGGTGTAGCGCAGGCCATCGTCGGACACCTGCCAGCGGGTCGCCAGGGCAGGGTGCACGGCGGTGCCGCCGCGCTCGAACTCGACCAGGCGGTTGTAGATCGGTTCGGCGGCGTCGTTGTCGGTGGCGCTGGTGTACTGGGCGGTGTCGAAGCCGGCGGGGCTGCCTTCGGAGCAGAACACCAGATTGTTGGCCAGCAGGGCCGGCGATTGGCTGATCAGGCCCAGGGCCAGCAGGGCGGAAAGGCGGGTGGTATGGCGCATGGCAAGTCCTGTTACGGCTGTTTGCGCCGCCTCGGGGTACGAACGGCGGCAACAGTTCGCCGACCCCGCTGCGGGTAGCGGCGGGACGACATGAAGAGGTGGCGAGGTTGGCGGGCACCCGCCGTTTAGCGGGTGCCGTAGCTAGGCTATTTGTCCACGCTGACGCCGTAGAAGGAGTTCAGGCCGAACGGGCTGATCTTGTAGTCCTTCACCTTGACGCTCATGGGCTGGTACACGGTGGAGTGGGCGATCGGGGTGATCGGCACCTGCTCCTTGAGGAGGTGCTGCGCCTTTTGATACAGCTCGGTGCGCTTGGCCTGGTCGGAGGTGGCCTTGGCCTGCTTGATCAGGTCGTCGTAGGGTTTGTAGCACCACTTGGAGAAGTTGTTGCCGCTCATGGCATCGCAGCCGTACAGGGTGCCCAGCCAGTTGTCCGGGTCACCGTTGTCACCGCTCCAGCCGATCAGCATGGCGCCCTGTTCGCCGCCCTTGGAGCGCTTGATGTACTCGCCCCATTCATAGCTGACGATCTTCGCCTTGATGCCGACCTTGGCCCAGTCGGATTGCAGCATCTCGGCCATCAGCTTGGCATTGGGGTTGTACGGGCGTTGCACGGGCATTGCCCACAGGGTGATTTCGGTGCCTTCCTTGATGCCGGCTTCCTTGAGCAACTGCTTGGCTTTCTCAGGGTCGAAGGGTGCGTCCTTGATGCTGTCGTCATAGGACCACTGGGTCGGCGGCATGGCGTTGACCGCCAGCTGGCCGGCGCCCTGGTAGACCGACTCGATGATCTTTTTCTTGTCCACGGCCATGTCCAGCGCCTGGCGGACTTTCAGCTGGGCCAGCGGGTTGGCCTCGTTGCTGCCCTTGATCTTGTCCATCACGTTGTAGGCGATGTAGCCGAGGTTGAAGCCGGCCTGGTCAGGCATCTGCAGCTTGGGGTCCTGCTTTAGCGGCTGGATGTCGGCCGGACGCGGGAACAGGGTGACCTGGCACTCGTTCTTCTTCAGCTTCTGCATGCGCACCGAGGCGTCGGTGGTGATGGCGAAGATCAGGTTGTCGATCTTCACGTCATCGGGTTGCCAATAGTCCTTGTTGCCCTTGAAGCGGATCTGCGCGTCCTTCTGGTACTTGCTGAACACGAACGGGCCGGTGCCGATTGGTTTCTGGTTGATGTCGGCGGCCTTGCCGTCCTTGAGCAACTGGTCGGCGTATTCGGCGGACTGGATCGAGGCAAAGCTCATGGCCAGGTTCTGGATGAACGCGGCGTCGACTTCGTTGAGGGTGAACTTCACCGTGTGCTCGTCGAGCTTCTCCAGCTTGGCGATGTTCTTGTCCATGCCCATGTCGGTGAAGTACGGGAACTCGGTGGGGTAGGCCTTGCGGAACGGGTGGTCCTTGTCGAGCATGCGGTTGAAGGTGAACAGCACGTCGTCGGCGTTGAAGGTGCGGGTGGGCTTGAAGTAGTCGGTGGTGTGGAACTTGACCCCTTCGCGCAGGTGGAAGGTGTAGATCTTGCCGTCATCCGACACTTCCCATTTGGTTGCCAGACCCGGGATGACGGCAGTGCCCCCACGTTCGAACTGGGTCAGGCGGTTGAACACGGTCTCGGCCGAGGCGTCAAAGTCAGTCCCTGTGGTGTATTGCCCCGGGTCGAAGCCGGCCGGGCTGCCTTCGGAGCAGAACACCAGGTTCGATGCGGCGAGGGCCGACGGTGCGCCAGAGAGCAAGCCTGCACCTAGCAGGAACGGAATGACTGCGTGTTTGAGCATGGTGGCCTCATTTTTGTCATTTTTCGATTGAGGTGGCCTCGTGAGCCGACCTGCGGATACTTATGCAGGGGGCGTTCCCAATGCAATATGGGGACGGATGATTGGCGTCAGAAAAGTGGTACGAGCGTACATGGATGTCGCATTGGTATAACTTTCAGCGAAGTTAAACGTTTGCGCGGGCAAAATGATGGCTTTTTACGGGATGTTTCTGGGCGGGGGAAGGTGTAGGAAGCACCTTTTTGGTGCGTAGGAAAGGTCTGAAACCCTGAATTTGACGCGATCCCTGTGGGAGCGGGCTTGCCCGCGAACACGGGCGAAGCCCGTGCCATCCACCGCGGTGTCTTTTTCGCGGGCTCGCCCGCTCCCACAGGTATTTCGTGGATCTGTTAAGGCATCTGCACTTCAATCAGGCCATCGGCATTCATGCTCACTTCACTGGTCCCGGCCTCGATATCCGGCGCCGGTGCCGACTCATCAGCCCCCATGGCCTTCATCGCCATCGGCGCACTGCGCAGGTACGGGCGTGGGTAACCGCTGCTGTTGAGGTTCAGGCTGACCACTTTGTAACCCTTGCCACCCAGCGCCTCGGTAGCCAGCTGCGCGCGCGCCTTGAAGGCATCCACCGCATCCTTGAGCAGTGCATCCTCGCTGGCCTTGCGCGTGGCCGGGGCGATGGAGAAGTCCATGCCACCCATTTTCAGCTCTTGCAGCAGGTCGGCGGTCAGCTGCGACAGGGCCGGGAAGTTGGCGCTTTCCAGGCGCAGCTCGGCACGCTCGCGCCAGCCGGTAATCTTCTGGCCCTTGCTGTCATACACCGGGTAGCTGTTGCGGCTGCCCTGGCTGATCTTCACGTCCTTGACCTGGCGCGACTGCTGTACGGCCTTGTTCATGGTTTCGGTGATCTGCTTGGCGAGCTTGCCCGGGTCGGTGTTCTGCGCTTCGCTGTACAGGGTCACGACCATCAGGTCGCGTGCCACTTCCTTGCTGACTTCGGCGCGCAGCGAGACCTGGTTGTAACGCGGCTCATCGGCAGCCAGCGCCGGCAGGCTGGCGAGCAGGCCGCAGGACAGGATCAGGGCGGTGCCGCGACGTGGGATTTGCATGTGATACTCCTTGGCAATATAAGGCGTGGGTTCTGGTCATCCATTCCACGCATGGCCCATCAGACCGGCAACAGTGTAGTGGGTTCAAAAGTGCCATCATCAACCTGTTACTAAGTGTGGCGCTTTGCCGCATCGCTGCAGCGAGGCGCCCGGCTTCGGTATACTCCAGCCGATTTTTCTGGAGCACTCATCAGGAGAGCTCATGCTCGCCGCCGTACAACCGCTGTCCGCTACCCGCCAGAACCTCTGGCGCCTGACCGTCATTCGGGTCCTGGTCCTGGCTGCCCAGGCCGGCTCCGTGGGCGTCGCCTACTGGACCGAACTGCTGCCCTTGCCCTGGCTGTCGCTGGCCGGCACCTTGGCCTTGTCTTCACTGCTGTGTGCCTTCACCGCCCTGCGCCTGCGCCTGTCGTTGCCGGTCACCGAGCTGGAGTATGCCCTGCAACTGGCCTGCGACCTGCTGATCCACAGTGCCTTGCTGTATTACTCCGGCGGCTCGACCAACCCGTTCGTGTCGTATTACCTGGTGCCGCTGGCCATCGCCGCCGTGACCCTGCCGTGGGCGTATTCGCTGATTCTCTCGGGCATTGCCCTGACCGCCTACAGCCTGCTGCTGGTGCAGTTCTACCCGCTCGAAGGCTTGCCTATGGCGCGGGACAAGATGCAGGTATACGGCATGTGGCTGAGCATTGCCCTTGCCGCGGCAGTGATCACCTTCTTTGCCGCGCGTATGGCCGAAGAGCTGCGCCGCCAGGAGCAGTTGCGTTCCGAGCGGCGTGAAGAAAGCCTGCGCGACGAGCAGCTGCTGGCCGTGGCCACCCAGGCCGCCGGTGCGGCCCATGAGCTGGGCACGCCGTTGGCGACCATGAGCGTGCTGCTGAACGAAATGCGTCAGGACCACGCCGACCCGCTGCTGCAGGAAGACCTGCAAATCCTTCAGGACCAGGTGAAGCTGTGCAAGGAAACCCTGCAGCAGCTGGTACGCGCCGCCGAAGCCAACCGCCGCCTGGCCGTGGTGGAGCAGGACGTGACAGCCTGGCTGGACGAGGCGCTCAACCGCTGGCACCTGATGCGCCCGGAAGCCAGCTACCGCTTCCAGCGCCTGCGCGACGGCCAGGTGCCGCGCCTGACGCCGCCGCCGGACCTGACCCAGGCGCTGCTGAACCTGTTGAACAATGCCGCCGATGCCTGCCCCGATGACCTTGAAGTGCGCCTGGACTGGGACACCCATGACATCGTCATCAGCATCCGCGACCATGGCCCCGGCGTGCCGCCGGCCATCGCCGAAGCCATCGGCAAACCCTTCATTACCACCAAAGGCAAAGGCTTTGGCCTGGGCCTGTTCTTGAGCAAGGCCAGCGTGACCCGTGCGGGCGGTTCGGTGAAACTCTATAGTCATGAACAGGGTGGCACCCTGACCGAACTGCGCCTGCCCTATGGCAAGCGAGGAGATGAATGATGAGCGAAGAAAACCAGGTCGAAGGCGAAGAGCTGCCGCACCTGTTGCTGGTGGATGACGATGCCACCTTCACCCGGGTCATGGCCCGTGCCATGAGCCGCCGCGGTTTCCGCGTGAGCACTGCCAGCTCTGCCGAGGAAGGGTTGATTCTGGCCCAGCAGGACCTGCCGGACTACGCCACGCTGGACCTCAAGATGGACGGCGACTCCGGGCTGGTGCTGCTGCCCAAGCTGCTGGAGCTGGACCCGGAAATGCGCGTGGTGATCCTGACCGGTTACTCGAGCATTGCCACTGCGGTGGAGGCGGTCAAGCGCGGTGCCTGCAACTACCTGTGCAAGCCGGCCGATGCCGATGATGTGCTGGCGGCGCTGTTGTCGGAGCACACCGACCTGGACACCCTGGTGCCGGAAAACCCGATGTCGGTCGACCGCCTGCAGTGGGAGCACATCCAGCGCGTGCTGAACGAGCACGAGGGCAATATCTCAGCCACCGCGCGGGCGCTGGGCATGCACCGACGGACCTTGCAGCGCAAACTGCAGAAGCGCCCGGTCCGGCGCTGATTCCTGCAGGGCTTGTACCGGCCTCTTCGCGGGCTTGCCCGCTCCCACAGGTACTGCACAGGTCTTGAGGCTTGTGGAGTACCTGTGGGAGCGGGCAAGCCCGCGAAGAGGCCGGTACTGACAGAAATTTCTCTGTAACACCCCACGATCCCCGCAAGTCCCGGCCGTTGGCGTATCATTAGCCGCCTAACGGCAACCCCTCCAGGATCGCTTGCGCATGCTCGCCCTTCTTATCCAGACACTGAACATCACGGCACCGGTCTTCGCCATGCTGTTCATGGGCATGCTGCTCAAACGTATCCGCCTGATCGACGACAATTTCAACCGCGTCGCCTCGCAACTGGTGTTCAACGTGTGCATGCCGGCACTGCTGTTCCTCGGCATCTACCACGCAGACCTGGCCACCGCGGTCAAACCCGGCGTCCTCCTCTATTTCATCGTCGCCACCCTGGTCGGCTTCGCCATTGCCTGGGGCCTGGCCATCTGGCGCAGCCCGCGGGCAGACCGGGGCATCTATACCCAGGGCGCATTTCGCGGCAACAATGGCGTGATCGGCCTGGCGCTGGCCGCCAGCCTGTACGGCGACTACGGTATTTCCCTGGGGGCGGTGCTCGCCGGCCTGGTCATCCTTCTGTACAACTCGCTGTCGGCAGTGGTGCTGGCGGTGTACAGCCCGGACCTTAAGTCCGACCCGTGGAGCATCTGCAAGAGCATTTTCAGCAACCCGCTCATCATCAGTGTGCTGGTGGCCACGCCCATGGCCTACGGCCAGGTGCCGCTGCCCAACTGGCTGCTGACCTCGGGCTACTACCTCGCGCAGATGACCCTGCCGCTGGCGCTGATCTGCATCGGCGGCACGCTGTCGCTGGCGGCGCTGCGCGACAGCGGCAGGCTGGCCATCGACGCCAGCCTGGTGAAAGTGGTCTGGCTCCCGCTGTTCGGCACCCTCGGCGCCTGGCTATGCGGCTTCCGTGGGGCCGAGCTGGGCATCCTGTTCCTGTATATCGGCAGCCCGACCGCAGCGGCCAGCTACGTCATGGCGCGGGCGGCCAATGGCAACCATGAGCTGGCGGCTTCGATCATCGTGATTACCACGCTAATGGCGGCGATCACCACCAACATTGGTATTTTCATCTTGCAGTGGGGCGGATGGATCTAGATCCTTGACTGCAAACAACACAAAAAACACAGCCTCACTGAGCTAAAGGACACTTCATGCAAGACCAGAGCACGCCCGAGCGGTTACAGCGCGGGCTGAAGAATCGCCATATCCAGCTGATCGCGCTGGGCGGGGCCATCGGTACCGGGTTGTTCCTGGGCATCGCCCAGACCATTCAGCTGGCCGGCCCCTCCGTGCTGCTGGGCTATGCCATTGCCGGCCTGATGGCTTTCCTGATCATGCGCCAGCTCGGCGAAATGGTGGTGGAAGAGCCGGTGGCTGGCAGCTTCAGCCACTTCGCCCACCAATACTGGAGCGAGTTCGCCGGCTTCGTCTCGGGCTGGAACTACTGGGTGGTGTACGTGCTGGTCGGCATGGCCGAGCTGACGGCGGTGGGCATCTACGTGCAGTACTGGTGGCCCGGCTTCCCCACCTGGGCCACGGCGGCGATCTTCTTCGTGGTGATCAACCTGATCAACCTGACCCAGGTGAAGGTCTACGGCGAGATGGAGTTCTGGTTCGCCCTGGTCAAGGTGGTGGCCATCGTCAGCATGATCGGCTTCGGCGCCTGGTTGCTGACCAGCGGCCATGGCGGCCCGGACGCCAGCGTAGCCAACCTCTGGCAGTACGGCGGCTTCTTCCCCAACGGTGTCACCGGCCTGGTGATGGCGCTGGCAGTGATCATGTTCTCGTTCGGTGGCCTGGAGCTGGTGGGTATCACCGCCGCCGAGGCCGACAACCCGCGCCAGAGCATCCCCAAGGCCACCAACCAGGTGGTGTACCGCATCCTCATCTTCTATATCGGTGCCCTGGCCGTGCTGCTGTCGCTGTACCCGTGGCAGAAGGTGGTGCAGGGTGGCAGCCCGTTCGTGATGATCTTCCACGAGCTGGACAGTGACCTGGTGGCGACCATCCTCAATATCGTGGTGCTGACGGCCGCGCTGTCGGTGTACAACAGCTGCGTGTACGCCAACAGCCGCATGCTGTTCGGCCTGGCCAGCCAGGGCGACGCACCGCGGCAGCTGCTGAAGGTAAGCCGTAGCGGCGTGCCGCTGACCGCGCTGGGCGTGTCGGCTTTCGCCACCGGGCTGTGCGTGCTGATCAACTACCTGATGCCGGGTGAAGCCTTTGGTTTGCTGATGGCCCTGGCCGTGTCGGCGCTGGTGATCAACTGGGCGAGCATCAGCATTACCCACCTGAAGTTCCGCAAGGCCAAGCTGGCGGCCGGGATTACCCCGTTCTACAAGAGCTGGGGGCACCCGGTCACCAACTACCTGTGCCTGGCGTTCATCGTGCTGATCCTGGTGGTGATGTACCTGACCCCGCCGATTCGCATTTCGGTGATGCTGATACCGGGGTGGATCCTGGTGCTGTGGGTGGCCTTCAAGATGAAGAAGGCTCGCCAGGCCAGGTAGGTAACACAGTACTGGCCTCTTCGCGGGTAAACCCGCTCCCACAGGATTACGCAGGCTCCGAAAGCTGTGCGGTACCTGTGGGAGCGAGGCTACCTATTGATAACTGTCGATCACTTCCTGCGCTGCACGGAAAGCATCGATTGCCGCCGGCACCCCCGCATACACCGCGCAATGCAGCAGCGCTTCGCGAATTTCCTCCACCGTACAGCCATTGTTCAACGCCCCGCGCACATGCCCCTTGAGCTCCTGCGGGCACTTGAGTGCCGTCAGCGTGGCCAGGGTAATCAGGCTGCGGGTTTTCAACGGCAGCCCGTCGCGAGCCCACACGCTGCCCCAGGCATGTTCGTTGACGAAGTCCTGCAGTGGCTGGGTAAAGTCGGTGGCATTGCCCAAGGCGCGGTCGACGAACACATCGCCCATCACCTGGCGCCGAATCTGTTCGCCGGTTTTCTTGCTATCAGCCATGTTGTTTTCCTTAGTGTTGGCGGCGCCAGGCTCGTACGGTGGTGTACAGCAACACCATGGCGAGCACCGGCAGTACGTAGAACAGCATCAACCGCTCCAGGCGGCCGGCCAGTGGCATGCCCATGGTAAACGCTGCCACGTGTAGCCCGTAGGCCAGGTACAGGCAGAGGAACACCAGGCCTTCGGCGCGGGTGATGCGGTAGCCGGAATAGAACACCGGCAGGCTCAGCACGGCAACACCGAGCATCACCGGCAGGTCGAAGGCCAAAGCGTTGGGCGAGATCGACAGCGGCTCGGGGGTGACCACTGCGGTCAGGCCCAGCACGGCCAGCAGGTTGAACAGGTTGCTGCCGATCACTGTGCCTACGGCGATTTCCCGTTCGCCGCGCAGGGCGGCGATCAGCGCGGCGGCCAGTTCCGGCAGGGAGGTGCAGATGGCAACGACGGTCAGGCCGATGATGCGCTCGGACAGGCCCAGGTCGGTGGCCACTTCTACGGCGGCCTCTAGCAACAAATGGCCCGCCAGGCTCAACAGGCCCAGGCCGGCCAGCACCTGCAGCAGCGTGCCCGACCAGAAGCGCCCGGCGCCGTTTGTGACGGCGGCCGGAGCGGGGTAGGTGCGTGCGTAGTGGCGCGACTGGTGCCAGAGTATCGCCAGGTAGCCGGCCAGGCCGATCAGCAGCAACACGCCTTCGACCCGGCCCAGGTGGCCGTTGGCGGATAACGCGTAGACCAGGGCGCTGGCGACGATCATCAGTGGAATGTCCAGGCGTACCAGTTGCCGCGACACGCGCAGCGGGATGATCAGGGCGGCCAGGCCGAGAATGACCAGTACGTTGAAGATATTGCTGCCGATTACGCTGCCCACCGCCACATCCGGCACGCCCTGGTAGGCAGCCTGCAGGCTCACGGTCATTTGTGGGGCGGTGCTGCCGAAGGCCACCAGGCTCAGGCCGATGATCAGCGGGCGTACGTGCAGGCGCTGGGCCAGGCGCAGGGCTGCGCGCACCAGCAGTTCGGCACCGCCGACCAGCAACAGCAGGGCGATACCCAGTTGCAGGAGGCTGAAGGTGGGAAGGGTGGCGAGGTCGAAAATGGTCGGACTCCTGTCGCGTCAGTCGCTAAGCCCTTGTACCCGCACGCGCGCGGTTCCGCTACGGATCATGCCGATTTTTTCTGCGGCGGCACGTGATAGATCGATCAGGCGGCCGCGGGTGTGTGGGCCACGGTCGTTGATGCGTACCACGACGCTGCGCTGGTTGGCCAGGTTGGTCACCCGTACCCGGGTGCCGAAGGGCAGGCTGCGGTGGGCGGCGGTGAGGCCGTGCTGGTTGAACGGTTCGCCGCTGGCGGTGCGTTTGCCATGGTGGCGCGCGCCGTAATAGGAGGCGGTGCCGGTCTTGTCGTAGCCGTCGGGGTCGACGTCGACGTCCTGGCTGGCGCAGCCGGCCAGCAGGGAGAGGAGGGCGAGGGTGCTCAGGGATCGTTTTAGCAATTCAGATGCTCCGATATGGCCCATTCGCGGCTAAAGCCGCTCCCACAGGTATATCACCGCTGTCGAGAGCAGCGCTGTACCTGTGGGAGCGGCTTCAGCCGCGAACGAGGGCGAAGCCCTCGCAGGACTACAGGGATAAAACAATCACCCTTCGAGCTTGGCCTTGAGCAATTGGTTCACTTGCCCCGGGTTGGCCTTGCCTTTGGAGGCTTTCATCGCCTGGCCGACGAAGAAGCCGAACATCTTGCCACGCTTGGCCTCGTCGGCTGCGCGGTACTGTTCGACCTGCTCGGCGTTGGCCGCCAGCATTTCGTCGAGCATCTTGTCGATCGCACCGGTATCGGTGACCTGCTTCAGGCCTTTGCTTTCGATGATGCTGTCGGCATCGCCTTCACCGGCAGCCATGGCCTCGAACACGGTCTTGGCGATCTTGCCGCTGATGGTATTGTCGCGAATACGCAGCAGCATGCCGCCCAGTTGGGCGGCACTGACCGGCGCCTGGTCGATCTCGATGCCCAGCTTGTTCAACAGGCTGCCCAGTTCGACCATGACCCAGTTGGCAGCCAGCTTGGCATCGCCGCCGATCTGCACCACTTCTTCGAAGTAGTCCGCCTGTTCGCGGCTGGATGCCAGCACGTTGGCGTCGTAGGCCGACAGGCCGTACTGGCTCTGGAAGCGCTCGACCTTCTGCGTTGGCAGCTCCGGCAAGCCGGCACGGACGGTTTCGAGGAAGCTGTCCTCGATGACCACCGGCAGCAGGTCCGGGTCGGGGAAGTAACGGTAGTCGTTGGCTTCCTCCTTGCTGCGCATGGAGCGGGTCTCGTCTTTGTTCGGGTCGTACAGGCGGGTTTCCTGCACCACTTTGCCGCCATCCTCGATCAGGTCGATCTGGCGCTGGATCTCGCTGTTGATCGCGCGCTCGATGAAGCGGAACGAGTTGACGTTCTTGATCTCGCAGCGGGTGCCGAACTCGGCCTGGCCTTTCGGGCGGATCGACACGTTGCAGTCGCAGCGCAGCGAGCCTTCGGCCATGTTGCCGTCGCAGATGCCCAGGTAACGTACCAGCGCGTGGATCGCCTTGACGTAGGCCACCGCTTCCTTGGCGCTGCGCATGTCCGGCTCGGAAACGATTTCCAGCAGCGGGGTGCCGGCACGGTTCAGGTCGATGCCGGTGGAGCCGCTGAAGTCTTCGTGCAGGCTCTTGCCGGCGTCTTCTTCCAGGTGCGCGCGGGTTACCCCGATGCGCTTGATGGTGCCGTCTTCCAGGGCGATGTCCAGGTGGCCCTTGCCGACGATCGGCAGGTCCATCTGGCTGATCTGGTAGCCCTTGGGCAGGTCCGGGTAGAAGTAGTTCTTGCGCGCGAACACGTTGCGCTTGCCGATCTCGGCATCGATGGCCAGGCCGAACATGCACGCCATGCGCACGGCTTCCTGGTTCAGTACCGGCAGTACGCCGGGCATGCCCAGGTCAACCAGGCTGGCCTGGGTGTTCGGCTCGGAGCCGAAGGTGGTGGCGCTGCCGGAGAAGATCTTCGACTGGGTGGCGAGCTGAGTGTGGATTTCCAGCCCGATCACAACTTCCCATTGCATGTGTGAATTCCTCAGAAGCCGTTGGGGGCGCGGGTGTGCCAGTCGGTCACTTGCTGGTAGCGGTGCGCGACGTTGAGCAGGCGGCCTTCCTGGAAGTATGGCGCCAGCAGTTGCACGCCGACCGGCAGGCCGTCGACGAAGCCGGCTGGCATCGACAGGCCCGGCAGGCCCGCCAGGTTGGCGGTGATGGTGTAGACGTCTTCCAGGTAGGCGGCGACCGGGTCGCTGCTCTTGGCGCCGAGCTTCCAGGCCGGGTTTGGCGTGGTCGGGCCGAGGATCAGGTCGACGTCGTTGAAGGCGGCCATGAAGTCGTTCTTGATCAGGCGGCGGATCTGTTGCGCCTTCACGTAGTAGGCGTCGTAGTAGCCAGCCGACAGGGCGTAGGTGCCGACCATGATGCGGCGCTGCACTTCGACGCCGAAGCCTTCGCCACGGGAACGCTTGTACAGGTCGGTGAGGTCTTTCGGGTTTTCGCAGCGGTAGCCGAAGCGCACGCCGTCGAAACGCGACAGGTTGGACGAGGCTTCAGCGGGGGCGATCACGTAGTAGGCCGGGATGGCGTGCTGCATGTTCGGCAGGCTGATTTCCTTGACCACCGCGCCGAGCTTTTCCAGTTCCTTGACGCTGGCCTGGACCAGGTCGGCAATGCGTGGGTCCAGGCCGGCACCGAAGTATTCCTTCGGCAGGCCGATGCGCAGGCCCTGCAGCGAAGCATTCAGGTTGGCGCTGTAGTCCGGCACCGGCTCTTCGATGCTGGTGGAGTCCTTGGCGTCGAAGCCGGCCATGCCTTGCAGCAGCAGGGCGCAGTCTTCGGCGGTGCGGGCCAGCGGGCCACCCTGGTCGAGGCTGGAGGCGTAGGCGATCATGCCCCAGCGCGACACGCGACCGTAGGTCGGCTTGAGGCCGGTGAGGTTGGTCAGTGCCGCCGGCTGGCGGATCGAGCCGCCAGTGTCGGTGCCGGTGGTGGCTGGCAGCAGGCGCGCAGCCACCGCCGCGGCCGAGCCGCCCGACGAGCCGCCCGGGACGTGCTCGAGGTTCCAGGGGTTCTTCACCGCGCCGTAGTGGCTGGATTCGTTTGCCGAACCCATGGCGAATTCGTCCATGTTGGTCTTGCCCAGGGTGACCATGCCGGCATCGGCCAGCTTGGCAACCACGGTGGCGTCATACGGCGCCTTGAAGTTGTCGAGCATCTTCGAGCCGCAGCTGGTGCGTACGCCGTTGGTGCAGAACAGGTCCTTGTGGGCGATCGGGGCACCCAGCAGCGCGCCGGTTTCGCCAGCGGCGCGACGGGCGTCGGCGGCACGCGCCTGGCCCAGGGCCAGGTCTTCGGTGACGCTGATGAAGCTGTTGATTTGCGGGTCGAGCTGCTTGATGCGCGCCAGCAGGGCGCCGGTCAGCTCTTCGGAGGAAAACGACTTGTCGGCGAGTCCGCGGGCGATCTCGGCCAGGGTCAATTGATGCATGGCAGGCTCTATCCCTTACTCGATGACTTTCGGAACCAGGTACAGACCGCTTTCGGTCGATGGCGCGATGGCCTGATAGGCGTCGCGCTGGTTGCTCTCGGTGACCTGGTCGGGACGCAGGCGCTGGCTGGCCTCCAGGGGGTGGGCCAGTGGCTCGATGCCAGTAGTGTCGACCGCTTGCATCTGGTCGACCAGCCCGAGAATGCTGTTCAGTGCGTCGGTAATGCGTGGCAGTTCGCCATCATTCAGGCCCAGACGGGCCAGATGGGCGATCTTTTCCACGTCGCAGCGTTCAAGCGCCATGGGGATCTCCAGGGGAAACAAAGACCGGAATTTGGCTCCGGAGTGAGGAACATGTCAGCTTTCTGGCGGTCTAACGGCCGCGAAATTCTGCTGGCATGCTCGGAAAAACAGCCAATTTAACATATTGGCTCCTTGCCCAAAATCCCTGCCATTGTTAGAGTTTGCCGCACTTTTTTACCCACGCTTTCCCCAGGGTCACTTTCCCATGTTCAAGAAACTGCGTGGCATGTTTTCCAGCGATCTGTCCATCGACCTGGGTACTGCCAACACCCTTATTTACGTGCGTGAGCGCGGTATCGTCCTGAATGAGCCCTCGGTTGTTGCCATCCGTACCCATGGCAACCAGAAAAGCGTCGTCGCCGTCGGTACCGAAGCCAAGCGCATGCTGGGCCGTACGCCTGGCAACATTGCTGCCATTCGTCCGATGAAGGACGGCGTCATCGCCGACTTCAGCGTCTGCGAAAAAATGTTGCAATATTTTATCAACAAGGTGCACGAGAACAGCTTCCTGCAGCCGAGCCCGCGCGTGCTGATCTGCGTGCCATGCAAGTCGACTCAGGTAGAGCGCCGCGCCATTCGCGAGTCGGCCCTGGGTGCCGGTGCCCGTGAAGTGTTCCTGATCGAAGAGCCGATGGCCGCCGCCATCGGTGCCGGCCTGCCGGTCGAAGAGGCCCGCGGTTCGATGGTCGTCGATATCGGTGGTGGTACCACTGAAATCGCGCTGATCTCCCTGAACGGCGTGGTCTATGCCGAATCCGTCCGCGTTGGCGGCGACCGCTTCGACGAAGCCATCGTCACCTACGTGCGCCGCAACTACGGCAGCCTGATCGGCGAGTCCACCGCCGAGCGCATCAAGCAGGAAATCGGTACTGCCTACCCGGGCGGCGAAGTACGCGAAGTCGACGTGCGCGGCCGCAACCTGGCCGAGGGCGTACCGCGTGCCTTCACCCTGAACTCCAACGAAGTGCTCGAAGCGCTGCAGGAATCCCTGGCGACCATCGTCCAGGCGGTCAAGAGCGCCCTGGAGCAATCGCCGCCCGAGCTGGCCTCGGACATCGCCGAGCGTGGCCTGGTGCTGACCGGTGGTGGCGCGCTGCTGCGTGACCTGGACAAGCTGCTGGCCCAGGAAACCGGCCTGCCGGTGATCGTCGCCGAAGACCCGCTGACCTGTGTCGCCCGTGGCGGCGGTCGCGCCCTGGAGATGATGGACAAGCACGCGATGGACCTGCTCTCCAGCGAGTGATCCCGCTCGCTGTTCACGAGCGCCCGGTTTACAGGTAGTACGCACAGTGCTACCTGTATGTGCTGGGCTGGCGCCCGTTCGGGGCGCCGTATCCGTCAACCCGCAACCAGGCTGGTGCGTTGTCCCATGTCCAATGACCTCCTGAGTCGTCCACGAGGAACGGCCCATTAAACCGCTTTTCTCCAAGGGCCCTTCGCTGGGCGTTCGCCTGCTCGTCCTGGTGGTGATGTCGGTCGCGTTGATGGTTGTCGACGCGCGCTTCGACGTGCTCAAGCCGGTGCGCAGCCAGATGGGCCTGGTACTCATGGAGTCGTACTGGATCACCGACCTGCCGCAGCGTGCGTGGCAAGGTGTGGCCGGCCAGTTCGGCAGCCGCACCGAACTGATCGCCGAAAACGAAAAGCTCAAGACCGAAGCCCTGCTGTTGCAGGGGCGCCTGCAGAAGCTGGCGGCCCTGACCGAGCAGAACGTGCGCCTGCGCGAGTTGCTCAACTCCTCGGCGCTGGTCAACGAAAAGGTCGAAGTGGCCGAGCTGATCGGTGTCGACCCCAACCCGTTCACCCACCGTATCCTGATCAACAAGGGCGAGCGTGATGGCGTGTTCCTGGGCCAGCCGGTGCTCGATGCCCGTGGCCTGATGGGCCAGGTGGTCGAGCTGATGCCCTACACTTCGCGGGTACTGTTGCTGACCGATACCACCCATAGCATCCCGGTGCAGGTCAACCGCAACGGCCTGCGCGCCATCGCCAGCGGCACCGGCAACCCGGAGCGCCTGGAGCTGCGCCATGTGGCCGATACCGCCGACATCAAGGAAGGCGACCTGCTGGTCAGTTCCGGCATGGGGCAACGTTTCCCGGCCGGCTACCCGGTGGCCACGGTCAACGAAGTGATTCACGATTCCGGCCAGCCGTTCGCCATCGTTCGCGCCATCCCCACCGCCGCGCTCAACCGCAGCCGCTACATGCTGCTGGTGTTCAGTGACCGACGTACCCCGGAGCAGCGCGCCACCGATGCCGGCATCGCCCAGGAAGAGGCTGACCGCAAGGGCGCCTCGGCCCCAGGCCAGCCGGCCACGACGGGCGAGCACGTTGCACCGGCGCCTGCCGCGCCGGCCACACCTGCGGCCCCGGTAGCCCCGGCTGCGCAGCCTGCAGCCCCGGCGGCCGCACCTGCTACGCCGGCTGCCGCACCCGCTCACACCCGGAGGCAATGATGGCTGCATCACGCCGCAACAACGGCTGGGTCATCTGGCTGACTTTCGCCATCGGCCTGCTGCTCAGCGTCTCGCCCATGCCGCAGTTCATGGACGTGTTCCGGCCCATGTGGCTGGCCTTGCTGGTGTCGTTCTGGACCCTCGCCGTGCCGAACAAGGTCGGCATGACCACCGCGTTCGTGCTGGGCCTGGCCGAGGATGTGCTGTACGGCACCCTGCTGGGGCAGAACGCGCTGATCCTCACCCTCATCACCTTCCTGGTGCTGTCCTTGCAGCAGCGCCTGCGCATGTTCCCCATGTGGCAGCAGAGCCTGGTGATCCTGGTGATCTTCGGCATCGCCCAGCTGATCCAGCTGTGGCTCAGCGCGCTGACCGGCAATCGCCTGCCCACCCTGGCGCTGGTCTGGTCAGCGGTGATCAGTGCCTTGCTCTGGCCGTGGATCAGCTTCGCCCTGCGCGACCTGCGCCGACGCTTGCATATCAATTGACGGCGCCGCCGCGACTGACAGGGAGATGTCTGCATGAACCCACTATACCTGGCCTCCGGCTCGCCCCGTCGTCGTGAACTACTGACCCAGATCGGTGTGCCGTTCAGCGTCGTCAGTGCCCCCATCGATGAAACCCCGCTGCCCAATGAAAGCGCCCCGGCCTACGTCGAGCGCCTGGCCCGGGCCAAGGCTGCCGCCGGCCTGGCTAGCCTGGAACCTTCAGTGCAGGCCATTCGCGGGCATGCCCGCTCCCACAGGTACAGCGCCGACCCTGTGGGAGCGGGCGTGCCCGCGAAGGCCCCAAAGGGGCCCGCTGTAGTGCTGGGCGCAGACACCGCCGTGGTGCTCGATGGTCGTATTCTCGGCAAACCGGAAAACCGCGAAGATGCCCTGGCCATGCTGGCCGACCTGTCGGGCCGCGAGCACCAGGTGCTGACCGCGGTCGCCCTCAGTGATGGCCAGCGCGTGCACAGCCTGTGCGTCACCAGCAAGGTGCGCTTCCGTGCGATCAGCGCCGATGAAGCGCAACGCTACTGGGCCAGCGGCGAGCCCGCGGACAAGGCCGGCGGCTATGCCATCCAGGGCTTGGGCGCGGTGTTTGTCACCGGCCTTTCCGGCAGCTACTCGGCGGTGGTCGGCCTGCCCCTCTGTGAAACGGCCGAACTGCTTGGCCAGTTCGGCATCGCCTGCTGGCAATCGCCCGCGCATACGCCAGAGGTAACAAACCAGCGGTAGCCAGCACTGCATACGCCATCCATCATTACCCAAGACCTTTGACGAGAGCCTGCCATGAGTGAAGAGATCCTGATCAACATCACCCCGATGGAGTCACGCGTGGCGGTGGTGGAAAACGGGGTGCTGCAGGAAGTGCACGTCGAGCGCACCCAGCGCCGGGGCATCGTCGGCAATATCTACAAAGGCAAGGTGGTGCGCGTGCTGCCGGGCATGCAGGCGGCCTTCGTCGACATCGGCCTGGAGCGGGCGGCGTTCATCCACGCCTCGGAAATATCCCAGCGCGAAGGCTCGGCGGTAGAAAACATCACCGCCCTGGTGCATGAAGGCCAGGCCCTGGTGGTACAGGTGACCAAGGACCCGATCGGCACCAAGGGCGCGCGCCTGACCACCCAGCTGTCGATCCCGTCGCGCTACCTGGTGTACATGCCGCGCAGCAGCCATGTCGGCATTTCCCTGAAGATCGAAGACGAAGCCGAGCGCGAGCGCCTCAAGCAGGTGGTCAGCGACTGCATGGAAAGCGAGAACATCAAGGACGCCGGCGGCTTCATCCTGCGCACCGCGGCCGAAGGCGCGCGCGCCGAAGAGATCCTGCAGGACATTCGCTACCTGCGCCGCTTGTGGGAGCAGATCGGCACCCAGATCAAGACCTGCGGCGCGCCCACGGTCATCTACGAGGACCTGGGCCTGGCCCTGCGTACCCTGCGCGACCTGGTCAACCCGAAGATCGAGAAGATCCGCATCGACTCGCGGGAAACCTTCCAGAAGACCACGCAGTTCGTTGGCGAGCTGATGCCAGAAATCGCCGACCGCCTCGAACACTATCCGGGCGAACGGCCGATCTTCGACCTGTACGGTGTCGAGGACGAGATCCAGCGCGCGCTGGAGCGCAAGGTACCGCTCAAGTCCGGTGGCTACCTGGTGGTCGATCCGGCTGAAGCGATGACCACCATCGATGTGAACACCGGCGCCTTCGTCGGCCATCGCAACCTTGAAGAGACCATCTTCAAGACCAACCTCGAGGCCGCCACCGCCATCGCCCGGCAACTGCGCCTGCGCAACATTGGCGGCATCATCATCATCGACTTCATCGACATGGAAGACGAGGAGCACCAGCGCCAGGTGCTGCGCACCCTGGAAAAGCAGTTGGAGCGCGATCACGCCAAGACCAACATCATCGGCATCACCGAACTAGGGCTGGTGCAGATGACCCGCAAGCGCACGCGGGAAAGCCTGGAGCAGGTGCTGTGCGAGCCCTGCCTGGCCTGCCAGGGCCGCGGCAAGCTGAAAACCCCCGAGACCATCTGTTACGAAATCTTCCGCGAGATCCTGCGCGAGGCCCGTGCCTACCAGGCCGAAGGCTACCGCGTGCTGGCCAACCAGAAGGTAGTCGACCGGTTGCTGGATGAAGAGTCCGGTAACGTCGCGGAGCTGGAGGCCTTCATCGGCCGAACCATTCGTTTCCAGGTGGAGTCGATGTATTCGCAGGAACAATACGATGTGGTGCTGCTCTGAGGCCTTCTGAGACGCGCCGCGGGTGGACCGGGCTGGCAAAACCGGTACCACGGGCCATCATGGATAAACGACCTGGAGGGCCATGGCCATGGGACGTCTGACCCGCGTTCTTGTCGCCTTGACCCGCTGGGGCCTGGGCGTTTGCGCCCTGCTGGCGGTACTGGTGGCGCTGTATGTCAGCCTCGGTCGCGAACTGGTGCCGTTGGTGGCCGAGTACCGCGCCGATGTGGAGGCGAAGGCCGAGCAAGCCTTGGGGTTGCCCGTGCACGTCGGTGCCCTGGAAGGCCGCTGGAGCGGCCTGGCGCCGGTGCTGCGGGTGCGCGACCTGCAACTGGGCGAGGGGGCCACGGCCCTGCGCCTGGACGACGTCAAGGTAGTACCCGATGTCTGGGCCAGCCTCACCGCCCGCGAAGTACGCCTGGCACGCATTCAGCTGGGCGGCCTGCAACTGATCCTGCGCGAGAACGAGCAGGGGGCCTGGAGCCTCGAAGGCTTGCCAAAGCAGAACGATGCGCCGCTCGACCCGGCCGAGTTGCTGCAGCGCCTGCGCCAGCTGGGCCGCATCGATGTGTTCGACAGCCAGGTCACCCTGCACCCCTGGCAGCGCGACCCGCTGACCCTGACTTACGTGAGCGCCGGCCTGCAGGCCGGGGCTTCGCGCCAGGCCCTGGACCTGCGCGCGACCCTGCCCGATGGCCAGCCGCTGGCGCTGAACCTGCGCAGCCGTGCGTCGGCCAACGCCTGGCGCGACGGCCAGGTCGAAGCCTACCTGAGCCTGCCGCAGAGTGACTGGGCGCGCTGGCTGCCGCCTCGCCTGCTGGGCCAGTGGCATGCCGACGCCTTGCGGGCGGGCGGCGAGTTCTGGGTCGACTGGCGCAACGGGCAGTTGCAGCAGGCCGTGGTGCGCCTCAATGCACCCGAGCTGCAGGGCGCCTATGCCGGGCGCAAGGCGGCCACACTGAACAACCTGGCCCTGGGCGCCTGGTTCCAGCGCCAGGAGCAAGGCTTCGATGTGGTGGTTGATTCCCTGGCCATGGACATCGGCAAGACCCGTTGGGAGTCGCACCTGCAATTGCAGCAGCGCCCCGGCGAGGACGCAGCCGCGGAAAGCTGGCAAGTGCAGGCCGACCGCCTCGACCTCACGCCGTTGACCCCGCTGATCGATGCCCTGGCGCCGTTGCCGGACAAGGTCATGGCCGTGGTCGACGGCCTGAAGGTGACCGGCGCACTGCGCAATGTGCGCCTGCAAGCCCGGCCCAAGGCCGAGGGTGACCAGCGCCTGCAGTTCGAGGCCAACCTGGAGAAGGTCGGCTTCAACGCCTATCACAATGCCCCGGCAGCCGGTAATGTCAGCGGCAGCATCAGCGGTGACCTTGGCCATGGCGAACTGCGCCTGGATACCGAGGCATTCATGCTGCACCTGTACCCGATCTTCGCCAAACCCTGGCACTACCAGAAGGCCAATGCGCGCCTGACCTGGGCCTTGGACAAGGACGGTTTCACCCTGGTCGCGCCTTACCTCAAGGTGCTGGGCGAGGAGGGCAAGATCGCCGGTGACTTCCTCATTCGCCTGTTGTTCGAAGAGGGCCGCGAGGACTACATGGACCTGCGCGTCGGCCTGACCGAAGGCGATGGTCGCTACACCGCCAAGTACCTGCCCGAGGTGCTCAGCCCGGCCCTCGACGAATGGCTGCGCAGTGCGATCGTCAAAGGCACGGTGGACGAAGGCTACTTCCAGTACCAGGGCTCGCTGAACCATGGCGTCGCACCGGAAGCCCGCAGCATCAGCCTGTTCTTCAAGGTGCGTGATGCAGCCCTGGACTTCCAGCCGGGCTGGCCGCAGGTGCAGCACGTGGATGGTGATGTGTTCATCGAGGACAGCGGTGTGCGCATCAAGGCCCAGCGCGGCGTGCTGCTCGACACCAAGGTCAGTGATGTGAGTGTCGATATCCCGCATGTCGACGAGGGCCAGCAAAGCCACCTGTACCTCGATGGCGACTTCGACGGCAGCCTGGGCGATGGCCTGAAGATCCTCAAGGAAGCGCCAATCGGCACCGGTGAGATCTTCGCAGGCTGGGAGGGCGAGGGGCCGCTCAAGGGCAAGGTCAAGCTCGACATTCCGCTGGCTCGCGGGGAACGGCCGAAAGTGCAGGTGGACTTTGCCACCAGCGATGCGCGGCTGAAAGTCGCGCCGCCGAGCCTGGAGTTGAGCCGCCTGAAGGGTGACTTCAGTTTCGATTTCGACAAGGGCCTGAGCGGCAAGGGCATCAGCCTGCAGGCCTTCGGCAAGCCGGTAACGGCGCAAATTACCGCCGAAGGCCAGCCAGGGCAGATGCAGACCCGCATCAACGCCAATGGCCAGGTCTCGCTCAAGGCGCTGACCGACTGGCTGCAGTTCAACAAGCCCTTGCCTGCGTCCGGCGACCTGCCGTACCAGTTGCAGGTCAGCTTGGGTAGCCGGGACAACCGCCTGAGTGTCACCTCCAACCTCAAGGGCCTGGCCATCGACCTGCCGGCACCGTTCGGCAAGGCGGCGGCGGATACCCGTGACAGCCGGTTCAGCATGAATCTGCAAGGCCCGGAACGGCGCTTCGATGCTGTGTACACCGACCTTGCCCGCTTTGCCTACGCTGCGCCTGCCGACAAACTGGCCCAGGGCCGTGGCGAGTTGTTGCTGGGCGCAGGTGACACCCAGCTACCTGCCGGCCAAGGCCTGCGGGTACGCGGGCGCCTGGAGGCACTGGACCTGGTGCCCTGGCAAGAGCAGGCGGCGCGGTTGGCCGGTGACGACCCGGGCGGTAGCGCGCGGCAGAACCTGCAGGGCGTTGACCTGAGTATCGGCCAGTTGAAAGCCTTTGGCCTGGACCTGAACCAGGCCGTGGTGCGCCTGGCCCGTGGTGGCCCGGCCTGGGATCTGCGCCTCGACAGCAAGGAGGTCATCGGCAACGCCCGGGTGCCGGATGCCAAGGGCGCGCCCATGGTCGTGCGCCTGCAGACCTTGCGCCTGCCCGCCGCCAGCGCAGCTGAAAAGCAGGCCGAGGCACAGGCCGAGGAGGGGCCGGACCCGCTGGCCTCGTTCGACCCGCGCAAGGTGCCAGCGCTGGACCTGAGCATCGACAAGCTCTACCGCGGTGACGACCTGTTCGGCAGTGCGTCGCTCAAGCTGCGGCCGACCGCGCGCGGCGTGACCGCCAGCGATATCGACCTCGATTTCAAGGGCCTGCGTATTGATGGTGGTGGCGGTTGGGAAGGCGAACCAGGCAGCACCAACAGCTGGTACAAAGGGCGCCTGGATGGCAAGAACCTGGCGGATGTGCTCAAGGCCTGGGGCTTTGCCCCGACCGTGACCAGCCGCGACTTCCGCCTGGATGTGGATGGCCGCTGGCCGGGTTCGCCGGCCTCGGTGAGCCTCAAGCGCTTCTCCGGCAGCATGGACGCGGCGCTGCGCACCGGCCAGTTCGTCGAGGTCGAAGGCAGTGCCCAGGCGCTGCGGGTGTTCGGCCTGCTCAACTTCAACTCCATCGGCCGACGCTTGCGTCTGGACTTCTCCGACCTGTTCGACAAGGGCCTGGCCTACGACCGGGTCAAAGGCTTGCTTGTGGCCAGTGACGGTGTCTACGTGACCCGCGAGCCAATCACCGTGACCGGTCCGTCGAGCAACTTCGAGCTGGACGGTACCCTGGACCTGGTGCGCGACCGGGTCGATGCCAACCTGCAGGTGAGCCTGCCGGTGACCAACAACCTGCCGCTGGCGGCCCTGATTGTCGGCGCGCCGGCCGTGGGCGGGGCGCTGTTCCTGGTCGATCGGCTGATCGGTGACCGCGTGTCGCGCTTCGCCAGCGTGCACTACCGTGTCGAAGGTCCGGTGAAAGAGCCTAGAATCACATTTGTGAAACCTTTCGAGAAATCCCGCTAGGAGTGCCCATGAAGGCAGCGGTAATCCAGATGGTCAGCCAGGACGATGTGCTGGCCAACCTGCAGCGCGCCGGTGCCCTGCTGGAGCAGGCCGCGTCTGGCGGTGCACGGCTGGCCGTGCTGCCGGAAAACTTCGCCGCCATGGGCCGCAAGGACGCCGCTGCCATCGGGCGCGCCGAAGCGTTGGGCGAAGGGCCGATCCTGCCATGGTTGAAACGCACCGCCCGCGACCTCAAGTTATGGATTGTCGCCGGTACCTTGCCATTGCCACCGGTCGGCCAGCCCGAGGCCAAGGCTCATGCCTGCTCGCTGCTGATCGACGAACACGGCGAGGTAGCGGCACGCTATGACAAGCTGCACCTGTTCGACGTCGACGTTGCCGACAACCGTGGCCGCTATCGCGAGTCCGACGACTACGCACACGGCGCCCAGGTGGTGGTGGCTGATACGCCGGTGGGGCGGCTGGGGCTGAGCGTGTGCTACGACCTACGCTTCCCCGAACTGTACAGCGCGCTGCGCGCCGCCGGCGCGGAGCTGATCACTGCGCCGGCCGCGTTTACTGCGGTAACGGGCGCGGCGCACTGGGAAGTGCTGGTGCGCGCCCGTGCCATCGAGACCCAGTGCTACCTGCTGGCTGCGGCCCAGGGTGGTACCCACCCGGGGCCACGGGAAACCCATGGCCATGCGGCGATCGTCGACCCTTGGGGGCGCATCGTCGCGGAACAGGCGCAAGGTGAAGCGGTACTGCTCGCCGAGCGCGACATTGACGAACAAGCGTCCATCCGGGCGCGCATGCCGGTGGTATCGCACCGGCGCTTTTTCTCGCAGGGCGCGTTGCGGCCTGCGCACACCTCGGAGTGACTATGAGCCAGATGTTATCCACCGTCAGTGAGCAGCTCCTGGCCCCAGGCGGCTTGACCCTGGACAGCCTGCAGAGCGTGCTGGGTGAGTTGGCTGGCCCCGGCATCGATGCCGCCGACCTGTATTTCCAGGGCCAGATCTCGGAAACCTGGGCGCTGGAAGACGGCATCGTCAAAGAGGGCAGTTTCAACCTCGACCAGGGCGTGGGCGTGCGTGCCCAGTCCGGTGAAAAGACTGGCTTCGCCTACAGCAACGCGATCAACCTCGAGGCGCTGACCTCGGCCGCCCGGGCCGCCCGTTCGATCTCGCGTGCCGGGCAGAACGGCAAGGTACAGGCCTTCCGCAGCCAGGACGTGACCGCCCTTTATTCGGCGGACAACCCGCTGGATGTGCTCAGCCGTGCCGAGAAGGTCGAGCTGCTCAAGCGTGTCGACGCCGCTACCCGTGCCCTGGACCCGCGTATCCAGCAGGTCAGTGTGAGCATGGCCGGGGTCTGGGAGCGCATCCTGATCGCTGCGGCCGATGGCAGCCTGGCCGCCGACGTGCGCCCGCTGGTGCGCTTCAACGTCAGCGTCATCGTCGAGCAGAACGGCCGCCGCGAGCGTGGCGGGCAGGGCGGTGGCGGGCGTACCGACTACCGCTTCTTCACCGAGGAACGGGTCATGGGCTATGCCCGCGAAGCGCTGCGCCAGGCCCTGGTGAACCTGGAAGCGATCCCGGCCCCGGCCGGTACCCTGCCGGTGGTGCTGGGTTCGGGCTGGTCAGGCGTGCTGCTGCACGAGGCTGTCGGCCATGGTCTGGAAGGTGACTTCAACCGCAAGGGCAGCTCGGCGTTCAGCGGCCGCATTGGCGAGAAGGTGGCGTCGAGCCTGTGCACCATCGTCGACGACGGCACCCTCGAAGGCCGCCGTGGTTCGCTGAGCGTGGACGATGAAGGTACTCCGACCGAGTGCACCACGCTGATCGAGAACGGTGTGCTCAAGGGCTACATGCAGGACAAGCTGAACGCGCGCCTGATGGGCATGGCGGTGACTGGCAACGGCCGCCGTGAATCCTACGCGCACCTGCCGATGCCGCGCATGACCAACACCTACATGCGTGCCGGCGACAGCGACCCGCAGGAAATCATCGCTTCGGTGAAGAAGGGCATCTACTGCGCCAACCTCGGCGGTGGCCAGGTGGACATCACCAGCGGCAAGTTCGTGTTCTCGACCAGTGAGGCCTACCTGATCGAAGACGGCAAGATTACCGCGCCGGTGAAGGGGGCGACCCTGATCGGCAATGGCCCGGAGGCGATGAGCCGGGTGTCGATGGTCGGTAACGACCTGGCGCTGGACAGCGGGGTAGGGACTTGCGGCAAGGACGGGCAGTCGGTGCCGGTCGGGGTCGGGCAGCCGACCTTGAAGCTGGATGCGATTACCGTGGGCGGTACAGGGGCGTGATGGCCATCTGGGACCGCTTTGCGGTCCTTTCGCGACGCAAGGCCGCTCCCACAGGGACCGCGCCGTGCAGAAATGGCAGCGCACTTACTGTGGGAGCGGCCTTGTGTCGCGATTGGGCCGCAAAGCGGCCCCAGCGATTCAGCGCAAGCCGCGTTGCAGCTCGTCCAGGTCGCGGATGTACTTGAACACCTTGCGCGCGGCGGCAGGCGGCTTGTTCCGCGCCTTCTCGTGCTGGGCATGGCGTACCAGCGAGCGCAGCTGCTGGCGGTCGGTGTCGGGGTACTCGTTGACGAAGCGCTCGAGGTCTTCGTCATTACCGTCGATCAGCCGGTCGCGCCAGCGCTCCAGGTTGTGGAAGCGCTCGTTGTACTGGCGGGTCGAGCTGTCCATCTGTTCGAGCAAGGCGTGGATGGCATCCAGGTCTTGCACGCGCATCAGCTTGCCGACGAACGACATGTGGCGTTTACGGGCACCGTGAGCGGTGTGCTTGCTGGCTTCGGCCAAGGCCTTGCGCAGCTCGTCGGTCAACGGCAGGCGGGCCAGGGTATCGGCCTTGAGCGTGGTAAGGCGCTCGCCGAGTTCGACCAGCGCATGCAGCTCGCGCTTGATCTGGGTTTTGCTTTTTTCGCCGTCGAAGGCGTCGTCGTTTGAATCAACCATGGTGGCAGTCCGCTAGAAATCGCCGCCATGATAACCAGTCGGGGGCCGCTTGTCCGGCCCGGTCGTAGAATGACCCTTGCCGAACGCAGAATTTGAGTGGAGAAAACCATGAGTGCAGTCCAGAGCGTAGGTCCCAAGGACCTGCCAGCATTGCAGGAGCAGGTCGAGGCGATCATCGCCGAAGCGCGCCGCCAAGGGGCCAGTGCCTGCGAAGTGGCAGTGTCGCTGGAGCAGGGCCTGTCCACCACGGTACGTCAGCGTGAGGTCGAAACGGTCGAGTTCAACCGCGATCAGGGGTTTGGCATCACCCTCTATGTCGGCCAGCGCAAGGGCTCGGCCAGCACCTCGGCCAGTGGCCCGGAAGCGATCCGCGAAACCGTCGCCGCCGCCTTGGCGATTGCCAGGCATACCTCCGAGGATGAGTGTTCCGGCCTGGCCGACGCAGCGCTGATGGCCCGCGAGATTCCGGACCTGGACCTGTACCACGACTGGAACCTCGAGCCTGAGAAGGCCATCGAGATGGCCCTGGCCTGCGAGGCGGCGGCGTTCGACGCCGACCCGCGTATCCTCAATGCCGACGGTACCACCCTCAATACCCATCAGGGCTGCCGCGTGTATGGCAACAGTCATGGCTTCATCGGTAGTTACGCCTCGACCCGGCACAGCCTGAGCTGCGTGATGATCGCCGAAGGCGACGGGCAGATGCAGCGTGACTACTGGTACGACGTGAACCGTCAGGGCAACCTGCTGGCCGACCCGCGTAGCATCGGCGTGCGCGCTGCCCAGCGTGCCGCCAGCCGCCTGGGTGCGCGGCCGGTGCCGACCTGCGAGGTGCCGGTGCTGTTCTCGGCCGAGCTGGCCGGTGGCCTGTTCGGCAGCTTCCTGTCGGCCATCTCCGGCGGCAACCTGTACCGCAAATCCTCGTTCCTGGAGGGGACCATTGGCCAGCGCCTGTTCCCCACCTGGCTGACCCTCGACGAGCGTCCGCACATTCCGCGGGCACTGGGCAGTGCCGCATTCGATGGCGATGGCCTGGCTACCTATGCCAAGCCGTTCGTCGACAAGGGCGAACTGGTCTCGTACCTGTTGGGTACCTATTCCGGGCGCAAGCTGGGGTTGCCAAGCACGGCCAACGCCGGCGGTGTGCACAACCTGTTCGTCAGCCACGGTGTCGAAGACCAGGCGGCGCTGATCCGCCGCATGGGTCGCGGGCTGCTGGTGACCGAGCTGATGGGGCATGGCCTGAACATGGTGACGGGGGATTATTCCCGTGGCGCGGCAGGGTTCTGGGTCGAGAATGGCGAGATTCAGCACGCGGTGCAGGAAGTGACCATTGCCGGGAACATGAAAGACATGTTCCAGCAGATTGTCGCGATTGGCAGCGATCTTGAGACCCGCAGCAACATTCACACCGGTTCGGTGCTGATCGAGCGGATGACTGTAGCAGGCAGTTGATCCATAACCTGCACCGGCCTCTTCGCGGGCTTGCCCGCGCCCACAGGTACTGCATCAAGCTTGAAACCTGTGCGATCCCTGTGGGAGCGGGCAAGCCCGCGAAAGGGCCGGTGCAGGCTACAGAGAATTTTCAAGAAAATCGAAGACCCGGCCCCCGCGCCGGGTTTTTGTTTCATCACCTTTTCCTTGAAGTGATTCTAGTTATCACCTAATAATGAATATCATTATCCAGTAACTCGGCGATGATGTTCATGAAACCCGTCCTCCGCGAACTGCCCTACCTGGAAAACTGGCGTTGGCTCAGCCGACGCATCCGCTGCGCGCTCGAACCCGACGAGCCGCGCCTGATCGAGCATTACCTGGCCGAAGGGCGCTACCTGGTGTGCTGCACCGAGACCTCGCCATGGACGGTGGCGCTGACTTCCTTTCGCCTGCTGCTGGATACCGCCTGCGACCGCATGCTGCCCTGGCATTGGCGCTGCCTGTGCCTGGACCAGGCCTGGCGCCCGCTGCTGGACCTGCGCAACCTCGACCGCGAGGCACAGAACCCGCGTTGGCAGCCCTACGCCCTGCAGTTGGCCAACTGCCGCCTGCTGCCGTCGATTTCTCCCGATGAACTGATGCAAGGATTTGATGATGAGTGATACCCGTATCGAGCGTGACAGCATGGGCGAACTGCAGGTGCCGGCCCAGGCCCTGTACGGTGCCCAGACCCAGCGCGCGGTCGACAACTTCCCGATCAGCGGCCAGCGCATGCCGGCCCAGTTCATTCGTGCGCTGCTGCTGGCCAAAGCTGCCGCGGCCAAGGCCAACGTCGAACTGGAACAGCTGTCGGCTGCGCAGGGACAGGCCATCGTCAAGGCAGTCGAGCAGCTGCTGGCTGAAGATTTCATCCAGCACTTCCCGGTGGATGTGTTCCAGACCGGTTCTGGCACCAGCTCGAACATGAACGCCAACGAGGTGATCGCCACCCTGGCCAGCCGCGTGCTGGGTGACGCTGTCAACGCCAACGACCACGTCAACTGCGGCCAGAGCAGCAACGACATCATCCCGACCACCATCCACGTCAGCGCCGCCCTGGCCCTGCACGAGCAATTACTGCCAGCCTTGGCGCACCTGGTGCAGGTGATCGAGGCCAAGTCGGCACAGGTGCATCAGTACGTGAAGACCGGCCGCACCCACCTGATGGACGCCATGCCCGTGCGCCTGAGCCAAGTGCTGGATGGCTGGGCGGCGCAAATCACTGGCGCCAAGGCACACATCGAAGCGACCCTGCCGAGCCTGCAGGCGCTGGCCCAGGGGGGCACCGCCGTGGGCACCGGCATCAACGCCCACCCACAGTTCGCTGCTGGCTTCGCCCGCCAGCTCAGCGGCCTGACGCAGGTCGAGTTCACCCCCGGGCAGAACCTGTTCGCCCTGATCGGCTCGCAGGACACCGCCGTGGCGCTGTCGGGCCAGCTCAAGACTACTGCCGTGGCGCTGATGAAGATCGCCAACGACTTGCGCTGGATGAACTCCGGCCCGCTGGCCGGGCTGGGCGAAATCGAGTTGCAAGGCCTGCAGCCGGGCTCTTCGATCATGCCAGGCAAGGTCAACCCGGTGATTCCGGAGGCCACCGCCATGGTCGCCGCCCAAGTGATCGGCAACGATGCCACCATCGCCATCGCCGGCCAGTCCGGCAACTTCGAGCTGAACGTGATGTTACCGGTGATCGCCCGCAACCTGCTGGAGAGCATCGAGCTGATGGCCAACGTCAGCCGCCTGCTGGCCGACAAGGCCATCGCCAGCTTCAAGGTCAACGAAAGCAAGCTCAAGGAAGCCCTGGCGCGCAACCCGATCCTGGTCACCGCGCTGAACCCGATCATCGGCTATCTCAAGGCCGCCGAAATCGCCAAGACCGCCTACAAGCAGGGCCGACCTATCATCGACGTGGCGCTGGAGCACACCGACCTGTCGCGCGACCAGCTGGAAGCGCTGCTGGACCCGGAAAAACTCACCGCCGGTGGTATCTGACACGGAGTCACGGCCCAAGCGCCTGCGATGGCCGTGCTGGCCATCGCCCAACCCATGCCTATGGAATTTGCTGAAATGCCTCATACCTTGCCTGCACTGCCTTATGCCTACGCTGCGCTGGAGCCGCACATCGACGCGCAGACCATGGAAATCCACCACACCAGGCACCACCAGACCTACGTCAATGGCCTCAACGCCGCCATCGAAGGCACCGAGTGGGCTGAGTGGCCGGTGGAAAAACTGGTCGGTGCGGTCAGGCAACTGCCGGAAAACCTGCGTGGTGCGGTGACCAATCATGGCGGCGGGCACGCCAACCACAGCCTGTTCTGGACCGTGATGTCGCCGCAGGGTGGGGGGGAGCCGCAGGGCTCGCTGGCGCAAGCCATCAGCGCGCAGCTGGGCGGTTTCGACACCTTCAAGGAGGCCTTCACCAAGGCTGCGCTGACCCGCTTCGGCAGTGGCTGGGCCTGGCTCAGCGTGACACCGCAGAAAACCCTGGCAGTGGAAAGCAGTGGCAACCAGGACAGCCCGCTGATGCACGGCAATACACCTATCCTCGGCCTGGATGTGTGGGAGCATGCCTACTACCTGAAGTACCAGAACCGTCGTCCGGAATACATCGGTGCCTTCTACAACGTCATTGACTGGGCGGAAGTGGAGCGCCGCTACCTCGAAGCCCTGAAGTGAGTCGCACCGGAATGCGCCCCGGGATGATGGCTGTCAGCCGTGTGCGCTTGTTTCGCTTGTTTCGCCTGACGCTTGGGACTTTGCTGTTGCTGGTAGGCACTGCGCTGCTATTGGCGCGCGGTTTCACCTGGTTGGACCTGGCTTGGCCGGCTTGGGGCTGTGTATTGGCTTGCGCCTGATGATGGGGGCACCGGCTTCGCTGTGGGAGCGGCTTCAGCCGCGAACACCGGCGCAGCCGGTGCCATGCACCGCGTTGGATTCTTCGCGGCTAAAGCCACTCCCACAGGGTACGCGGACCGCTTGCGCAGCCCAAAGGACTGGGCAATCTAGCTGTTCCCACAAGGACCGTGCGGGCCAGCGAAATTCATTCACCTTCGTCGAAATAATTGTTGATCAGCTCGACCAGCGCTGCCATGGCATCGTCGTCCTGCTCACCTTCGGTATGCAGGTGCACCTGGGTGCCTTTGCCGGCCGCCAGCATCATCACCGCCATGATGCTCTTGCCATCCACCAGCTTGTCCGGCGCACGGCCAACCCTGACCTGGCAGGGGAAGCGGCCGGCAACGCCGACGAACTTGGCTGCCGCCCGGGCATGCAGACCCAGCTTGTTGATGATGGTTATTTCACGGGCGGGCATCGTGGGGTGGATCCTTGGGCTAGAGGTCGCGGTGGCGGACCTGGACGTTTTTCAGGGATTGCTGCAGCAACTGGCCAAGGCGTTCGGTGATATACACCGAGCGGTGGTGGCCGCCGGTGCAGCCAATGGCAATGGTAACGTAGGCACGGTTGCTGGCGGCGAAGCGGGGCAGCCACTTGAGCAGGTAGCTGGAAATGTCGTTGAACATCTCTTCGACATCCGGCTGTGCGGCCAGGTAGTCGATCACCGGTTGGTCGAGGCCGGAGTGCTCACGCAACTCGGGCTTCCAGTAGGGGTTGGGCAGGCAGCGCACATCGAACACCAGGTCGGCATCGACCGGCATTCCGCGCTTGAAACCGAACGACTCGACCAGGAACGCGGTGCCAGGCTCGGGCTGGTTGAGCAGGCGCAGCTTGATCGAATCACGCAGCTGGTAAAGGTTCAGGTTGGTGGTATCGATCTTCAGGTCGGCCAGGTCCGCAATCGGCCCCAGCAATTCGCTTTCCACACGAATCGCTTCCGCGAGCGAGCGGTTGGCGTTGGTCAGCGGGTGGCGTCGGCGGGTTTCCGAGAAGCGCTTGAGCAGCATGTCTTCGTCGGCATCCAGGTACAACACGTCGCACTGGATGTGCCGGGCGCGGGCTTCTTCGAGCAGTTCGGGGAAGCGTGTCAGGTGGCTGGGCAGGTTGCGCGCGTCGATCGACACGGCGACCTTGGGTTGCTGCGATTCGGTGTTGATCAGCGCATTTTCCGCCAACTGCGGCAGCAGCCCGGCGGGCAGGTTGTCAATGCAGTAGAAACCGTTGTCTTCCAGGACATCGAGGGCGGTGCTCTTGCCGGAGCCGGACCGGCCGCTGACGATGATCAGGCGCATGTTCAGTGCTCGTTCTGTACGTCCAGGACAACCTGGAACAGGGCCTCGCTGCTGGTGGCCGCACGCAGGCGATCACGGACCTCCTTGCGATCGAGCATGCTGGCAATCTGGCGCAGCAGTTCCAGATGGGCATCGGTGGCGGCTTCCGGCACCAGCAGGACGAACAGCAGGTCCACCGGCGCGCCATCGATGGCGTCGTAGTCGATAGGGGCTTCCAGGTGCAGCAGGGCGCTGACCGGAGCGGAACATCCTTCAAGCCGGCAGTGCGGGATGGCGATGCCATTGCCGAAACCGGTCGAACCGAGTTTTTCCCGGGCGACCAGTTTTTCGAAGACATCCTGCATCTCCAGTTCTGGCACTTGTTCGGCGATGACGGTGGCGACCTTTTCCAGGGCGCGCTTCTTGCTGCCGCCCGGCACGTTCACGAGGGAACGGCCGGGGGTCAGGATGGTTTCAAGTCGGATCATGGATGAGGGGGATCAGCGGGCAGCTGCACCTTGCAGCAGGCTTTGCTGTTTTTCCTTGTGTTTTTTCAGTTGGCGGTCGAGCTTGTCGGCCAAGGCGTCGATCGCTGCATACATGTCTTCGTGTTCGGCGTTGGCAACCACTTCGCCGCCAGGAATCTGCAAGGTCGCTTCGACCTTCTGCTGCAGCTTCTCGACTTTCATGATGACCTGCACGTTGGTGATCTTGTCGAAGTGACTTTCCACGCGAGCGAGCTTTTCAAGCACATAATCGCGCAGTGGCTGGGTGACTTCTACATGCTGTCCACTGATATTGACTTGCATACAGCTTCTCCTTTGTTGCCCGTGCATAAAGAGGCAGGTCTTGCACCTGCCCCACAAACGCTTTGGTACATCTCAGGGGCTACATCAGTCGCTTGCGCTCGCTCGACGGTGCGATGCCGAGGGACTCGCGGTACTTGGCGACGGTGCGACGGGCTACCTGGATGCCTTGTGCCTCCAGTAAACCAGCGATCTTGCTGTCACTCAATGGCTTTTTCTGATTTTCCGCCGCAACCAGTTTCTTGATGATCGCGCGGATCGCCGTGGACGAGCATTCTCCGCCTTCGGAGGTGCTGACATGGCTGGAGAAAAAGTATTTCAGTTCGTAGATGCCACGCGGCGTGTGCATGTATTTCTGCGTGGTAACCCGCGAAATGGTCGACTCGTGCATGCCCACCGCTTCGGCGATGTCATGCAGCACCAACGGCTTCATCGCTTCGTCACCGTGGTCAAGGAAGCCGCGCTGGTGCTCGACGATCTGCGTGGCCACCTTCATCAGGGTTTCGTTGCGGCTTTGCAGGCTCTTGATGAACCAGCGCGCTTCCTGCAGCTGGTTGCGCATGAAGGTGTTGTCGGCGCTGGTGTCGGCCCGGCGCACGAACCCGGCGTACTGCGGGTTGACGCGCAGGCGCGGGATGGCCTCCTGGTTCAGTTCCACCAGCCAGCGGTCGCTGTCCTTGCGCACGATGACGTCGGGCACCACGTACTCAGGCTCGCTGGACTCGATCTGCGAGCCGGGGCGCGGGTTGAGGCTTTGTACCAGCTCGATGACCTGGCGCAGCTCGTCTTCCTTGATTTTCATGCGACGCATCAGCTGGCTGTAGTCACGGCTGCCGAGCAGGTCGATGAAATCTGTGACCAGGCGCTTGGCTTCGGTCATCCACGGGGTGTTGGCGGGCAGCTGGCGCAGTTGCAGCAACAGGCATTCGCCTAGGCTGCGGGCGGCAATACCGGCGGGCTCGAACTGCTGGATGCGGTGCAGCACCGCTTCGACCTCGTCCAGCTCGATATCCAGCTCCGGGTCGAAACCGGCGCAGATTTCCTCGAGGGTGTCTTCCAGGTAGCCCTGGCCGTTGATGCTGTCGATCAGGGTGACGGCGATCAGGCGGTCGGTGTCGGACATCGGTGCCAGGTTCAGCTGCCACAGCAGGTGGCTTTGCAGGCTTTCGCCGGCCGATGTGCGGGTGGTGAAGTCCCACTCGTCGTCATCGTTGCTTGGCAGGCTGCTGGCACTGGTCTGGTAGATGTCTTCCCAGGCCGTGTCGACTGGCAGTTCGTTGGGGATGCGCTCGCTCCACTCACCGTCTTCCAGGGTGTCGGCACTGGTGGTGCTTTCCTGGAAGCTGTTGTCCTGGACTTCGGCGGCCGGCTTGTTCTCGGCGTTGTCCGCCATCGGGTCGCTGTTGTCGAAGTCGTCGCCGTCTTCCTGACGTTCGAGCATCGGGTTCGACTCCAGCGCTTCCTGGATTTCCTGTTGGAGGTCCAGGGTGGAGAGCTGGAGCAGGCGGATGGCCTGTTGCAACTGCGGTGTCATCGTCAGTTGCTGGCCCATTTTTAGGACGAGCGATGGTTTCATGGCTGGGGCTTAATACCTTGTTCGCCGGCGCGCATGCGCCATCCACTACACGAGGGCGCCGGAGCGCCAAATCAAGCAAGTTTTATGCCTTAAATTGTAGCGTTTGCCTAGAGCACTGTAACAACTTTACCCGCTGTTTCAGGGCGATTTGCCAGTACTCCAGGCGCGTGCCGGGCTCAGAGCCGGAACTCGTGGCCCAGGTAAACCTCTTTGACCAGGTCGTTGGCCAGGATGGTTTCGGCGTCGCCTTCGGCGATCAGTCGGCCATCATTGACGATATAGGCGGTTTCGCAGATATCCAGGGTCTCACGCACGTTGTGGTCGGTGATCAGTACACCGATGCCCTTGGCCTTGAGGTGGTGGATGATCTGCTTGATGTCGCCGACCGAGATCGGGTCGACACCGGCGAAGGGTTCGTCCAGCAGGATGAACTTGGGCGCGGTCGCCAGCGCGCGGGCAATTTCCACGCGGCGGCGCTCACCGCCGGACAGGCTCATGCCGAGGTTGTCGCGGATGTGGCTGATGTGGAACTCCTGCAGCAGGCTTTCCAGCTCTTTGCGCCGGCCGTCGCGGTCGAGGTCCTTGCGGGTCTCGAGGATGGCCATGATGTTGTCGGCCACCGACAGCTTGCGGAAGATCGAGGCTTCCTGCGGCAGGTAGCCGATGCCGGCGCGGGCGCGCCCGTGCATGGGCTGGTGGCTGACATCGAGGTTGTCGATCAGCACGCGCCCCTGCTCGGCCTGGACCAGGCCGACGATCATGTAGAAGCAAGTGGTCTTGCCGGCGCCGTTGGGGCCGAGCAGGCCGACGATCTGGCCGCTGTCGATCGACAGGCTGACATCACGTACGACTTGCCGCCCCTTGTAGCTCTTGGCCAGGTGCTGGGCTTTGAGGGTTGCCATTTACTCGGCCTTCTTCTTGGGCTGGATCACCATGTCGATACGCTGACGCGGCGAGGTCACGTTGCCACCACGACCGGCGGTCGCCACCTGGGTCTGGGTGTTGTAGACGATCTTCTCGCCTTCGGTGGTGTTGCCTTCGTTCTCGACCTTGGCGCGGTCGGTGAGGATCACCAGGTCCTTCTGCGACTGGTACTGGATGGTCACGCCCCAGCCTTTCATCTTGTCCGGCTTGGCCGCGCTCTGCTGCTGCTCGAAGTAGGCCAGGTTGCCCACCGAGGTCACCACGTCGATATCGCCGGAGGCGGAGCGGGTGATGGTCACGGTGTTGCCTTTGATCATCATCGAACCCTGGGTGATGATCACGTCGCCGGTGTAGGTGGCCACGCCCTGCTTGTCGTCCAGGTGGGCGTTGTCGGCCTGGATGCGGATAGGCTGGTCACGGTCGTTCGGCAGGGCGAGGGCGCTCGCGCTTCCCAGTGCTGCGCTCAGGCTGAGCAAAAGGGGGAGGGTTTTAACGAGCCTCATACTGTCCTCTTACGTTAGAGAGCAAGTCCATCTTGCCTTCTTTCAAATACGCTTTCATTCCTTTGCCCGTAGTTGTGCCACCGGCGCCGTCGATTCTAACGGCTTGCTCGGTCTGCGCATATTGCTTCTGCGGGAACACGGTCATGCGTGAGCTGGTAATGATGGTTTCACGCTGCTTTTCGTCGGTGCGGGCAACCCGGACCTTGTCGATCAGTTCGACCTCGCTGCCGTCCGGGTTGACCTCGGCGCGGGTGCTCTGCACGTGCCACGGGTATTCGGTACCGCGGTACAGGTGCAGGTCCGGCGTGGTCAGCAGGGTGATTTCGCTGGCCTTGAGGTGCTCGACCTTGTCGGCGGTCATTTCGTACTGCAGCTTGCCGTCGGGCAGGAACTGCACACTGTGGGCGTTGATCGCGTAGTAGTCGATGGCGCTTGCGTCGACCTGGGCCACCGGCTTGTCGAGGAAGCTTTCCGGGCTGACATTCCAGTAGCCGATCGCCACCAGCAGGGCGGCGATTGCCGCGAGCAGCGCAATGTTGCGGGCTTTCTTGCTGAACATGGGCAGCCTTACAGGTAATTGGCGTTGGCAGCGTCCAGGGTGCCCTGGGCCTGCATGATCAGTTCGCAGAATTCACGGGCCGCGCCTTCGCCGCCACGTGCCTGGGTCACGCCATGGGCGTGCTGGCGAACGAACGGCGCGGCGTTGGCCACCGCCATGCCCAGGGCGACCCGGCGAATCACCGGCAGGTCGGGCAGGTCGTCGCCCAGGTAAGCCACTTCAGCATAGCTCAGGCCCAGTTCGGCGAGCAGGCCGTCCAGCACCACCAGTTTGTCCTCGCGGCCCTGGTACAGGTGCGGGATGCCGAGGTTCTTCGCCCGGCGCTCGACCACCGGGGTCTTGCGCCCGCTGATGATCGCCGTGGTCACGCCCGAGGCCATGAGCATCTTGATGCCCTGGCCGTCGAGGGTGTTGAAGGTCTTGAACTCGCTGCCGTCCTCGAGGAAGTACAGGCGCCCGTCGGTGAGCACGCCGTCCACGTCGAACACTGCCAGCTTGATATGCTTGCCGCGTTGCATGAGGTCCTGGTTCATTCCATCGCTCCTTTACATTACGCCGGCGCGCAGCAGGTCGTGCATGTTCAGGGCTCCGGTCGGGCGGTCCTCGCGGTCCACCACCACCAGGGCGCCGATCTTGTGGTCCTCCATGATCTTCAGGGCCTCGGCCGCGAGCATTTCGGCGCGGGCCGTCTTGCCGTGCACGGTCATGACCTGGTCGATCAGGGTGGTGTGAACGTCGATGTTGCGGTCCAGGCTGCGGCGCAGGTCACCGTCGGTGAAGATCCCGGCCAGCTTGCCGTCGGCTTCGACGATCACGGTCATGCCCAGGCCTTTGCGGGACATTTCAAGGAGTGCGTCCTTGAGCAGGGTGCCACGGGGCACCTTGGGCAGTTCGTCGCCGGCGTGCATCACGTTCTCCACCTTGAGCAGCAGGCGGCGGCCCAGCGCACCACCCGGGTGCGAGAAGGCAAAGTCCTCGGCGGTGAAGCCGCGGGCTTCGAGCAGGGCAATGGCGAGCGCGTCGCCCAGCACCAGCGATGCGGTGGTGGAGGAGGTGGGGGCCAGGTTCAGCGGGCAGGCCTCTTGCTCGACGCGGGCGTCGAGGTTGACCTCGGCAGCCTGGGCCAGGGGCGAGTCCGGGTTGCCGGTCAGGCTGATCAGCTTGATGCCCAGGCGCTTGATCAGCGGCAGCAGGGTGACGATTTCGGCGGTGCTGCCGGAGTTCGACAGGGCAAGGATGACATCATCGCGGGTGATCATGCCCATGTCGCCATGGCTTGCTTCGGCCGGGTGCACGAAAAACGCCGGTGTGCCGGTGCTGGCCAGGGTGGCGGCGATCTTGTTGCCGATGTGCCCGGACTTGCCCATGCCGACCACGACGACCCGGCCCTTGCTGGCCAGGATCAGTTCGCAGGCCTTGACGAAATTGTCGTCGATGCGCGCCAGCAGGGCCTCTACGGCCTCGAGTTCCAGGCGCAGGGTGCGTTGGGCGGATTGGATCAGCTCGCTGGATTGGCTCATGTCGAAAAAGCAATGCCTGATGAAAAGGCGGCGATTATAGCTGCAATGAAAGAAACCCTCACGCTTTCGATTGCCGTGGCGAATGTCTCGTTAGCCTGTCGCAGGGCTGAACGACTCGTTAGCCGACCTTGGGGCGGCGCTGTCAGCGGTGCTATAGTTCGCCGCTATTCGGCCTGCCAGGGGCGCTTGTGCCTTCCAGATGGAGGCCGACGTCCATAAGGACGAGGCTGCACTAGCAAGGAGTCTAGATGAGTGTGGATAGCGCCTACGCGGTCGAGTTGAAGGGGGTTACCTTCAAACGCGGTTCGCGCAGCATTTTCAGCAACGTCGACATTCGCATCCCGCGCGGCAAGGTCACCGGTATCATGGGGCCATCGGGTTGCGGCAAGACCACGTTGCTCCGCCTGATGGGCGCGCAGTTGCGCCCTTCCAGCGGTGAGGTCTGGGTTGCCGGGCAGAACCTGCCGACGTTGTCGCGCAGCGACCTGTTCGACGCCCGCAAGCAAATGGGGGTGCTGTTCCAGAGCGGCGCGCTGTTCACCGATCTCGATGTGTTCGAGAACGTTGCGTTCCCGCTGCGCGTGCACACCCAGCTGTCGGACGAAATGATCCGCGATATCGTGCTGATGAAACTGCAGGCCGTAGGGCTGCGCGGTGCCATCGACCTGATGCCCGACGAACTGTCCGGTGGCATGAAACGCCGGGTGGCACTGGCCCGGGCGATTGCCCTGGACCCGCAGATCCTCATGTACGACGAACCGTTCGTCGGCCAGGACCCGATCGCCATGGGTGTATTGGTGCGCCTGATCCGCCTGCTCAATGATGCCCTGGGTATCACCAGCATCGTCGTTTCCCACGACCTGGCAGAAACCGCCAGCATCGCCGACTACATCTATGTGGTAGGTGACGGCCAGGTGCTGGGCCAGGGGACGCCTGACGAACTGATGGGCTCGGACAATCCGCGCATTCGCCAGTTCATGAAGGGCGACCCGGACGGCCCGGTACCTTTCCACTTCCCTGCGCCTGACTACCGCGCCGACTTGCTGGGGGCGCGTTGATGCGCAGAAAATCCTTACTCGAACGTGTCCGCCTGTTGGGCCGCTCGGCAATCGACGTGCTGGCGGTGCTGGGGCGCTCCTGCCTGTTCCTGTTCCATGCGCTGATTGGCCGTGGCGGTATCGGCGGCGGCTTCCAGCTGCTGATCAGGCAGCTGTACTCGGTGGGCGTGCTGTCGCTGGCGATCATCGTCGTGTCTGGGGTGTTCATCGGCATGGTGCTGGCGCTGCAGGGCTTCAGCATCCTGACCAAGTACGGCTCGGAGCAGGCGGTGGGGCAGATGGTCGCCCTGACCCTGCTGCGAGAGCTCGGCCCGGTGGTGACGGCGCTGCTGTTTGCCGGCCGTGCCGGTTCGGCGCTGACCGCCGAAATCGGCAACATGAAGTCCACCGAGCAGTTGTCGAGCCTGGAAATGATCGGCGTCGACCCGCTCAAGTACATCGTAGCGCCACGCCTGTGGGCCGGCTTCATCTCGCTGCCGTTGCTGGCGCTGATTTTCAGCGTGGTCGGCATCTGGGGTGGCTCTTGGGTGGCGGTGGACTGGCTGGGCGTCTACGAGGGCTCGTTCTGGGCCAACATGCAGAACAGTGTTTCGTTCACCGACGACGTGCTCAACGGGCTGATCAAGAGCCTGGTATTCGCCTTCGTCACGACCTGGATCGCCGTATTCCAGGGGTACGACTGTGAGCCCACCTCAGAAGGGATCAGCCGTGCCACCACCAAGACCGTGGTCTATGCCTCGTTGGCAGTGCTGGGTCTGGACTTTATTCTGACCGCCTTGATGTTTGGAGATTTCTGATGCAAAACCGCACCCTGGAAATCGGTGTCGGCCTGTTCCTCCTGGCCGGGATCCTGGCGCTGCTGCTGCTGGCACTGCGTGTCAGCGGGCTGTCGGCCAGCCCGAGCAGCGATACCTATAAAGTTTATGCCTACTTCGACAATATCGCCGGTTTGACGGTCAGAGCTAAAGTGACCATGGCCGGTGTGACCATCGGCAAGGTTACCGCCATCGATCTGGACCGTGATTCCTACACCGGTCGGGTGACGCTGCAGCTGGACAAGTCGGTGGACAACCTGCCGACCGACTCCACTGCCTCGATCCTGACCGCCGGGTTGCTTGGCGAGAAGTACATCGGCATCAGCGTGGGCGGTGAAGACCAGGTGCTCAAGGATGGCGGGACCATCCACGACACCCAGTCGGCGCTGGTGCTGGAAGATCTGATTGGCAAGTTCCTGCTCAACTCCGTTGGCAAGGAACCTAAAGAAGCGCAACCGGCTAATTAAGGAGTTTCCATGATTTCCATCCTGCGACGTGGCCTGCTGGTCCTGCTGGCGGCCTTCCCCCTGCTGACCATGGCTGCGCAGACCCCACACGATGTGATCCAGGGCACCACCACTGAACTGCTGGGCGACCTGAAGGCCAACAAGGAACAGTACAAGTCCAACCCTAATGCCTTCTACGATGCGCTGAATCGCATCCTCGGCCCGGTGGTGGATGCCGACGGTATTTCCAAAAGCATCATGACCGTCAAGTACTCGCGCAAGGCCACCCCTGAGCAGATGCAGCGCTTCCAGGAAAACTTCAAGCGCAGCCTGATGCAGTTCTATGGCAATGCCCTGCTCGAGTACAACAACCAGGGCATCGCAGTCGACCCGGCCAAGGCTGATGACGGCAAGCGCGCCAGCGTCGGCATGAAGGTCACTGGCAACAACGGTGCCGTGTATCCGGTGCAGTACACCATGGAAAACATTGGCGGCGAGTGGAAGGTGCGTAATGTGATCGTCAACGGCATCAACATCGGCAAGCTGTTCCGCGACCAGTTCGCCGACGCCATGCAGCGCAACGGCAACGACCTGGACAAGACCATCGACGGCTGGGCCGGCGAAGTGGCCAAGGCCAAGCAGGCCGCCGACAACTCGCCAGAGAAGACCGTCAAATGAGTGAGGCCGGTGTAAGCATGGCCGAGCCGGGCGTGTTGCGCCTGGCCGGTGTGCTGGACTACCGCAGCGGGCCGGCCCTGCGCAAGCAGGGCAAGGCACTGATCGCGGCCTGCCGCGAGGTGCAGTTGGTACTCGATTGCTCGGCGGTGCAGCGCTCCACCAGTGTCGGCCTGTCGTTGCTGCTGGCCTTCATGCGCGATGCCCAGGCCGCCGGCAAGGGCTGCCAGGTGCGCAGCATGCCCGACGACATGCGGGAAATTGCCGAGGTCTATGACCTTGACGAAGTGCTGGCAACCTGATAGCTCGGCACGGGTGATGGCCCCTCGGTCAGCGAAGCCCTCGTTGGGCTTCGCAGGCGAGGGGCTTTTTTGTATGATGGCCGACCCGTGCGCATCGGGCGCCGATTGAGGTTGAGCATGCAGGCCGTAGAAGTTAAAAGCTTCCTTGAAGAGAAATTGCCGGGTTCCCGGGTCGAAGTTGAAGGCGAAGGCTGCAACTTCCAGTTGAACGTGATCAGCGACGAGTTGGCTGGCCTGAGCCCGGTCAAACGCCAGCAGGCGATCTATGCTCACCTGAATCCGTGGATCGCCAATGGCAGCATCCATGCGGTAACCATGAAATTTTTCAGCAGCGCAGCCTGGGCTGAGCGCACCTGAGCCAACGTGGCGGCGAGATTCCAATGGACAAACTGATTATTACTGGCGGCGCTTGCCTTGATGGCGAGATCCGTATTTCGGGCGCGAAGAACGCAGCCCTGCCGATTCTGGCGGCGACCCTGCTGGCCGACGGCCCGGTCACCGTGGGCAACCTGCCGCACCTGCACGACATCACCACCATGATCGAGCTGTTCGGCCGCATGGGCATCGAGCCGGTGATCGACGAAAAGCTGGCGGTGGAGATCGACCCACGCACCATCAAGACCCTGGTCGCGCCTTACGAGCTGGTCAAGACCATGCGCGCCTCGATCCTGGTGCTGGGCCCGATGGTCGCCCGTTTCGGTGAGGCCGAAGTGGCCCTGCCTGGCGGTTGCGCCATTGGCTCGCGCCCGGTCGACCTGCACATCCGTGGCCTTGAGGCCATGGGCGCGAAGATCGAAGTCGAAGGCGGCTACATCAAGGCCAAGGCGCCTGAGGGTGGCCTGCGCGGTGCGCACTTCTTCTTCGACACCGTCAGCGTGACCGGTACCGAGAACATCATGATGGCCGCTGCCCTGGCCAACGGCCGCAGCGTGCTGCAGAACGCCGCGCGCGAGCCGGAAGTGGTCGACCTGGCCAACTTCATCAACGCCATGGGCGGCAAGGTCCAGGGCGCGGGTACCGACACCATCACCATCGATGGCGTCGAGCGCCTGCACTCGGCCAATTACCGCGTGATGCCGGACCGTATCGAGACCGGTACCTACCTGGTCGCTGCTGCCGTGACCGGTGGCCGCGTCAAGGTCAAGGACACCGACCCGACCATCCTTGAAGCCGTACTGGAAAAGCTCAAGGAAGCCGGCGCCGACATCAACACCGGCGAAGACTGGATCGAGTTGGACATGCACGGCAAGCGGCCGAAAGCCGTCAACCTGCGTACCGCCCCGTACCCGGCGTTCCCGACCGACATGCAGGCGCAGTTCATCTCGCTCAACGCCATTGCCGAAGGTACTGGCGCGGTGATCGAGACGATCTTCGAAAACCGCTTCATGCACGTCTACGAAATGCACCGCATGGGCGCGCAGATCCAGGTCGAAGGCAACACAGCCATCGTCACTGGCGTCAAGGCGCTGAAGGGGGCCCCGGTAATGGCCACCGACCTGCGTGCTTCCGCCAGCCTGGTGCTGTCGGCGCTGGTAGCCGAAGGCGATACCCTGATCGATCGCATCTACCACATCGACCGTGGTTACGAGTGCATCGAAGAAAAACTGCAGATGCTGGGCGCGAAGATTCGTCGCGTACCGGGCTAGTCGTCTGCTGCGGGAGTGGGCTTGCCCGCTCCCGCATAACGAATTGAATGCGGTCGGGCTCGACGCCCGGCCGGCAGTAGCCGCTTAAGGACCGACGTTCCAATGCTGACCATCGCGCTTTCCAAAGGCCGTATTCTCGACGATACCCTGCCGTTGCTGGCCGAGGCCGGTATCGTGCCGACCGAGAACCCGGACAAGAGCCGCAAACTGATCATCCCCACCACGCAGGACGATGTGCGCCTGCTGATCGTGCGTGCCACCGACGTGCCGACCTATGTCGAGCATGGTGCCGCCGACCTGGGTGTGGCCGGCAAGGATGTGCTGATGGAGTACGGCGGCCAGGGCCTGTACGAGCCCCTGGACCTGCAGATTGCCCGTTGCAAGCTGATGACCGCTGGCGTGGTCGGCGCACCCGAGCCCAAGGGCCGTCTGCGCGTGGCAACCAAGTTCGTCAACGTAGCCAAGCGCTACTACGCCGAACAGGGCCGCCAGGTCGACATCATCAAGCTGTACGGCTCGATGGAACTGGCACCGCTGATCAACCTCGCCGACAAGATCATCGACGTGGTCGACACCGGTAATACCCTGCGTGCCAACGGCCTGGAGCCCCAGGAACTGATCGCCACGATCAGCTCGCGCCTGGTGGTCAACAAGGCCTCCATGAAAATGCAGCACGCCCGTATCCAGAGCCTGATCGACACGCTGCGCGGTGCGGTCGAATCGCGACACCGCGGCTGACTCTCTACCGACTGTGCGCGGCCTTTGCTGTCGCGCCCGTCTATCCGCGTCATAGCCATTTTTCTCGGGTGCCCGCGCGGATGGACTGGTAGCCTAGGGCGCCTGAGCATTCGCCAATAATCGAGGCCCTCGCCATGACCGTGTCCACTGCAATTGCCCGTCTCAACGCTGCTGATCCGGATTTCGCCCGACATCTGGATCATCTGCTGAGCTGGGAAAGTGTGTCCGATGACGCGGTCAACCAGCGCGTGCTCGACATCATCAAGGCCGTGCGTGAGCGTGGCGATGCGGCATTGGTGGAGTTCACCCAGCGTTTCGATGGTGTCGATGCCAAGTCGATTGACGACCTGATCCTCGATCGCGCGCGCCTGGAACTGGCCCTGACCCGCATTACCCCGGCCCAGCGTGAAGCCCTGGAAAAGGCCGCCAACCGTGTGCGCATGTACCACGAGCGGCAGAAGCAGGACTCCTGGCAGTACACCGAAGCCGACGGCACCGTGCTCGGCCAGAAGGTCACCCCGCTGGACCGCGCCGGCCTGTATGTGCCGGGCGGCAAGGCGTCGTACCCGTCGTCGGTGCTGATGAACGCCATCCCGGCCAAGGTCGCCGGTGTGGCCGAGGTGGTGATGGTGGTGCCGACCCCGCGTGGCGAGGTCAACGAGCTGGTGCTGGCGGCTGCCTGCATCGCCGGTGTTGACCGTGTGTTCACCGTCGGTGGCGCCCAGGCTGTTGCCGCGCTGGCCTACGGTACCGAAAGCGTGCCGCAGGTGGACAAGATCGTCGGCCCGGGCAACATCTACGTCGCCACCGCCAAGCGCCATGTGTTCGGCCAGGTGGGTATCGACATGATCGCCGGCCCGTCGGAAATCCTCGTGGTGTGCGACGGCCAGACCGACCCGGACTGGATCGCCATGGACCTGTTCTCCCAGGCGGAGCACGACGAAGATGCCCAGGCCATCCTGGTCAGCCCCGATGCCGCCTTCCTCGACCGCGTTGCCGCCAGCATCGACAAGCTGCTGCCAACCATGGAGCGTGCCGAGATCATCGAGAAGTCGATCAATGGCCGTGGCGCGCTGATCCAGGTGCGTGACATGCAGCAGGCCATGGAAGTGGCCAACCGCATCGCGCCGGAGCACCTGGAGCTGTCGGTGGCCGACCCGCAGGCCTGGCTGCCGCACATCCGCCACGCTGGCGCGATCTTCATGGGCCGCCACACCAGCGAAGCGCTGGGCGACTACTGCGCTGGCCCCAACCACGTGCTGCCGACTTCCGGCACCGCGCGTTTCTCGTCGCCGCTGGGGGTGTATGACTTCCAGAAGCGTTCGTCGATCATTTTCTGCTCCGAGCAGGGCGCGTCCGAACTGGGCCATACCGCCTCGGTCCTGGCCCGTGGCGAGTCGCTGACCGCCCACGCCCGCAGCGCTGAATACCGCATTCTGACCCAAGAGAAGGGGAACTGAGCATGAGTCGATTCTGGAGCCCCTTCGTCAAGGACCTGGTGCCTTACGTGCCGGGCGAGCAGCCCAAGCTGGCCCGCCTGGTCAAGCTGAACACCAACGAAAACCCCTACGGCCCGTCGCCCAAGGCGCTGGAGGCCATGCGCGGCGAGCTGAACGACAACCTGCGCCTGTACCCGGACCCGAACGGTGACCGGCTGAAGCAGGCGGTGGCCGAGTACTACGGCGTGACCCCGGCGCAAGTGTTCGTCGGCAACGGTTCGGACGAGGTACTGGCGCACATCTTCCACGGCCTGTTCCAGCACGACGCGCCGCTGCTGTTCCCGGACATCAGCTACAGCTTCTACCCAGTCTATTGCGGGCTCTACGGTATCGCCTTCGAACAGGTGGCGCTGGATGAGCAGTTCCAGATCCGCATCGAGGACTACAACAAGCCCAACGCCGGCATCATCTTCCCCAACCCCAACGCGCCGACCGGCTGCCTGATGCCGCTGCAGGCGGTGGAGCAGTTGCTGCAGGCCAACCGTGATTCGGTGGTGGTGATCGATGAGGCCTACATCGACTTCGGTGGCGAAACGGCCATCAGCCTGGTCAACCGCTACGACAACCTGCTGGTCACCCAGACCCTGTCGAAGTCGCGTTCGCTGGCCGGGCTGCGGGTTGGCCTGGCGGTGGGGCACCCGGACCTGATCGAGGCGCTGGAGCGTATCAAGAACAGCTTCAACTCCTACCCGCTGGACCGTGCGGCGATCGTCGGCGCGGCTGTGGCGTTCGAGGACCGCGAGTACTTCGAGGAAACCTGCCGCAAGGTGATCGACAGCCGCGAGGTATTGGTCGGGCAACTGCGGGCCAAGGGCTTCGAAGTGCTGCCATCGGCGGCCAACTTCATCTTTGCCCGCCACCCGCAGCAGGATGCCGGTGAGCTGGCCGCGCGCCTGCGCGAGCAAGGCGTGATCGTGCGCCACTTCAAGCAGCCGCGCATTGCCCAGTTCCTGCGCATTACCATCGGTACGCCAGAGATGAACCAGGCGCTGCTTGATGCGTTGAACTGACGGTATTGCAAGCTGCCGTGACGCGGCCCTTGTGGGAGCGGGGGTGCCCGCGAACACCGGCAACGCCGGTGCCATCCATCGCGTTGGATTTTTCGCGGGCATGCCCGCTCCCACAGGGATTTCCACTATCGGCAGAAACCATCAGTGTTTGCTGTATTGCCGGTATACATTATGCTGACCAGATTCATCGGATGATTGGTTGAGTTGCATGAGTACCGAATTGACCAAGCGCTCCCTGGTCGAACTGGCCGTCGAGCGCATGCGTGAACGCATCGAGCTGGGCGACTGGCAGGTTGGCCAGCGCCTGCCGACCGAGCCGGAACTGGCCCTGCAACTGGGCATCAGCCGCAACACTGTGCGCGAGGCCATGCGTGTGTTGGCGTTCAGTGGCCTGGTGGAGATCCGCCAGGGCGACGGCAGTTACCTGCGCACGGCCCAGGACCCGCTGCAGGCGGTGCAGGCGATGTCCCGTTGCACGCACGAGCAGGCCCGTGAAACCCGGCACATCCTCGAAGCCGAGGCCATCGGCCTGGCCGCACTGCGCCGTACCGACGCCGACCTGCAAGCGCTGCGTGATGCCCTGGCCAACAGTGCCGGGCATTTTCACGGTGATATCGATGCTTATGTGGCCTGCGACCTGGTGTTTCACCAGCGGCTGGTCGATGCCGCCCATAACCCGGCCTTGAGTGAACTGTACCGGTACTTTTCCGGGGTGGTGGCTGCCGCGCTGCAGCACAACATGGCGACTGTGCCGCGCTGCCAGGCCACGTTCGACTTGCATGGGCAGATCCTCGCCGCCATCGAGCAACGCGATGCGGAGCGGGCCAAGCGCCTGAGCCGTACCCTTATCGAATCCTGACCCCGAGAAGGCCATGGCTGAATCCATCACCCGTAACACCCCACCGAACGAGCGGGACCTCGATGAGTTGCTGATCGACGCCGAGGCTGACGACGAGCAGGTCCAGCAGCAGCCAGTGGTAGTGCGGCGGCCCTGGCTGTTGTTGCTGGGCCTGGTGCTGGTGGCCTTGAACCTGCGTCCGGCGCTGTCGAGCATGGCGCCGGTGCTGGGCCAGGTATCCGAAGGTTTGGGGCTGAATGCTTCGCAGGCCGGTTTGCTGACCACCCTGCCGGTGCTGTGCCTGGGCCTGTTCGCCCCCTTGGCGCCGGTGCTGGCGCGGCGCTTTGGCAGTGAGCGGGTGATCCTCGGCATCCTCGTCACCCTGGCGCTGGGCATTTTGGTGCGCAGCACCTTTGGCGCTATCGGGGTGTTCCTTGGCAGCCTGATGGCGGGGGCCAGTATTGGCATTATTGGCGTGCTGTTGCCGGGTATAGTCAAACGCGACTTCCCGCAGCATGCTGGCACCCTGACCGGCGTGTATACCATGGCGTTGTGCCTGGGCGCCGCCATGGCGGCGGGTGCCACGGTACCCCTGGCCCGGCATTTCTATGACAGCTGGGCGCTGGGGCTGGGTTTCTGGGGGCTGCCGGCCGTGCTGGCCATGCTGGTATGGCTGCCGCAAGCCCGCCAGGGCCATGGTCTGCACAAGGTGGCCTATCGCGTGCGTGGGCTTTGGCGTGATCCGCTGGCCTGGCAGGTGACCCTGTACATGGGCCTGCAGTCTTCGCTGGCGTACATCGTCTTCGGCTGGTTGCCATCGATCCTGATCGGCCGCGGCCTGAGCCCGACCGAAGCGGGCCTGGTGCTGTCGGGGTCGGTGATCGTGCAACTGGTCAGTTCGCTCAGTGCGCCCTGGCTGGCCACGCGCGGCAAGGACCAGCGGCTGGCGATCGTGCTGGTCATGCTGATTACCCTGGCTGGCCTGTTCGGTTGCCTGTATGCGCCACTTTCCGGGCTGTGGGGCTGGGCGGTGGTGCTGGGCCTGGGGCAGGGCGGTACCTTTGCCCTGGCGCTGACCTTGATCGTGCTGCGCTCGAAGGATGCCCATGTGGCGGCAAACCTGTCGAGCATGGCGCAGGGAGTGGGGTATACGCTGGCGTCGATGGGACCGTTCGCGGTGGGGCTGGTGCATGACCTGACCGGGGGCTGGGCGGCAGTGGGGTGGATTTTCGCCGTGCTGGGGGCGGGTGCCCTCGTGTTCGGCCTGGGGGCCGGGCGGGCTTTGCATGTGCAGGTGAGCAGCGAGAAAGTCTGAAGTTGATGTTGGCAGTGCCGGCCCTTTCGCGGGTGAACCCGCTCCCACAGCTACTGCACAATTTTCAAGATGTGTGCGATCCCTGTGGGAGCGGGTTCACCCGCGAAGGGGCCGGTACTGGCATAAGCAACCGGGGCAGATTATCGTGCTGCTTTGACTCCCAGGATGGACCAGCCCTCATGAGCGATGCCAACCACGACCTGATCACCCGTTTCTACCAGGCCTTCCAGCGCCTGGACGCCGAGGCCATGGTTGCCTGCTACAGCGATGATATCGTCTTCAGCGACCCGGTCTTCGGCACCCTGCGTGGCAAGGATGCAGGCGACATGTGGCGGATGCTGACCAGCCGCGCCAAGGACTTCACCCTGACCTTCGATAACGTCCGCGCTGACGAGCGCAGTGGTGGAGCGCACTGGGTGGCCACCTACCTGTTCAGCCAGACCGGTCGCACCGTGGTCAACGATATCCAGGCGCGTTTCGTGATCCGTGACGGGCTGATCTGCCAGCACGACGACCACTTCGACTTGTGGTGCTGGACGCGGCAGGCGCTGGGAGTGCCTGGCGTGCTGCTCGGCTGGTCGCCGCTGGTGCAGAACAAGGTACGCCAGCAGGCATTCAAAGGCCTGCGGGCGTACCAGCATGCTCAAGGCAGCGCTACTGCCTGATCACTCTCGTGATAGCTGAAGGCGGCACGTTCATCGAGGTCGTTCGGTAGGCGAATACGAATGACGGGTATGAATGTGCCGTTGGTCCTGTGCCAATCCTGCTGATCGGCCTGAGCTTGTTGCAATGCGCCGTAAGCGCCTTCGATATGGAAGAACGACTGGATTGGCAGCCTGCTGGACTGCTCTTCGTCCCACGCACCGATCACTACTTCGTTCCACGGGAAAGGTAATTCAGGCGCAAACAACTGTTTGGCACGTATGCTCTGGTAGAAGGCTTCAGCCCGCTCAGGCACCCGCGCCCGGCGGATATCGAATGCACACTGGGCCTTGTAGTCGCCGCTTTGCCGGAAGCGCTCTATCCACTGCTCGGCAGTGAGTACCCCCTGTTCATGGCAGGCCGCTTCGGTTGCGGCTGTCTGCCGATTGTCGCCGCAACCGCGGTTGTCACGCTCCCAGGTATCACCGTCAGTGGGCCAGGCGCATAGCATTTCGTAGCGCAAGCTCTCTTTCGGGCGTTGCAGCAGCGGGTACAGGGTAAAGCCGCTACGGCCGTCGGCAGCCAGCTGCGTGGTGGGAATGTCGGCGCGCAGGTAAGAGAACGATACGCCGCCTTTGTCCTTGCTGTTCTGGCTATGATGCCAGGAGTGATAAAGCGGTGAAGGTCTGGTTGACCTTAGTAAAACGCCCGAACAGGCGTGGGCAGGTACCGCGTTGCCCTGGCACTGCGCGGGCGTGGAGTCGTAGTTTTTCTGCAACTGCTTGGCGGTCTGGGCGCCGATGGAGGCCTGGGCGGTGGATACGCCGGCCCAGAGGGCAGCGGCAAGCAAGGTGCGGGATGCTGAAGTGAGCATGATGAAGCCCTTTTTGGGGGGGCTCACCAAATTAATGATGGAAAGAGCAGGCGTCGTGAGTGAAAAAGTGCCGGATCAGGCAGTAAAACCCTGGTATGTCTACTTGGTAAGGGCTGCCAATGGATCGCTGTATTGCGGTATCAGCGATGACCCGCAGCGGCGTTTTCTGGCGCACCAGAAAGGGCAGGGCGCACGTTACTTCAAGACCAGCCCGGCCCAGGCGCTGGTGTATGTGGAGCAATGGCCGGACAAGGGCGAAGCATTGCGCCAGGAGCGGTTGGTGAAGCGGCTGCGCAAGTCGGCGAAGGAGGCGTTGGTGGCCTCCTATGAGGCTGTGTCTTCCGCTACTTAGGGCCCTCAGTCCTTGCGCCGCTTCAACTGATCCACCAAGGTGGTCGGAAGGCCCTTGATGATCAAGGTCCCTGCCGCTTCGTCATATTCGACCTTGTCCCCCAGCAGGTGCGCTTCGAAGCTGATCGACAGCCCCTCGGCACGCCCGGTGAAACGGCGGAACTGGTTGAGAGTGCGCTTGTCCGCGGGGATTTCCGGCGACAGGCCGTAGTCCTTGTTGCGGATGTGGTCGTAGAACGCCTTGGGCCGGTCCTCGTCGATCAGGCTGGACAGCTCTTCCAGGGTTACCGGCTCGCCCAGCTTGGTCTGGGTAGTGGCGTACTCGACCAGGGTCTGGGTTTTTTCGCGGGCGGACTCTTCCGGCAGGTCTTCGCTCTCGACGAAGTCGCTGAAGGCCTTGAGCAGGGTGCGGGTTTCACCCGGGCCGTCGACGCCTTCCTGGCAGCCGATGAAGTCGCGGAAGTAGTCCGAGACCTTCTTGCCGTTCTTGCCCTTGATGAACGAAATGTACTGTTTGGAGTTCTGATTGTTCTTCCACTCCGACAGGTTGATGCGCGCTGCCAGGTGCAACTGACCAAGGTCGAGGTGGCGCGAAGGCATCACGTCGAGCTCGGCGTTCACCGCCACGCCTTCGCTGTGGTGCAGCAGGGCGATCGCCAGGTATTCGGTCATGCCTTGCTGGTAGTGGGCAAACAGGATGTGGCCGCCGGTGGACAGGTTGGACTCTTCCATCAGCTTCTGCAGGTGTTCCACGGCCACGCGGCTGAAGGCGGTAAAGTCCTTTTCTTCGTCCAGGTACTGTTTCAGCCAGCCACTCAGCGGGTAGGCGCCAGACTCACCGTGGAAAAAACCCCAGGCCTTGCCTTGCTTGGCGTTGTAGCTGTCATTGAGGTCGGTCAGCAGGTTCTCGATGGCGTCGGAGGCGGCCAGTTCGGAATCGCGGGCATGCAGCACGGCGGGGCTGCCATCGGGCTTTTTGTCGATCAGGTGAACGATGCAATGACGGATTGGCATGGAATTCTCGGCGAGCTGCAAAAGTCGTCCAGTTTACCCTAGACACAAGGTGATGCAGTGGCCGGATGTTGGCAGAAATGCCGGTTGTTCGTTTTTTGTTCAAATTTGTGCGTTTTAGGCTAAAACCCCCGAAAAACCTGCATTAAATCAAAGTGCGCAGCGGATATTTATCCGTTCCTGTGGTAGCTTTGCGCGGTCTTGCGCCCCTTGTGTGGCGCATTGCTGGCAGCGTGCTGTCGTCGTGTCGAACCAAACGTCGATTTACGTATCTACATACGCGATTGGCGCGGCCCTCCACTTTCAGGGGCTGGCCCGATAACGTCGTAGTCCGCTGCATAACCATCGAATTTGATAGGGAAGGAACACCACCATGGCATTGACCAAAGACCAACTGATTGCCGACATCGCCGAATCGATCGCCGCGCCAAAAGCCACCGCCAAGAACGCTCTGGAGCAACTGGGCCAGATCGTTGCCGACCAACTGGAAAACGGCGCTGAAATCACTCTGCCAGGCATCGGCAAGCTGAAAGTCGCTGAGCGTCCTGCCCGTACCGGCCGCAACCCTTCGACTGGCGCTGCCATCGAAATCGCTGCCAAGAAAGTCGTCAAGTTCGTTCCAGCCAAAGTGCTGACCGACGCCATCAACAAGTAATTGTTGAAGCATTGACGAAACCGCGCCCGGCTTGCCCGGGCGCGGTTTTTTCATGCCTGGGATTTACGCCGGGCGTGCCAGGCCTGGCGCGCGGTGTTGTCGTGGAAGCTCCAGGCGACCATGCGGCTTTGTTTCTGCCCCTGGCCCATTTCACTGATGCGCACGGCCTTGGCGCCCGCTTTCTTGAGCGCGGCCTCGATCCCTGGCAGGTTGCTGGCCTTGGACACCAGGCTGGTGAACCACAGTACCCGCTCGGCGTACTGCACGCTTTCGCCAACCAGTTGGGTGACAAAGCGGATCTCGCCACCTTCGCACCATAGTTCATTGTTCTGGCCGCCGAAGTTGAGCACCGGCAGCTTGCGCTTGGGGTCCTGCTTGCCAAGGTTCTTCCACTTGCGCTGGCTGCCACGGGTGGCTTCGTCGCGTGAAGCATGGAAGGGCGGGTTGCACAGGGTCAGGTCGAAGCGTTCGTCCTCCTGCAGCAGGCCGCTGAGGATGTGGGCACGGTTGGCCTGCTGGCGCAGGGTGATGGCCTTGCCCAGGCCGTTGGCCTGGACGATGGCTTTGGCCGAAGCCAGGGCCACGGGGTCGATGTCCGAACCCAGGAAGCGCCAGCGGTAGTCGCTGTGGCCCAACAGCGGGTAGATGCAGTTGGCGCCCACCCCAATGTCCAGCGCGCGCACCTGGGCGCCCTTGGGGATCTCGCCGGCATTGTCGTCGGCCAGCAGGTCGGCGGCCACGTGGATGTAGTCGGCGCGGCCGGGAATTGGCGGGCACAGGTAATCGGCGGGGATGTCCCAGTGCTGGATGCCGTACTGGGCCTTGAGCAAGGCTCGGTTGAACACCCGCACGGCCTCGGGGTTGGCGAAGTCGATGCTGGGTTTGCCGTGGGGGTTGGTGATGGTGAAGCGCGCCAGGTCAGGGTGGGCCTTGATCAGGCTGGGGAAGTCGTAGCGACCCTGGTGGCGGTTGCGCGGGTGCAGGGTGGGTTTGTTCGGGGTCATGGCAGTGTCCAGCCCTATACGAGCGGTGGCTTGAAGAGCCTGGGGCTGCTGCGCAGCCCTTTCGCGACACAAGGCCGCTCCCACAGGATGGTAGCGCCTTGAAGGTTGGCGCCGTCCTGTGGGAGCGGCCTTGTGTCGCGAAAGGGCCGCACAGCGGCCCCAACGGTCTCTCTAGTGATTACAGCGCTGCAATCCGCGCATGCTGCTCGGTGAAGTTGGCCAGGGCCTGTTCGGACTCGGCCAGCTTGGCGCGTTCCTTCTCGATCACCGCAGGCGGTGCCTTGTCGACGAAGGCGGCGTTGGACAGCTTGCCACCCACGCGTGCCACTTCACCCTGCAGGCGCTGGATTTCCTTGTTCAGGCGCGCCAGCTCGGCATCCTTGTCGATCAGGCCGGCCATTGGCACCAGCACTTGCAGGTCGCCAACCAGGGCAGTGGCCGACAGCGGCGCTTCGTCGGCATCGCCCAGTATGGTGAACGATTCGACCTTGGCCAGCTTCTTCAGCAGGGCTTCGTTTTCCTGCAGGCGACGCTGGTCGTCGGCATTGGCGTTTTTCAGGAACAGCGGCAGCGGCTTGCCCGGACCGATGTTCATCTCGGCGCGGATGTTGCGCAGGCCGACCATCAGTTCCTTGAGCCACTCGATGTCACCTTCGGCAGCAGCGTCGATGCGTGCTTCATTGGCCACCGGCCACGGCTGCAGCATGATGGTCTTGCCTTGGATGCCGGCCAGCGGCGCGATGCGCTGCCAGATTTCTTCGGTGATGAACGGCATGAACGGGTGCGCCAGGCGCAGGGCCACTTCCAGTACGCGCACCAGGGTGCGGCGGGTGCCACGGGCGCGCTCGACCGGGGCGTTCTCGTCCCACAGCACCGGCTTGGACAGCTCCAGGTACCAGTCGCAGTACTGGTTCCAGATGAACTCGTACAGCGCCTGGCTGGCCAGGTCGAAGCGGAACTGTTCCAGCTGGCGGGTCACTTCGGCTTCGGTACGCTGCAGCTGCGAGATGATCCAGCGGTCGGCCAGTGACAGCTCGACGGCTTCGCCGTTCTGGCCGCAGTCCTCGCCCTTGTCCAGCACGTAGCGGGCGGCGTTCCAGATCTTGTTGCAGAAGTTGCGGTAGCCTTCGACGCGGCCCATGTCGAACTTGATGTCGCGGCCGGTGGAAGCCAGCGAGCAGAAGGTGAAGCGCAGGGCGTCGGTGCCGTAGCTGGCGATGCCTTCGGGGAACTCGGCCTTGGTCTGCTTGGCGATCTTCTCGGCCAGCTTGGGCTGCATCATGCCGCTGGTGCGTTTTTCCAGCAGGGCGTCGAGGGTGATGCCGTCGACGATGTCCAGCGGGTCCAGCACGTTGCCCTTGGACTTGGACATCTTCTGGCCCTGGCCGTCACGTACCAGGCCGTGTACGTACACGGTCTTGAACGGTACCTGCGGGGTGCCGTCCTCGTTCTTGATCAGGTGCATGGTCAGCATGATCATGCGCGCAACCCAGAAGAAGATGATGTCGAAGCCGGTCACCAGCACGTCGGTGGAGTGGAACTTCTTGAGGAACTCGGTCTGCTCCGGCCAGCCCAGGGTGGAGAAGGTCCACAGGCCCGAACTGAACCAGGTATCGAGTACGTCATCGTCCTGGCGCAGGGCCACATCGGCGCCCAGGTTGTGCTTGGCGCGCACTTCATCCTCGTTGCGGCCGACATAGACCTGGCCGGCCTCGTCGTACCACGCCGGGATGCGGTGGCCCCACCACAGCTGGCGGCTGATGCACCAGTCCTGGATGTCACGCATCCAGGAGAAGTACATGTTCTCGTACTGTTTGGGCACGAACTGGATGCGGCCATCTTCCACGGCGGCGATGGCAGGTTCTGCCAGCGGCTTGGTGGAAACGTACCACTGGTCGGTCAGCCACGGCTCGATGACGGTGCCCGAACGGTCGCCTTTCGGCACTTTCAGGGCGTGGTCGTCGATGCTCACCAGCAGGCCCTGGGCATCCAGGTCGGCGACGATCTGCTTGCGCGCGACGAAGCGGTCGAGGTTGGCGTACTGGGCCGGCAGGCGGGTGTCGACCTGCTCGTTGACGCTGCCGTCGAGGTTGAAGGCCTGTGCGCTGGCCAGCACGAAGGCGTTCTTGTCGAAGATGTTCAGCAGCGGCAGGTTGTGGCGCTTGCCGACTTCGTAGTCGTTGAAGTCGTGGGCCGGGGTGATCTTCACGCAGCCGGTACCGAACTCGGGGTCGCAGTAGTCGTCGGCGATGATCGGGATGCGGCGGCCGACCAGCGGCAGTTCGACGAATTTGCCGATCAGTGCCTGATAGCGCTCGTCGTTCGGGTTGACCGCCACGGCGGCGTCACCCAGCAGGGTTTCCGGACGGGTGGTGGCGACGACCAGGTAGTCCTTGCCTTCGGCGGTCTTGGCGCCGTCGGCCAGCGGGTAGCGCAGGTTCCACAGGTGGCCCTTCTCGTCGTGGTTTTCCACTTCGAGGTCGGAGATGGCCGTGTGCAGCTTGGTGTCCCAGTTGACCAGGCGCTTGCCGCGGTAGATCAGGCCGTCTTCGTGCAGGCGCACGAAGGCTTCCTTGACCGCTTCGGACAGGCCGTCGTCCATGGTGAAGCGCTCGCGGCTCCAGTCGACCGACGAGCCCAGGCGGCGGATCTGACGGCTGATGTTGCCGCCGGACTGGTCCTTCCATTCCCAGACCTTTTCCAGGAACTTTTCGCGGCCCAGGTCATGCCGGTTCTGGCCCTTGGCCTCGAGTTGGCGCTCGACCAGCATCTGGGTGGCGATACCGGCGTGGTCGGTGCCTGGCTGCCACAGGGTGTCGCGGCCTTGCATGCGGCGGAAACGGATCAGGGCGTCCATGATCGCGTTGTTGAACCCGTGGCCCATGTGCAGGCTGCCGGTCACGTTCGGCGGCGGGATCATGATGGTGTAGGACTCGCCTGCACCTTGTGGGGCGAAATAGTTCTCGGACTCCCAGGTGTTGTACCAGGAAGTTTCGATGGCGTGCGGCTGGTAGGTCTTATCCATGCGCGGCGGGACCCTGTGCATTTATTCGGGAAAGCCGGGAAGTATAACCAAGCTGGGGGCCGCAGGCGACAAGCTGCTGCTATCTGGCACGGCAGGGATGGCCTATTCGCGGGTAAACCCGCTCCCACAGGACCGGCGCAAGTCTCAAAGCTTGCGCCGGTCCTGTGGGAGCGGGTTTACCCGCGAAGAAGGTACCGCCGAATCTCGGTTTTACTCGGAACGCTTGATCAACCGCTCGATCCGCGCATCCAGCCGGCGCTTGATCTCGTTCTCGATGTGCGGGGTGAAGTCGTTGATCACGTCCTGCATGATCATCTGCGCCGCGGCACGCAGCTCGCTTTCCAGGTGCAGCAGGGTGTCCTGGCGGCGGGTCTGCGGGTCGTCTTCGGGCTCGACCGGTTCGGCCACAGGCGCGGGGTTGCCGGGCGCCTCTTCCAGCAGCAACGGGATCTGCTCCACCGTCTCGGTCAGCAGCGGTGGTTGCAGGTCGGCGTCGCCAAGCAGCTGGCGTATCGACTCGAGGTCATCGAGCAGATGGGCGGAGTCGGGCAGGGGGGAGGGCTTGTCCATCGTCGTCAAAGTCGCTGTAAGCGGTGGTCTTGCAGAGCATAGCCCTGTTCACGGTAGAAACGGAATCGTTCACGGGCCGATTGGCGGATGCCAGGCTCCTCAACCACGATTTCGGCCACTCGTTCGAACTGGCCGACAAAGCCCGGTACGCCGGCGCCCAGGTTGATCAACAGGTCGTGGTGATCGCCTGCACTGTCGGCGGCCAGGCCCAATGCCACGTCGGCATCGGCATGTACTTCCGCGAGGTCGTGGGGCACGAAGGCCTCGCCCTTGAAGCGCCACAGGCGTTGGTCCAGCTCGCTGCGCTGCTCGGCGTCCTGGCAATGCAGGTAGACCCGGTGGCCAAGGCGCCAGGCCTTTTCGCACAGCTTGCAGGCGAAATCGAGCCGCGCCGACAGCGAGTCGGTGGGCAGGATGTAGAAATCGACTTTGCTCATGGTGGTATCGCCGGCCGGTGGCGCGTGGGGCACCACCGGCGTCACGGCATCAGGCGCCAGCGCGGTCCAGCAGGTACTGGGTCAGCAGGGGCACAGGGCGGCCAGTGGCGCCCTTGTCCTTGCCGCCGCTGACCCAGGCGGTGCCGGCGATGTCCATGTGTGCCCAGTCGTAGGCCTTGGCAAAGCGCGACAGGAAGCAGCCGGCGGTGATGGTGCCGGCCTTTGGCCCGCCAATGTTGCCCATGTCGGCGAACGGGCTGTCCAGCTGCTCCTGGTATTCATCGAACAGCGGCAGCTGCCAGGCACGGTCGTCGGCGCGCTTGCCGGCGTCGAGCAACTGGCCGACCAGGTCGTCGTTGTTGCCCATCAGGCCTGTGGTGTGGCTGCCCAGGGCGACAATGCAGGCGCCGGTCAGGGTGGCAATGTCGATCACTGCCTGTGGCTTGAAGCGCTCGGCGTAGGTCAGGGTGTCGCACAGCACCAGGCGGCCTTCGGCGTCGGTGTTGAGGATTTCCACGGTCTGCCCGCTCATGGTGGTGACGATGTCACCCGGGCGGGTGGCGCCGCCGCTTGGCATGTTCTCGGCGCAGGCCAGCAGGCACACCAGGTTGACCGGCAGCTGCAGTTCGAGCACCGCACGCAGGGTGCCGAGCACGCTGGCGGCACCGCACATGTCGTACTTCATCTCGTCCATGCCGGCACCAGGCTTGAGGCTGATGCCGCCGGTGTCGAAGGTAATGCCCTTGCCCACCAGCACGAACGGCTTGTCTGCCTTCTTGCCGCCCTGGTAGTTGAGTACGATCAGGCGTGGCGGCTGGTCGCTGCCCTGGCCGACGGCGTAGAACGCGCCCATGCCCAGGTCCTTGATCTTTTTCTCGTCCAGTACTTCGACTTTCAGCGCCTTGTGCGCCTTGCCCAGGTCCTTGGCCTGTTCGGCCAGGAAGCTTGGGTGGCACAGGTTGGGCGGCAGGTTGCCCAGGTCGCGGGTGAAGGCCATGCCGGTGGCGATGGCGCTGGCGTGCTTGACGGCACGTTCGACCTCGGCCTGACCGGCCTTGTCGGCCAGCAGGGTGACCTTCTTCAGGGTGCGTGGCTCGGCCTTCTGGCTCTTGAAACGGTCGAACACGTACTCGCCGTCGAGCAGGGTTTCGGCCAGCAGGCGGTACTTGCCGTAGTGGGCGTCGCGGTTGCTGACCGCGATGTCGTCCAGTGCAAGCACGGCGTCAGTGCCGTTCAGGCCCTTGAGCACGCCGGCGACGCTGGCGACCAGTTTGCGCCAGGCGCGGTCGCCCAAGGCTTCGTCCTTGCCGCTGCCCACCAGCAGCACGCGCTCGGCCTTCAGGCCCGGGAGGCTCTGCAGCAGCAGGGTCTGGCCCGGCTTGCCGGCCAGGTCGCCACGCTTGAGCACGGCGCTGATGGCGCCTTCGCTGGCCTGGTCGACGGCCTTGGCCACGGCGCCGAGCTTGCGGTTTTCACCTACCGGGATGACCAGGGTGGCGGTTTTTACGGATGCAGCAGCTACGCTTTTTACAACCAGTTCCATGTCAGGATCCCCGAATGATCGATACAGTCGGCGCTGTGTATTCCAGCGCTCTGGACGGGCCAGGCCGCGTCGTCGCGCGCCAGCGGAAAAGCTGCCAGTTTGAGCCTGCGGCAAGCGTGCTGACAACCCCGTTATGCGCCTTCATGCGCGGCGAAGTGACAGGGGCGGTCAATCACAGGATAATGCGCGCACTTTACATGGAGGTTCGCCTTTGGCGAACCGGCATAGGTCTTGGCTGTACTAAGTCATTGTCTGGCGCCATAGATTGGCAGTCCGCCCTGACAACCCAGGAGTGTCTGGTTTGATCGTCTTTCGTTATTTGTCCCGCGAGGTCCTGGTGACCTTGAGCGCCGTCAGCGCCGTGCTGCTGGTGATCATCATGAGTGGGCGCTTCATCAAGTACCTGGCCCAGGCTGCCCAGGGCGTGCTCGACCCGAGCGTGCTGTTCCTGATCATGGGCTTCCGCCTGCCGGGCTTCCTGCAGTTGATCCTGCCCTTGGGGCTGTTCCTCGGCATTCTCCTGGCGTACGGGCGCCTGTACCTGGAAAGCGAGATGACCGTGCTGTCGGCCACCGGCATGAGCCAGCAGCGCCTGCTGGGCCTGACCATGGTGCCGGCTGCCCTGGTCGCCCTGCTGGTGGCCTGGCTGAGCCTGAGCCTGGCGCCGCTGGGCGTTGCCCAGGTGCAGCAGATCATCAGCCAGCAAGATGCCCTGACCGAGTTCGACACCCTGGTGCCGGGCCGCTTCCAGACCCTGCGCGACGGTTCACGAGTGACTTACACCGAAGAGCTTTCGGACGATCGCATCAACCTGGCCGGCGTGTTCATCTCCGAGAAGCGCTTCAACCAGGACAAGACCAAGGACCGCGCCCCGTCGGTGCTGGTTGCCGAAAAAGGCCACCAGGAAATACAGGCCGACGGCAACCGCTACCTGGTGCTGGAAAACGGCTACCGTTATGACGGCAACCCGGGCCAGGCCGACTACCGCGCCATCAAGTACGACACCTACGGCGTGCTGCTACCCAAGCCGGAAGTCAGCGAGGAAGTGACCGAGCGCGAGGCCGTCCCCACCTCCGAGCTGATCGGCAAGAAGGGCCTGCGTGAGCGCGCCGAGCTGCAATGGCGGCTGTCGCTGCCGATTCTGGTGTTCGTCGTCACCTTGCTGGCGGTGCCGCTGTCCCGGGTCAACCCGCGGCAGGGCCGCTTCCTCAAGCTGCTGCCGGCAATTCTTCTGTACATGGCCTACCTGACAATGCTGATTTCCGTACGCGGCGCCCTCGAGAAGGGCAAACTGCCGATCGCCCTGGGCATGTGGTGGGTCCACGGCCTGTTCCTGCTGATCGGCCTGGGCCTGATGTACTGGGAGCCGCTGCGCCTCAAGCGCGCCGCCCGTCGTGCGGAGGTGGCCCATGGGTAAGCTCGACCGTTACATCGGCCAGAGTGTGCTGCTGGCCATCCTCGCCGTGCTGGGGATCATCCTTGGCCTGGCTTCGCTGTTTGCCTTCATCGACGAGATGAGCGACCTGAGTGATACCTACACGGTGATGGAGGCGGGCAACTTCGTTCTGCTGACCGCACCACGGCGCCTGTACGAAATGCTGCCGATGGCCGCCTTGATCGGCTGCCTGATTGGCCTGGGCAGCCTGGCCAGCAGCAGCGAACTGACCATCATGCGCGCTGCCGGGGTTTCCATCGGCCGTATCGTCTGGGCGGTGATGAAGCCGATGCTGGTGCTGATGCTGGTCGGCCTGCTGATCGGCGAGTATGTGGCGCCGGTGACCGAGAACAAGGCCCAGGCCGACCGTTCCCTGGCCCAGGGTGGTGGTGATGCGCAAAGCTCCAAGCGCGGCATGTGGCACCGCCAGGGCGAGGAGTTCGTGCACATCAACGCCGTGCAGCCCAACGGCCTGCTGCTGGGTGTGACCCGCTACCGCTTCGACAACGAGCGCAAGATCGTCACCTCGAGCTTTGCACGCCGGGCGCAGTACCAGGATGACCACTGGCTGCTCGCCGATGTGCGCACCACCTACTTCCGTGGCGACCACACGGAAGTGGTGAACACGCCGCAGGAGCGCTGGGACGTTTCGCTCACGCCGCAACTGCTCAATACCGTGATCCTGGCGCCGGAGTCGCTGTCCATCACCGGGCTGTGGGACTACATCCACTACCTGTCCGACCAGGGTCTGAACAATGCACGTTACTGGCTGGCGTTCTGGACCAAGGTGTTGCAGCCGATGGTGACTGCGGCGCTGGTGCTGATGGCGATTTCCTTCATCTTCGGCCCGCTGCGTTCGGTGACCCTTGGCCAGCGCGTGTTCACCGGTGTGCTGGTGGGCTTCGTGTTCCGCATCGCCCAGGACCTGCTGGGGCCTTCGAGCCAGGTGTTCGGTTTCCCGCCGCTGCTGGCAGTGGTGATCCCGGCAGGCATCTGTGCCTTGGCGGGTGTGTGGTTGTTGCGCCGGGCGGGTTGATGGCCTGAGCTGCACAAAAAAGCCGACCTCAGGGTCGGCTTTTTGCTGGCATTTGTGTTGCCTGCTCCCACAGGTTCATCACAGGCCCTGAGGATTGTGAGGTTCCTGTGGGAGCGGGCGAGCCCGCGAAGAGGCCCGAACAGGCAACACAAATCCCCGGCTCATTTCTTCTGCTTCGGCACCCGCACCAGCTGGCTTTCCGAATAGATGTCATGCCAGCCCCGCTTGCGCTTGTCGATCAACACCCAGAAAAACCCCAGTCCCAGGCACAGCCACGAAGCAATCGACACCACAAAGCGCAACAGCGCCTGCCACAGGCTGATAGCCGTGCCATCGGCGTTCTGCACCCGCACGCCCCACACTTGCATGCCCAGGGTCTGCCCGCCATGGGTCCAGAACTTGGCAAAGAAACCGAACAAGGCGAACAGCAGCACCGTCGACAGCAGCGGGTCGCCGTCCAGTGCGCCAGCCTCGGTCAGCTCACGCATGCGGGCTTCGCCGATGATCGCCATCTGGATCATCTTGTAGGCACCGGCGGTCACGATCAGCAGCGCCGTGCACAGCAGGAAGTCATAGAACATCGCCGCCAGGCGCCGGCCCAGGCCGACTGGCGGAAAATCACCCTGGGGTGTGAGCAGAGGCTTGGACATGCAAAACGGCTCCAGAAGACGAAGCCGCTATTCTACGGGCAAAAAAAAGCCCCTGCACTTGGCAGGGGCTTTTCTCGAAGTCGGGTTCGGCTTAGCCGGCGACCTGAACTTTGTCAGCCTGCATGCCTTTCTGGCCCTGGACTGCTTCGAAGGTGACCTTCTGGCCTTCTTTCAGGCTCTTGAAGCCGTTACCTTCGATAGCGCGGAAGTGCACGAACAGATCCGGACCGCTTTCTGGGGTGATGAAGCCGTAACCTTTTTCGTCATTGAACCACTTGACGGTACCGTTCTGACGCTCAGCCATTGTCTTATTTCCTATGAAGCTTGAATTTTGATGACAGTTTCTTTTGCAATAAACAAGCAAAAGATTACTGGGCTGGGTTGCAGGAAAGTAAGAGACGTCAAACGGGTTGTAGCAGATTGCGGCTACTGGCCCAGGTCACGAACTGTTGCGACCCATGCAAACACAGTGCAGTGACTCTACGCCAACTCCCGAGCGAAAAACAAGCCCTTGGTCGTATGGAAAATCAGCCGTTTGCCGATAACCGACCGGTTTGTCGGAAACGGCATGGCGCCTGGCCTGGCGCCATGTTCAAAAGTTATTGGACAGGTTCGAAAACGAATATGTCGAACCTGCCCGCAACCTTCACAAAGCGGCTTCAGCCCCGGTAGTAACGTTGTGCCACGAAAGGCATTTTGCTGACTTTCAAGGCAACCTTCTTGCCACGCACCACGGCAAACAGTGGGGTGTCGAGTGCGGCATGTTCACTATCGATATAACCCATTGCTACAGGTGCACCGAGTGTCGGGCCAAAGCCGCCGCTGCACACTTTGCCTACAGGTTTATCGTTTGCATCGACAATATCCGCGCCTTCACGTACTGGCGTACGCTCCTGCGGCAACAGACCCACCCGTTTGCGCGCCACGCCATCGCGCTGGTGGGCGAAGATGGCCTCGGCACCCGGGAAGCCGGCGGCACGCGCGCCGTCGGCACGGCGGGCCTTGGAAATGGCCCACAGCAGGCTGGCTTCGACCGGGGTGGTCTCGGTGTTCATGTCGTGGCCATACAGGCACAGGCCGGCTTCCAGGCGCAGCGAGTCGCGCGCACCCAGGCCGATCGGCTGTACTTCGGGCTCGGCCAGCAGGCGGCGGGCCAGGGCTTCGGCGGCCTGTGCCGGTACCGAAATTTCATAGCCGTCTTCGCCGGTGTAGCCCGAGCGGCTGACGAAGCAGTCTTCACCCAGCAGTTTCACCGGGCGGAACTGCATGAAGGTCATGCCGGCCACTTCCGGGGCCAGGCGCTCCAGCACCTTGACCGCCGCCGGGCCTTGCAGGGCCAGCAGGGCGCGTTGCTCGAACAGCGACTGCACCTCGCAACGGCTGCCGATGTGCGCTTGCAGGTGGGCCAGGTCCTGGTCCTTGCAGGCGGCGTTGACCACCAGGAACAGGGTGTCGTCGCCCAGGTTGGCGACCATCAGGTCGTCGAGGATGCCGCCTTGCTCATTGGTGAACATGGCATAGCGCTGCATGCCCACTGGCAGGTCGATGATATCCACCGGCACCAGGCTTTCCAGGGCCTTGGCGGCGTCGCTGCCGCGCAGGGTGATCTGGCCCATGTGCGAGACATCGAACAGGCCGGCCTGCTCGCGGGTGTGCAGGTGTTCCTTGAGCACGCCCAGCGGGTACTGCACTGGCATGTCATAGCCGGCGAACGGCACCATGCGCGCACCCAGTTCCAGGTGCAGGGCGTGCAGCGGGGTCTTGAGCAGTGTTTCGGACATCGGTGACTCCTTGCTGTTGTTGTCGGGTCAACATTCGATGATGTTGACGGCCAGGCCGCCACGGGCGGTCTCTTTGTATTTGCTTTTCATGTCGGCGCCGGTCTGGCGCATGGTGCGGATGACTTTGTCGAGCGACACGTAGTGCTGCCCGTCGCCGCGCAAGGCCATGCGCACCGCGTTGATTGCCTTTACCGAGCCCATGGCGTTGCGCTCGATGCAAGGCACCTGGACCAGCCCGCCGATCGGGTCGCAGGTCAGGCCCAGGTTGTGTTCCATGCCGATCTCGGCCGCGTTTTCCACCTGTTGCACGCTGCCGCCCATCACTTCGCACAGCGCCCCGGCGGCCATCGAGCAGGCCACGCCGACCTCGCCCTGACAGCCCACTTCGGCGCCGGAGATGGAGGCGTTTTCCTTGTACAGGATGCCGATGGCCGCGGCGGTGAGCAGAAACCGCACCACCCCGTCCTCGCTGGCTCCCGGTACAAAGCGCATGTAGTAGTGCAGCACTGCCGGGACGATGCCCGCCGCGCCGTTGGTCGGCGCAGTGACCACACGCCCGCCATTGGCGTTTTCCTCGTTCACCGCCAGGGCGTAGAGGTTGACCCAGTCGAGCACTGACAGGGCATCGCGCAGGCTGGCCTCCGGGTGGCGGCTCAGCTGGCGGTACAACGCCGGCGCCCGGCGCTTGACCTTGAGCCCGCCCGGCAGGATGCCTTCATGCTGGCAGCCGGCTTCGACGCAATCCTGCATCACCTGCCAGATGCGCAGCAGCCCGGCACGGGTTTCCGCCTCGGGGCGCCAGGCCGCCTCGTTGGCCAGCATGACCTGGCTGACCGACAGGTTTTGCCCGGTGCAATGGCCAAGCAGTTCCTTGGCGGTCTTGAACGGGTAGGTCAGCGGTGTGCTGTCCTCGACGATGCGGTCGTGGCCGGCGGCGTCCTGGTCGACCACGAAACCGCCGCCCACCGAGTAGTACTCGCGGCTGCGGATTTGCAGGCCGGCCTCGTCGAAGGCGCGGAAGATCATGCCGTTGGGGTGGTAGTCCAGCGGCTTGCGGATCATCGCCAGGTGCTGCTTTTCGATGAACGCGATGCTGTGCTCGCCGAGCAGGTTCAGCCGACCGCTGTCGCGGATGGCCTGCAGGCGGGCAGGGATGGTGTCGGTGTCGATGACATCGGGGTGTTCGCCTTCAAGGCCCAGCAGCACGGCCTTGTCGCTGCCGTGGCCCTTGCCGGTGGCGCCGAGCGAGCCATACAGCTCGGCCTTGACGCTGACGGTGCGGGCAAGCAGGTCATCACGGCGCAGTCCTTCGGCGAAACGCGCGGCGGCGCGCATCGGGCCGACCGTGTGGGAGCTGGAGGGGCCGATGCCAATCTTGAACAGGTCGAAGACGCTCAGTGACATGGGAGACCTCCAGCCAGGAATGTTGGGCGGACGGTGAACCCTGTGGGAGCGGGCATGCCCGCGAATGCGTCGGTGAAGCCACCAGCGCATTCGCGGGCACGCCCGCTCCCACAGAGGTCCACACCTCAAGCAAGGTAGCGGGCCTGAGGGCTATCAGGCGTCCTGATAGCTCTCGATCGACGGGCAGGCGCACACCAGGTTGCGGTCGCCGAACACGTTGTCGACCCGGCCGACCGGCGGCCAGTACTTGCCTTCCACCAGGCTTGGCAGCGGGTACACCGCCTGCTCGCGGCTGTAGCCATGGGCCCATTCGCCAACCAGCTCGGCCGCAGTGTGCGGGGCGTTCTTCAGCGGGTTGTCGTCCTTGTCCAGGCTACCGTTTTCGACCGCGCGAATTTCTTCGCGGATCTGGATCATCGCGTCGCAGAAGCGGTCCAGTTCTTCCTTGGACTCGCTTTCGGTCGGTTCGATCATCAGCGTGCCTGCCACCGGGAAGGACATGGTCGGGGCGTGGAAGCCGAAGTCGATCAGGCGCTTGGCCACGTCGTCGACGCTGATGCCGCTGGTGTCTTTCAGCGGGCGCAGGTCGAGGATGCACTCGTGGGCCACCAGGCCATTGCCGCCGGTATACAGAACAGGATAGTGCTCTTCCAGGCGACGGGCGATGTAGTTGGCGTTGAGGATCGCCATCTGCGAGGCACGCTTGAGGCCGGCACCGCCCATCATGCGGATGTACATCCAGGTGATCGGCAGGATGCTGGCGCTGCCGAACGGCGCGGCGCAAACCGCGCCCTCGGTGTTTTCCAGCTGTGCGTGGCCGGGCAGGAACGGCGCCAGGTGCGACTTGACGCCGATCGGGCCGACGCCCGGGCCGCCACCGCCGTGCGGGATGCAGAAGGTCTTGTGCAGGTTCAGGTGGGAAACGTCGCCGCCGAACTTGCCCGGGGCGCACAGGCCGACCATGGCGTTCATGTTGGCGCCGTCGATGTACACCTGGCCACCGTTGTCGTGGATGATCGCGCAGATTTCGCCGATCGCTTCCTCGAACACGCCGTGGGTCGACGGGTAGGTGATCATGATCGCGGCCAGGCGCTCGCGGTGCTCGATGGCTTTGGCGCGCAGGTCCTCGACATCGACGTTGCCGCGGGCGTCACAGGCGGTGACCACCACGCGCATGCCGGCCATGTGCGCGGTCGCCGGGTTGGTACCGTGGGCCGACGACGGGATCAGGCAGATGTCGCGGTGGCCTTCGCCACGGCTGCGGTGGTAGGCGCGGATGGCCAGCAGGCCTGCGTACTCGCCCTGGGAACCGGCGTTGGGCTGCAGCGACACGGCGTCGTAGCCGGTGGCGGCGCAGAGCATGGCTTCCAGCTCGGTGGTCATCTGCAGGTAGCCCTGGCTCTGCTCGGCCGGGGCGAACGGGTGCAGGTTGCCGAACTCGGCCCAGGTGACCGGGATCATTTCACTGGCGGCGTTCAGCTTCATGGTGCACGAGCCCAGCGGGATCATGCTGCGGTCCAGCGCCAGGTCCTTGTCGGCCAGACGGCGCAGGTAGCGCATCAGCTCGGTTTCGCTGTGGTAGCGGTTGAACACCGGGTGCGCGAGGATGGCCGACTGGCGCAGCAGGGCAGCAGGCAGCAGCGAGCCGGTGCTGGCGGCCAGGGCGTTGAAGTCCGGCTGGGCCTGGTCGCCACCGATCAGTTGCCACAGGGCCTCGACATCGGCCTGGCTGCTGGTTTCGTCCAGCGACAGCCCCACGTGGGCGGCGTCGATCTGGCGCAGGTTGATGCCCTGGGCGCGCGCCTTGTCATGCAGGCTGGCAGTGGCACTGCCGGTGGCCAGGGTCAGGGTGTCGAAGGCGCTGGCGCCCACTACCTGCACACCCAGCGTCTTCAGGCCGGCGGCCAGGATCGCGGTCAGGGCATGGGTACGTTCGGCGATGCGCTTGAGGCCGGCCGGGCCGTGGTACACGGCGAACATGCTGGCGATGTTGGCCAGCAGCACCTGGGCGGTGCAGATGTTGCTGGTGGCCTTTTCGCGGCGGATGTGCTGCTCGCGGGTCTGCATGGCCAGGCGCAGGGCGGTCTTGCCGAAGCGGTCGATCGACACGCCGACCAGGCGGCCCGGCATGTCGCGCTTGAACGCGTCACGGGTGGCGAAGTAGGCGGCGTGCGGGCCTCCGAAGCCCAGTGGTACGCCGAAGCGCTGGGCGCTGCCGATGGCCACGTCGGCGCCGAACTCGCCCGGCGGGGTCAGCAGGGTCAGGGCCAGCAGGTCGGCGGCAACGGCGACCAGGGCGTTGGCGGCGTGGAAGCGCTCGACCACTTCGCGGTAGTCGAACACTTCACCGTTGCTGGCCGGGTACTGCAGCAGGGCGCCGAAGAAGGCGCTGACATCACCCAGTTCGCGCTCGTCGCCGACCACGATCTCGATGCCCAGCGGCTCGGCACGGGTGCGCAGCACGTCGAGGGTTTGCGGGTGGCAGTGCACGGAGGCGAAGAAGGCGTGGCTGGCCTTGTTCTTCGACAGGCGCTTGCAGAAGGTCATGGCCTCGGCCGCAGCGGTGGCTTCGTCGAGCAGCGAGGCGTTGGCGATCGGCAGGCCGGTCAGGTCGCTGATCAGGGTCTGGAAGTTCAGCAGCGCTTCCAGGCGACCCTGGGAAATTTCTGGCTGGTACGGGGTATAGGCGGTGTACCAGGCCGGGTTTTCCAGCAGGTTGCGCAGGATCGGCGCCGGGGTGTGGGTGTTGTAGTAGCCCTGGCCGATGTAGCTCTTGAACAGCTGGTTCTTGCCGGCGATGGCCTTGAGCGCGGCGAGCGCGTCGGCTTCGCTCTGGCCGTCGTGCGAACCGAGTACGCTGGTGCCCTTGATGCTGTCGGGGATGACCGCGGCGGTCATGGCTTCCAGCGAGTCGAAGCCGAGGGCGGCCAGCATGGCCTGCTCGTCGGCGGCGCGCGGGCCGATGTGGCGGGCGATGAATTCGTTGGCGGTGCCGAGGTTGATGGTCATGGCGGGGTTCCTCAGGCGTCGTCGTTGGCTTTGATCAGGCGGTCGTAGGCATCCTGGTCGAGCAGGGCGGCCACGGCGCTGGCATCGGCGGGAATGAAGCGGAAGAACCAGCCTTCGCCCATCGGGTCTTCGTTGACCAGTTCTGGGCTGTCTTCGAGCTGGCCGTTGATCTGCACCACTTCGCCGGTCAGGGGCATGTACACACCGCTGGCGGCCTTGACCGACTCGACGGTGGACGCTTCGCTGCCTTTCTCATACTGCTGCAACTCTGGCAGTTGCACGAAAACCACATCGCCAAGGGCATTCTGGGCGTAGGCGGTGATGCCCACGGTGACGCTGCCATCGGCTTCGACGCGCAGCCATTCGTGATCTTCAGTGAAACGCAACTCGCTCATGGGGAATCCTCGGGAAGCAGGGCGTTAGGCGCGGTGGCTCCGCGCTCTTGGGGTTGGGATTCCCTTAGCAAAAATGCGGCCAATGTATAAAAAATCATTTAAATCAATGATTTACAAAGTTCTCAAGACGCTTTCTCATTTTCTTTGGAATGAAAACGCTACACACAGTGGACGGAGGAAAAGGGTTTGGGGTTCAAAACCTTGGAGAGCCGTATCCAGGCAAGGTTGTAGCGAATTCGATACGATGTACTGAAATCAGTACAGGTGGTGAGGTCTGGCTGATGTGAAGGTGGGGCAGCAATAAAATCTGTCGCGCATCGGTTGGCGGGCAAGGACCGACTTGGGCAGTTGTGTCTGCCTGCGCGTCAGATCATGAAGTGGCTATTCTCTATCGCGGTCAGCTTCGTCTTGTACTCTGTCAGAGTTGTAGTTCGACGTGGTCGATTTAATTGTAAGGGTGTGCAGCGAATTGTTTGGCGTTATCGCAAATTTCGTACCAATTCGGTTTTTCCTTGACAAATTCGTGGAACAGGTTTGAAAGGTGCAATGCGTCGTCGAAACAGTTAGCAGCCACTGGAAAGGAATCGGCGGTTGCTGTCACTTCACCTAATGCAGTTCCGCATATCGAGCAAAAGCATCGGTTGTACTTGTAAGGTGCTTCGGGCTTGTAAGTAGTTATCGAATCCAGGCCGGACAGCATTTCGAACGATGAGCGCTGAACAAAAACAAATGTACTGGCTCCTGCTTTTCTGCAGCGGGAGCAGTGGCATGTACCCATCATTGTCGGCGGGCTGGATACCATGAACTTTACCGCTCCACAGCAGCAACTACCTTTAAGCATATATTCCGTCCTCTGGATAAATGTACACTGTACAAAATTACAGTGTCCTGAGCGAACCTTACCATCAAGCGCGCGGTGACGCCACTCCCACCAAAATGGGCGGCAAGCCTAGCGCTTCAATGGAAGTCGGTGTCCGAGGCGCGCGCTGCTTGACGACGCTATCCTTCGGTGCGGGCAGGTTTTTCATTTCGGAAAGGTCGGATTGCTTGATCCAGCGCTTCATATCGAGCGCTGAAAATCTTGCCGGCAGCACAATCAATCAGCTTGTTCCGCTGTGCATCCGGAATCTCGCCAATTTCCCCTGGGTGCGACAAGGCTCGGCGACCCAGTTACAGGGGGGCACAGAGGTAAGCGATGCGGATTTATCAACTCACTTCACGCCGTTGCATAAATCGGCAGGGGAGCGATAAAGCATTCCGAATGCTGCCCCCGAGCGATCCAGCCACAGCGTGTTTTCGCTAAACCCGAGAGCAGGCACCCTTTAAAAATCGAGCGTCATACCGGCATAAATTGCGCGACCATCACCAGGCGAATGCAGGGACGCGTCCGCTCCATCCGGGTCGTACCAGACATACTCATAGTAGCGATTGGTGAGGTTCTTCAGTTGCAGGTCCACGCTCATCAAGTCGCTGAGCCTGCAGGTCGCGCCTAGGTTCATCAATACGTAGCCGCCATAAGTTCCCTGAGTGTTCTCCCGCTCAAGGTAGTAGTTGGTCTGCCCGTTAGCCCAAGCTGTAAGTTGCAGTGCCGGGGTGGCCTGGTAGCTGATACCGGTGTTCCACAGGTGGTGCGGCACGTGGTCGATTTCCTTGCCTTTGCTGTCCGGGAGCGCGCTGCTGGGTTCAAGAATTTTCGAGTACTGCCAGGAGTAGGACATCCAGACCTCGGTGCGTTCGTCAGGGTGCAGGTTGACCTGCAGGTCATAGCCCCAGCGGCGTGTCTCACCGACGTTATCGGATTCGCCGCTCGGGTCGTTCAGGCGACGGCTGACCTCGCCGGTGGCGTCCTGGCGCCAGTAGGCCACGCGGCCATCGATCCAACTGGCATGGGTAAATTTCACACCGGTTTCCCAGCCTTCGTTGATCGAAGGGTCGAGGTCTTCGTTGCGCGGCGGCACCTTGTAGGCTGCAGCGCCGGTACCGACCTGGAAGGTGCGGCCCCAGTTCGCATAGATACTGGCGAACTGCCACGGTGAGTAGACAATGCTGAGTTTGGGCTGCTTGATCAACCCATAGTCGTTTATGTCGTAGTCCTGCCCGGTCATCTTGTTGGTGAAATCACCACTGATCTTGTCGATGCGATACGCAGGGACAATCTTCAGCGTTTCGACCGGTTCGATTTCAGCCAGGACATAGGCACCGACGGTGTTGAGGTCGAAGTCCTGATCGCGGGTCTGCACCTGGCGCACACGTTCTACCGTGCGGTAGCGCTGGCTACGGTTCTGCTGCTTCTGCACGTCGCTGCCGCCTTCCAGGGCGAAAGTGTGCAGCCAGTCGATCTGAGGCCGCCAGGTCAGGGAGGTGATGGCGCCGTACTGGTCCTCGTAGCTATCGCGCTCCTGCTGTGAGCTGGTGCGCCAGTACTGGGTCCAGCGGAGGTCGTCGAAGGTGTTGACGTAGGTCTTGGCTGACCAGGACAAGGTGTCGGCCAGTTCGGTGTCGAAGTGCACGCTGACCTGGTTCATTCGCCGTGTGCCTTTGTCCGTGGCGTTGTAGGCGTTGCTCATGCGTGGGTGATGGCGGGCATCGTCTTCGGTCAGGTAGCCGGCTTCCTGGGCTTCGGACTCATAGTGGCGGGCAATCAGGCCGAGGCGGTAGCTGCCATCGTCGGGGGTGTAGAACCACTTGCCGCCGAAGCTGTAGCGTTCGGTATCGGCATGGTCGCGATAGCCGTCGACCTGCTGGCGGCCGAAGAAATAGTTCTGCGTCCAGTTGCTGGTCTCGATGCCCTTGGCCAGTTGCACCTCAAGGGTGTTGAAGCTGCCGTAACGCACGCGTGCCTTGTTGTAGTTGCCGCCGGTGCGGGTATTGATGTTGACGTTACCGGCGATGTTGTTCAGGCCGTAGCGCGGGTCGCTGGTGCCGCGCGCCACCTCGATGCTGTCGATGTCCATCGGGAACACCGAGTCGATGAAGGGCATGTTGCCGTCGTTGCTGTTGCTGGGAATGCCGTCGATCAACAGCTTCACTGCATTGACTTCACCTTCGCCGTTGAAGCCGCGGAACGACAACTTGCCAGAGGTGGTGCCCTGGTTGAACTCTGTAAGCATTACACCGGGCGCGCGGTTGAACAGTTCCCAGCTGTAGGTGACTGGCATTTTCTCAAGGATATCGCCACCGAGAATGTCCACCGAGCTGAGGAAGGTACTGGTGGTCAGCGGACCGGTACTGGTACCGCTGACGGTGACGGGGCCGAGGGTCAAGGTGGAGTTTTTGCTAGGCAGCGTCTCGGCTACCGCCTGGGACAGAGGGTTCAGGGTGGAAACGCAGGTGATGGCAAAAACGGGTAATACAGTGCGTGCGGTGCTACGGAACGCAGGCATGGACAGAGCTTCCTGGCAAGAAAAAGTCGGGCACGGTCATCACGCGCATCGTGCGCGGGACCGAGGAGTAGTCGACAGATCAGGCCAAGGGAGAGGCGCGTGGACTCAGTTTGGGCCACTGCTCACGAGGTAGCCGCAAGGTAGGGGTATGGCCGAGCAGCAGTTCAGCGGGCCAGAAACGCGGGAACAGATGCTTGAAATAGTCACCGGCTAGCAGTGCCTGACCGGCGTGCCCACAGCAGCAATCACCGGCTTGCAGCTTGCTATCGGCATGCTCAGCCAGTTCGGGCTGATTGAGTTTGAGTTGAGCCAGTAGTGATTTTGGCAGACTCTGCGTGCCATGCAGGCTGCAGAAGCTGCCGAGAATCAGCGACTGGTCTACAGCCGGGGCGCGCAAGGAACGGTCGAGCGGCATCGCCAGCAGGTTGAACACCACTGCGAAACAGGCGAGCAGCCAGAGGTGAGTGCGAAGGTCTGGCAGCATGGACCGCCCCATGGAGTAAGTTGCGCATTAAGCCGCATCGGTGGCGCTCTGTAAAAGTTCCAGGCAGCGCCCTTTTGTCGCAGACGGGGCCGGGCAGTTCAGCTTGCTGGCCGCTCGCAGTGCTTCAACCAGGGAGGATGCTAGAGTCGCCGGTCATGGATCGTACCTGGAACTTGTAGCTATAACGGCCGCTTAGTCCTGGCCCTCATTACCCTTCGCAAAAACAGCCGCGCTCCAATAGCGGCTGCCGTTTTGGTGTTGGCGAGCCCAGCCCTTTGCCATCAGTTCCTTGGCAATCATCCGGTTCATGAACCCGTGACCCAGCAGCAGTACTGGCCCCCCGCTGGCGAGTGATAACAGCCGTTGTGCTGCCATGCTGGCGCGAAGCCTGGCACCGCTGACTGTCTCGACATTGCGCGAGTAACCACACAACCACAGAACGCGAAGGATGAATGCCCAGGTAAACGGTGAAAGCCGAGGCAACTTCCATTGGCCATACGGCAGCTGCGCTTCACAAAAAAGCGCATCGACGTGGCTGGGCTCAAGACCGAGCGCCTGCAGCGAGCTCAATGCACGAGGCGCTGTGCTCGAGACAATCACCCTCGCCGTTGTGGCGAGCTGCAGGCTGGCGGCCGGGATGGGCTGGTCGGTAATTTCGGCGCGGTTGTAGCCTTCGATCCAGTCCTTCATATCCAGCGCTGACACTTTGTTGCTTGTAACCAGTGCTGGCTGGCCGTGGCGCATCAAGATTATTTCCGCGGTCATGGTGTAACTACTTCCTTGTCCTGGTGGGCGTGCCCTGTTGTTCAAACCAGCCGTGATCACGATACCACGCCACGGTATCGGCGATTGTCAGCTCCAGCGCCCGAAAGCTCAGGCCAAGCGCGTGTTCGCTTTTGCTGTGGTTGAAACGCGTACGATCCTTTTCCCGTACCAGCAGGCGCAGTGTGGCCAAGCTTAGCAGGATGGGCTTGCCGGTGAGCCGCGCATACATTTCCTGCACTGCGGCCAGGCAGAACAACAACGGCAGCGGTAAATGCCGTGCTGGCGTTCGTACGCCTGCCAGACGGCCCACTATTGGTATCAGTTCAGCCATGGTCATATGCCGACCGGCGGCCAGGTAGCGTTCGCCACTTCGTCCTTGTGTGGCTGCTGCAATGTGCGCCAAAGCCACATCGCGGGCATCGACCACCGAGAAACTGCCCGGGATCAAGCCAGGCAGTTTGCCGTGCACGACATCGTTGACCAGTTGCCCGGACGACGTAGGGCCGATGTCGCCAGGGCCCCACATCCAGCCTGGGAGCACCATGCAGGCGTGCATGTCGGAGTGGGCTTCGAGAAACGCAGCCACGACGCGGTCGGCGAGGATCTTGCTGCGGTAGTAGTCATCTGCATCTGCTTCGGCCCGCAGGCATGTCTCATCGATGGACGTGCCGGGTGCCCCGTCGAGCACTGCAATGGACGAGGTGTGGATGAACCGCCGGATGTCGGCCTGGTAGGCCTGTTCCAACAGGCGGCGGGTACCGGTCACATTGATCTGCTCGAGTGCTTGCCAATGGCTGCCGCCTTTGTAGTTGTCACGAAAGAACGCTGCAGTATGGAACACCGTATCGCAGCCGCGCAGCGATGCCGCGAAAGCGTCGACATCGGCCATGTCGCCTTCGACCAGCTCCACTTCGGGCATATCACCGAACTGCTGTTCCCCCTTTTCTCTTGACCGCACCAGCCCTTTGACCTTGTAGCCACGAGCGACCAGTTCGCGGACCAGGTTGTTGCCCAGCAGGCCGGTTGCTCCGGTGACGAATACATTGCGCATGGCTCAACCCTCGTGCTGTTCGGCAGATGGCCGCAACATGGCGCTGTCGAAAAATACCGCTTCGCGAATGGCCAGGCCGTTCCTGAAGGTGAAGTGGGCCGCATAGTGCACGCACACTCGACGCCCATGGGCCGGAACGATCACGCCTGCTGGCAGCAGCAGCGGGGCAGCGAAGGTGCCGGTCAGGATGGCGGTCATTGCCAGCCGATCGTCCGAGACCATGAATGGGGTCATGGTCACCAGGGCATCAGGGAATGCGCTGAACAGCGCCATCTCGCGTGCGCGCATGGCTTCGCGCCCGGTTTGTGTCGTCATGCCATCCAGGTACACGAAGTCTTCGTCGACCAATGCCAGCAGCCCTTGCACATCACGCTGGTTAAAGGCGTTGGCGGCTCGCTGGGCATAATCCTTGGGGCTAGTCATCATGCAATCCATTCCATTCGTTCAGAGGGGCCCAAGGTATACTCCGGCGGTTGCTGTCGAAAAACAGCGCCTACCGCATAATGGCTTTGCGTATTTGCAAACCAGGGAGAGGCCAGCACGTATGGCATTGCAGGAAAACTGGGATGATCTTCGGCTGCTATTGGCCGTATGGCGACGGGGCAGCTTTCTTCGCGCTGGCGAGTTGCTGGGTATTGCACCCTCGACCGTTTCGCGTCGCCTGACCCAGCTTGAGGCCGCGTTGGGTGAGCCACTGGTCGAGCGAGGCGTAGAGGGATGCAGGCTGACCTCGCGCGGCCAATCGCTGGTCGAAGTGGCCCTGGCCGCAGAAGCTGGCCTGCGGCGCCAGACGCGTGCAGGCGAAGCCGAGCTGCCTTGCGAGCTCTCGGGCACTGTTCAGGTGAGCGCAGGGGAAGGCTTCTCGACTTGCGTACTGGAGGCAGCCGATCGCTTCACCGGCCTACACCCGGGTTGCTCGGTGGAGTTGACCGTGACTGCCGACTTCCACAAGATCGTCCGGGGTGTGGCGGACGTTGCCGTGCGCACAGCCAACCTGGGGGAGCCCTCACTGATTTATCGGCCGATAGGCCGGCTTGGCTATGGTGTGTTTGCCGCTGCTGGTTACCTGCAGCGGTTTCCGGGGGTTACCCCTGCGACGGCGGTCAATATCGGCCTGCTTCCGCCGCTGGACGTGTTGCCGCAAGTACGTGCGGCTAAGGCAGGGGGGCTGGAACGTGCGCCGATCCGCGTGAACTCGTTCAGCGCACAGTTCGAATCGGTGAGACGAGGCATGGGGGTGGCGGTACTTCCCCGGATTCTGGCCAAGGACTTGATCGAGTTGTTCGTCGACCTTCCCCTTCCAGATATGGACGTCTACATGGTGACCCGGCCACAGGCGTTGAAGCAGCCTCACATAAAGTGCTTTTTCTCGATCCTGGAGAACATGCTGCACCAGGCCCTGTCAACGGATCCTGGGCAGCACCTGGCGGAGCAGCTTACCGGCTGAGTGCTCCGCGCCTGACTCAAAAGAACGGCAAGGCCAGATACAGCTTGATGACGATGACATTGATGATGTCGATGAAGAACGCTCCCACCATCGGCACCACCAGGAAGGCAATGTGCGAGGCTCCGTAGCGCTGGGTCACCGCTTGCATGTTGGCGATTGCCGTCGGCGTTGCGCCCAGGCCGAAACCACAGTGCCCGGCAGCCAGTACTGCGGCATCATAGTTACGGCCCATGACCCGGAACGTGACGAATATCGCAAACAGTGCCATGACCAATGTCTGTGCGGCGAGCAATACAAAGAACGGTAATGCCAACGCCGCCAGGTCCCACAACTTGAGCGACATCAAGGCAATGGCCAGGAATAACGACAAACTCACATTGCCCAATACCGAGACCTCCCGCTCGAAGACATGATAAACGCCGAATGCCGAAAGGCCGTTTCGCAACAGCACACCCACGAACAGCACGCAAACGAATGTTGGCAGTTCAAACGCAGTGCCTTTCAACAAACCGTCAAGTAATGAACCCGCGAGCAAACTGACAGCGATCAGCGCCAGTGTTTCGATAAATGAAAACGATGTAATCAGGCGCTCTTTGTCCGGTTGTTCGAAACCCTTGGGCAGTTGTGGTGCAGCTTCTTCGATGCCCGGTGTTCTTACCCGCTTGATCAGAAGCCGGGCGACCGGGCCGCCAATCAGGCCACCCAGCACCAGGCCGAAGGTAGCGGATGCCATTGCCAGTTCGGCGGCCGAGGCCAGGCCAAACTTCTCCGAGAAAGTCGCCCCCCACGCAGCACCTGTGCCGTGGCCACCCGACAAGGTGATAGACCCGGCCAGCAGGCCCATCAGCGGGTCGAGCCCCAGTGCTGTTGCCAGGCCGATGCCCATGGCGTTCTGAACCAGCAGCAAGCCGGTTACCACCAACAGGAACACGGTAACCACGCGGCCACCTTTTTTCAGGCTGGCGAAGTCTGCACTCAAACCGATGGTCGCGAAGAATGCCAGCATCAGGGGGGCTTGCAGTGAGGTATCGAATTGCACGTGGACATCGAAACTGCGCAACGTCAAGAGTGTCAAGGCCACTACCAGGCCGCCTGCGACAGGTTCCGGAATGTTGTAAGTGCGCAAGAAACCAATGCGTGCGACAAGGCCGCGCCCCAATAACAGTACTAAAGAGGCGGCTACAAGCGTCCCGTAAAAATCGAGTTCAAACATCAGGTGCTCTCGTTATATCCAATAGCGAACCACATCCCGCTCTGCGGCGGACAAGTGGGGTGACAGGTAGGATTACACTGTCACCATTCTACGAGGCATCCGTGGGAGAGTATCTTTCACTGGTGTAGGAAAAGCCTGAATAACAACCGGATTATTACAATAACTATCAGGGGCCGCAAAGCGGCCCCGTTGACGCTATCTGACAGGTATCAGGCTTTGCCCGGTATTCCATATTTGCGCAGGCGTTGCGCAATGGCGGTATGTGAAGTTTGCAATCGCCCGGCCAGTTGCCGTGTCGATGGGTAGCTGGCGTAAAGGCGCTGCAACAGCTCGCGCTCGAAATCGCCCACGGCCTGTTCCAGGCTGGCCACTTCGCCGTCCTGGCCACGGGCCACCGAGGTGCCGGCGATGTCCAGGTCACCGATATCCACCAGGTTGCTTTCGCAGATGGCTGCGGCGCGGAATATCACGTTTTGCAGCTGGCGCACATTGCCCGGCCAAGGGTTGGCCAGCAGTGCCGAATGGGTGGCCGGGGTCAGCCGGCAGGCGGGGCGCTGGATCTGCGTGCAGGCCTGCTGCATGAAGAAATGCGCCAGCATCAGGATGTCCTGGCCACGGTCACGCAGCGGCGGCACCTGCAGGTTGAGCACGTTCAGGCGGTAGAACAGGTCTTCGCGGAAGCTGCCTTCGGCGACCATGCGCTCCAGGTCGCGGTGGGTGGCGCTGATGATGCGTACATCCACCTTCACTTCGCGGTCGCCACCCACCCGGCGGAAGCTGCCATCGCTGAGAAAGCGCAGCAGCTTGGCCTGCAGGTACGGCGACATTTCGCCGATTTCATCGAGGAATACCGTGCCCTGGTTGGCCAGCTCCATCAGCCCGGGTTTGCCGCCCCGTTGCGCGCCGGTGAAGGCGCCGGGGGCGTAGCCGAACAGTTCGCTCTCGGCCAGGCTTTCGGGCAGCGCGGCGCAGTTCAGGGCCAGAAATGGCGCCGCGTGGCGGCTGCTGATGGCGTGGCAGGCGCGGGCTACCAGTTCTTTGCCGGTGCCGGTTTCGCCATGCACCAGCAGCGGCGCATCGAGCGCCGCCACGCGCAAGGCGCGGGCCTTGAGGGTGCGGATGGCCGGTGACTCGCCGAGCAAGGCATCCAAGCCTTCGGCATGGTCGTGGTGCATGGCCGACAGGCGTTCGCCCATGCGCGTGGGTGGGTACAGCGTCAGCAGGCCACCGGCGTTGGTGATCGGCATGGCGTCCAGCAGCAGGCTCTGGCCGTTGAGCTGCATTTCGCGCATGGGCAGGTGGAAGTTGTTGTCCAGCAGGGCCTGCAGCAGCGCCGGGTCGCCGAACAGTTCACCCACCGAGCGCCCGGCCGATTCGCGGCCGCACAACTCGATCAGCGCGGGGTTGGCCAGCAACACCTTGCCGGCACTGTCCACGGCCAGCACCGGGTCGGTCATTGCCGCCAGCAGGGCATCGAGCTGCAGGTGCCGGCGTTGGCCAGGGAGGATGTCGACCACGTCCACCGATTGCACGCCATGCACCTCGAACAGCGCGTCGTGCAGTTCTTCGAGCACGGCGGGGCTGAGGGTGGGCGCATCGATGTAGACGTTCGGCGGGACCATCTCCACGGCGTCCAGGTTGAGGTTGCGGGCACCGAGCAGGGCGAGGACTTCCTGGGTGATGCCGACGCGGTCGATGAAGCTGACGTGGATGCGCATGGGGAGGGTGAAGTGGTGGCCGGGGAGGGCGGTAGTATGCCTCAACATTGTCGGGGCCGCTTTGCGGCCCTTTCGCGACGCAAGGCCGCTCCCACAATATTGCACAGGCCTTGAGGTCAGCGGCCAACCTGTGGGAGCGGCCTTGTGTCGCGATGGGCTGCGCAGCAGCCCCCGGATCCTGAAATTACTCCAGATGCTCAGGCTTGATCGGGTCGCCCGACTTCACATCCAGCTTTTCGCGAATGTCCGCGAACATATGGTCATAAAGCTTGTGCGGCGAACTCAGGTTCTCGAATTTCTTCGGTGGCGTCAGGTACGACTGCGCCTTGCGGGTCAGCAGCATGAGGAAGCTGGGCAACACCTGATCCTTGGCCAGGAAGAACTTTTCTTCGACTGGCTTGCCTTCGATGCTGCCATGCATCTTGAACTGGATACCTCTGCCTTCCTTGGGGTCCGACGCGGCTTCGTATTCGATGTTCAGGTCATAGCTGTGGTCGTTCTTGTTCAGCGCGGTGCGCTCGATGTGTACATGACCGGGCTGGTACTGGGCCATGGCAAGCTCCTTTGGAAGGTCGAAAATGGCGGGCGCCTGGCGCCCGCCCACTGCATTCAACGGTAGCTGATCCCCGGCTTCGCGGTGGAAACGCGTGTGCCGGCGGTGCCTTTGACGATGTCTTCGATGTTCTCCAGCGAACTGATGACAGCCACTTTGCCGGTGTTGCGGGCAAAGTCGCAGGCGGCCTGCACCTTCGGCCCCATGGAGCCGGCGGCGAAGCCGAGGCGTTCGAGTTCGTCGGGGTGTGCCTGGGCGATGGCTTTCTGCGTGGGTTTGCCCCAGTCAATGTAGGCCGCATCGACGTCGGTGGCGATTATCAGAAGGTCGGCGTCCAGTTGCTCCGCCAGCAGGGCCGAGCACAGGTCCTTGTCGATCACCGCCTCGATGCCCTTGAGCTTGCGGTTCTCATCGTACATGGTGGGGATACCGCCGCCGCCGGCGCAGATCACGATGCTGCTCTTTTCCAGCAGCCACTTGATCGGGCGGATCTCGAAGATGCGCTTGGGTTTCGGGCTGGCCACCACGCGGCGGTACTTGTCGCCGTCGGGCTTGACCACCCAACCCTTTTCCTTGGCCAGGCGCTCGGCTTCTTCCTTGCCGTAGACCGGGCCGATGAACTTGGTCGGGTCCTTGAAGGCGGGGTCGTTGGCGTCCACTTCGACCTGGGTCAGCAGGGTGGCGAACGGCACTTCAAAGGCCAGCAGGTTGCCCAGTTCCTGTTCGATCATGTAGCCGATCATGCCCTCGGTCTCGGCACCCAGCACATCCAGCGGGTAGGCCTCGTCGGGCTTGTAGGACAGGCCCTGCAGCGATAGCAGGCCAACCTGCGGGCCGTTGCCGTGGGCGATGACCAGCTCGTTGCCTGGGTGGATCTTGGCGATCTGTTCGGTGGCGGTGCGGATATTGGCGCGCTGGTTGTCAGCGGTCATGGGCTCGCCGCGACGCAGCAGGGCGTTGCCGCCCAATGCAACAACGATACGCATGGGGAATGTCCTTTAACGAAAGAATGAGCTGCCGCTGCTCGGAGGCTGCCAGGCTCCCTGTGGGAGCGGGCGTGCCCGCGAAGAGGCCAGGCCAGACACCATCATTGGTGCGGCTGACGCATTCGCGGGCATGCCCGCTCCCACAGGTACAGTGCAATCCTCCGGTAGGCGGATATGGCTTACAGGTCAGCCAGGGTCGACACCAGGATCGCCTTGATCGTGTGCATGCGGTTTTCCGCCTGCTCGAAGGCGATGCAGGCCGGCGACTCGAACACGTCGTCGGTCACTTCGATACCGTTGGCCAGGTCCGGGTACTGTTCGGCGATCTGCTTGCCTACCTTGGTTTCGGAGTTGTGGAACGCCGGCAGGCAGTGCATGAACTTGGTCCGTGGGTTACCGGTGGACTTCATCAGCTGCGCATTCACCTGATACGGCTTGAGCAGCTTGATGCGCTCACCCCAGGCTTCGATCGGCTCACCCATCGATACCCACACGTCGGTGTGCACGAAGTCCACGCCCTTGACCGCGGCAAGCGGGTCTTCGGTGAGGGTGATGCGGGCGCCGCTTTCTTCCGCGTATTTCTTGCAGCGTTCGACCAGATCGTCATGCGGCCACAGCGCCTTGGGCGCGGCGATGCGCACATCCATGCCGAGCTTGGCGCCGATCAGCAGCAGCGAGTTGCCCATGTTGTTGCGGGCGTCGCCCAGGTAGGCGTAGCTGATGTCGTGCAGCGGCTTGTCGCTGTGTTCACGCATGGTCAGCACGTCGGCGATCATCTGGGTGGGGTGGTATTCGTCGGTCAGGCCGTTGAACACCGGTACGCCGGCGAACTTGGCCAGCTCTTCGACGATTTCCTGCTTGAAGCCACGGTACTCGATGGCGTCGTACATGCGCCCGAGCACGCGGGCGGTGTCCTTCATGCTTTCCTTGTGGCCGATCTGCGAGGAGGTCGGGTCGATGTAGGTGACATTGGCGCCCTGGTCATAGGCGGCCACTTCGAAGGCGCAGCGGGTACGGGTAGAGGTTTTTTCGAAGATCAGCGCGATGTTGTTGCCCTTCAGGTGCTGCTGCTCGGTACCGGTGTACTTGGCGCGCTTGAGGTCGCGGGACAGGTCCAGCAGGTAGCGCAGCTCGCGGGTGCTGTGGTGTTCCAGGCTGAGCAGGTTGCGGTTGTGAATATTGAACGCCATGACTTTTCTCCTTGAGTTTGGTGAACACACCGGCCGCCGCTTTGTGAGGGCGGCCGGGGGTAATGGGCGTTAGTAGTCGATCGGGTCGCGCACGATCGGGCAGGTCATGCAGTGGCCGCCGCCCCGGCCCCGGCCCAGTTCGCCGGCGCTGATGGTGATGACCTCGATACCGGCCTTGCGCAGCAGGGTGTTGGTGTAGGTGTTGCGGTCGTAGCCAATGACCACGCCCGGCTCGATGGCCACCACGTTGTTGCCGTCATCCCACTGTTCGCGCTCGGCGGCGAAGCTGTTGCCACCGGTCTCGACCACGCGCAGCTTGACCCCCAGCTGCTCGCCTACCACTTCGATGAACGACTTGTTGATGCGGCGCACGTCCATGCCGTAAGGCTTGCTTTCGTCCGGACGGATGATGAACGGCACGATCTCTTTGACCACTTCCGGGAAGACCGTGACCAGGTCGCGGTCGCAGAAGCTGAACACGGTATCCAGATGCATGGCGGCGCGCGATTTCGGCAGGCCGGCGACGATCACTTCCTTGACGGCGCCCTTGGCGAACAGGTTCTGCGCAAGTTGGCCGATAGCCTGACGCGAGGTGCGTTCGCCCATGCCGATCAGCACGATGCCCTTGCCGATCGGCATGACATCGCCGCCCTCGAGGGTGGACTGGCCATGTTCCTTGTCCGGGTCGCCATACCACACCTGGAAGTCGGCGTTGGTGAACTGTGGGTGGAACTTGTAGATGGCGGTGGTCAGCAGGGTTTCCTGGCGTCGCGCCGGCCAGTACATCGGGTTGAGCGTGACGCCGCCGTAGATCCAGCAGGTGGTGTCGCGGGTGAACTGGGTATTGGGCAGCGGTGGCAGGATGAAGCTGGAGTGGCCCAGGTAGTCGTTGTACATCTTGACCACCTCGGCGCCTTCGCTCTGTGGCAGGTCCTGCCCGGCGACGCCGCCGATCAGGAACTCGGCCAGGTGGCGCGGCTCAAGGCCTTCGAGCCAGCTGCGTACTTCGTTGGTCAGGCCGACACCGACGGTGTCGGAGGTGATCTTGCGATCGAGGATCCACTTCAGTGCCTCGGGTTGCTGGACGATGTCGGTCAGCAGGTTGTGCATCTCCAGCACATCCACGCCGCGCTCGCGCATCTTGGTGACAAAGTCGAAATGGTCACGCTTGGCCTGGTCGACCCAGATCACATCGTCGAACAGCAGCTCGTCACAGTTGCTTGGCGTCAGGCGCTTGTGCGCCAGGCCCGGCGAGCAAACCATCACTTTGCGCAGTTTGCCGGCTTCGGAGTGGACACCGTACTTCTGTTTTTCAGCGGACATGGTTTCATTCCTCCAGTTGAACGAAGACGTGGGTCAAAGGGTCAGGAAGCCGTCGTACAGGCCAAAGGCTGCCACCAGGGCGCCGATGACCACGGCTGCGAAGATCAGTTTTTCCACGTTGGTGAAGACAGGTTGGCCAACCTCACGCTTGGCCTTGGCGAACAGGATCACGCCAGGTGCGTAGAGCAGGGCCGAGAGCAGCAGGTATTTCACGCCGCCGGCGTACAGCAGCCAGATGGCGTACAACAGGGCGATGCCACCGATCACCAGGTCCTTCTGGCGTTCGGCCAGGGCCTGTTCGTAGGTTTCGCTACGCACTGCCAGCAGCACGGCATAGGCTGCCGACCACAGGTAGGGCACCAGGATCATCGATGTGGCCAGGTAGATCAGCGACAGGTAGGTGCTGTTGGAGAACAGTGTGATCACCAGGAAGATCTGCACCATGGCGTTGGTCAGCCACAGGGCGTTGGCCGGTACCTGGTTGGCGTTCTCGCGGCGCAGGAACTCCGGCATGGTGTGGTCCTTGGCGGCGGCGAACATGATCTCGGCGCACAGCAGCACCCACGACAGCAGTGCCCCGAGCAGCGAGATGATCAGGCCTACGCTGATCAGCACCGCGCCCCAGTGGCCGACCACATGCTCCAGCACTGCTGCCATCGACGGGTTCTGCAGCTTGGCCAGTTCCGGTTGGGTCATGATGCCCAGCGACAGCACGTTGACCAGCACCAGGAACAGCAGCACGGTGACGAAGCCGATGACCGTGGCCTTGCCCACGTCAGAGCGTTTTTCCGCCCGCGACGAGAAGATGCTCGCACCCTCGATGCCGATGAACACCCACACGGTGACCAGCATCATGTTGCGCACCTGGTTCATCACGCTACCAAGCTCCGGCGTGCCTACCGCCCAGATGTCGGCGGTGAAGATATCGAGTTTGAAGGCGAACAGGCAGATCAGGGCGAACAGCAGCAGCGGCACCACTTTGGCCACGGTGGTGACCAGGTTGATGAACGCCGCTTCCTTGATGCCGCGCAGCACCAGGAAGTGCACGGCCCACAGCAGCACCGACGCGCCAATGATGGCGGCAGGGGTGTTGCCTTCGCCGAAGATCGGGAAGAAGTAGCCCAGGGTGCTGAACAGCAGCACGAAGTAGCCGACGTTGCCCAGCCAGGCACTGATCCAGTAGCCCCAGGCCGAGGAGAAGCCCATGTAGTCACCGAAACCGGCCTTGGCGTAGGCATACACCCCGCCATCCAGGTCAGGCTTGCGGTTGGCCAGGGTCTGGAACACGAACGCCAGGGTCAGCATGCCGACCGCGGTGATGGCCCAGCCGATCAGTACAGCGCCAACCCCTGCGCTGGCAGCCATGTTTTGCGGCAGCGAGAAGATCCCGCCACCAATCATCGAACCGACGACAAGTGCAACTAGCGCGCCGAGCTTTAGTTTTCCGGATGAATCAGACATTTAACAACTCCTGCCAGGAGAAAGTTGACGACAGAGTAAATCCGACGCCGCGGCCATTCGCTGACTTGGGTCAGTTCATGGCGACGTGAAGTAGGAAAATTCCTTCACGAAGCTCCTGGAGAGTGCCGACAACTTCTGCTGCAGGCCTTGCACGCTGGCACCTCCATGTCCTTCTAGAGCAAACGCTCTGTTCAGCCTGCGATGCTTGAAGCTAGCTGCTTTTGCCGCTTTCGCAAATTTTTCACAAGAATTTCGAGTTTTATCAGGTTCTTTTCTAGTTGCTCGGGAGCTGCTAGTTTTTTGTCAAAGGGTGACATAGACAAAGCAGTTATTAGTGCTATAGCTTCATCGATCAGGATCCTTATAAGTAACATCGTGTATATGGCCCGCGTGGCTGTTTCAAACCGATGACAGCGCGCAAAAAAGGAAGGCTCATGAGCGAACCGGGACAGAAGCTGCGCCTGGGTGCGCTGATCGCGTTGGTGGTCGGCTCGATGATTGGTGGCGGGATCTTCTCGCTGCCGCAGAACATGGCGGCGCGTGCCGATGTGGGGGCGGTGCTGATCGGCTGGAGTATCACCGCGGTCGGCATGCTGGCCCTGGCCTTCGTGTTCCAGACCCTGGCCAACCGCAAGCCGGAGCTGGATTCGGGGGTGTACGCCTACGCCAAGGCCGGCTTTGGCGAGTACATGGGTTTTTCTTCGGCCTGGGGCTACTGGATCAGTGCCTGGCTGGGCAACGTCGGCTACTTCGTGCTGTTGTTCAGTACCTTGGGCTTCTACTTCCCGGTGTTCGGCGAAGGCAACACGCCAATCGCCATCGGCTGCGCCTCGCTGCTGTTGTGGGCGGTACATTTCCTGGTCCTGCGCGGCATCAAGGAAGCGGCATTCATCAACCAGGTGACCACCGTGGCCAAGGTGGTGCCGTTACTGATTTTCGTGGTGATCGCGGCATTCGCCTTCCGCGCCGATATCTTCACCCGTGACATCTGGGGCCTGAGCAACCCGCAGTTCGGCAGCGTGCTGGAGCAGGTGCGCAACATGATGCTGGTGACCGTGTTCGTGTTCATCGGCATCGAGGGCGCCAGCGTGTATTCCGGGCGCGCCCAGCGCCGCTCGGATGTGGGCAAGGCCACAGTGATCGGTTTCCTGGGGGTGTTGGCGCTGCTGGTGCTGGTCAACGTGCTGTCGCTGGGGGTGATGACCCAGCCGGAGCTGGCTGGGCTGCAGAACCCGTCGCTGGCCTCGGTGCTGGAGCATATCGTCGGGCCCTGGGGCGCCTTGCTGATCAGCATTGGCCTGGCGGTTTCGCTGCTCGGCGCGCTGCTGTCGTGGGCGCTGCTGTGTGCCGAGATTCTCTTCGCCACGGCGCGGGACAAGACCATGCCGCGCTTCCTGGCCAAGGAAAACGCCAATCATGTGCCAGCCAACGCCCTGTGGCTGACCAACTGCATGATCCAGGGTTTCCTGCTGATCACGCTGTTTTCCGCCGGCACCTATACCAGCCTGATCTACCTGGCCTCGTCGATGATCCTGGTGCCCTACCTGTGGTCGGCGGCCTATGCCGTGCTGTTGGCGTTACGTGCAGAAACCTACACCGGGCAGCCGGCCCTGCGCCGCAAGGACCTGCTGGTGGCGCTGGTTGCCCTGGCGTATGCCGTGTGGCTGTTGTACGCCGGCGGGCTCAAGTACCTGCTGCTGTCGGCGCTGCTGTACGCGCCGGGCGTGATCCTGTTCGCCAGGGCCAAGCATGAGCAGGGAAAAACCTTGTTCACCACCTGGGAAAAGCTGATTTTCGCCGCCGTACTGGCAGGCGCTGCGCTGGCGGCCTATGCCCTGTATTCAGGGCTGCTGAGCTTGTGACGGGGCAGGGCAGGCGGCGTGCTCCGGGCGTGACCAGATCCACAGGTTGCCCAGAGTCATGCCGGCGATGGCCAGGAACACCGGCCAGCGGTGTTCCAGGAACGTCAGCATCAGGCCCGCGCACAGCAGCATGCTGAAGGTTGCGCTGACCTTGGCCCGGCGCTGGATCACCTTGCCATTGCGCCAGTTGTGCAAGATCGGCCCGAACAGCCGATGGTTCTCCAGCCAGGCAGACAGGCGTGGCGAACTGCGCGTGGCCGCCCAGGCGGCCAGCAGGATGAATTCGGTGGTCGGCAGGCCGGGAATGACGATCGCGACCAGGCCCACGCCCAGGCTCACGTAAGCCAGGATCGCATACAGCAGGCGGGCGAGTTTCGAGCGGGCGGGTCGGGTCATGGTCTCACTGCATAAAGCGGTTCGGCCACCGGTAGGGTGGCCGGGTACGGCGTGTCAAACCAGCGCGGCATCTGCAGCATAGGCGTGCTTGAGCAGCTCGGTGAAGCGCTCGAAGGCAGCGACTGCGCCGCGTTCGGCAGCGGCTTCCTCTTCGGCCGACAGCGCCAGTTCATCAAGAATGCGGGTGAACTGCTTCCAGCCTTCGGCACGGCCACCGGCCGGTTCGCCCAGGTGGCGGGCACCGAAGCTGTCCGACAGTTCCAGGGCCACGGCACGCTTGATCAGAAACGCAGCGCCCAGTTTGGAGCCTTCGGAGACGAAGATCCAGCCCATTGCCTCGCCCAGGCTCGGGTTGCGCAGGGCACCCGGCACGGCTGGCGGTACTTCGGTGCCGAGGTCGGCGAGGTCCAGGCGGGCCTGTTCGGCGCGGCAGCGCTCGGCCAGGTCGGGGACGATGGCGATCAGGTGCGGGTCGTTGTACAGGGCCTGCAACTCGGCCTGGAACAGGTACTGGGCAACCACGAAGCGGGCGAAGCTTTCACGGCTGTCGAAGGGCGCGTGGGATTTGACCAGGGCATCCAGTTCGGCGTGCGGGGCGTGGGTGATCTGGTTCAGGCGCTGAGAGCGCAGGGCTGGGCGGTCGGTCATGGGGCAGTCCTTGAAAAAAGGGGCGTCTGGAAACAAGACGAAACAGCGGGGGCGGGACAGTAAAAAATCGGGTTTTCGTGTTGCTTGTACTGGCCTCTTCGCGGGCATGCCCGCTCCCACAGGACCATCGCAGGCCCAAGGCTTGCGCAATATCTGTGGGAGCGGGCGAGCCCGCGAAGAGGCCGGTACAGGTGCAAGGGGTCAGATATCCCAAACCACATTGATGCCGAAGTTGCGCCCCGGCATGGTCAGGCGGTCGATGTTGGCGGGCTGGGTCACAGCCGCTTCACCCTGGCCGTCGTAGCTGCGTACCGAATCCCACTGCCAGTACTTCTTGTCGGTGAGGTTGTACAGGCCGGCGTTGATGGTCACGTCGTCGGTGACCTTGTAGTAACCCGTCAGGTCCAGCACCCCGTAGCCCGGGGTGCGGAACTTGGAACTCGAGCCGTCGGGCGAGTAGAAGGTGCTGTCGTCGACGCGGGTCTTGCGCTTGACCAGTGTCCAGCTCAGCAGGCCGCCGTAGTGCTGTTGCTCGTAACCCAGGCCGAACACGCCCTTCAGCGGGTTGACGCTGTTCAGTGGCTCGCCGGTGTCATCGTTGCGGCCATGGGTGTAGGCGATCGAGCCTTGGGTATACAGGCCCTGCGGCGCACCAAAGTGGTCGAGGTTCAGGCGGCCCTTGACCTCGGCACCCTTGATGGTGGCGTGCTTGATGTTGTTGGCCTTGAAGGTTTGCTCCAGGTTGGCGCTTTTTACGGCGTCCTCGTCAATGAAGTCGCGGTACTTGTTGTAGAACACCGCCACGTCGAAGTTGCCGGCGTCGAAGTTGCCACGCAGGCCGGTTTCATAGCTTTTGCTCTTTTCAGGCTCGAGGCCCGGGTTGCCTTCTACGCGGTAGCCTTGCTCGATGTTTTCGAACTTCCCGTACATGGCTTTGGCGCTCGGGGTGCGGAAACCTTCGGCGTACTGGCCATACCAGGTGTAGTTGTCGTTGAAGGCATAGGTCAGGCCGAACTTGGGCGAGATACGGTGCCACTTCTTGTCCGAGTCGTCCTGGGAGGTAGGCGCGGTACCGGAGGACTCCAGGCCTCGCAGGAATTCCTTGGTGAACCTGGGCTCCATGCGCGTGTAGTCGTAACGAGCGCCAGGCATGAAGGTCCAGTTGTTCCAGCGGATTTCATCCTGCACGAACAGGCTGTAGGTATTCACGGTCGGGTCCGGGAAGTCGCTGACCAGGGCCTGGCCATCTGCCGGGCGCTCGGCGCCAGCGGCGGAACAACCTGAGCCAACGGCCAGGCAGGTGCCGGTGCCGCTGCGCGAACCGGTGACCTTTTCGTGCTTGAAGGTGGTGCCGTAGGTCAGCAGGTGGTCGGTGGCGCCGAGGCTGAAGGCCTTGTCCAGCTGGGCGTCGAATACCCACTGGCGGTCCTTGTAGGTGGTGTCGCGGGTACGCAGCACCTGACGGCCAGGCGGTGCGTAGACTTCCTCGGTGTGCTGGTCGGTCTTGGCGATCTGGTAGTTCAGGCTCCACTTCACATGGTCGGCGACCAGCGAATCCAGGCCGAACTCATGGTTGATGCCAAAGCGTTCGCGGGTGATGGTGTCGTTGCCATTACGCGCCTTGTAGTAACCCGAGGCACCAAGGCCGGGAATGAACGGCCCGCCCACCGCACTGAGGATGTTCTGGTCGCGATCATCCTTGTAGCGTTCGTAGGTGAAGCCCAGGCGTGCGTCGTCGGCGTAGTTCCAGCCCAGCTTGGCCAGCACGTTGGTGGTGCGCACGTCCATCGGGTTGGCTTCGGTACGGGACAGCCCGTCACCGCTGTGGCCGCCATGGGTCTCGGTTTCGTGGCCGTTGCGCTGGCTCAGGTGCAACAGGCCGTCGAAGTCGCCCTGGCGACCGGCGACGGTGGCGGAGGTCAGCCAGCTTTCGTCGGCCGAGCTGTAGCCGGTCTTCAGGCGGGCACCTGTATCCTTGCCGGGCTTGATGATGTCATCCGGGTCGAGGGTGAAGTAGCTCACCGCCCCGCCGATGGCGTTGCTGCCATACAGCACCGAGGCCGGGCCGCGGAGGATTTCCACCCGCTTGACGATCTCCGGGTCCACGTAGTTGCGCTGGGTCTGGGCGTAGGGGCCGAAGAAGAAGCTGTCGGGGATCGACACGCCATCGACCTGGGTGAGAATGCGCTCGCCGTCGATGCCCCGGATGTTGTAGCCGTTCAGGCCGCTGCGCTGGCCGGTGCCGGCCACTGACACACCCGGCTCGTAGCGCACCAGGTCCTGGATGTTGTTGACGTTCTGCCGGTCCAGTTCCTCGCGGGTCTGCACGCTGACGGTGCTCGGCACCTGGCTGACGTCCTGGGCACTGCGCGTGGCGCTGACCGTGACCTGTTGCAGGGCGACCACATTGGCGCTGGCCTGGCGTTCGAGCACTACATTGCCGTTGCTGATCTTGCGAAAGCCCAGGCCGGTACCGTGCAGCAGGCGCTTGAGCGCGGCTTCCGGCGGTAGCGAGCCCTGCACGCCTGGTGAGGCCACGCCGTCGGCCAGCTCGGCGCTGAAACCGACTTGCCAGCCAGTGACCTGGCTGAAGGCATTGATGGCCGAAACCAGTGGCTGCTGGCCGATGCTGAAGCGGTAGTCGCCCATGCGCGGGCTGCTGGCCTGGGCCGGCTCGGCGGCCAGCGCCGGCAGGCTGCAGGCGCCGCTGGCGAGCAGGGCCAGGTTCAGTAGGGAAAGGCTCAGGAGGGACGGTTGCCCTCTACGGCTGGGAAGGGTGGAGGGGCGGGTAGGACCTGTGGACATCGGAAGCGCTCCCTGACGCGCGGACTGTTATAGGTGATGGCTGTCCCCGTTTTCAAACGAGAATCAGTTGCATTGGCTATAACGAGACGGGCGGGGTAGCGTGACTGCGTAAAAAAAGTTGGATTGCGGTCTGGCAATCTGTATCGCGATTTCCGTGGGAGCGGGCACGCCCGCTCCCACAGGGACCGTGTCGGGTTTCAGATTTTGCTGAAGATCGATTGGCGGATCAGTTCAGGATGACCAGCGCCGGGTACTCGTGCAGCCGTGCCGAGGTGATGTGGGCCAGCGCGCGCAGGGTTTCCAGTGGCTGGTCGAGGCGGTAGTTGCCGGTGACCGCCACGTCTTCCAGCTGTGCGTTGCGGTTGATGATCCAGCCCGGGTAGTAACGCTGCACCTCGGCCAGCACCTGGCTTAACGGGCAATTCTCGAACACCAGGCGGCCGTCTACCCAGGCCAGGTCCTTGTGCATGTCGGGGCGCTGGCGCTGGCCAAAGCCCTGTGGGCCAACACTGATGCTGTCGCCGGCACTCAGGCGAATGCGCTGGTCGCGGCTGCCCTGCAGGTCGACATCGCCGCGCTGTACCCGCACCTGTGCCTCGCCGTCGAGGTAGCGCACGGCAAAATCGGTGTCGCGCACCTGCGCGCGCAGCGGCCCGGCCTGCACTTCCAGTGGCAGCAGCGCGCCCTTGGGGACCTGGAAATAAGCCTCGCCCTGCAGCAGGCGGGCGATCTGGCGACCGTCACGGTGGTCGCTGGCAAACGCCGAATTGGTGTTGAGCAGCACTTGCGCCCCGTCTTCCAGCTGCAGGCGCTGGCGCTCGCCCACCACCGTCAGGTGGTCAGCCTGCAGGCGCATGGGCAGGTTGCCGAGGGTGAACAGCCCGACCAGCAGCGCCGCCGCCGTGGCCAGGGGTTTCCAGTGGCTGCGCAGGCGCCCGCGCCACGAGCGGCGCTGTTGCTGGTGCATCTGCACGGCCACCTGGTGCAGCGGCGCACCGTTCCACAGGGCTTCTGCCTCGACATAGGCCTCGGCATTTTCCGCTGCAGCGCTCAGCCAGGCTTCGAAGGCCTGGGTGTCCTCGGCGTCGACGCATTGCAGGCGCACCAGCCAGTCCAGCGCCTCGTCCATGGCACGAGCACGGGCGCTGGGCCCGGCGGGTGACGGGCGAGGGGCAGGGCTGTCGGTCACGGTGAGTCCTTGAATGGTTTTTTGCGAATGATCAAGGCTGAGGCGGGGTGTGGCAAGGGCTTTGCGTGGCCTCACTTGAGGCGGTTGGCGACACCCATGCAGATCGCCATGATCAGTTTCAGCTCCTTCTGTACCGTGCTGGGCGAAACATTAAGTTGTTCGGCGATTTCCAGGTAGGTGGCGCCATGCAGGCGGCTGAGGATGAAGATGCGCTGCTGGCGTTCGCTGAGCTGGTTGAGGCTGACGCTCAGTTGCTTGAGCAACCGTTCGGCATGGGCGGCATCCTCGCTGCTGGTGGCCGGCGCGGCCACGCTGTGCAGGACCTCATCGGGCACGTCGTCGACCAGCATGCGCGATTGCACCCGGCGCGCGCGCAGGTGGTCGAGGGCCAGGTTGCGCGCGGTCTGGAACACGAACGGTTCGATGTGTTCGATTGGCCGCTCACCGAGGGCGCGGGACACCCGCAGGTAGGTTTCCTGCAGCAGGTCCTCGGCCGTGGTGGGGTTGCCCACCATGCGCTGCAAAGTGCGCAGCAGGGTAAGGCGCTGGACGAGGAAGACAGAGTTGAACCGGGACTGACTCACGGGGGGACCTGGCCGACGAAATGTTAATGATAATGCTTATCATCTATCTCGAAGGTCAAGCCTGGAAATGTTAGGGAAAGGTAAAGATTGTGAGTATTGGGCGCAGAGGCGCTCGCCACGGCATTATCAGTGCCTGTGAGATCGAGCGCCGCCCGCGCGGCGCTTCGCAGCACAAGGCTGCTCCTACATCTGTTTCAGGCCAGTCACGCCTGTGCCAACGCACGCGACCGCCTTGTTTGTCCGTCACAATATCGAGGTGAACGCCAAGGGGCCGCGCGCCTTGGCCTCAGGAATAATTGGCCCGAAACAGATGTAGGAGCAGCCTTGTGCTGCGAAGCGCCGCGCGGGCGGCGCTCGATCTCACAGGCGGCAAAAATGCCATGTCATGCTCAACGGGCCCGGCACAACGCCAAACAGTTATCCAGCATCCGGTTGCTGAACCCCCACTCGTTGTCATACCAGGCCAGCACCTTGAGCATGCGCCCGTTGGCCCGGGTATGGTTGGCATCGAAGATCGACGACAGCGGGTTGTGGTTGAAATCGCAGGAAACCAGCGGCAAGGCGTTGTAGCCCAATACCCTGGAATGCTTGCTGGCCTCGAGGAACAGCTGGTTGACCTGCTCGGCCGTGGCCTCGCGCTTGAGGTTGACGGTGAGGTCCACCAACGACACGTTGATCACCGGCACCCGTACCGCCATGCCGGTCAGTTTGCCGGCCAGCTCCGGCAGCACCAGGCCCACGGCCTCGGCGGCGCCGGTCTTGCTCGGGATCATCGACTGGGTCGCGGAGCGCGCACGGTAGGGGTCGCTGTGGTACACATCGGTCAGCACCTGGTCGTTGGTGTAGGCGTGGATGGTGGTCATCAGGCCTTGCTCGATGCCGAACTCGCGGTGCAGCACCTGGGCAATCGGCGCCAGGCAGTTGGTGGTGCAGGAGGCGTTGGAAATGATCTGGTGCGAGGCCCGCAGGATGTCGTGGTTGACCCCGTACACCACGGTGGCATCGGCGCCTTTGGCCGGTGCCGAGACAATTACCTTGCCAGCGCCCGCGGCCAGGTGTGCGGCGGCCTTGGCGCGCTCGGTGAACAGCCCGGTGCATTCGAACACCACGTCGATCGCTTCGGCCTTCCAGGGCAGTTCGGCCGGGTTGCGGATGGCGCTGACCGCGATACGGTCACCATTGACCGTCAGGCTCTCGTGGTCGGCCTCGACGCTGGCATCGAAGGTGCCGTGCACGCTGTCGTACTTGAGCAGGTGGGCATTCATGGCGCTGTCGCCCAGGTCGTTGATGGCGACGACCTGCAGGTCCTGGCGGTAGCCTTGGGTATACAGTGCGCGCAGGACGTTGCGCCCGATGCGGCCGAATCCATTGATGGCGATGCGTAGGGTCATGGCAGTACCTCTGGCAGTCCGAGTGAAACCTGTGGCAAAAAGGAGCTTCACTGAAACGGTTTTGTTGTTGGAATTACAAGATTATTCACTCGACGATAGAAAACAAGCCTTTTTAGTGGCAGTATTTTGTTTAAACATACAACGAGTGGTTGGGCGACGTTCCTCCAGTGATGCAGCAGGCTCCTTTACCTTGAGCCTAGGCCGCAATCGTTTGGAGGGGAAATGCCCGGCAAACCGCCCTTACAATTAGCCTGGAGTCCAGTACATGCATCCGCGCATCCTTGAGGTCACCCAGCGGCTGGTCGAACGTAGCCGTGCCACCCGCGAACGCTACCTGCAGCTGATTCGCGGCGCGGCCAGTGATGGCCCCATGCGTGCCAGCCTGCAGTGCGCCAACTTCGCCCACGGCGTGGCCGGTTGCGGCAGCGACGACAAGCAGACCCTGCGCCTGATGAACGCGGCCAACGTGGCCATCGTCTCGGCCTACAACGACATGCTTTCGGCGCACCAGCCGTACCAGCACTTCCCCGAGCAGATCAAGCAGGCCCTGCGCGAGGTCGGCTCGGTCGGCCAGTTCGCCGGTGGCGTGCCGGCCATGTGCGACGGCGTGACTCAGGGTGAGCCGGGCATGGAACTGGCCATCGCCAGCCGCGAAGTGATCGCCATGTCTACCGCCGTGGCCCTGTCGCACAACATGTTCGATGCTGCGCTGATGCTGGGCATCTGCGACAAGATCGTCCCTGGTTTGATGATGGGCGCACTGCGCTTTGGTCACCTGCCGACCATCTTCGTCCCGGGCGGGCCTATGGTCTCCGGCATTTCCAACAAGCAGAAGGCCGACGTGCGCCAACGCTACGCCGAGGGCAAGGCCAGCCGCGAAGAGCTGCTGGAGTCGGAGATGAAGTCCTACCACAGCCCGGGCACCTGCACCTTCTACGGCACTGCCAACACCAACCAGCTGGTGATGGAAGTGATGGGCCTGCACCTGCCGGGCGCCTCGTTCGTCAACCCGTACACACCGCTGCGCGACGCACTCACCGCCGAGGCCGCGCAGCAGGTCACGCGCATGACCAAGGCCAGCGGCAGCTTCATGCCGCTGGGTGAAATCGTCGACGAAAAGGCGCTGGTCAACTCCATCGTCGCCCTGCACGCCACCGGCGGCTCGACCAACCACACCCTGCACATCCCGGCGATTGCCCAGGCTGCGGGTATCCAGTTGACCTGGCAGGACATGGCCGACCTGTCCGAGGTGGTGCCGACCCTGTCCCACGTCTACCCCAACGGCAAGGCTGACATCAACCACTTCCAGGCCGCGGGCGGCATGGCCTTCCTGATCCGCGAGCTGCTCGATGCCGGGCTGCTGCACGAAGACGTCAACACCGTGGCCGGCCATGGCCTGCGCCGCTACACCCAGGAGCCGTTCCTCGACAACGGCAAGCTGGTGTGGCGCGAAGGGCCGCAGCACAGCCTGGACGAAAGCATCCTGCGCCCGGTTGCTCGGCCGTTCTCGGCCGAAGGCGGCCTGCGGGTGATGGAGGGCAACCTTGGCCGCGGCGTGATGAAGGTGTCCGCTGTCGCCCCCGAGCACCAGGTGGTCGAGGCCCCGGCGCGGGTGTTTCACGACCAGCAGTCGCTGGCTGATGCGTTCAAGGCCGGTGAGCTGGAGCGTGATTTCGTTGCCGTGGTGCGCTTTCAGGGCCCGCGCTGCAACGGCATGCCCGAATTGCACAAGCTCACGCCGTTCCTCGGCGTGCTGCAGGACCGTGGCTACAAGGTGGCGTTGGTCACCGACGGGCGCATGTCCGGTGCCTCGGGCAAGATCCCGGCGGCCATTCATGTTTGCCCCGAGGCTTATGACGGCGGCCCGCTGGCACGGGTGCGCGACGGTGATAGGGTGCGGGTCGATGGTGTCGAAGGCACGCTGCGGGTAATGGTGTCGGCCGAAGAACTGGCCAGCCGCGACTTGCCGCCGGCGCCCCAGGGCAACGACCTGGGCTGTGGGCGCGAGCTGTTCGGCTTCATGCGCATGGCGTTCAGCCCGGCAGAGCAGGGCGCCAGTGCGTTCACCTCGGCCCTGGAGAACCTTAAATGAAGGACCTGCTGGTTGGCGACATCGGCGGCACCAATGCCCGTTTTGCGTTGTGGCGTGACAACCAGCTACATGCAGTGAAGGTCTTCGCTACCGCGGACTACACCTGCCCGGAGCAGGCCATCGAGGCTTATCTCGAGGGGCTGGGCATTGCTCGCGGTGGCCTGACTGCGGCCTGCCTTGCAGTAGCCGGGCCGGTCAATGGCGATGAGTTCCGCTTCACCAACAACCATTGGCGCCTGAGCCGTCTCGCGTTCTGCCAGCGGCTGCAGATCGAGCAACTGCTGCTGATCAATGATTTCACCGCCATGGCACTGGGCATGACCCGCCTTCGCCCCGGCGAGTTCCGCGAAGTGTGCCCGGGCCAGGCGGACCTGTCGCGGCCGGCCCTGGTCATCGGCCCGGGCACCGGGCTGGGCGTGGGCGCGCTGTTGCGCCTGGGCGAACAGCACTGGCAGGCCTTGCCGGGGGAGGGCGGGCACGTTGACCTGCCAGTGGGCAATGCCCGCGAAGCGGCGATTTACCAACAGATTCATGACCAGATCGGCCATGTCAGCGCCGAGACCGTGCTCAGTGGCGGTGGCCTGCTGCGTCTGTACCAGGCAATCTGTGCGCTGGACGGCGACACACCCCGACACAAGACCCCGGCGCAGATCACCGATGCCGCGCTGGGCGGCGAGCCAAGGGCGCTGGCGGTGATCGAGCAGTTCTGCCGGTTCCTCGGCCGAGTCGCGGGTAACAATGTTCTGACGCTGGGTGCACGGGGCGGGGTCTATATTGTCGGCGGCGTGATCCCGCGCTTTGCCGAACTGTTCGTGCGCAGCGGGTTTGCCGCCAGTTTTTCCGACAAGGGTTGCATGAGCGGCTATTTCGCTGGCGTGCCCGTTTGGCTGGTGACCGCGGAGTTTTCCGGGTTGCTGGGGGCCGGGGTGGCCTTGCAGCAGGCGCTGGATCACTGACTGGGGCTGCTTTGCAGCCCTTCGCGGGCAAGCCCGCGAAGGGCCGCAAAGCGGCCCCAATAAAAACAGGCAACAAAGACCTGTAACTAACAAAAGGAAGGACCACCTTGAGCACTGCCGGCAAATCGATCCTGATGGTCGACGACGACCAGGAAATCCGCGAACTGCTGCAAACCTACCTGAGCCGCTCCGGCTTCCAGGTGCATGCCGAAGCCGACGGCAAGGGCTTTCGCCGCGCCCTGGAAACCACCCCCTGCGACCTGGTCATCCTCGATGTCATGCTGCCCGACGAAGACGGCTTCAGCCTGTGCCGCTGGGTACGCCAGCACCCGCGCCAGGCACGGGTACCGATCATCATGCTCACCGCCAGCTCCGACGAAACCGACCGGGTCATCGGCCTGGAGCTGGGCGCCGACGACTACCTGGGCAAGCCGTTCAGCCCCCGCGAACTGCAGGCGCGGATCAAGGCCCTGCTGCGCCGCGCCGAGTTCGGCCAGGCGGCGCCGGGCAGTGCGGTGCTGGCCTTCGACGACTGGCGCCTGGACACGGTCAGCCACCGCCTGTTCCATCGCGACGGTGAGGAGGTGATTCTCTCCGGCGCCGACTTCGCCCTGCTCAAGCTGTTCCTCGACCACCCACAGCAGATCCTCGACCGCGACACCATCGGCAACGCCACCCGTGGCCGCGAGCCGATGCCGCTGGACCGCATTGTCGACATGGCGGTCAGCCGCCTGCGCCAGCGCCTGCGCGATACTGACAAACCACCCCGGCTGATCCGCACCGTACGCGGCAGCGGCTACCTGTTGGCTGCCCATGTCTGCAGTGCACCCTGAACGGCGCTGGCGCCTGCTGCCGCGCTCGCTACTGGGGCGCATGCTGCTGCTGACCCTGCTGGTAGTGCTGCTGGCCCAGGGTTTGTCGAGCATCATCTGGGTTGCCCAGTTACGCGCCAGCCAGTTGCAGGGCCTGCGTGCCAGCGCCAGCAGCCTGGCCCATTCGATGAGCGCCAGCGTCAGCTACTTCCGCTCGCTGCCGGTGGCCTACCGGCCGATGGTCCTCGACCAGCTGCGCAGCATGGGCGGCACGCGCTTCTTCGTGTCGCTCAATGCCAAGCCGCTGGACATGCCGGTACTGCCCGTTACCCCGCGCAAGCAGGCGGTGATCGATGTGTTCCGGCAAGTGCTGCATGAGCGCCTGGGTTCGCAGATGGAAATTTCCGTGGCGTTCGTCGCGCCAGACGACCTGCGCATCTTCAACAGTGGCCTCAAGCTCGACGAGCTGCCACGTTCCTGGGCCCATTACTCGCTGACCCTGGAGCCGCTCAACCCGCCGGTGCTGGTAACGCAGATCCGTCTGGGCGAGGGCGAGTGGCTGTACATTGCCTCGCTGCTGCCCGAGCCCTACACCAGCCTGGAAGCCGAGCGCCTGCCGCGCCAGCAGATAGGCTTCATCGTGCTGACCACGGCCTTGCTGCTGTTGTTCATCGGCTTGCTGGTGCACTGGCAGAGCTGGCCGCTCAAGCGCCTGGCGCGGGCTGCGCGGGAGATGTCGCTGGGCGCCGATGTGGCGCCAGTGGCCGAAGGCGGTGGCAGTGAAGTGGTCGAGGTGGGGCGCGCGTTCAACAGCATGCGCGAGCGCATCAGCCGCTACCTGACCGAGCGCAGCCAGCTGTTCAGTGCCATCTCCCACGACCTGCGCACGCCGATCACTCGCTTGCGCCTGCGTGTCGAACTGCTGGAGGACGAGCGGCTGCAGGCCAAGTTCAGCCAGGACCTGGACGAGCTGGAGCTGCTGGTCAAAGGTGCGTTGCAGTGCGTGAAGGACACCGACATCCACGAGAACATCGAGCCGGTCGACCTCAACCAGGTGCTGGAAATCCTGGCCGAGCCTTACCTGGGCGATGGCCGCATCACGCTCGAAGGCCGGGCGCTGGCGCCTTACCCGGGCAAGCCGCTGGCGTTGCGGCGCTGCATCGGCAACTTGATCGACAACGCCATCAAGTACGGCGAGCGGGCGCGGCTGCGCATCATCGACACTGCCGAGGGGTTCGTCCTGCAGGTGGATGACCAGGGGCCGGGGGTGCCGCAGCAGCAGCTGGAGCAGGTATTCGAGCCGCACTTCCGCCTGGCCGGGCAGCAGCAGGGTTATGGGCTGGGGTTGGGGATTGCGCGCAACATTGCCCATAGCCATGGGGGAGAGGTGAGCTTGCTGAACCTGCGTGAGGGCGGGTTGCGGGTGACCTTGTATCTGCCGCGGGGCATGGACTGAAGGGTTGTGTTGCCTGTGCCGGCCTCTTCGCAGCACAAGGCTGCTCCTACAAGGACCACACAAATCTCAATGCTTGCGCTGTACCTGTGGGAGCGGGCTTGCCCGCGAAGAGGCCGGTACAGGTAAGCGAAATGTCACTGCCCGGTGACAAACCCGCTGTCCTTCGTGACAGCCCGGCAAACCCCGCTGACTAGAATGCGCAGACGACTGGCAAGGATCAAGCTGGCCCATGAACACCTCCAACCTGCCTTCCACCCGCTGGTTCGACGCCCCGGCCCACACCGCCTGGCGCATGGCCGAAGGGCAGCGCCTGCTGACCTTCGCCAAGGCCGCGAAACTGCCCGTCGGTTTTGGCAATCTGGATGCCAAGGGGCAGGTTGCCCCTGGTGCCCGCGCCGAAACCCTGAACACCGCCCGCATGACCCACTGCTTCGCCCTGGCTCACCTGCAGGGCGTGCCCGGTTACCTGGCCTATGCCGAACACGGTGTGGCCGCCTTGCGCGGGGCGCTGCAGGATGCCACCTACGGCGGCTGGTTCGCTCACCCCGGTGGCCATGACGACAGTGGCAAGGCGGCTTACCTGCACGCCTTCGTCGCCCTGGCTGCCAGTTCGGCGGTAATGGCCGGTGCTGGGGATGCAACAGCCCTGCTGGCAGACGCGGTGCAGGTACTTGAAGCGCATTTCTGGAGTGAAGAGGAGGGTGCCCTGCGGGAAGCCTTCTCCCGCACCTGGCAGTTGCCCGAGCCGTACCGTGGCGCCAACAGCAACATGCATGCGGTCGAGGCTTTCCTGGCCCTGGCGGATGTCACTGGCGACAGCCTGTGGCTGCAACGCGGCTTGCGTATCGCCGAACGCATCATCCACACCCATGCCGCCGCCAACGGCTACCGGGTCATCGAGCATTTCGACGCCCTCTGGCAGCCACTGCCGCACTACAACCAGGCGCACCCGGCCGACCACTTCCGGCCTTATGGCACCACGCCCGGGCATGCCCTGGAGTGGGCGCGGTTGCTGCTGCACCTGGAGGCCAGCCTGGAACGGGCCGAGCTGCAAGCACCCGGCTGGCTGCCAGGTAGCGCCCGCGCGTTGTTCGACGCTGCCTGCCAGCTGGCCTGGAACGTCGATGGCGCGCCAGGTTTCGTCTACACCCTGGACTGGGCCGATCGCCCGGTGGTGCGCGCACGCCTGCACTGGGTGCATGCCGAAGCCTGCGCCGCCGCCGCAGCCCTGTTGCAGCGCACGGGCGAGGCGCACTACGAGCAGTGGTACCGTCGTTGCTGGGACTTCATCGCCAACCATTTCATTGACCACGGCGCTGGCAGCTGGCACCACGAACTCGATGCGCACAACCAGCCGGCCGCGACCATCTGGCCAGGCAAACCCGACCTCTATCATGCCTACCAGGCGCTGCTGCTGCCGGGCTTGCCACTGGCACCCAGCCTGGCCAGCGGCCTGGCCGGTAATGTAACCAAACGATGACATTCGCGCGTCGCTTCGTTACCTGGCGAGGCGGACACGCTGTTTAGACTTCATGCAATGCAAGCGAAGACTTGCCCGGCATAACAACAAGAAAGGTGCCCCAATGAATCCCACGCTCCGCCTCGCTGCCGCCATCTCCCTGGCTTCCTTACTTCCGTTCAGTGCTCTGGCTGCCGACTCCAAAGGCAGTGTCGAGGTGGTGCACTGGTGGACTTCCGGGGGTGAAAAAGCGGCGGTTGATGTACTCAAGACCCAGGTCGAAAACGATGGCTTCACCTGGAAGGACGGCGCCGTCGCCGGTGGTGGTGGTGCCACGGCCATGACCGTGCTCAAGAGCCGCGCCGTGGCCGGCAACCCGCCGGGTGTCGCGCAGATCAAGGGCCCGGACATCCAGGACTGGGCGGCCACCGGGCTGCTCGACGCCGATGTGCTCAAGGGTGTGGCCAAGGAAGAAAAGTGGGACTCACTGCTCGACAAGAAAGTCGCCGATACCGTCAAGTACGACGGTGACTATGTCGCCGTGCCGGTGAACATCCACCGCATCAACTGGCTATGGATCAACCCCGACGTCTTCAAGAAGGCCGGCATCGACAAGGCACCCGCCACCCTCGACGAATTCTACGCCACCGCCGACAAGCTCAAGGCCGCCGGCTTCATCCCGCTCGCCCATGGTGGCCAACCGTGGCAGGACAGCACCGTGTTCGAAAACGTGGTGCTGGCAGTGATGGGTGCCGACGGCTACAAGAAGGCCCTGGTCGACCTCGACAGCGCGGCCCTGACCGGCCCGCAGATGGTCAAGGCGCTGACCGAACTGAAAAAGGTCGCCACCTACATGGACCCGGATGGCAAAGGCCAGGACTGGAACCTGGAAGCGGCCAAGGTGATCAACGGCAAGGCCGGCATGCAGATCATGGGCGACTGGGCCAAGAGCGAATGGACCCTGGCGAAGAAAACCGCCGGCAAGGACTACCAGTGCGTGCCATTCCCCGGCACCGACAAGGCGTTCCTGTACAACATCGACTCACTGGTGGTGTTCAAGCAGAACGACGCCGGCACGTCCGCCGGCCAGCAGGACATTGCGCGCAAGGTGCTGGGCGAGGACTTCCAGAAGGTCTTCAGCAGCAACAAGGGCTCGATCCCGGTGCGCAACGACATGCTCGCCGACATGGGCAAGCATGGCTTCGATGCCTGCGCGCAGACCTCCGCCAAGGACTTCCTGGCCGATGCCAGGACCGGCGGCCTGCAGCCAAGCATGGCGCACAACATGGCCACCACGCTGGCCGTGCAGGGCGCATTCTTCGATGTGGTGACCAACTACATCAACGACCCCAAGGCCGACCCGGCCGATGCGGCGAAGAAGCTGGCGGCGGCGATCAAGGCTGCCCAGTAAAGCTGGCAACCATCCTGTAGGAGCAGCCTTGTGCTGCGAAAGGGCCGGCATGGCTTGAGGCGTTGCTGTGCCTGCAATGGCCTCTTCGCAGCACAAGGCTGCTCCTACAAGAGTGCATGCCATTCCTGAAACGGGGATCTGAACCATGACCACAGCTACCGCCCAACTGCGGGCCTCACCCCTGGACGCGCTACAGCGCTGGCTGCCCAAGCTGGTGCTGGCGCCGAGCATGTTCATCGTCCTGGTGGGTTTCTACGGCTACATCCTCTGGACCTTCGTCCTGTCCTTCACCACCTCGACCTTCCTGCCCACCTACAAGTGGGCCGGCCTGGCGCAGTACGTCCGGCTGTTCGACAACGACCGCTGGTGGGTGGCAAGCAAGAACCTGCTGCTGTTCGGCGGCCTGTTCATCGCCATCAGCCTGGCCATCGGCGTAGTGCTGGCGGTCTTGCTGGACCAGCGCATCCGGCGCGAAGGTTTCATCCGCACCATCTACCTGTACCCCATGGCGCTGTCGATGATCGTCACCGGCACCGCCTGGAAGTGGCTGCTCAACCCCGGCATGGGCCTGGACAAGCTGCTGCGCGACTGGGGCTGGGAGGGCTTTCGCCTGGACTGGCTGATCGATCCCGACCGGGTGGTGTATTGCCTGGTGATTGCCGCCGTGTGGCAAGCCTCCGGCTTCATCATGGCGATGTTCCTCGCCGGCCTGCGTGGTGTCGACCCGTCGATCATCCGCGCCGCGCAGATCGACGGCGCCAGCCTGCCGCGCATCTACTGGCGCGTGGTACTGCCCAGCCTGCGCCCGGTGTTCTTCAGCTCGCTGATGATCCTCGCGCACATTGCCATCAAGAGCTTCGATCTGGTGGCGGCAATGACTGCCGGCGGCCCAGGCTACTCGTCCGACCTGCCGGCGATGTTCATGTATTCGTTCACCTTCAGCCGCGGCCAGATGGGCATGGGCTCGGCCAGCGCCATCCTCATGCTCGGGGCGATCCTGGCGATCCTCGTGCCTTACCTGTACTCGGAGCTGCGGAGCAAACGCCATGCATAGCCCTGTCGACAAACCGGCGCTGAGCCCGAGCCGCATTGCCATCCACGCGGTGCTGTTGCTGGCAGTGCTGTTGTACCTGGTGCCGCTGGTGGTGATGCTGCTGACCAGCTTCAAGACCCCGGACGACATCAGCACCGGCAACCTGCTGAGCTGGCCGGTGGTCATTACCGGCATCGGCTGGGTCAAGGCCTGGGGCACGGTCAGCGGTTACTTCTGGAACTCGATCATGATCACCGTGCCGGCAGTGCTGATCTCCACCGCTATCGGCGCGCTGAACGGCTATGTGCTGTCGATGTGGCGCTTCCGTGGCTCGCAGCTGTTCTTCGGCCTGCTGCTGTTCGGCTGCTTCCTGCCGTTCCAGACCGTGCTGCTGCCGGCCTCGTTCACCCTCGGCAAGCTCGGCCTGGCCAGCACCACGACCGGCCTGGTGCTGGTGCACGTGGTCTACGGCCTGGCCTTCACCACGCTGTTCTTCCGCAACTTCTACGTGAGCATCCCCGATGCCCTGGTCAAGGCTGCGCGCCTGGACGGTGCCGGGTTCTTCACCATCTTCCGCCGCATCATCCTGCCGATGTCCACGCCGATCATCATGGTCTGCCTGATCTGGCAGTTCACCCAGATCTGGAACGACTTCCTGTTCGGCGTGGTGTTCTCCAGCGGCGATTCGCAACCGATTACCGTGGCCCTGAACAACCTGGTCAACACCAGCACCGGGGCCAAGGAATACAACGTCGACATGGCGGCGGCGATGATCGCTGGCCTGCCAACCCTGCTGGTCTACGTGGTGGCAGGCAAATATTTTGTCCGCGGGCTGACTGCTGGCGCGGTAAAGGGGTAAGTCATGGCAACGCTCGAACTTCGTAACGTGAACAAGACCTACGGCAGCGGCTTGCCGGACACCCTCAAGGACATCCAGTTGTCGATCAGGGATGGCGAGTTCCTGATCCTGGTCGGCCCGTCGGGCTGCGGCAAGTCGACCTTGATGAACTGCATCGCCGGGCTGGAGCAGATCAGCGGCGGCGCGATTCTCATCGACCAGCAGGACGTCAGCGGCATGAGCCCCAAGGACCGCGACATCGCCATGGTGTTCCAGTCCTACGCGCTGTACCCGACCATGAGCGTGCGCGAGAACATCGAGTTCGGCCTGAAGATCCGCAAGCTGCCCCAGGCCGCCATCGACGAGGAGGTGGCGCGGGTGGCCAAGCTGTTGCAGATCGAGCACCTGCTGGCGCGCAAGCCGGCGCAGCTGTCCGGTGGCCAGCAGCAGCGCGTGGCCATGGGCCGGGCGCTGGCGCGGCGGCCGAAGATCTACCTGTTCGATGAACCGCTGTCCAACCTCGATGCCAAGCTGCGCGTCGAGATGCGTACCGAAATGAAACTGATGCACCAGCGCCTGAAGACCACCACCGTGTACGTCACCCATGACCAGATCGAGGCCATGACCCTGGGCGACAAGGTGGCGGTGATGAAGGACGGCATCATCCAGCAGTTCGGCACCCCGCAGCAGATCTACAACGATCCGGCCAACCAGTTCGTCGCCAGCTTCATCGGCTCGCCGCCGATGAACTTCATCCCGGTGCGCCTCACGCAACAGGACGGGCGCCTGCTGGCCGTGCTCGACAGCGGTCAGGCGCGTTGCGAGCTGCCCTTGGGGGTGGCCGCTGACGAACTGGATGGCCGCGAGATCATCCTTGGCATCCGCCCCGAGCAGATTGCCCTTGGGGCCGCGGAGGGCAATGGCCTGCCGGGCATTCGCGCCGAGGTGCAGGTGACCGAGCCCACCGGGCCAGACCTGCTGGTGTTCGTCACCCTCAACCAGACCAAGGTCTGCTGCCGCCTGGCGCCAGATGTGGCGTGTCGGGTCGGCGACAGCCTGAACCTGCAATTCGACCCGGCCCGGGTGCTGCTGTTCGATGCCGCCAGCGGCGAGCGCTTGCACCTGGCCACCACTGCCGCAGCCATGAAGGACAACGTGGCGCATTTCAAAGGCCGATAACTCGTCTACACCATCAATAAGAAAAAGAGGACGCAAAGGGATGGAACAGCGCAAACGCATCAGGACATTGGGCTCGCTGGCCTTGCTCGCACCACTGGCAATGGCCGGTAGCAGCGGCGCGCAGGCTGCTGAGGCCTTTTCCAGCGAATCGAAGTGGATGACCGGCGACTGGGGTGGCACCCGTACCGAACTGCTGGAAAAGGGCTACGACTTCACCCTCGATTATGTCGGTGAGGTCGCTGGCAACCTGCACGGCGGCTACAACGACGACAAGACCGCGCGCTATAGCGACCAGTTCGCCCTTGGCGCGCATCTGGACCTGCAGAAAATCTTCGGCTGGCACGATGCCGAGTTCAAGCTGGCGATCACCGAGCGTAGCGGCCGCAACCTGTCCAACGACCGTATCAGCGATCCGCGCGCCGGGCAGTTCAGCTCGGTGCAGGAAGTGTGGGGCCGTGGCCAGACCTGGCGCCTGACCCAGATGTGGGTCAAGCAGAAGTACTTCGACGGTGCGCTGGACGTGAAATTTGGCCGCTTCGGCGAGGGCGAGGACTTCAACAGCTTCCCCTGCGACTTCCAGAACCTAGCCTTCTGCGGCTCGCAGGTCGGCAACTGGGTTGGCGGCATCTGGTACAACTGGCCGGTCAGCCAGTGGGCGCTGCGGGTGAAATACAACATCACCCCGGAATTCTTCGTCCAGGTCGGTGCCTTCGAGCAGAACCCTTCCAACCTGGAAACCGGCAACGGCTTCAAGCTCAGTGGCAGCGGCACCAAGGGCGCGATCCTGCCGGTGGAAGCGGTGTGGTCACCCAAGGTCAACGGCCTGCCGGGCGAGTACCGCCTGGGTTACTACTACAGCACGGCCAAGGCCGATGATGTGTTCGATGACGTCAACGGCAACCCGCAGGCGCTGACGGGCGAAGCCTTCAAGTCGCACTCCAGCAAGCATGGCTGGTGGGTAGTGGCACAGCAGCAGGTCACTGCCCATGGCGGCGACGTCAACCGCGGCCTTAGCCTGTTCGCCAACTTCACCGTGCACGACCAGGCCACCAACGTCGTCGACAACTACCAGCAGGTGGGGCTGGTCTATAAAGGCGCCTTCGATGCCCGGCCCAAGGATGACATCGGCTTCGGCGTGGCGCGCATTCATGTGAATGACGACGTGAAGAAACGCGCCGAACTGCTCAACGCCCAGAACGGCATCAACGATTACGACAACCCAGGCTTCGTGCCGCTGCAGCGTACCGAGTACAACGCCGAGCTCTACTACGGCTTCCATGTCACCAACTGGCTGACCGTGCGGCCCAACCTGCAGTACATCAAGAGCCCCGGCGGGGTGGATGAGGTGGACAACGCGCTGGTCGCAGGGTTGAAGATTCAGTCGTCATTCTGAGGGCTATTGTTGTAAATTTACGCCAATCCATTCTCGGTACTATTTCGATAGTCGGCACCCACTGCCCTGCAGTGGGTGCCGGGGATAGGCCGAGACAGCGCTATCTCAAACAACAAGAGCTCTGAACCATGCCCGAACATCCGCTCCATCGCTTCTTTGCCTCGCAGCGGCCCCGGCCGACATTCGAGTGGGAGCGTTACCAGCAGCGCGATGTGCTGATCATCGATCACCCCCGTTGCCAGGCGGTGTTCAGCCGCCAGGGTGCGCAACTGCTGCATTTTCAACCGGCGGGTGAACGGCCCTGGTTGTGGTGCGCCGAGCAGTGGCCGCAGGTGGGGGCGATACGCGGTGGCGTACCGGTGTGCTGGCCGTGGTATGGCCGCCACCCCAGCGAGGACTTGTGGCCGGCCCATGGCTGGGCGCGCTTGCTGGACTGGAAGCTGGTGGACAGCCGCGAGGACGAGGAGGGCGTAACCCTGAAGTGGCGGCTGGACCTGTGCGACTGGCAGGTCGACCTGCATGCCCGGTTGGGCAGCCGCATGGAGCTGAGCCTGAGCACCGAGCACCAGGACAGCGAACCCTGCCAATTGAGCCATGCCCTGCTGGCCTACTGGCGTATCAGTGACGTGGCTGAGATAGCGCTGTCCGGGCTCGAGGATATCGAAGGCTACGACCGCCTCAACCGCCAGGCCTGCCGTGAGGATGGCGCGCTGAAGCTCAAGGGCGGCTGCCAGAAGGTCTACCCCGGCACGCCGCGGGTGCAACTGCAGGACCCGGCCTGGCAGCGCGAGCTGTGCATCGATACCGGTGACAGCGACGACACGGTGGTCTGGCACCCGGGCAACCGCCCGCTGATGGGCGTGACCGGGCGTGAATGCCAGCACTTCGTCTGTGTCGAGGCCGCCAGCGGCAGTGGCGAGGGCCTGAGCCTGGCGCCGGGGCAGCGTGCCCACCTGCGCCTGCAGGCGCACCGGCTCAGTTGAGCTCGTCGTCCTCGATCGGGTAGCGGCTGGCGTTGAGGCTTTCCTTGATCTTGCGCAGGTGCGGCTGGAAGTCCACGCCACGGCGCAGGGTCATGCCGGTGGCCAGTACATCGAGCACGGTCAGCTGGATGATTCGCGAGGTCATCGGCATGTAGATGTCGGTGTCTTCCGGCAGCGGAATGTGCAGGCTCAGGCTGCAGGCATTGGCCAGCGGCGAACCGGCGGCGGTCAGGCCCAGCACCGAGGCGCCGTTTTCCCGGGCCAGGCGGGCCACTTCGACCAGTTCGCGGGTACGCCCGGTGTAGGAAATGATCACGAACAGGTCGCCGGTGTGCGCCACCGAGGCCAGCATGCGCTGCATCAGCACGTCGGCGTGGGCCGATACTGCCAGGTTGAAGCGGAAGAACTTGTGCTGGGCGTCCAGCGCCACCGGGGCCGAGGCGCCCAGGCCGAAGAAGTGGATCTGCCGGGCCTGGATCATCATGTCCACGGCACGGCTGACCTGCTGCGGGTCGAGCTGCTGGCAGGCGCTGTCGAGCGAGGCGATGGCACTGGCGAAGATTTTCTGGGTGTAGGCTGCCGGGTCATCGTCAGCCTCTACCGCGCGGCTGACATAGGCGGCGCCGCTGGCCAGGCTCTGCGCCAACTGCAGCTTGAGCTCGGGGTAGCCGCTGACGCCGAACGAGCGGCAGAAGCGGTTGACGGTCGGTTCGCTGACCTTGGCCGCCTGGGCCAGCGCAGCGATGCTGAAACGGGTGGCTTGTTGCGGGTTGAGCAGGATGACTTCGGCGACTTTGCGTTCGGCCTTGTTCAGCTCGTCGAGGCGGCCCTGGATCTGTTCCAGGAGGTTTCGCACGCGGTCCATGGGTGTGTCCTTGGGTCGGGAAGACAGCCGGCTGTGGGAGCAGCAGGCTTTTTGCACGGTCGTCTATCGTACTGTCGGCGCGGTTGACGTACCACTTGTCTGTAACACTTGTGTGTAATGTTGTGGTTTTTACTACATTATCCCTTGAAAACCGTATGTGAAAGCGGTATTCCTAGACCAACTTTAGGAAAGAACCAACATCATGGCTGCGATCAGTGTCGAACCTTGCACCTTTGCCCTGTTTGGCGCCCTCGGCGACCTGGCATTGCGCAAGCTGTTTCCTGCGCTTTATCAGCTCGACCGGGCCAACCTGTTGCACCCGGATACCCGCCTGCTGGCGCTGGCTCGCGAGGCCGGTAGCGCGCAGGACCACCTGGACAGCATCGAAGCGCACCTGCGCCGGCATGTGCCCGAGGCCGATATCGAGCCCGCTGCGCTGGGCCGCTTCCTCGCCCGGCTGAGCTACCAGCACCTGGACTTCCTCCAGCCCGAGGGCTACCAGGCCCTGGCCGAGCAGTTGCCGGGCGAGCTGCCGCTGATCGCCTACTTCGCCACCGCAGCGGCGGTGTACGGGGCCATCTGCGAAAACCTCGACAAGGCCGGGCTGGCCGCGCGCACCCGGGTGGTGCTGGAGAAGCCCATTGGCCACGACCTGGAGTCGTCGCGCCGGGTCAACGATGCCGTGGCGCGGTTCTTCCCCGAGAGCCGGGTCTACCGTATCGACCACTACCTGGGCAAGGAAACGGTGCAGAACCTGATCGCCCTGCGCTTCGCCAACAGCCTGTTCGAAACCCAGTGGAACCAGAATTCCATCTCCCATGTGGAGATCACCGTCGCCGAAAAGGTCGGTATCGAAGGCCGCTGGGGCTACTTCGACAAGGCCGGCCAGCTGCGCGACATGATCCAGAACCACCTGCTGCAGCTGCTGTGCCTGATCGCCATGGACCCCCCCAGCGAACTGTCCGCCGATGCCATCCGTGACGAAAAGGTCAAGGTACTCAAGGCCCTGGCACCGATCACCGGCGAAGGGCTGAGCACCCGTGTGGTGCGCGGCCAGTACATCGCCGGCTACAGCGAAGGCAAGCCGGTGCCCGGTTACCTGGAAGAAGACAACGCCAACGCCCAGAGCGACACCGAAACCTTCGTCGCCCTGCGTGCCGACATCCGCAACTGGCGCTGGTCGGGCGTGCCGTTCTACCTGCGTACCGGCAAGCGCATGCCGCAGAAGCTGTCGCAGATCGTCATCCACTTCAAGGAAACACCGCACTACATCTTCGCCCCGGAACAGCGTTTGCAGATCGGTAACAAGCTGATCATCCGCCTGCAACCGGACGAAGGCATTTCTTTACGGGTGATGACCAAGGAGCAGGGCCTGGACAAAGGCATGCAACTGCGCAGCGGCCCGTTGCAGCTGAATTTCTCCGACACCTGGCGCAGTGCAAGGATTCCGGATGCCTACGAGCGGCTGTTGCTCGAAGTGATGCGCGGCAACCAGAACCTGTTCGTGCGCAAGGACGAAATCGAATATGCCTGGAAGTGGTGCGACCAGCTGATCGCCGGCTGGCGTAACGCGGGTGATGCACCCAAGCCATACGCGGCAGGCTCCTGGGGGCCGATGAGCTCGATTGCACTGATCACACGCGATGGGAGGGCGTGGTATGGGGATATCTGAACTGAAACTGCCAACGGTTGTGAAGGTGCATGAGCTGGCGGATGCCAAGGCTCTGGCCGCAACCCAGGCCCATGACGTGGCTGAGCGCCTGCGCACGGCCATTGCCGCCAAGGGCCAGGCCTGCCTGGTGCTGTCCGGTGGCCGCAGCCCGGTGCCGTTCCTCGAAAAGCTGGCCAGCGAAAACCTCGACTGGGCCAAGGTTACCGTCAGCCTGGCCGATGAGCGCTGGGTGCCGGTGGAGCACGCCGACAGCAACGCCGGCCTGCTGGCCCGCCACCTGTTCAAGGGCGCGGCGGCCAAGGCCTGCTTCATTGGCCTGTACCAGCAGGCGGAGAACCTCGATGCTGCTGCGGGCAAGGCCGATCAGGCCCTGGCCGAGCTGCCACCGATCGACGTACTTGTGCTGGGCATGGGTGATGATGGCCATACCGCTTCGCTGTTCCCTGCCAGCCCCAACCTGGAAGCAGGCCTCGACCTGGCCAACCCGCGCCGCTGCCTGCCCTTGCTGGCACCGAGCGTGCCGCACCAGCGCCTGTCGATGACCCGCTCGCTGCTGGCCAGTGCCGCCTTTACCGCGCTGTCCGTACAAGGGCAGGGCAAACTCGCTACCCTGCGCGCCGCGCTGGCTGGCAACGACCTTACCGAAATGCCGATTCGCGCTTTTCTTCACGCCCCCCTGGACATCTACTGGTGCCCATGAGCCAAGGATCCACAGTCATGACCACCCTTGAACGCCCACAGCCCAAGCTCTCGATGGCCGACAAAGCCGCACGGATCGACGCCATTTGCAAAAAGGCGCGCATCCTGCCGGTGATCACCATCGCCCGTGAGGAAGACATCCTGCCGCTGGCTGATGCCCTGGCGGCCGGCGGTATCCGTACCCTGGAAGTGACCTTGCGCTCGCAGTATGGCCTGAAGGCCATTCAGGTGCTGCGCGAGCAGCGCCCGGAACTTTGTGTCGGTGCCGGCACCGTGCTCGATCGCGGCATGTTTGCGGCCGTTGAAGCTGCGGGTGCGCAGTTCGTCGTTACTCCGGGCATTACTCAGGACATTCTCGAGGCCGGTGTGGACAGCGAGATCCCGCTGCTGCCAGGCATCAGCACGCCGTCCGAAATCATGATGGGCTATGCCCTGGGCTACCGCCGCTTCAAGCTGTTCCCTGCGGAAATCAGCGGCGGCGTCGCGGCGATCAAGGCCTTTGGCGGCCCGTTCGGCGATATTCGCTTCTGCCCGACCGGCGGGGTGAACCCGGCCAACGTGCGCAACTACATGGCCTTGCCCAATGTGATGTGCGTGGGTGGCACCTGGATGCTCGACAGCAGCTGGATCAAGAACGGCGACTGGGCGCGGATCGAAGCGTGCAGTGCGGAGGCGATGGCGCTGCTGGACGCCAACTGAATTTGTTGTGTGCTTTACGGCTTATGGGGCGCTTGGTCGGCGCCCCTTTTTTTGCCTGCAGTTTTTGCATTGCCTGTGCGGGCCTCTTCGCGGGCTCGCCCGCTCCCACAGGATTGCGCCGCTCTCGGGAGCTGTGCAGTACCTGTGGGAGCGGGCAAGCCCGCGAAGAGGCCGGCACAGGCTCACAAAAAAGCCCGCATCAAACGATGCGGGCTTTCTCATTCATTGCGCTAACGCTCAGGCCGCCTTGGCTTCCTGCTGGCTCAGCGAGCGGTTCAGCGCGCTGAACAGTGCCTTGAAGCTGGCCGTGGTGATGTTTTCATCGATGCCCACACCATGTACCGGGCGGCCACCGGCCACGCGCAGTTCGATATAGGCCGCAGCCTTGGCATTGGTACCGGCGCCAATGGCGTGCTCGTTGTAGTCCATGATCTCCACGGCAATCGGCAGGCCGGCCACCAGCGCCTCCAGCGCGCCGTTGCCCTTGCCGCGCCAGTGCAGGGTGGTTTCGCCCTCACCGGCGACTTCCACTTCCACGGCGCTGTGGCCGTTCTCTTCCTGCAGGCGGTGACTGACCAGCGCGTACGGGGCGTTGGCCTGGAGGTATTCCTTGTGCAGCAGGCTGTAGATCTGCTGGGCGGTCATTTCCAGGCCCAGGCGGTCGGTTTCACCCTGTACTACCTGGCTGAACTCGATCTGCATGCGGCGCGGCAGGCTGATGCCGTATTCCTGCTCGAGCAGGTAGGTGATGCCGCCTTTGCCCGACTGGCTGTTGACGCGGATCACCGCCTCGTAGCTGCGGCCGATGTCGGCCGGGTCGATCGGCAGGTAAGGCACTTCCCACAGCTCGCCTTCCTGCTGCTTGGCGAAGCCCTTGCGGATGGCGTCCTGGTGCGAGCCGGAGAACGCGGTGTGGACCAGGTCGCCCACGTACGGATGGCGTGGGTGCACCGGCAGCTGGTTGCACTCTTCGACCACCTTGCGCACGCCGTCGATGTCGGAGAAGTCCAGCAGCGGGTCGATGCCTTGGGTGTAGAGGTTCAACGCCAGGGTCACCAGGTCGACGTTACCGGTACGCTCGCCGTTGCCGAACAGGCAGCCTTCGGCGCGGTCGGCACCGGCCATCAGGCCCAGTTCGGTGGCGGCGATGCCGGTGCCACGGTCGTTGTGGCAGTGCAGGCTGATGATGACGCTGTCGCGACGGCTGACGTTGCGGCAGAACCACTCGATCTGGTCGGCGTAGATGTTCGGCGTGGACACTTCCACGGTGGCCGGCAGGTTGAGGATGATCTTGTGCTCAGGGGTCGGGTTCCACACCTCGATCACCGCGTCGCAGACTTCCTTGGCGAACTCCATCTCGGTGGCGCTGAAGGTTTCCGGCGAGTACTGGAAGGTCCACTGGGTTTCCGGCTGCTGGGCGGCGTACTTGACGAACAGCTTGGCCGCGTTCACCGCGATGTCCTTAACGCCTTGCTTGTCCTGGTTGAAGACGATGCGGCGGAACGACGGGCTGGTGGCGTTGTACAGGTGGACGATGGCCTTCTTCGCCCCGCGCAGCGACTCGAAGGTGCGGGCGATGAGGTCTTCACGGGCCTGGGTGAGCACCTGGATAGTGGTGTCGTCCGGGATGTGGCCTTCTTCGATCAGCATGCGCACGAAGTCGAAATCGGTCTGCGATGCGGACGGGAACGAGGCTTCGATTTCCTTCACGCCAACCTGCACCAGGGTCTTCCAGAAGCGCAGTTTCTTCTCCGAATCCATCGGCTCGATCAGCGACTGGTTGCCATCACGCAGGTCGGAGCTGCACCAGATCGGCGCGGCGGTGATGGTCTTCGACGGCCAGGTACGGTCAGGCAGGTCGATGGTCGGGAAAGCGCGATATTTCTTCGAAGGGTCTTTGAGCATGGTCATGGAAGCAATCCTTTTGTGTGCGGCCGAGATCGGGCCTGCCGAGCGATAACGAGATGAAGAGGCGAGGCGACGCGATTCAGCCTGGTAGTCGGGCGCTGACCAGGCAGAGGCTGCGATGTTGTCGGAGCAGGATGAGGGTGCTGAAGGTTTTCATGCCTTCAAACTTAAACAGTGGGGTGGGGGATGGCAAGCGTTCAGCAAAAATTGATAGGAATGCTTAAAAAAAGCTTATAGGCGATATTTTATTGCTATATTTTTCTGAGTGCTTCTCGACTTTTGCGCAGTCTTTTTCGATGGCGCAACGCGGTTGAACATGATGTCTCATGTGCTGGCCTCTTCGCGGGCGCGCCCGCTCCCACAGGTACAGCACAGCCTTCAGGCGCGGCGCAATACCTGTGGGAGCGGGCATGCCCGCGAAGCAGGCGCTGCGGTCTCAGGGCTGGAACGCGCCAATGAAAATCGCCGGATCCACCCGCGCATCGTTCAGGCTGACGTTCCAGTGCATGTGCGGCCCGGTAGCCCGCCCGGTCGAGCCCACGCGCCCGACCACCTCGCCCCGGCGCAACTGCTGCCCCACCTGCACATCGATCTTCGACATATGGCAGAACATGCTGATAAAGCCCTGCCCGTGGTCGACGAACACCGTGCGGCCATTGAAGAAGTAATCCCCCACCAGGATCACCTTGCCATTGGCCGGGGTCTTGATCGGCGTGCCAGCCGGTACCGCGAAGTCCAGCCCGGCGTGTGGGTTGCGTTCTTCACCATTGAAGAAGCGGCGCACGCCGAACTTGCTCGACAGCGGGCCACTGACCGGCTTGTCGAGGATCAGGTTGCTCGGCAGGGGCGGGCTGAAGCTGCGGTAAGCCTTGATCTGCTCGGCCAGCTCGCGGTCGATGCGCTTGAGGTCGGCCGGGTTCGGGTTGACCTGGCGGGTGTTCTTCAGGGTGATGCGCTGCTCGGGGTACTTCTTGCTGCCGACCGTGAAGGGCAGGGTACGGCCGCCTTGGTTCAGCACAGCGGTGCCGGGCTTCTGGGTCAGCGGGATGCCGACGATGGCCAGCCAGTTGTCCTGCTCCTTCACCACCAGCACCGGTTTGCCGTCGAAGCTGGCGGTGGGTGCACTGGCGGCGGGGCCGAGGTCGACCACCGCCACGCCGCCGGGTACCGGCTTGTTCAGTGTGCGGGTGATGTAGCTGGCCTGGGCGCCGCCGGCCAGCAGCAGGAGGGAAAGGGCAAGCAGGGGCGCGAGCAGGCGGGGCATGTGTCAGTCCAGAAGTGAGAGGGTGACCGGGGTCAGGTGGTTGTCTTCGACTCGCACCAACAGCTCGCCTTCGTTCAGGCGGGCGGTCAGGCGTTGGCCATTGCGGGTCTGTTCGGCGCTGCGGATGGCCTGGCCCTGTTCGTCCAGCAGGATGCTGTAGCCGCGGGCGAGGGTGGCCAGCGGGCTGACCACCTGCAGCGTCTGCAACTGGGTCTGGAAGCGCTGGCGGCGGTCCTTGAGCACTTCGCGCATCGCCCGTGGCAGGCGTTCGGCCAGGCTGTCCAGGCGTTGGCCCAGCAGTTTCAGGGTGCGCCCCGGGTGCTGCGCGGCGAGGCGGGTATCCAGGCGTGCCAGGCGCTCGCGGCGTTGGTTGAGGTTGAGCATGAACGCACGGCGCAGGCGCATGTCCAGGTCGTCCAGGCGCTGGGCCTGCTGGCGCAAGCGCTCGCCCGGGTGGCGCAGGCGCCGGGTCAGCGACTCCAGGCGCAGGCGGTCGTGGGTCAGGCGGTTTTGCATGCGCAGCAGCAGGCGCCGCTGCAGGCCATCCAGGCGTTGCTGCAGGCCACTGTTGTCGGGGGCCAGCAGCTCGGCGGCGGCAGACGGTGTGGGCGCGCGCACGTCGGCTACGAAGTCGCTGATCGAAACATCGGTCTCATGGCCCACGGCGCTGACAATCGGCGTGACACAGGCGGCCACGGCCCGCGCCACGGCTTCTTCGTTGAAGCACCACAGGTCTTCCAGCGAGCCGCCGCCGCGGGCCAGGATCAGTGCATCGAAACCGAGGCTGTCGGCCAGGCGGATGGCGCGCACGATCTGTGCAATGGCTTCGCGGCCCTGTACTGCGGTGGGGATGAGGTTCAGTTCCACCTGCGGGGCGCGGCGGCCGAACACGCTGATGATGTCGCGGATCACCGCGCCGGTGGGCGAGGTGATGATGCCGATGCGCTGCGGGTGGGCCGGCAGCGGCTTCTTGCGTTCGGTGCTGAACAGCCCCTCGGCGCCGAGCTTTTCCTTCAGGGCCTCGAAGGCCAGGCGCAAGGCGCCGTCGCCGGCCGGCTCGACGGTGTCGAGAATCAACTGGTAGTCGCCACGCCCCTCGAACAGCGAAACCTTGCCGCGCACCCGCACCGCCAGGCCGTCGCGCAGGGCCTGGCGCACCCGCGTGGCGTTCTGCCGGAACAGCGCGCAGCGCACCTGCGCGCCGCTGTCCTTGAGGGTGAAGTACATGTGGCCGGAGGCTGGGCGGGCGAGGTTGGAAATCTCGCCTTCCACCCACACGCTGCGGAACACGTCCTCCAGCAGCACGCGGGCGCGACCGTTGAGTTGGCTGACGGTAAGGACCTCGCGGTCCAGGCCGAGTCGTTCGAAAGGGTCTCTGATCATGGCGGGCATCATAAAGGACATCGGCCCCGGTTGTCTGTCCCGGCCCTGTCGCATCTCTGTGGGAGCGGGCGAGCCCGCGAACACCGGCGAAGCCGGTGCCATCAACGGCGCTGCCTGTTTCGCGGGCACGCCCGCTCCCACAGAGGCTGCGCTGGCTTCGAGTTGACGCTGTACCTGTGGGAGCGGGTTTACCCGCGAACACCGGCATCGCCGGTGCCATCAACCCTGCATCGCAGCCACGAATTGCCTGATCATCTGCCCCGCATCCCGCCTGCAAGCCATCGCCACAGTACTCTCACACCCTCCCTCCAGCGCCACGAAGCTGACTGAGGCTGGCGCAATCTCGCGCATGCACGCCGGCAGCAACGCCACCCCAAACCCCGCCTGAATCAGCTGCAACTGGGTGGTCTTGCGCGACAGCACCTGCGCCGCGCGCGGGAAAAAACCCGCATCCATGCACAGTGAGGCCGACAAGTAACTCAGCCCGCCACGGTCCCGGTGCGGAATGGAAATGAAGCGCTCTTCCCGCAACTGTTCAAGCTTCACCTGTGGTGCGTCAGCCAGCGGATGCCCAGCGGCAACCGCCAGCAGCAATGGCTCACTGAACAGCGCATGCAGCACCACGCCTTCATGCTGGCGCAACACAGGTAAACGCAGCAGGCCGATATCCAGGCGTCCATTAGCAATATCCTCCAGTTGCGCCTCCGACGACTGCTGGGCAATTTCCAGCGAAACCCCTGGGTTGTCGTGCAAGTAGCCGCCCAGGCGAGCCAGCAGCGGGCCGGTCAGTGGCACTGTACTGGAGTGGTTCAGGCGCAGGCTGCCCTGCAGCCCTTCACCAATGTCGCGGGTCACCCGCTCGGCCTGCGCCAGGTCGGCCAGCAAGCGCCGCGCCCGTTCCAGAAAGGCCTGGCCAGCCAGTGTCAGGCGCGGCAGGCGCGCGGTGCGTTCGAACAGCGGCGTGCCCAGTTGCTGTTCCAGCTCCTTGATCTGCCGGCTCAGCGCCGACTGGGCAATGTACAGCCGCTCGGCGGCACCGCTGAAGCTGCCGCACTCGGCGATTTCCACGAAGTAACGCAACTGGCGGATCGACGTCATGTCATGCCTTTTCGAGATGGTTGTGGCGAAAAATGCATATTAGTCGGCATGGCTCATGGCTGGCTAACCTTTGCCTGTCTTCCCAGGAACTGCTGCCATGCTCGCTCAACTGTCGTTTTCCGGCCTCGACTGGCTGCCCATCCTGCTGGGTGTTGGCGTTGCCTACATCGTCTTCGGTATCGCCGGTTTCGGCACTGCGCTGGTGGCCGGCCCAGTGCTGATCCACTTCATGCCGCTGTCGCGGATCATTCCGCTGCTGGTGCTGCTGGACTTCGTCGCTGCCTTCGGCAACCTGCTGCCATCGCGCCGCGATGTCGTGCGGGGCGAGTTGCTGCGGCTGCTGCCGTTCATGGCCGTTGGCTGCACGCTGGGCGTGGTGTTCCTGCTACAGCTGAAGTCCGACCTGTTGCTGCTGCTGATGGGCTTGTTCGTCACGGCATATGCCGTGTACGGGCTGGCGGTGAAGGTGCGGCCGGCCAGTCTGTCCGGTTTCTGGGCGGTGCCGATGGGCACGGCAGGCGGGCTGTTCGGTGCCTTGTTCGGCAGTGGCGGCTTCCTTTATGCCCTGTACCTGAGTGCGCGGCTGGAGGTAAAGGAGCAAGTGCGCGCTACCCAGAGCGCGCTGATCAGCTGCAGTACGGTAGTGCGCCTGACACTGTTCCTGATCGCTGGCGTTTATGCCGACCAAAGCCTGCTGCTGCTCGCCGCCTGCCTGTTGCCGGTCATGCTTGCTGGTCTCTGGGCAGGGCGCAGGCTGACCCACCGGCTGTCCCGCGAAGCGTTCGTGCGCCTGGTCACCTGGCTGGTGCTGGCCAGCGGGCTGGCGCTGATCGGTCGCTATCTGAGCGCCTGAGCAGGCGGTAGAATTGCGTCATTACCGCAGTTTTTCAGGCTTGCCCCGTTCATGAACACCCAGAGCATCATCGTTCCCAAGCTGTCTACCGTCCCGGTGCATGAAGCCCGTGCCCGCGCCATCCTGCGCTGGCTGGTGCGCGAGAAAGTCGTCGAGGAACAGCTGACCACCTGTGGCCGCACCGGCAACCGCATGGCCCATGCCTTGGCCGAAGGTGCCCGCAAAGTGGCCCTGCACCCGGAGAAACTGCCCTTCGGCGAGCAGGTCAACGGCCTGGAGGTGATGCTCAAGCGCTGCATCTATACCCCTACCGAAGGTTTCCTCGAAGAGGCCGGTTGCCCCGAGTGCCGGCGTGAGGTGGGCGAGCCGCTGTTCGAAAGCCTCGAAGAATGGATGCCGGCGGTGAGCGACAACTTTACCTGCCCGCTGTGCGGCTTCGAAGATGACATCAATGGCTTCATTTACCTGCAACCATGTGCCTTTTCCAACCTGGGGTTCATCTTCAACAACTGGGGCGAGGCCGGGTTCACCCAGGCCTTTCTCGACAGCTTCGCCGACTGGCTCGACCAGCCGGTGGCCGTGGTACAGGTAAAACTGCCACAAGGCTGACCGAAGGCCCTTTTTTTGCATTGAGCGGCGCGCCGTGCATGAGTATAATGGCGCGCTTCCATTTTTCCCGCCCGGGAGCCCCCGCGATGCTGCGTATCAGCCAAGAAGCCCTGACCTTCGACGATATCCTCCTTGTACCTGGCTATTCCGAGGTACTGCCTAATGAAGTCAGTCTCAAGACCCGTTTGACCCGTGGCATCGAGCTGAACATTCCGCTGGTTTCCGCCGCCATGGATACCGTGACCGAAGCGCGCCTGGCCATTGCCATGGCCCAGGAAGGCGGCATCGGCATCATCCACAAGAACATGACCATCGAGCAGCAGGCCAGCGAAGTCCGCAAGGTCAAGAAGTTCGAGGCTGGCGTGGTCAAGGACCCGATCACCATCGACGCCGACGCCACCGTGCGCGACCTGTTCGACCTGACCCGCCTGAACAACATCTCCGGCGTTCCGGTGCTGGCGAACGGCGACCTGGTCGGCATCGTCACCTCCCGTGACGTGCGCTTCGAAAGCCGCCTGGACGCCAAGGTCCGCGATGTGATGACCCCCAAAGAGCGTCTGGTCACCGTCCGCGAAGGCGCCAACAAGAACGAAGTCCGCGAGCTGCTGCACAAGCACCGCCTGGAAAAAGTCCTGATCGTTGACGACAAGTTCAACCTCAAGGGCATGATGACCGTCAAGGACATCGAAAAGGCCAAGGCCTACCCGCTGGCCAGCAAGGACGACCAGGGTCGCCTGCGCGTCGGCGCCGCAGTCGGCACCGGCAAGGACACCAGCGAGCGCGTTGCCGCCCTGGTGGCTGCTGGCGTTGACGTAGTGGTGGTCGACACCGCTCACGGTCACTCCAAAGGCGTGATCGACCGTGTTCGCTGGGTCAAGGAAACCTACCCGCAAGTACAGGTGATCGGCGGCAACATCGCCACCGGCGCTGCCGCCAAGGCTCTGGCCGAAGCTGGCGCTGACGCGGTCAAGGTCGGTATCGGCCCAGGCTCGATCTGCACCACCCGTATCGTTGCCGGTGTCGGCGTGCCGCAAATCAGCGCCATCGCCAACGTTGCCGCTGCACTGGAAGGCACTGGCGTGCCGCTGATCGCCGACGGCGGCATCCGCTTCTCGGGTGACCTGTCCAAGGCCATCGTTGCCGGTGCTTCCTGCGTGATGATGGGTTCGATGTTCGCCGGTACCGAAGAGGCTCCGGGTGAAGTCGAACTGTTCCAGGGCCGTTCCTACAAGGCTTACCGCGGCATGGGCTCGCTGGGTGCCATGGCACAGGCGCAAGGCTCGTCCGATCGCTACTTCCAGGACTCCTCGGCCGGCGCCGAGAAGCTGGTACCGGAAGGCATCGAAGGCCGTGTTCCCTACAAGGGCGCCCTGGCCGCGATCATCCACCAGCTGATGGGCGGCCTGCGTTCGTCCATGGGCTATACCGGCAGCGCAACCATCGAAGAGATGCGCACCAAGCCGGAGTTCGTACGCATCACCGGTGCCGGCATGGCCGAGTCCCACGTGCATGACGTGCAGATCACCAAAGAAGCCCCTAACTACCGCGTAGGCTGAGGCTTCCAGCTACAACAGAAAGCGGGGCTGTCACGACAGCCCCGCGTCGTTTCCGATTTCCACTGACGAGATTGAGTCATGGCCCTCGACATTCACGCTCACCGCATCCTGATCCTCGATTTCGGTTCCCAGTACACCCAGCTGATCGCCCGCCGCGTGCGCGAAATCGGCGTGTACTGCGAGCTGCATCCGTTCGACATGGACGATGAAGCGATCCGCGAATTCAACCCGCGCGGCATCATCCTCGCCGGCGGCCCCGAGTCGGTCCACGAAGCCAACAGCCCACGCGCCCCGCAGGCGGTATTCGACCTGAACGTACCGGTGCTGGGCATCTGCTACGGCATGCAGACCATGGCCGAACAGATGGGCGGCAAGGTCGAAGGTTCCGACCTGCGTGAGTTCGGTTATGCCCGCGTAGACGTGGTCGGCAAGAGCCGCCTGCTCGATGGCATCGAAGACCACGTTGACGACGACGGCGTGCTGGGCCTGGACGTGTGGATGAGCCACGGCGACAAGGTCACCCAGATGCCGGGCAACTTCCACGTGCTGGCCAGCACCCCGAGCTGCCCGATCGCCGGCATGTTCGACGACGCGCGCGGCTACTACGGCGTGCAGTTCCACCCGGAAGTGACCCACACCAAGCAGGGCGGTCGCATCCTGTCCCGCTTCGTGCAGGACATCTGCGGCTGTGAAGCCCTGTGGACCCCGTCCAACATCGTCGAAGACGCCATTGCCCAGGTGCGTGAGCAGGTCGGTTCGGCCAACGTTCTGCTGGGCCTGTCCGGCGGCGTCGACAGCTCGGTGGTTGCTGCGCTGCTGCACCGCGCCATCGGCGACCAGCTGACCTGCGTATTCGTCGACAACGGCCTGCTGCGCCTGCACGAAGGCGACCAGGTGATGGCCATGTTCAAGGAGAACATGGGCGTCAAGGTCATCCGTGCCGACGCTGAAAAGCAGTTCCTCGACAACCTGGCCGGCGAAGCCGACCCGGAGAAGAAGCGCAAGATCATCGGCCGCACCTTCATCGACGTGTTTGATGCCGAAGCCAGCAAGCTGGAAAACATCCAGTTCCTCGCCCAGGGCACCATCTACCCGGACGTGATCGAGTCGGCTGGCGCCAAGAGCGGCAAGGCCCACGTGATCAAGTCGCACCACAACGTCGGTGGCCTGCCGGAGGAAATGAACCTCAAGCTGGTCGAGCCGCTGCGTGAACTGTTCAAGGACGAAGTGCGCAAGATCGGCCTGGAGCTGGGCCTGCCGTACGACATGGTCTACCGCCACCCGTTCCCGGGCCCGGGCCTGGGCGTGCGCATCCTCGGTGAAGTGAAGAAGGAATACGCCGACATCCTGCGTCGCGCCGACCACATCTTCATCGAAGAGCTGCGCAAGGCCGACTGGTACCACAAGACCAGCCAGGCATTCGTGGTGTTCCAGCCGGTCAAGTCGGTGGGCGTCGTTGGCGACGGCCGTCGCTACGCCTGGGTCGTGGCCCTGCGTGCCGTCGAGACCGTGGACTTCATGACTGCGCGCTGGGCGCACCTGCCGTACGAGCTGCTGGAAACCGTCAGCGGCCGTATCATCAACGAAATCGACGGTATCTCGCGCGTGACCTACGACGTGTCGAGCAAGCCGCCGGCGACCATCGAGTGGGAATGATCCTGCGCCGATAGAGAGCACCCAAAAGCCCGCTTGAATGCGGGCTTTTGCATATTTCATGAGCGCTATATCGAACCGAACTGCAGGATCTCGTCGCCCGCTTCATCCTGCTCACCTGTGGGTTTCCAGCCCAGATGACGATAGAAGCCATATGAGCGTACGCTCGGGTCGCTGGAACAAGCCAGGAAGGGGCGTTCGAACCCAAGCTCCCGCAGATGGTCGACAACCATCTGAAGCAAACGCTTGCCGGTTCCTTGGCCCTCGTATGCGGGTAACAGGGCAAGCACGGTGACCTCGCCGCTGTCCTTGTCGGCGAAGCAGTAGCCGACTATCTGATCGTCATTGCAAGCCACGAACCCGGGGGAATGCCCGTCGCGGATGCCGCTGCTCCAGGTATCGACGGTGATACCCAAGGCGCGCAGGTCCTCTTCCGTGAAAGCGTTCTCCCGGGTCAAGGCCCGGATGGTTATGCAGGTTGCAGCATCTTCAGGTACTGCAGGGCGAAAGGTAATGGCTGCCATGATTTCGGCCTTGCTGAATAAAACCCTATTGTGTGTGTACAACGGATTGCGAATCTGTAAACAAGCGTAAATACCTGGGGCGGGGTTCAGGGGGAGACCATTGAAACAACAGTTCACTTAATCTTTCCCATTTGCAGGTGTATCGTATTCGCCCTTCATCGCCAGCCATGCTGGCAGCTTGATTGCGCAGAATACGAGGTACCCGCACCGATGTCCTTCACCCGTCGACAAATGCTCAAGGGCCTGACCGGCCTGGTTGTGGTTGGCCTGGGCGCTGGTGGCGCGGCGCGTTACTGGCTGGGCAAGGTCGAAGACAATAACGCCGGCCACGACTACGAGCTGATCGCAGCGCCCCTGGACGTCGAGTTGGTGCCTGGGCACAAGACCGAGGCCTGGGCCTTCGGCCCGTCGGCACCGGGTACCGAACTGCGCGTACGCCAGGGCACCTGGCTGCGGGTGCGCTTCATCAACCACCTGCCGGTCGAAACCACCATCCACTGGCACGGCATCCGCCTGCCGCTGGAAATGGACGGCGTGCCCTATGTGTCGCAGCTGCCGGTCAAGCCGGGCGAGTACTTCGACTACAAGTTCCGCGTGCCGGACGCCGGCAGCTACTGGTACCACCCGCACGTCAGCAGCTCCGAGGAACTGGGGCGGGGCCTGGTCGGCCCGCTGATCGTCGAGGAGCGCGAGCCGACCGGCTTTCAGCATGAGCGCACGCTCAGCCTGAAGAACTGGCACGTGGACGAGCAGGGCGCCTGGCTGCCTTTCAGCATTCCGCGTGAGGCCGCGCGCAACGGCACCGCCGGGCGCCTGATCACCATCAATGGCCAGGCCGATTCGGTCACCGAGCTGCCAGCCGGCCAGGTGGTGCGGGTGCGTCTGCTGAACCTCGATAACACCTGGACCTACCGCATCAACCTCAAGGGCAACTGCGAGGCAAGAATCTATGCCCTGGACGGCAACCCGGTAACCCCGCGCCCATTGGACGATGACTACTGGCTCGGCCCAGGCATGCGTATCTGCCTGGCTATCCGTATTCCCGAGGCGGGCGAGGAAATTTCCCTGCGCGACGGTTTCGTGCGCCTGGGCACCTTGCGTTCGGTGGCCAGCAACGACGCGCCGAGCGACTGGCCGCCGGCGCTGCCGCCCAACCCGATCGCCGAGCCGGACCTGGAGAATGCCGAAAAGCTCAACTTCAATTTCGAGTGGGCGGCGAAAGTCTCGGTCACTACGGACCAGGACAGGCCGTCGAGCATGTGGCAGATCAACGGCCAGGCCTGGGATATCACCGACAAGACCTGCGCCGAGCGGCCGATCGCCACGCTGAAGCAGGGCAAGAGCTACATCTTCGAGCTGAAGAACATGACCCAGTACCAGCACCCGATCCACCTGCACGGCATGAGCTTCAAGGTGATCGGCTCCAACCGCCATGACATCAAGGAACCGTGGTTCACCGACACCTACCTGCTGGGCAAGAACGAGCGCGCCCAGGTGGCGCTGGTGGCGGATAACCCGGGCACCTGGATGTTCCACTGCCACGTCATCGACCACATGGAAACCGGCCTGATGGCCGCGATCGCGGTGGTCTGATGCGCCCGCAGATCATCGATCGCAGCCGCGATCAGGAATTCATGCGCCTGGCCCTGGCCCTGGCCGCCGAAGGCGCGGCAATGGGGGAGGTGCCGGTGGGCGCGGTGCTGGTGCAGCATGGGCAGGTGATCGGGCAGGGCTTCAACCGGCCGATCATCGACAGTGACCCCAGTGCGCATGCCGAGATGGTGGCCATTCGCGCGGCAGCGAAATCCGCCAGTAACTACCGGCTGCCCGGCAGCACCCTGTACGTGACCCTGGAGCCGTGCAGCATGTGTGCGGGGTTGATCGTGCATTCGCGGGTGATGCGGGTGGTGTACGGCGCGCTGGAGCCCAAGGCGGGGATCGTGCAGAGCCAGGGGCAGTTCTTCGGGCAGGGCTTCCTCAACCACCGGGTGATGGTGGAGGGCGGGGTACTGGCGGAGGAGTGCGGGCAGATCCTCAGTGACTTCTTCAAGGCTCGCCGGGCCAAGTCTTGACCTGTTCCGGCCCCTTCGCGGGCACGCCCGCTCCCACAGGTACACCACAGGCCTGAGGAGATTGATATTCCTGTGGGAGCGGGCGTGCCCGCGAAGAGGCTGGTGCAGGCCTACATCGGCGGCGACTGCTCCGCCGGCTTGTCCTTGTTCACCCCGGGCACATGCAGGCTGCCCTCGGCCACCTGGCCTTCGAGCTGCGGTTGGGTCACCCAGGTGAGGATGTCGTAGTAGCGGCGGATGTTGGCCACGAAATGCACCGGTTCGCCGCCCCGGGCATACCCGTACTTGGTCTGCCGATACCACTGCTTCTGCGATAGCCGCGGCAGCATCTTCTTCACGTCCAGCCACTTGTTCGGGTTGAGCTTCTCGCGCCTGGCCAGGGTGCGGGCGTCTTCCAGGTGGCCGGTGCCGACGTTGTAGGCGGCCAGGGCGAACCAGGTGCGGTCCGGTTCCTGGATGCTGTCGTCGAGCTCTTCCTTGATCTTCATGAAGTATTTGGCGCCGCCCTGGATGCTCTGCTTCGGGTCCAGGCGGTTGGACACGCCCATGGCCTGGGCGGTGCGCTGGGTCAGCATCATCAGGCCGCGCACACCGGTCTTGGAGGTGACCTCGGGCTGCCACATCGATTCCTGGTAGCCGATGGCGGCCAGCAGGCGCCAGTCCACCTGCTCGACCTTGGCGTAGCTCTTGAAGTGCTTCTCGTACTTGGGCAGGCGCTGCTGCAGGTGCTGGGCAAAGGTATAGGCACCCACATAGCCCAGTACGTCGACATGGCCGTAGTAGCGGTCCTTCAGGCGTTGCAGGGTGCCGTTCTTCTGCGCCTTGTCGAGGAACTCATTGACCTCGTTGAGCAGGCTGTTGTCATCACCGGCCGCCACCGCCCAGCGCTGGTCGCGGGTGTCGCCCAGGTCGAAGGCAACCCGTACGTTGGGGAAGTACACCTGGTTCATCGCCAGCTCGTTGGAGTCGACCAGGGTCAGGTCGATCTGCCCTTCGTCGACCATGCGCAGCAGGTCGACCACCTCGACGGCGTCGGATTCTTCGTATTCCAGGCCCGGGTACTGCTTTTTCAGCTCGGCCAGCTGGTCGGCGTGGCTGCTGCCCTTGAGCACCATGATCTTCTTGCCGACCAGGCCCTTGGCATCGGTGGGCCGCGTGCGGCCGTTGCGGTAGATGACCTGTGGGGTCACTTCCAGGTAAGGGTGGGAGTACTTCACCTGGGCCTTGCGCCGTTCGCTGGTGACCAGGCCGGCCGCCGCCAGCACCGGGCCGGAGGGTTTGCCGAGGCTATCGTACAACTCGTCGAGGTTATCGGCGGTCTCGATCTGCAGCTTCACGCCGAGATCCTCGGCGAAATGCTGGACCAGCTCGTACTCGAAGCCGGTTTCGCCGTTGCGGTCCTGGAAATAGGTGGCCGGGCTGTTGCGGGTGATCACGCGCAGCACGCCATCCTCCTTCACGCGCTCGAGAGTGCTGGGTTTTTCAACGCAGGCACCGAGCAACAGAAAGAGTCCGGTTGCGAAAAGCCATCTGGCGCAACGCTGGCGCAAAGCAGTGTGGGCGAACATAGGTTGCAGTATACGCAAAGGACTGGCCCAACCATATCTCGACAACTGTTAGCTTGTCTGGTAGCGGGTTCTGTGCTTTACCGGCCCTGTCGCCGGCAAGCTGGCTCCCACAGCTGCAACGCAGGCCTTGAGGGTGGTGGTATACCTGTGAGAGCCGGCCTGCCGGCGACAGGGCCGGAACAGGCAACACAAGGCAATTTTTTTTGACCCGAAAGTCCGGTTCCGCCGCCCGGCAGCCGTGGCTTAGAGCGGGTGCCGAAACCCTTTGAATTAGGCTAGAATGCACGGCCTCTAAGCACACCCCTTCCTGAGGCTGTCCCGACGATGTTGATCCTGCGCGGCGCTCCTGCCCTTTCTGCCTTTCGCCACGGTAAATTACTCGAGCAACTGAGCCAGAAAGTTCCCGCTGTTACTGGTTTGTATGCCGAATTCGCCCACTTCGCCGATGTCGACGGCGAGCTGACCGCCGACCAGCAGCAGGTGCTGGGCCGTCTGCTCAAGTACGGCCCGAGCGTGCCGGTACAGGAGCCGAGCGGCCGCCTGTTCCTGGTCGTGCCGCGCCTGGGCACCATTTCGCCCTGGGCCAGCAAGGCCAGCGACATTGCCCACAACTGCGGCCTGCAGTCGATCCAGCGCCTGGAGCGCGGTATCGCCTACTACGTTGCCGGCAGCCTGAGCGAAGCCGACGCCGAACTGATCGCCGCCGAGCTGCACGACCGCATGACCCAGCGCGTGCTCGGCCAGCTGGAGCAGGCCGCTGACCTGTTCAGCCATGCCCAGCCAAAGCCGATGACCTCGGTGGACATCCTCGCCGGTGGCCGTGACGCCCTGGCCAAGGCCAACATCGACCTGGGCCTGGCCCTGGCCGAAGACGAGATCGACTACCTGGTCAACGCCTTCCAGGGCCTCAAGCGCAACCCGAACGACATCGAACTGATGATGTTCGCCCAGGCCAACTCCGAGCACTGCCGCCACAAGATCTTCAACGCCAGTTGGGACATCGACGGCCAGGCTCAAGAAAAGAGCCTGTTCGGCATGATCAAGAACACCTACCAGATGCACAACGAAGGTGTGCTGTCTGCGTACAAGGACAACGCCTCGGTGATCGTCGGCAACGTTGCCGGCCGTTTCTTCCCGAACCCTGAAACCCGCCAGTACGGTGCGGTGCAGGAGCCGGTGCACATCCTGATGAAGGTGGAAACCCACAACCACCCGACCGCCATCGCCCCGTTCTCCGGCGCCTCCACCGGCTCCGGCGGCGAAATCCGCGACGAAGGCGCGACCGGCCGTGGTGCCAAGCCCAAGGCCGGCCTGACCGGCTTCACCGTGTCCAACCTGCGTATCCCGGGCTTCGAACAGCCGTGGGAGCAGGCCTACGGCAAGCCTGAGCGCATCGTCGACGCCCTCGACATCATGATCGAAGGCCCGCTGGGTGGCGCTGCGTTCAACAACGAATTCGGTCGCCCGGCCCTGACCGGTTACTTCCGTACCTTCGAGCAGGCCATCAACACTCCGCACGGTGAAGAAGTGCGCGGCTACCACAAGCCGATCATGCTGGCCGGTGGCATGGGCAACATCCGTGAAGACCACGTGCAGAAGGGTGAGATCACTGTCGGCGCCAAGCTGATCGTGCTCGGTGGCCCGGCCATGCTGATCGGCCTGGGCGGCGGCGCCGCTTCGTCGGTGGCGACCGGTGCCAGCTCGGCTGATCTGGACTTCGCTTCGGTTCAGCGCGAAAACCCGGAAATGGAGCGCCGTTGCCAGGAGGTCATCGACCGCTGCTGGCAGCTGGGCGACAAGAACCCGATCGCCTTCATCCACGACGTCGGCGCCGGCGGTATCTCCAACGCCTTCCCTGAGCTGGTCAACGACGGTGGCCGTGGTGGCCGCTTCGAGCTGCGCAACGTGCCCAACGACGAGCCGGGCATGGCCCCGCACGAAATCTGGAGCAACGAATCGCAAGAGCGTTACGTGCTGGCCGTCAGCGCCGTCGACTTCGAGCGCTTCAAGGCCATCTGCGAACGTGAGCGTTGCCCGTTTGCCGTAGTGGGTGAAGCGACTGAAGAGCAACACCTGACCGTAAGCGACAGCCACTTCGGCAACACGCCGGTAGACATGCCGCTCGATGTGCTGCTGGGCAAGCCACCACGCATGCACCGTTCGGTTACCCGCGAAGCCGAGCTGGGCGATGACTTCGACCCGAGCAAGCTGGACCTGGACAACGCCGTTCAGCGCGTCCTCAGCCACCCGGCCGTGGCCAGCAAGAGCTTCCTGATCACCATCGGCGACCGCACCATCACCGGCCTGGTCGCTCGTGACCAGATGGTCGGCCCGTGGCAGGTACCGGTGGCCGACTGCGCCGTCACCGCCACCAGCTTCGACGTCTACACCGGTGAAGCCATGGCCATGGGCGAGCGTACCCCGCTGGCGCTGCTGGATGCCCCGGCGTCCGGCCGCATGGCCATTGGCGAGACACTGACCAACCTGGCCGCTGCACGCATCGAGAAGCTGTCCGACATCAAACTGTCGGCCAACTGGATGTCCGCCGCCGGCCACCCGGGTGAAGACGCCCGCCTGTACGACACCGTCAAGGCTGTCGGCATGGAGCTGTGCCCGGAGCTGGGCATCACCATTCCGGTCGGCAAAGACTCGATGTCGATGAAGACCAAGTGGAGCGACGAGGGCGTCGAGAAGAGCGTCACCTCGCCAATGTCGCTGATCATCACCGGCTTCGCCCCGGTCACCGACATCCGCAAGACCCTGACCCCGCAACTGCGCATGGACAAGGGTGAAACCGACCTGATCCTGATCGACCTGGGCCGTGGCAAGAACCGCATGGGCGCCTCGATCCTGGCCCAGACCTACGGCAAGATCGCTGCCCAGGCACCGGACGTCGACGATGCCGAAGACCTCAAGGCGTTCTTCGCCGTGATCCAGGGCCTGAACGCCGACGGTCACCTGCTGGCCTACCACGACCGTTCCGACGGCGGCCTGGTTACCACCGTGCTGGAAATGGCCTTCGCCGGCCACTGCGGCCTCGACCTGCACCTCGACCCGCTGACCGACAGCCGTGGCGACGTACCGGCCATCCTCTTCAACGAAGAGCTGGGCGCGGTCATCCAGGTTCGCCAGGATGCCACTCCGGACGTGCTGGCACAGTTCAGCGCCGCTGGCCTGGGTGAGTGCGTCGCGGTGATCGGCAAGCCGATCAACAACGGTGAAGTGTCCATCAGCCTGAACGGCGAAGTGCTGTTCGACGACGACCGCCGCATGCTGCAGCGCCAGTGGGCCGAGACCAGCTACCAGATCCAGCGCCTGCGTGACAACGCCGACTGCGCCGACCAGGAATTCGACCTGCTGCTCGAAGAGGACAACCCGGGCCTGTCGGTCAAGCTGGGCTTCGACGTCAACGACGACATCGCTGCGCCGTACATCAAGAAGGGCGTACGCCCGCAAGTGGCCATCCTGCGCGAGCAGGGCGTCAACGGCCAGGTCGAGATGGCTGCCGCCTTCGACCGCGCCGGCTTCGCTGCCATTGACGTGCACATGAGCGATATCCTCGCCGGCCGTGTCGACTTCGAAGCCTTCAAGGGCCTGGTCGCCTGCGGTGGCTTCTCCTACGGTGACGTGCTGGGTGCCGGTGAAGGCTGGGCCAAGTCGGCACTGTTCAACAGCCGCGCCCGTGATGCCTTCCAGGCCTTCTTCGAGCGCACCGACAGCTTCGCCCTGGGCGTGTGCAACGGTTGCCAGATGATGTCCAACCTGCACGAGCTGATCCCGGGCACCGAGCACTGGCCGCACTTCGTGCGCAACCGCTCGGAGCAGTTCGAGGCGCGTGTGGCCATGGTCGAAGTGCAGAAGTCCAACTCGATCTTCCTGCAGGGCATGGCCGGTTCGCGCATGCCGATCGCCATCGCCCACGGTGAAGGCCATGCCGAGTTCGCCAGCGAAGAAGCACTGCTGGCAGCCGACCTGTCCGGTTGCGTGGCCCTGCGCTATGTCGACAACCACGGCAAGGTCACCGAAGCCTACCCGGCCAACCCGAACGGCTCGCCGCGTGGTATCACCGGCCTGACCAGCCGCGACGGCCGCGTGACCATCATGATGCCGCACCCGGAGCGTATGTTCCGTGCCGTGCAGAACTCCTGGCGCCCGGATGAGTGGCAGGAAGATGCCGCGCTGATGCGTATGTTCCGTAACGCACGGGTGTGGGTGAACTAAGGCGTGTACAAGCTCGCCTTCTTCGTCCCCGCCAGCCACGTCGAAGTGGTCAAGGCCGCTGTGTTCGCCGCTGGTGGCGGGCGCATCGGCGACTATGACCACTGCGCCTGGCAAACCCTGGGCCAGGGCCAGTTTCGCCCGTTGGACGGCAGCCAGCCGTTCCTCGGGCAGGCCGGTCAGGTCGAGGTGGTGGAGGAGTGGAAGGTGGAGCTGGTGGTAGCTGACGACCTGATTGTCCAGGTCGTCGCTGCACTCAAGCAGAGCCACCCCTACGAGACGCCAGCCTACGAAGTCTGGCGGCTCGCCGAGTTCTAGACCGCATCAAGGCAATTCGCGGGCACGCCCGCTCCCACAGGGATATCACAATCTTCAGAACCTGTGATATCCCTGTGGGAGCGGGCGTGCCCGCGAAAGGGCCCTACAATCCAGCCACAATCTCCTTGCCAGGCTCTGGCCGCTTCAACATCCCACAAGCCAGCAACCCCACCTCGAACAGCACCCACATCGGCACCGCCAGCATCGTCTGCGAAAACACATCCGGCGGCGTCAGGATCATCCCCACCACAAAGCAGCCGACGATCACGTAGGGCCTGCTGCGCCGCAACGTGGCCACATCGGCCAACCCCACCCAGACCACGATAAACGTCGCCACCGGGATCTCGAACGCCAGCCCGAACGCCAGAAACAGTGCCAGGATAAAGTCCAGGTACTGGCTGATATCGGTCATCATCGCCACGCCCTCCGGTGTCACGCTGGCAAAGAAACCGAACATCATCGGGAACACCAGGAAGAACGCGAAGGCCATGCCGGCATAGAACAGCACGATGCTCGACACCAGCAGCGGCAGAGCAATGCGCCGTTCACGACGGTAAAGCCCCGGCGCCAGAAAGCCCCAGGCCTGGTGCAGCAGCAGCGGCATGGCCACGAACAGCGCGCACATCGCGGTCAGCTTGAACGGCGTCAGGAACGGCGAAGTGACGCTGGTGGCGATCATGCTCGCGCCTTCCGGCAAGAAGCGCCGCAGCGGTTCGGAAATCAGCGTGTACAGCGTCTGGGCGAAGGGGAACAGGCCGGCGAACACCAGCGCTACCAGCGCCAGGCAGCGCACCAGACGCTTGCGCAGGTCGCGCAGGTGTTCGGTCAGCGGCATGCTCGCCGCTGGGTCCATGGCAATACTCATGAAGCGTTTTCCTTGGGGGAAGCGACCGTGGCCGCATCATTGGCCGGCTCCGCGTTCAGGCTGATGCCCTGGCGGATCTCCTTTTCCAAGCGCTGCAAAGGCGTACTGTCGAGATTGGGGAGCTCGACAGCGCGCAGTTCGAGCTCCCGCTCCACCTGCGAGCGCAAGGCCTGCATGGCCCTGCGCGCCTGGCCCAGGCCGCGGCCGAGGGTGCGTGCCGCCAGCGGCAGGCGCTCCGGGCCCAGCACCAACAGCGCGACGATGCCGACCAGCAGCAACTCGCTGAAGCCTACCTCGAACATCAGGCCTGACGGTCCGCTTGAGGCTGTTGCGTGGCCTGGCCAGCCAGCGGGGCCTGCTGCTGTACGTGCGCCTGGCCAGGGGCGTTGGCGTCATTGTCGCCGCCCATGGACTTGCGAAAGCCCTGGATCGCCTCGCCCACATCGCTGCCCAGGCCCTTGAGGCGCTTGGTACCAAACAGCAGGAATACGATCAGCAGTACGATCACCAGTTGCCAGATTCCAATGCCACCCATTGCGACCACTCCTGTAAGGTCATGAAAAGGAAGGGCAATCCTGCCTCGCGTAGATGACGTGCACATGACGAACGGTCACTGCCATTTACCTGCAACACCGGGCGTGTTGACTGGCGTCTTTATTCGGCGACAGAGGCAGGCAAGGATGGGTGGTAGGCAACAGCGGGGCGCGGCCCTGCTGATGGTGATGGTGGTGCTGGCGATGCTGGCGGCGGGCATGGCCTGGCTGGTGGAAGATGGCCGGCGCCAGGTCGAAGACATGCGCCTGTTGCACCAGCGGGTGCAAGCGCGGGCGATGGAACAGGCCGGCCTGGCCTATGCCGAGCAGGCCCTGCGTGACCCCAGCTGGCGGCTTAGCCCGCTGTTCTGGCAGGCCTTGCGCGGGCAGCCGCTGAACTATGATTTTGGCGCTGGCCAGGCGCAGTTGCGGGTGCGCGACCAGCACACCTGCTTCAACGTCAATGCGCTGCTCGGCGCTGATGGCGAGCGTGCCGCGCGCCAGTTGCGTTATCTGCTGGGTGACGACATGGCTGCCGAGCGCCTGGTCGATGCCTTGGCTGACTGGCTCGATGCCGACAGCGATGCCCGCCTGCAGGGCGCCGAAAGCGCCCAGTATTTGCGCCAGCAACCACCGCGCCTGGCGGCCAACCAGCCGATGCTCGATACCAGCGAGCTGAACCTGCTACTCGAGCCGGACGCCAGCCGCCAGAGCCGTTACCCGATGCTGTGTGCCTTGCCGCAGACCACTGGTTGGCGGCTGAATGCCAATGCCCTGGGGCTGGAGCATTTGCCGTTGCTGGAGGCGCTGTATGAAGGGCGTTATCCGCGCTCGTTGCTCAGCCGCATTATCGGCGGCCGGCCGGCGTCGGGGTATGTGGATGCAGCTGCGTTACGCCAGGCGCTGGGGGCAGTGAATGACGAAACCTTCGAACGGTTGAGCGAAGGGCTGCTGTTGAACAGTGGGTATTTCCTGTTGCAGCTGTCGTTCGCGGAGGAAGGGCGGGTGATACGCAGCGAGTTCCAGGTGGAGGCGCTGGGGGTGGTGCAATGGCATGCCCGGGTGCCGGCGCAGCAGGTGCGGATCAGGAGCCGGGAGCCGATAGTTCAGTAATATTCACCGGCCCATTCGCGGGTAAACCCGCTCCCACAGGTACTGCACAGGGTTCAAAAACTGTGCGGAACCTGTGGGAGCGGGTTTACCCGCGAAGAGGCCGGTACAGCCAGCACAAGGCTGACTGACCGGCGCCATGTCAGATAGTCCCGATCTCCCCACCATCGATACGCTGAATCACCACCGTCGCAGCCCGCGGCCTTACCGTGGTGCCTGCCGGCGTGGCATCGGTGGCCTTGTCGGTATACGGCCAGTTACCCGGGTGCTGGATGTTGACGAACAGTGTCTTGTTGTCCGGGGTAAAGGTAATCCCGGTCACTTCGCACTCGTTCGGCCCGACGAAGAAGCGGCGCAGGTCCACCTGGTTCTGCGCGTTTACCGGCACCTGCTTGCCGCTGGCATCCACCAGGTTGGTGGGGATCACCGCCAGCAACTGGTCGTTGGTGTAGTCGGTCACGGTGCTCTCGCCGTTGTCGGTCTCGAACCACAGCACGCCACGGCTATCGAAGCTCATGCCGTCCGGGCTGGCGAACTGGTTCAGTTCGGTCAGGCCAGAGCGGTTGATGTCGGCGGTGCCGGCAGCGTTGGCGCCGAACACGAAGATGTCCCAGGTGAAGCTCAGCTGGTCGTCGCTGTCGTGCCAGCGGATGATGTGGCCATGACGGTTCGGGCCGCGCGGGTTGGCTGCATCGACTTTTTCCGGCGTGCGCGCGCTGTTGTTGGTCAGGGTCAGGTACACGTCGCCGTTGAGCGGGTTGACCGTGGTCCACTCCGGGCGGTCCATCGGCGTCGCGCCCACGGCATCGGCGGCACCACGGGTGTTGAGGATGATGCCCGGCAGGTCGCCAAACAGCGCGCCCAGGGTGCTGCCACCAGTGGTGGCGGTGGCCACGTCCAGCAACAGCCATACACCCGTGCCGTCGGCATTGAAGCGGGCCACGTACAGCTTGCCCTGGTCGAGGTACTTGGCGCCGGTGGCCAGGCGGTCGGCCGGGGTGGCGTCGGCGGCGTCCCACACGGCGGTGGACACCCACTTGTACAGGTACTCGTTGTTCGAGTCGTCACCCATGTACCACACCAGCGGCTTGCCGGCGACGGGCAGGCCTGGAGCGCAGCCTTCGTGGCGGAAGCGGCCTAGCGCGGTGCGCTTGGTGGCCAGGGTGCTGCTGTTGTACGGGTCGATTTCAACGATGTAGCCGTAGGTGCTGGCTTCGTTGCGGTAGTCGTCGGTGGCGCTGGCGCCTTTGACGGTGACATCGAAACGGGCGAACTCGTCGGCCACTTCGCTGCTGTCACCGGCTGCGGTTTCCCACTTGTACTGGCCGCTGGAAGTGCCCACGCCAATGCGGCGCTGGTCTTCGGGGCGGGTGCCCTTGTTGACGAAGATGCCTGGCCAGTTCTCTTCACAGGTCAGGTAGGTGCCCCACGGGGTGTAGCCGTTGCCGCAGTTGTTGTTGGTGCCGCGGCAGTGGGTACCGGCGGTGGAATACTTGGTCTTGACATGGTCGGTACCCCGCAGCGGGCCGGTGATTTCCATGCGCGAAGCGGTAGTGAAGCGGCGGTTGAGCGGGTCGTTGTCGACCACCTGCCAGCGGCCACCGATTTTCTGCAGGCGCACCACGCCGGCGCCGTGGGCGTTGATTTCCTTGCGCACCTCCTCGGCCGGGCGCTTGCCGTTGACATCGGTGGTCGGGCCGGCCGGGTGCAGGGCGGCGGTGTCGATGTACTCGAAGTTGATCGCCAGCAGGCCGTCTTCGGAGCTGCCGTTGATGGGGAAGAAGTGCATGCCGTCATGGTGCATGCCCATGGCGTTGGCCTGGTCGGTCGAGGTGTTGCTGCCGTCGGGCTTCCACGGGTTGCCGTTGCTGTTGATCGGCGTGCCCCAGGGCGCCAGCACGTAGGCGCTGTAGCCGGCGGCAACCACGCAGGCGTCGGTGCGCGAGCCCGGGATGGACTGGAAGCCCAGTGCCAGTTTCGGCACTTCCGGCTCAGTCACGGGTGGCTCGGTGACCGGATCATCGTGATCGGAGCCACCACCGTCGAAGCAGCCTGTCAGGCCGGTACCGGCAATCATGGCGATGGCGGCGCCCAGGCTGCCGCGCATCACACTGCGGCGGCTCAGGTAAGCATCCATGACGTTGGCCATCGGCAGGTTGCCGCTTTGGTTCCGGTCCAGGTTGTCGCCGGTATCTCGACTCATCAGGGTGTCCTTATGTTGGCTGAGTTAGAGGAAACCGCGACTTTAGTGCGCAAATATGATGATTCATTGGCAGAAATGTTAAGGGGGTTTTAAAACAACTCGCTCTTAGAAGCATGGCCTACAGATCAATTTGGAATGACTGTCGGATTTCTGCCATCAAACTGTAATGCCAACGCCGCAACATCCGGGTCCCTGAATGAACATGGATAAGGATGGCAGGTTCGATGGCAAGCAGTGTGCACAGGCGCGAAGTGATTGGCTGGATGGGTGTCGGTGCCTTGGCTCCGTTGCTCGGCGCCTGCTCCGCCTTCCCTGGGCAGCAGGGCGGCAACGCCCGCCTCGACTTGCTGTACGTGGCCGATACCCTCGATGCCCGCCAGCCTGGCCAGGCCGTGGTGCCGGCCACCCGACTGGGGCCGGTCAGCCACCTGGGCCGCGCCCCCTGGATGACCGGCAGCAGCGCCAGTATCGCCTACCCGCAACTGGCGCCACTGCTCGATGCCAGCCAGGCTGCATCTGCCCGACTGGGCGGCTACGCGGTGCTGGCGGCGTTGCTGGAGCAATTGCGCGGCGAGGCTGGGGCGGGCAACAGCCTGACCCTGGAAAACGGCCAAGGCTGGAATGGCAGTGGCCTGGCTTACCTGACCCAGGGCGAAAGCGGCCTGCAGGGCAGCCAGCTGCTGGGCATCGAAGCACGGGTCAGCAGCGACGAGCGCGTGCTGTGGCCACAGCGCAGCCCGGCGCTGTATCGCCAGGCTACCGCCGTTACCCTGGGTGCCGGGCTGGCGGACACGCAACGTCAGGCGTTGGGCCTGGAAGCCTTGCACATCTTCGAACGCGGCGGCGCACGTATTGCCGTGGTCGGCGTGACCGACCCCTACGCCCAGGACCAGAAAGCCTCTCTTAAACAGTGGTACCAGTCATTGCAGCCAGTGTTCGAACAGGCCCGGCGCGAGGCCGACCTGGTGGTGGCCATGGCCGATGTCGGTACCGGGCCGGGCCTGTGGCTGGCCGAGCGGGTGCCGCAGATCGACGTGCTGCTGTGCGCTCGTGGCCAGGACCTGTGGCCGGCGCCGGTCGAGGTGAGCCAGGCCAGCGGCCGCCGCGTGCCGGTGCTGTTCGCCGGGTGCCGGGGCAGCGGCGCCTTTCGCCTGCGCTGCCAGCGCGTGGCCGGGCTGTGGCAGTTCGACGGGCGTTTCTTCCCGGCCTTTGAACAACAGCTGGCACCCGCCGCACAGCAGCGTGTCGGGGCATTGCAGGCAGAACTGCGCCAGCAGCGCGCCGGCCACGCGGCCTGGCTTGACCAACCGCTGGCCCGCGCGCCCCAGGCGCTTTGGCGCCGCGACACCCGCGGCGGCAGTTGGGACCGCCTGCTGCATCAGGCCCTGGCCGACGACAGCAGCATGCCGGTGCTGCTGCCGGGCCTGCGTTATGACTACCCGCTGCCCGCCGGGGCGGCCATCACCCGTGAACACCTGATCAGTCTCACCGGTGGCTACCCGGCACCGGTGGTCGAAGCGCCGGCCCGGCAGGTCGAGCAAGTGCTGGAAAACGCCGCGGAGCAACTGTTCGGCGACCCGCTGCTGCTGGACAACAGCCAGGACCTGCCGCGCTGGCAGGGCCAGGCCTGGCGTGTCAGCTACAGCCCGCAAGGCAAGCGCATCAGTGGCCTGGAGCCGGTGCAGGGCCTGTGCCGCACCTTTGGCCTGCAATTCGAAACCCAGGCTGGCGAGCCGCTGTGGCAACGGGTCGAAGCCTGGCTCGCCCGGCAGCCGGCCGACTGGCAACTGGCGCCGCTGCAACTGCCCGAAGTGCGCTACGTGCAGGGGCACCCGGGCTGGCACCCAAGGCAGCTGGCCTCGTGATGCTCGCCTCGCGCCTGCTGACTGGCGCCGGCCTGACCCTGGCCGGCTGGCTGGCCGCCCAGTGCGTGCTGCAACTGGGCCGCCAGCCGCAACCGGCCACTGCGCCCGCAGCGGCCGACAAGCCGCTACCTGGCTTGATGGTCGGCCATTGGCAGGTACCCGTTGACGATGGTGCCATCGCCATCACCCGCCTGCCGCTGCAATACCTCGGCGGCCTCAAGGCCCAGCCGCTGGCCTCCAGCGTGGTAGTGCTGCGCTATGGCGAGCAGGTGCGCACTTTGGCCCGCGGCCAGCGCCTGGCGCCAGGGATCGTGCTGCAGGACATCGACAGCGATGGCCTGATTTTCAATAACCAGGGGCGGCGTGAGCGCCTGCCCTGGCCGCCACGCCCCGCCGTGACCGGCTTCAAGCGGCAAGGATGAACGATGCTTGTTAGATATTGCGTGGCGGCCGTGCTGAGCTTGGCCCTGTCCATGGCCTGTGCCGAAGAGCCGGTGTTCGATGACAACGGCACGCCCCTGTACGAGGTCAACTTCGTCGACACCGAACTGGGCGAGTTCATCGATAGCGTGTCGCGCATCACCGGGACCACCTTCATTGTCGACCCCCGAGTCAAGGGCAAGGTCACCGTGCGCACCGTCGATCTGCACGACGCCGATGCCATCTACGACATCTTCCTGGCCCAGTTGCGCGCCCAGGGCTACGCCACTGTCGACCTGCCCAACGGCAGCGTGAAGATCGTTCCCGACCAGGCCGCTCGCCTGGAACCCGTGCCGGTGGAGACCGGAGGGCAGCAGGGGGAAGGTAGCGACAGCGTGGCTACTCGGGTATTCAATGTGCGCAACGCCGCCAGCGAGCAGGTGCTGGGCATTCTCAAGCCTCTGATCGACCCACGGGTCGGTGTGATCACACCTTACCCGGCGGCGCACCAGTTGGTCGTTACCGACTGGCGCAGCAACCTGGAACGTATCGCCAGCTTGCTGCGCCAGCTCGACCGCCCCCAGGAAACACCCGGCAACGGCAGTACTCAAGTCATCTACCTGCGTCATGCCAATGCCGGCGAAGTGGTCAAGGTGTTGCGCGGGCTCAGCCAGGAAGGCATGGCGCCCGCTGAAGGTGCGGGCGAAGGCGAGGGCAAGGAACGGCCCGTGGTGGCTGCTGCCGGCGGCTCGGGCATCCGCCTGGAATACGAAGAAGGCACCAACGCCGTGGTCATGGTCGGCCCCGACAGCGAGCTGGCCGCCTACCGCGCCATCGTCGAGCAGCTGGACATTCGCCGTGCCCAGGTCGTGGTGGAAGCGATCATCGCCGAGGTGTCCGACAGCAGCGCCCAGGAACTGGGTGTGCAGTGGCTGTTCGCCGACGAGAAGTTCGGTGCCGGCATTGTCAATTTCGGCAGCAACGGGGTGAACATCGCCAACATCGCCGGGGCGGCCGCCAGTGGCGACAACGAGGCCCTGAGCGACCTGTTGTCCAGCACCACCGGCGCCATGGCGGGTATCGGCCATTTCGGTGGCGGTTTCAACTTCGCCATGCTGGTCAACGCGCTGAAGGGCAAGAGCGGCTTCAACCTGCTGTCCACGCCCACCCTGCTGACCCTGGACAACGCCGAGGCGTCGATCCTGGTCGGCCAGGAAGTGCCCTTCGTCACCGGTTCGGTGACGCAGAGCAACGCCAACCCGTACCAGACCATCGAGCGCAAGGAAGTCGGGGTGAAGCTGCGCATCAAGCCGCAGATCAACATCGACAACAGCGTGCGCCTGGACATCGTCCAGGAGGTGTCGTCGATTGCCGAGTCTACGGCTGCCAGCGACGTGATCACCAACAAGCGCGAGATCAAGACCAAGGTCATGGTCGAGGACAACGGCCTGGTGATTCTCGGCGGCCTGATCAGCGACGAACTGAGCACCAGCGACCAGCGTGTGCCGCTGCTTGGCGATATCCCTTACCTGGGCCGGCTGTTCCGCTCCGACGCCACCAAGAACACCAAGCAGAACCTGATGGTGTTCATTCGCCCGCGCATCCTGCGTGACGGGCCGAGCCTGGCCGGGCTCAGCGAAGCCAAGTACCGCACCTTGCAGCAGACCACGCCACTGCAGTTGCCTGACCTGGCTGAGGCGCAAGGCGCTACGCCACTGCTGCAGGTATTCCCCTCCAGCCGTGCACGGCTGGAAGGTGGTAACTGGTGATGCTGCCTTATCGCCAGGCACGGCAGAGCGGGGTGGCCATGGCCCCGGCGGAGCAGGGCTGGCAGCTATGGTTGCGGCGCGACGCCGACAGCGCCCAGTTGCAGGAGCTGCTGCGGGTGCACGGCCAGCCTAGTCTGCTCGAATACCTGGAGCCTGCGCTGTTCGACGAACGCCTCGGCCAGCTGTACCAGGCCGGCGATGCTGCCACCGAAGCGCTGATCGAAGGCATCGGCGACCAGGTCGACCTGGACAGCCTGATGAGCGAAATGCCGCGCATCGAGGACCTGCTGGAAAGCGACGACGAAGCCCCGGTAATCCGCCTGATCAACGGCCTGTTCGGCCAGGCCCTGCGCCTGCGCGCCTCGGACATTCATATAGAAACCTTCGAGCAGAGCCTGGTGGTGCGCCTGCGGGTCGATGGTCACCTGCGCGAAGTGTTGCGCCCACCGCGTGCGCTGTCGGCCATGCTGGTGTCGCGGATCAAGGTCATGGCGCGCCTGGACATCGCTGAAAAGCGCCAGCCCCAGGATGGCCGTATCACCCTGCGTGCGGCGGGGCGTGAAGTGGATGTGCGGGTCTCGACCCTGCCCGGCATCCACGGCGAGCGGGTGGTGATGCGCGTGCTCGACAAGCAGGCCAGCCTGCTGGCGCTGGGCAACCTGGGCATGCCGGCAGCGGTGTTGCAGGGCCTGCGCAGTTGCCTGGCGCGGCCCAACGGCATCGTGCTATCCACGGGGCCGACCGGTTCGGGCAAGACCACTACCTTGTACGCCAGCCTCAACAGCCTCAACGACGGCAGCCGCAATATCCTCACCGTCGAGGACCCGGTGGAATACGCCATCGCCGGCATCGGCCAGACCGCCATCAACCCGCGTGCCGGGCTGACCTTCGCCAGTGGCCTGCGCGCCATCCTGCGCCAGGACCCGGACGTGATCATGCTCGGCGAAATCCGCGACCAGGAGACCGCGCAGATCGCCGTGCAGGCCAGCCTCACCGGCCACCTGGTGTTGTCCACACTGCACACCAACAGTGCGGTGGGCGCGGTGACCCGCCTGCGTGACATGGGCGTCGAGCCGTTCCTGATCGCCTCGTGCCTGCGCGGCGTACTGGCCCAGCGCCTGGTGCGGCGCTTGTGCAGTTGCGCCGTGGCGCACCCACTGCAACCGGCGGAACGTGACCTGTGGCCCGAGCTGGCGGCACTGGGCAGCAGCTACCACGCAGTGGGCTGCGAGCAGTGCCAGGGCAACGGTTATGTCGGGCGCCTGGGCCTGTATGAATTCATCGAACTGGACGCCGGGCTGATCGGCCTGCTGTACGACGGCGCCAGTGAACTGGCCATGCAGGACTACCTGGCCGAACGCCGGCAGAGCCTGGTGGCGATGGCCAGCGGCTGCCTGGCCCGTGGCGAGACCAGTTTGGCCGAAGTACTGCGTGTGGTGCAGGGCTGAGCCATGCCGACCTATCGCTACCAGGCCGTCGATCTCGCCGGCAAGCCCCACAAGGCCAGCTTGCAGGCCGACAGCGAACGTCATGCCCGTCAGTTGTTGCGCGAGCAGGGCCTGTTCGCTCGCCGGTTGCAGCGTCACGAAGCCGGCACCAGGCAACCCCGGCGCCAGCGCCTGAGCCGCGCCCAGCTGTGCGAACTGACTCGTCAGCTGGCCACCCTGACCGGTGCCGGCATCCCTCTGGTCGACGCCCTGGCTACCCTGGAACGGCAACTGCGCCAGCCCGCCCTGCACAGTGTGCTGGTGGCCTTGCGCGGCTCGTTGGCCGAAGGCCTGGGCCTGGCCCGCAGCCTGGCCCGTCAGGGGGCACCGTTCACCGGCCTGTATTGCGCGCTGGTCGAGGCCGGCGAGCGCTCCGGGCGCCTGGCCCAGGTGCTGACCCGCCTCGCCGACCACCTGGAGCAGGTACAACGACAACAGCACAAGGCACGTACCGCGCTGATCTACCCCACCGTTTTGATGGGGGTATCACTCGCCGTGGTAGTAGGCCTGATGACCTTCGTCGTGCCCAAGCTCACCGAACAGTTCGCCCACGCCGGGCAGAGCCTGCCGCTCATTACATCGCTGCTGATCGGTCTGAGCCAAGGGCTGGTGCAGGCCGGGCCCTGGCTGTTGGCGCTGGCCCTGCTGCTCGGCGTGCTCGGCGGCTGGTTGTTGCGCAAGCCGTACTGGTGCCTGCGCCGCGACCAGTTGCTGCTACGTCTGCCACACATTGGCAGCCTGCTGCAGGTGCTGGAAAGCGCGCGCCTGGCACGCAGCCTGGCGATTCTCAGCGGCAGCGGTGTGGCCCTGCTCGAAGCCCTGCAAGTGGCCACTGAAACTGTCGGCAACCGGCGTATCCGTCTGGCCATGGAGCAGGTGCGCCAGCAGGTGCAGGGCGGCACCAGCCTGCACCGCGCGCTGGATGCCAGCCAGCAATTCCCGCCGCTGCTGGTGAACATGGTCGGCAGCGGTGAGGCCAGCGGCACCCTGGCCGACATGCTCGAGCGCGTGGCCGACGACCAGGAGCGCGGTTTTGCCCGCCAGGTCGATACCGCCATGGCGCTGTTCGAACCCCTGATGATCCTGGTGATGGGCGCCGTGGTGCTGTTCATCGTGCTGGCGGTGCTGCTGCCGATCATGCAACTCAACCAGGGCCTGCAACTGTGACGACAAGGAGTACTGCCATGCAGCATCGACGTAACCGCCAGCGCGGTTTCACCCTCATGGAAATCATGGTGGTGATCTTCATCATCGGCTTGCTGATCGCCGTGGTTGCGCCCAGCGTGCTGGGCAACCAGGACAAGGCCATGAAGCAGAAGGTGATGGCCGACCTGGCCACTCTGGAGCAGGCGCTGGACATGTATCGCCTGGACAACCTGCGTTTCCCCAGCAGCGAACAGGGCCTGGCCGCGCTGGTGAAAAAGCCGGCCCAGGAACCGCTGCCACGGGCCTGGCGCAGTGACGGCTACGTGCGCCGCCTGCCGGAAGACCCGTGGGGCACCCCATACCAGTACCGCATGCCCGGCGAACATGGCCGGGTCGACGTGTACTCGCTGGGCGCCGATGGCCAGCCGGGCGGCGAAGGCCAGGATGCCGACCTGGGTAACTGGGAGCTGTAACGGGTGCGTTGTCAGCGGGGCTTCAGCCTGATCGAGTTGCTGGTGGTGCTGGCCATCGCCGGGCTGATGACCGGGCTGGCGGTGGCTGGGTTCGGCAACAGCCAGGCCAGTGTCGATCAGGCCCTGCAACGGCTGGCGACCGAGACCCGGGCACAGGCCGCGCTGGCCCGGCATGCCGGGCAACTGCGCGGGCTGCGCTGGAATGGCCAGCGCCCGGAGTTCGTCCGGCGCGAGGGCAATGGCTGGGTGGTCGAAGCCGTCGCCCTCGGCGACTGGCCCAAGGGCCTGCACCCGGACTGGCCGGCCAGCCCGCGACCGCGCCTGCTGTTCACCCCGCATGGCTGGGCGCAACCGGGCAATGTGCGCTGGCGCTGGGCCGATGGCAGCCAGCAATGGGCCTGGAGCCGCGATGGCCGCTTGCAGGTGGTGGTTGCCCCATGAAGCGGCATCAGCGTGGCTTCACCTTGCTGGAGGTGACCGTGGCCCTGGCCATCGCCGCAGTGCTGGCGGTGATCACCAGCCAGGTTCTGCGCCAGCGCCTGGCGGTGCAGGACAACCTGCAACAGCACCGCCTTGGCCTGCTGTGTGCGCGCGAACTGCAGACCCGCTTTGCCGTCGAGCAGTACTGGCCAGCTGCAAACCAGGTTGGCGGTGAACTGAGCCAGGGCGGCCAACGCTGCCACTGGCAACTGCAACTGCGCCGCACCGGCGTACGCGACCTGCGCCGTGGCGAACTGCTGCTGTTTGCCGACCGCGACCAGCGCCTGCCGCTGGGCCAGTACACCGTATTCCTGGAGCGGCCATGAGTTACAGAAATCCTGAAGCTTGTGCGGTCCCTGTGGGGGCGGGTTTACCCGCGAAGCAGGCACCGCGGTGTGTGGCACCGGCTTCGCCGGTGTTCGCGGGTGAACCCGCTCCCACAGGGACGGCGTATACCCGTCAGCCCGGTATCCTGCCCACGAAGCGCCGCCAGGCCGGCCTGACCCTGATCGAGCTGATGGTTGCCCTGGCCCTTACCGCCGTGCTCGGCATCATGCTCGCCGCCCTGGTCAACGGCTGGCTCAAGGTCCGCGAACGCCTGCAGGTCACCACCCAGGAAACCTCGGTGCTGGACTTCTGCCTGGCCCTGGAGCGTCGCTTCGATAGCCCGGTGATGCGCCGTGTCTACGACCAGCGCCTGCCCCTGGCCAGCCGCTGGCTGGACTGGCAACCGGCAAGCAGCCAGTTGCTCTGGGTCGCCACCACCGGCCTGCCAGAAGCCGAAGGTGGCTCGCGCCTGCAACGCCAGCGCCTGCGCTTCGAGGTACGCGAGCAGCGCCTGCTGCTGGAAAGTTCGGCCGACCTTTACGCCGCTGCCGCCCCACGTTGGGTCCAGCGCGAACGGCTCGATCGGGTCAGTGCCATGAATGTTCTTTATTACCAGGGCGGCCGCTGGCTGGCCTGGCCTTCCGACCAACCTGCGCACCCCGGCCGTGGCGTGCGTCTGGAACTGCAGCGTGACGGAGCACCCTATGTCTGCACCTTCGCCCTCCCGTGGGGGCGCTCATGAAGTTTGAATGGCGGCGGCGCAGCCCGGCCCAGACATGGCTGTTGCTGCGACCGGGCGTTGTCTGGCACTGGGCGCTGGTCGAGAGCGACCTTGTGCAACGCCAAGGCCAGGGCGAGCCCCCGGCGAACCTGCAGGCCCGTGTGGCGTTAGTCCTGCCTGCCGAGACCTGCAGCCATTTCCGCGTGCCGGCACCGCCCGGGCTCAAGCGTGAAGAATGGCCGTTGTTGCTCGAAGACCGCCTGCTGCAGGCCACCGACGAGGTGACATGCGCCTGCCTGGCCCGCGAGCCCGGCCATCTTCGGTTACTGGTGGTGGCCCGTCAGCAACTGGACGACTGGCGCGGGCAGTGTGCCGAATGGGGCTTGCAGGTGGCGCGTTGCTGGGCGGAACTGCAGCTGCTGCCGCCCCCTGAGGCGGGCTGTGCCTGGCAATGGCAGCGCACACCCGGCATGTTCTTGTACAAAGGGCTGGCCGAAGACGGGCAGGAGCACTGGCTGGCTTGGCCGGAGGGACTGGGCGAGGTGCCACGGCAACCATGGGCGGCGCTGCAAAAGGTCTCGCTGAGCGGCGACTGGCCAAGTACGTTGGTACCGCTCGATACATTGCCCGGCCTGTTCGAGCGTACCCGCAAGGTGCGCCCGCTGCCGGCGGTTTCCCGGCCGCAGCAACGGCTGCTCGCTGCCTGCCTGGTACTGGCTGCCATCTGGGGCGGGCTGTGGTTGAGCACGCAGTGGGGCCAGGCGCAACGCTGGCGCAGCCAGGTCATCGCCGTGACCGGTGAGCAGGCCAGCCCGCGGCACGCCGCGCAGGCCCTCAAGCGCCTGCGCGAAACCGAACTGCAGCAGCAACTGCGCACGCGCCAGCTCGACGACCTGCAGGCGACGTTGCAGGCCTGGTTGCGTGAGCACCCCGGCTGGCGCCTGCAAGCGGTGCGCTTCGATGGCCAGCGCTGGCACCTGCGGCTGGAGGGCGAGGGTAGTGCGCCGCCATGGAGCGACATGGCTACAGCTGCCGGGGCCTCCGTCCAGGTGCAAGATGGCCAAGTGGTGTTCGACCTGGGAGCGGCCTCATGAACCGGGACTGGCTACAGCGTCATCGTCTGAAGTTCGCCTGGGCACTGATTGCTTTGTTGCTGGCCTTCCTTGCCCTGCGCGCAGGCCTTGCGCAATGGCGCGAGCTCAGCCAGTGGCGCGGGCTGGCCGAACAGGCCGCCAGCCTGCAGCGCGGCCCGGGGTTGAACCTGGAGCGGCTACGCCAGTCGGCTCAGGCGCGGCAGATCGAACTGGCCGAGGTCGATGCGCACGACAAAACCTGGCAACTGCATGGGCAGGTGGCCGACGAGCGCGTGCTGCAAGGCTGGTTGCAAAGCCTGCGTGCAGAAGGTGCCCAACTGCTGCAATGGGGGCTGGAGCAGGATGCCAAGGGCCTGCGCTTCAACCTGGTGGTGCAGCCATGAGCCGCAAGGGCATGGCGTGGGTTGTGCTGGTATTCGTGCTGTCGGTATTGGTTGAGCTTCCGGCCAATTGGGTGATGCGTGCGTTCGGCCTGCCAGTGCATGACGCCAGTGGCAGCCTGTGGCAAGGCCAGGCCCGACAGTTGGGCCCGGTCGGGCCTTTGCACTGGACGGTGCAGCCTTGGCGCTTGCAGGCGAATGTGCAGCTGGGCTTTCAGGGTCAGGCTTGGCAGTTGCGTGCCGAAGGCTGGCCTTGGCGCTGGCGGCTCGACGCCTCTGCGGTGGGCGCCCAGGCGACCGTTCCGACGGATTATCGCCTGGCGGGTCAGTGGCAGGGGGCATTGCGAATTCAGGGGGCAGGGCGCCAATGCCTTACCAGTGAAGGCCGCATAGCGGTAACCGACCTTGCCCTGAGCGAGCCCTGGTCGCTCGGCCTGGGGCAGGGCTGGCTGGAAATGGATTGTCAGAGCGGCTGGCGCCTGCGCGGGCAGTTGGTGCAGCAGGGGCAGCATCAACTGGCTGTGGATGCCGACCTGCCAGGGCGCCGGGCGCAGGTAGTGTTCGAGTTGCAGCCGGAGGCGGCGCTGACACCCTTGCTACGTGGGGGGCAGTGGATTGGGCCGCAGGCATTGGCAGGGCAGCGAGACTTGCGCTGGTAAGGGGAAATGCGTGGAGATTGCATGAAGGCTGGGAGGTGATCGGCTTGAGTCTTGAGTGGGGGCGCAAATCGAGCGCCGCCCGCGCGGCGCTCGATCGTACAGGCGCCGGAAATGCTCCGAAAAACCTCAAGGCCGAATCTCGATCAACGTCCCATCCCGCACCAGGTCCCACACTTCCTGCATGTCGCGGTTACGCATCGCAATGCAGCCATCGGTCCAGTCCAGGGTATGGAAGTACCACTCCGGGTACTCGTCGTTGATCGGTGTGCCATGGATCATGATCATGCTGCCGGCACTCACCCCTTCACGGGTGGCTCGGGCGGCATCGGTGATGTTCGGGTAATTGATGTGTATGGCCAGGTTGAAGCGGTCGCTCTGCTTGCGCCAGTCCAGCCAGTACAGGCCCTCGGGGGTTTTCTTGTCGCCCTCGCGTTCCTTGGCGCCCTTGGGCTGCTTGCCCAGGGAGATGCGGTAGGTTTTCAGCGGCTCGCCGCGGCTGATCAACTGCAGGCGGCGTTCGGACTTGATCACCAGCACCTTGTCGATCAGCGGCTGCATGGCCTGCTGCGAAGGCGAGGGTGTTTGCACTGCCGGCTGGGGCTTGCGGAGGATGGTCTCGGTGAAGGCCGCCTGGGACACCGAGGTAACGCAAAGGCAGAAAAGGGCAAACAACCAGCGCATGTAACGGTATCCCTGAAGGCTTCTAGGTAGTGGTCGAGACGTTCATCGGCGGCAGGTACTCATGGCCTATGGGGTAATGCTGCCCGATGCGGTCGCGATAGTAGCATTCTAGTGTGCGAGTGACGGTGCGGAAAGCCAGCTCGCCCCACGGAATCTCATGTTCTTCGAACAGCCGCACTTCCAGGCTTTCGACACCGACCGCGAAATCAAGGTCTGCTAGCTCGGCGCGGAAGAACACGTGCACCTGGTTGATGTGTGGCAGGTCGAACAGCTGGTACAGGCTCATGCTGCCGACCCGGGCGCAGGCTTCCTCGACGGTTTCGCGACGGGCGGCCTGGTCGAGGGTTTCGCCGTTTTCCATGAAACCGGCAGGCAGGGTCCAGAAGCCGCGGCGTGGCTCGATGGCGCGCCGGCACAGCAGCACCTGGCTGCGCCAGGTCGGCAACACGCCGGCGACGATGTTGGGGTTTTGGTAGTGGATGGTCTGGCAAGACTCGCAGACATACCGCAGGCGGCTGTCGCCCTCGGGGATCCGCTGAGTGACCGGCTGGCCGCACGCGCTGCAGAATTTCATGTGTCGTTCCTTTTGCTCTGGGCTATCTTGGCGCGCCGGCCGGGCCGCCGCAAGCGCACAGGGCTTGGGTGCTTCGCGCCTTTGGTGCATCATGCAAGACAGGCCTTGGATACGAGCGTGCGCAATGCTGGACGAGCTACTTCGCCGAATGAGCAACCACCAACCCGCATCACTGGAAACCGACCGACGGTTTCCCGAAGCGGCGGTCCTTTTGCCCATTACCCGCAGCGAAGCGCCCGAACTGGTCCTGACCCTGCGCGCCAAGGGCCTGTCCACCCACGGTGGCGAAGTGGCCTTTCCCGGAGGCCGCCGCGACCCGGAAGACCCGGACCTGGTGTTCACCGCTCTCCGTGAAGCCGAAGAAGAAATCGGCCTGCCGCCAGGCCTGGTGGAAGTGATCGGCCCGCTCAGCCCGCTGATATCGCTGCATGGCTTGAAAGTGACGCCATTCGTCGGGCTTATCCCCGATTTTGTCGAATACCGCGCCAATGATGCCGAGATCGCGGCAGTATTCACCGTGCCGCTGGAATTCTTCCGCCAGGACCCGCGCGACCATACCCACCGTATCGATTACCAGGGGCGCAGCTGGTATGTGCCCAGCTATCGCTATGGTGAATACAAGATCTGGGGGTTGTCGGCGATCATGATCGTCGAACTGGTCAACCTGCTGTTCGATGCCGGCATCAGCCTGCACCAGCCCCCTGAGCGTCACATCGAAAACTGAGCGGGGCCAACCCCGTCGTCTGCGTTGCAGCCTGAGGAGCAAGCATGAAATACCGCCTGGGCGACCTGCGGGTCGAGAGTCACCCCACCAGTTGGGCCGCACCCAACGCCACGCTGATCGGCAATGTGCGCCTGCAGGCCAATGCCAGCGTGTGGTTTGGCGCGGTGCTGCGCGGGGACAACGAGCTGATCGACATTGGCGAGGGCAGCAACGTGCAGGATGGCACGGTGATGCACACCGACATGGGGTCGCCGCTGACCTTGGGCAAGGGTGTGACCGTTGGCCACAACGCCATGCTGCATGGCTGCACGGTGGGCGACTACAGCCTGGTCGGTATCAACGCGGTGATCCTCAATGGCGCGCGCATCGGCAAGCACTGCATCATCGGCGCCAATGCGTTGATTGCAGAAGGCAAGGAGATTCCCGACGGTTCGCTGGTGATGGGCTCGCCGGGCAAGGTGGTGCGTGAGCTGACCGAACAGCAAAAGCGCATGCTCGAAGCCAGTGCTGCGCATTACGTGCACAATGCCCAGCGTTATGCACGGGAGTTGGTGGTTGACGATGAGTGATGTCGTAGAGCGGCCGGTGGCCTCGCCGTGCGTGAGCATCTGTGCACTGGACGAGCAGGATATCTGCACCGGTTGCCAGCGTAGCGTGGCGGAAATCAGCCGCTGGGGGCGGATGGACAACGACGAGCGCCGCGCGGTGCTCAAGCGTTGCCATGAAAGGGCAGTGGCTGCGGGGCTCATTCTTTAGGACCGACACGAACCCTGTGGGAGCGGGCGTGCCCGCTCCCACAGGGAACTGCGCAGCCCTCGAACCTGATACTGTACCTGCGGGCGCGGGTTTACCCACGAACAAGCCAGCGGTAATCTGTGCGGCTTGCCCACAGACTACCCGCCATGTTCTATCTGATTGCCTACATCAGCAGCGTAGTGCTGATCAACTACGCCTTCTCCAGCGCGCCGCACCTGGACATCATCTGGTCCGCCTGGGGCGGCCTGGTGTTCATCCTGCGCGACATGGTGCAGACCCGTTTCGGCCATGGCGCCCTGGTCGCCATGCTGGTGGCGCTGGTGCTGTCCTATGTCACCTCGGAACCGGCCATTGCCCTGGCCAGCGCCACCGCGTTCTTCATTTCCGAACTGATCGACTGGCTGGTGTTCAGCATCACCCGCCGACCGCTGCGCGACCGCCTGTGGCTGAGCTCGGCACTGAGCATCCCGGTGGACACCTTCATCTTCTTCGGCATGATCGGTGCCCTGACCCCAGCCGTGATCGGCACCGCCATGGCCTCGAAGTTCGCCGGTGTCACCGCCGTGTGGCTGGCCATGGCATTTCGCGCCCGGCGGGCCGCCGTGGCGGGTTGATGGTGTAGAATAGCGGTCCTTTTTCAGCGGGCGGCGCCAAGCCTGGTGCGGCCCCGGACGCCTTCGAGGACCTGAAATGACCCGTATCGGAACCCCCTTGTCGCCCACCGCGACCCGTGTACTGCTCTGCGGCTGTGGCGAGCTGGGCAAGGAAGTGGTGATCGAGCTGCAGCGCCTGGGCGTCGAAGTGATCGCCGTCGACCGCTACGCCAATGCCCCGGCAATGCAGGTGGCGCACCGCAGCCACGTGGTCAACATGCTCGATGGCGTGGCCTTGCGCGCCGTGATCGAGGCCGAAAAACCGCACTACATCGTCCCTGAAATCGAAGCCATCGCCACCGCCACCCTGGTCGAGCTGGAAAACGAAGGTTTCAACGTGGTGCCGACCGCCCGCGCCACCCAGCTGACCATGAACCGCGAAGGCATCCGCCGCCTGGCCGCCGAAGAGCTGGACCTGCCAACCTCGCCATACCACTTCGCCGACACCTACGAAGACTACGCCAAGGCCGTGGCCGATGTCGGCTACCCGTGCGTGGTCAAACCGGTGATGAGCTCGTCGGGCAAGGGCCAGAGCCTGCTGCGCAGCGATGCCGACCTGCAGAAGTCGTGGGACTACGCCCAGGAAGGCGGACGCGCCGGCAAGGGCCGGGTCATCGTCGAGGGCTTCATCGACTTCGAATACGAAATCACCCTGCTGACTGTGCGCCACGTCGGCGGTACCACCTTCCTCGAGCCAGTCGGCCACCGCCAGGAGAAGGGTGACTACCAGGAGTCGTGGCAGCCGCAGGCCATGAGCCCGAAGGCACTGGCCGAGTCGCAGCGGGTGGCCAAGGCGGTCACCGATGCCCTGGGCGGTCGTGGCCTGTTTGGCGTGGAACTGTTCGTGAAGGGCGATCAGGTGTGGTTCAGCGAGGTCTCGCCACGCCCGCATGACACCGGCCTGGTGACCCTGATTTCCCAGGACCTGTCGCAGTTTGCCCTGCATGCCCGTGCCATTCTTGGCCTGCCGATTCCGGCCGTGCGCCAGTTCGGCCCGTCGGCGTCGGCGGTGATCTTGCCTGAGGGGCAGTCGCAGCAGACCAGCTTTGCCAACCTGGGCGCTGCCTTGAGCGAGCCGGATACCGCCATTCGCCTGTTCGGCAAGCCGGAAATCAATGGTACCCGCCGTATGGGCGTGTGCCTGGCGCGTGACGAGTCGGTCGAATTGGCGCGGGCCAAGGCGACCCGTGCTGCGCAGGCGGTCAAGGTCGAGTTCTGATCCGAGTGGGGCTGCGTTGCAGCCCATTCGCAGCACAAGGCTGCTCCTACAAGGGCAACGTATCCCCCTGTAGGAGCAGCCTTGTGCTGCGAATGGGGCGCAGGGCGCCCCCAACTGTTCAAAGTTCGGTATTGCGGGTCTCTTTCAGGCACAGCACGGCAATCAAGCTGATCACTGCCGCCACCGACACATAACCCCCCACCCAGCTCAATCCACCCATGCTCACCAGCTTCTGGGCAAAGAACGGTGCCGCCGAGGCGCCGACGATGCCGCCCAGGTTATACGCCGCCGAAGCGCCGGTATAACGCACGTGGGTCGGGAACAGCTCAGGCAGCAGTGCCCCCATCGGCGCAAAGGTCACGCCCATCAGGAACAGCTCGATGGCCAGAAACAGCGCCACGCCTGCGGTCGACCCCGAAGTCAGCAGCGGTTCCATGGCAAAGCCTGAGGCTACCGCCAGCAGGCCGCCGACGATCAGCACCGGTTTGCGCCCGTAGCGGTCACTGAGCCAGGCCGACAGTGGTGTGGCCAGGGCCATGAACACCACCGCGAAGCACAGCAGGCCAAGGAACGTCTCGCGGCTGTAGCCCAGCGTGGTCACGCCATAGCTCAGCGAGAACACCGTGGAGATGTAGAACAGCGCGTAGCACACCACCATCGCCGCTGCGCCCAGCAGGGTCGGCAGCCAGTATCTGGAAAACAGGTCGACCACCGGCATTTTCACCCGCTCGTGGCGGGCGACGGCCTTGGCGAACACCGGGCTTTCCTCAAGCTTCAGGCGCACATACAGGCCCACCAGTACCAGCGCGGCGCTGAGCAGGAACGGAATGCGCCAGCCCCACTCGCGGAATTGCTCGTCGCTGAGCACCAGGGCCAGGGTCAGGAACAGGCCGTTGGCGGCCAAAAAGCCGATCGACGGGCCCAACTGCGGGAACATGCCGAACCAGGCTCGCTTGCCTTCCGGTGCGTTCTCGGTGGCCAGCAAGGCCGCACCACCCCATTCGCCACCCAGGCCCAGGCCTTGGCCAAAACGCAGCAGGCAGAGGATGATCGGCGCCCATACACCAATGCTGTCATAGCCCGGCAGCACGCCGATGGCCGTAGTGGACACGCCCATCAGTAACAGCGAGGCGACCAGGGTCGACTTGCGGCCGATACGGTCGCCAAAGTGGCCGAACAGTGCCGAGCCCAGCGGGCGGGCGAGGAAGGCGATACCAAAGGTAAGAAAGGCCGCCAGCATTTGCGCAGTGCCCGACCCGGACGGGAAGAACACCGGGCCGATCACCAGGGCGGCGGCAGTGGCGTAGACGTAGAAATCGTAGAACTCGATGGCGGTGCCGATGAAGCTGGCGGTGGCTACCCGCGCGGGTGAATTGACCGGTGCGGCAGGCGCTTCGGCATAGGTGCTGCTGGTTGTCATTGAATAGGTCCCTGACAGTCTGGTCCGGCTCCATGGGGTTAGCTCCGCGGCGTGCAATGCAAAAAGGCAGGCACGGTGTCGCGGACGCCGGAGCGTTTTGTTGTTGTGTGCGCCCGACTGACGATAGCCCAAGGGGGATAGGGGCGGGGGCGGGCACTGTTCGGGGTGTTGAAGCAGGACCGCAGGGCGTGTCAGTGGAGCGGACTGGCCGTGGGGCGCCGGGTGCGGGTAGCAGGCGGGACGGCGGGGCTGGGTAAGCGTGACCCGAGTATAGCTATCGGGTCACGGTCCATACCAGTACCTTGCTGGCACAATTGTCCTCTGTTTCGAGGATTTCCAGGCGATAGCGGCCGATCTTCAGGCAAACGGCGCTCTCCGGGATGCTTTCCAGCGCTTCGGTGACCAGCCCGTTGAGGGTTTTAGGCCCGCCGTCGCAGGGCAGGTGCCAGCCCAGGCTGCGGTTGATCTCGCGCAGCGAAGCGGTGCCGTCGATGACGAAGGTGCCATCGGGCTGCGGGTGTACGTGGGGGTTGTTCAGGCTTTGCTCATCCTCGAACTCGCCAACGATCTCTTCGAGGATGTCTTCCAGGGTGACGATGCCCAGCACTTCGCCGTACTCGTCCACCACCACGCCCAGGCGGCGCTGCTGCTTGTGGAAGTTCAGCAGCTGCATTTGCAGGGGCGTGCTCTCCGGCACGAAATAGGGCTCGTAGCAGGCCCCGAGCAGCGTCTCCAGGGTCAGCTCGGCCTTGGGCAGCAGGTGGCTGATCAGCTTGGTGTTGAGGATCGCTTCAACCTGGTTGATGTCGCTGTGGTACACCGGCAGGCGGGTGTGACGGCTGACGATCAACTGCTCGATGATGCGCTCGATCGGCTCGTCGAGGCTGATGCCGTCCACTTCGTTGCGCGGTACCAGGATGTCGTTGACGGTCATCTTGTCCAGTGACTGCAGGCCGTCGAGCAGGCCGTGGCGCGGCGCTTCGTGTTCCTCGTCCTCGTCGAACTCGTCGGCTTCCTGCGGGTGCAGGGCCACGGCCGTGGGTTGCACGCGGAACGGACGCAGGATCAGCTTGGCAACGCCATCCAGCAGGCAGGCCAGTGGTTGCAGCAGGGTGAGGGGCACTTTCAGCAGGCTGGCGCCGAGGCTGACGAACGCCTGCGGGTTGCGCCGGGCCAGGCGCCGCGGCAGGTATTCGGCAAACACCAGCAAGGTGAAGGTGGCGGCCAGCCCGGCCAGCCAGAAGCCGTGCTCGCCGCTATGGCGCTGGCCGACCAGGCAGGCCAGGCCCAGCACCAGCAGCTTGCCCAGGCTGGCGCACAGCACCAGGGCCTGGGCCGGCAGCACGGGCTGGCCGTCCTCGCCGGCGCGCAACGCGCCATTGAGTTGCAGGCGGGCGGCATCCACCGCAGTGAATAGCGCCGACCACAACAGCGCCAGTGCCAGGGTGCCGAATAGCGGTGCGTACGGCAGGGTATCCATGGGCGGCCGTCAGATATGGAGGATGAATTCGCGAACCAGCTTGCTGCCGAAATAGGCCAGCATCAGCAGGCAGAAACCGGCCAGCGTCCAGCGGATGGCCTTGTGGCCACGCCAGCCCAGGCGGGTGCGGCCCCACAGTAGCACGCTGAACACCACCCAGGCGACACAGGCCAGCAGGGTCTTGTGTGCCAGGTGCTGGGCGAACAGGTTGTCGAGGAACAGCCAGCCGGAGATCAGCGACAGCGACAGCAGGCACCAGCCGGCCCAGAGGAAGCCGAACAGCAGGCTTTCCATGGTTTGCAGCGGCGGGAAGTTGCGGATCAGCCCGGACGGGTGCTTGTTCTTCAACTGGCGGTCCTGCAGCAGCAGCAACAGCGCCTGGAACACCGCGATGGTGAATAGCCCGTAGGCCAGGATCGACAGCAGGATATGCGCGAGGATACCCGGTTCTTCATTGACCAGCGGCACTGTGCCGGGGGGCGCGAACTGGGCCAGCAGCGCAGTTACCGCGCCCAGCGGAAACAGCAGCACCAGCAGGTTTTCCACGGGTATGCGCAAGCAGGCCAGCAGGGTCAGGGCGATGACCGCCACGGCGATCAGGCTGGCGGCACTGAAGAAGTCCAGGCTCAGGCCCAGCGGGGTGATCAGCTGGAAGAACAGCGCACCGGCCTGGGCGAGCACCGCGAAGGCACCCAGCAGGGCAAGCAGGCGCTTGTCGGCCTTGCGGTTCCGGGCAAGGTAGGAACCCTGGTAGATGGCCGCGGCTATATATAGGCCGGCGGCGATCAGGTTGGGGATGAGGCTGGGTGAGGAGAACATAAGTCCTGGTTGGCGAGCCTTAAAGAGACGGAGTTTGGCATAGATTCCGCCGCTCTAGGAAGACTGCAGGCTTGTGTCAGGGCATTCGCGGGCACGCCCGCTCCCACAGGTAGGGCGCAGGCCGGTAAGCAGTCAAGATCCTGTGGGAGCGGGCATGCCCGCGAAGAGGCCGGCGCAGCCACCGATTATCTACCATACCGCCGCCAAGGTGTGCGCCGCCGTCGCACTTCGCTATAATCGCCGCCTTGCTGTGCCCGGCGGGTATGCATTCCCCCTGGGCGCCTGACAAACCTCGGCTTTTACTGGGCCTGAAAGGATCACCATGTTCGAAAACCTGACCGACCGCCTGTCACAGACGCTGCGCCATGTCACCGGCAAGGCCAAGCTGACCGAAGACAACATCAAGGACACGCTGCGCGAAGTGCGCATGGCCCTGCTCGAGGCCGACGTTGCCCTGCCGGTGGTCAAGGATTTCGTCAACAGCGTCAAGGACCGTGCAGTCGGCACCGAAGTGTCGCGCAGCCTGACCCCGGGCCAGGCGTTCGTGAAGATCGTCCAGGCCGAGCTGGAAAGCCTGATGGGCGCGGCCAATGAAGACCTCGCGCTGAACGCCGCCCCGCCCGCCGTGGTGCTGATGGCCGGCCTGCAGGGCGCCGGTAAGACCACCACCGCCGGCAAGCTGGCGCGCTTCCTCAAAGAGCGCAAGAAAAAGAGCGTGATGGTGGTGTCCGCCGACGTCTACCGCCCGGCGGCGATCAAGCAGCTGGAAACCCTGGCCAACGACATCGGCGTCACCTTCTTCCCGTCCGACATCAGCCAGAAGCCGGTGGCCATCGCCGAAGCGGCCATCCGCGAAGCCAAGCTGAAGTTCATCGACGTGGTCATCGTCGACACCGCCGGCCGTCTGCACATCGACGCCGACATGATGGACGAGATCAAGGCGCTGCACGCCGCGGTCAAGCCGATCGAGACCCTGTTCGTGGTCGACGCCATGACCGGTCAGGACGCCGCCAACACCGCCAAGGCGTTTGGCGAGGCGCTACCGCTGACCGGCGTGGTGCTGACCAAGGTCGACGGTGACGCCCGTGGCGGTGCCGCGCTGTCGGTGCGTGCCATCACCGGCAAGCCGATCAAGTTCATCGGTATGGGCGAGAAGACCGAAGCCCTCGAGCCGTTCCACCCCGACCGTGTCGCCTCGCGCATCCTCGGCATGGGTGACGTGCTCAGCCTGATCGAGCAGGCCGAGCAGAACATTGACAAGGCCAAGGCCGACAAGCTGGCCAAGAAGCTGAAGAAGGGCAAGGGCTTCGACCTCGAAGACTTCCGCGATCAGCTGCAGCAGATGAAGAACATGGGCGGCCTCGGCGGCCTGATGGACAAGCTGCCGAGCATCGGCGGGGTCAACCTGTCGCAGATGGGCAACGCCCAGGGCGCGGCCGAGAAGCAGTTCAAGCAGATGGAAGCGATCATCAACTCCATGACCCCGGCCGAGCGCCGTGATCCGGAGTTGATCAGTGGCTCGCGCAAGCGCCGTATCGCCATCGGTTCCGGCACCCAGGTGCAGGACGTCGGCCGCCTGATCAAGCAGCACAAGCAAATGCAGAAGATGATGAAGAAATTCTCCGCCAAGGGCGGCATGGCCAAGATGATGCGTGGCCTGGGCGGGATGCTGCCGGGCGGCGGCATGCCGAAGCTGTAACCCCTATTCCGGGTGCCTGCCGTTTGTCCGGCGGGCGCCCAGAACCCCCGCGTTAGCGGGGCAATGGCCGCGGATTTCGCGGCTCAACCGGCAGATCTGGACGGTAGGGCAGGGCCTTGCCGAAAAAGTCATTTGCAAATGTCCGTGTATTCCCCGAGAATATGCGGCCTTTTGGGCACCCGTGTGCCTATTTGGCATTCAGATTTGCAGTACCAGCTGCTGTATCAACTGCAGCACCGACTATAGGAACGATGTTCACATGGTAACCATTCGTCTGGCCCGTGGCGGCTCGAAAAAGCGCCCATTCTACCACCTGACCGTGACCAACTCGCGTAACGCCCGTGACGGCCGTTTCGTTGAGCGCGTAGGTTTCTTCAACCCGATCGCTGCTGGCGCCGAAGTCAAGCTGTCGGTCAACCAAGAGCGCGTCAACTACTGGCTGAGCCAGGGTGCACAGCCGTCTGAGCGCGTTGCTCAGCTGCTGAAGGACGCTGCCAAGGCTGCTGCCTGAGTAGTATGAACGCGACGCCAGAAAAGGCTGACGACCTCATCGTCGTTGGCAAGATTTTTTCGGTTCACGGCGTTCGCGGCGAGGTGAAGGTGTATTCCTTTACCGATCCGATTGAAAACCTGTTGGATTATCCGCGCTGGACGCTTCGGCACGAAGGCAAGGTAAAGCAGGTCGAGCTGGTCAACGGTCGTGGCTCCCAGAAGGGCCTGGTCGTTAAGCTGAAAGGCCTCGATGATCGCGATGAAGCCCGTCTTCTGAGCGGTTACGAAATCTGCATACCGCGGAGCCTTTTGCCCAACCTGGCTGCTGACGAGTACTACTGGTACCAGTTGGTGGGCCTGAAGGTCATCAACCAGGACGAACAACTGTTCGGCAAGGTCGATCACCTGTTGGAGACCGGTGCGAACGATGTAATGGTGGTCAAACCCTGCGCAGGCAGCCTGGATGATCGCGAGCGTCTGTTGCCCTATACGGCGCAATGCGTGCTCGACATCGACCTGGAAGCGGGCGTGATGCGGGTTGAATGGGACGCGGACTTCTAAACGATGGGTAACCTTCGCGTAGACGTCATCACGTTGTTCCCCGAGATGTTCTCGGCCATCACGGAGTACGGCATTACCAGCCGCGCGGTGAAACAGGGGTTGCTTCAGGTGACTTGCTGGAACCCGCGGGACTACACCACAGATCGTCACCATACGGTGGATGATCGGCCGTTTGGCGGTGGTCCGGGCATGGTGATGAAAATCAAGCCTCTGGAAGACGCCCTGGTTAGCGCCAGGCAAGCGACCGGAGCAGCGGCGAAGGTGATCTACCTTTCGCCACAAGGCCGCAAGCTGACTCAGCAGGCGGTCAAAGGCCTGGCCGAACAGGAATCGTTGATCCTGATCGCCGGTCGTTATGAAGGCATCGACGAGCGCTTTATCGAGGCTCATGTCGATGAGGAGTGGTCGATTGGCGACTATGTGCTTTCCGGTGGCGAGCTGCCGGCCATGGTACTGATCGATGCGGTTACACGGCTGCTGCCCGGAGCTTTAGGGCATGTGGACTCGGCGGAAGAAGATTCCTTCACCGACGGTCTGCTCGATTGCCCGCACTACACCCGACCTGAGGTGTATGCGGATCAGCGTGTTCCCGACGTGTTGCTAAGTGGCAACCATGCACACATCCGGCGTTGGAGAATGAAGCAGTCCCTTGGTAGGACCTTCGAACGACGCGCCGATCTTCTGGAAAGTCGCTCGCTTTCTGGAGAAGAGAAGAAGCTGCTCGAGGAATATCTCCGCGAGCGGGACGATAGTTAAACGTATCGATGGTGGATCACGTATCCATCTTAGGAGCACAGCATGACCAACAAGATCATCCAGCAGCTCGAAGCCGAGCAGATGAGCAAGGAAATCCCGACCTTCGCACCAGGCGACACCGTTGTCGTTCAGGTTAAAGTGAAGGAAGGTGAGCGTTCCCGTCTGCAGGCGTTCGAAGGCGTCGTTATCGCCAAGCGTAACCGCGGTCTGAACAGCGCCTTCACCGTGCGCAAGATCTCCAGCGGCGTTGGCGTAGAGCGTACCTTCCAGACCTACAGCCCGCAAATCGACAGCCTGGCCGTGAAACGTCGTGGTGACGTGCGTAAAGCCAAGCTGTACTACCTGCGCGACCTGTCCGGCAAAGCCGCTCGCATCAAGGAAAAACTGTCCTGAGTGCAGTTTGCCCGGTGGCCGAGGCCGCCTAGCGAGAAAAAAGCAGCCTTCGGGCTGCTTTTTTGCTTTTTGCCCCCCCGAAGATGTGATTGCCATGACTACCCGAGACCAGGAAATCCTGCGCCGCACCGAGCTGTCGGTGACCCGCGTGACCAAGGCGGTGTTCCCCAACACCACCAACCACCACAACACCCTGTTCGGCGGCACCGCCCTGGCCTGGATGGACGAAGTGTCGTTCATCGCCGCCACGCGCTTCTGCCGCCTGCCGCTGGTGACCGTGTCCACCGACCGCATCGACTTCAAGCACCCGATTCCGGCGGGCTCGATCGTGGAGCTGGTGGGGTCGGTGATCAAGGTGGGCAATACCAGCTTGCAGGTGCAAGTGGATGTATTTGTCGAGAATATGTACCTGGATGGGCGCGAGCGAGCGATCCATGGCGTGTTCAGCTTCGTCGCCATCGACGAGGACAAGCGCCCGGTGCCGGTTCTGCCCCAGGCCTGAGTTCTCCTGCACTGGCCCTTTCGCGGCTAAAGCCGCTCCCACAGGGATCGCACATACCTCGAGGGCGGTGATATCCCTGTGGGAGCGGCTTTAGCCGCGAAGAGGCCAGTACAGACAACAATTATGCTGCTGTGAAACACTAAGCCACCTTCAACACCCAGCAGCCCCGCATGCCCGTCCTAGACCACCCCCTGATCGACCAGTTCCTCGACGCCCTGTGGCTTGAAAAGGGTCTGTCCGACAACACTCGCGTGTCCTACCGCAGCGACCTGGCCCTGTTCAACGGCTGGCTGCAGGAACACGGCGTCAGCTTGCCCGACGCCGGCCGCGAGCTGATTCTCGACCACCTGGCCTGGCGCCTCGACCAAGGCTACAAGCCGCGCTCCACGGCACGCTTCCTGTCCGGCCTGCGCGGCTTCTTCCGCTACCTGCTGCGGGAAAAGCTGGTGGCCATCGACCCGACCCTGCAAGTCGACATGCCGCAACTGGGCAAGCCACTGCCCAAGTCGCTGTCCGAAGCCGACGTCGAAGCCTTGCTGCAGGCTCCGGACCTGGGCGAAGCCATCGGCCAGCGTGACCGCGCCATGCTCGAAGTGCTCTACGCCTGCGGCCTGCGGGTTACCGAACTGGTCAGCCTGGCCCTCGACCAGGTCAACCTGCGCCAGGGCGTGCTGCGGGTGATGGGCAAGGGCAGCAAGGAGCGCCTGGTGCCCATGGGCGAAGAGGCGGTGCTGTGGCTGCAGCGCTACCTGCGCGATGGCCGCGCCGAACTGCTCAATGGCCGCCCCAGCGACGTCCTGTTCCCCAGCCAGCGCGGCGAGCAGATGACCCGCCAGACCTTCTGGCATCGCATCAAGCACCATGCCCGGGTCGCCGGCATCGACAAACCGCTGTCGCCGCACACCCTGCGCCATGCCTTCGCCACTCATCTGCTCAACCACGGTGCCGACCTGCGCGTGGTACAGATGCTGCTGGGCCACAGCGACCTGTCGACCACGCAGATCTACACCCATGTCGCCAAGGCCCGCCTGCAGCAACTGCACGCCCAGCACCACCCGCGTGGATGAATGTTTTTCATGTTCCGCCGACCGGTCCTTGCAAGGCCCTTCACCGGCGGTGTGATGTGGTAGGCTTGAGCGGTTTGCACCAAGGGCCGCACGGTCACCGCGTATTTTCCGCAGGTGGCGCCCTCCGGCCCCTGTCCGCCTTCAGGAGTTCTCATGCGCGTGACCCAGTTTTTCGCCGCCGCCGCGTTGGCGCTGGCCAGTACCTTTGCCGTTGCTGCGGCAACCGACAGCAATACCGCTGCCGAGCAGGCCATCCGTAAGTCGTTGCAGAACCTCGAGCTGGAAGTGCCCGTCGAAAGCGTGGCCAGCAGCCCGGTCAGCGGCCTGTATGAAGTCAAGCTGCAGGGCGGCCGCGTGCTGTATGCCAGCGGCGACGGCCAGTTCGTGATGCAGGGCTACCTGTTCCAGATCCAGGACGGCAAGCCGGTCAACCTCACCGAGAAGACCGAGCGTCTGGGTATTGCCAAGCTCATCAACGGCATTCCAGCCGCCGAGATGGTGGTTTATCCTGCCAAGGGCGAGACCAAGTCGCACATCACCGTGTTCACCGACACCACCTGCCCGTACTGCCACAAGCTGCACGCCGAGGTGCCCGAACTCAACCGCCGCGGTATCGAAGTGCGCTATGTCGCCTTCCCGCGCCAGGGCCTCGGCTCGCCGGGTGACCAGCAGTTGCAGGCCGTCTGGTGTTCCAGTGACCGCCGTGCGGCGATGGACAAGATGGTCGAGGGTGAAGAAATCAAGGCCGCCAAGTGCGTCAACCCGGTCAGCAAGCAGTTCCAGCTGGGCCAGTCGATCGGCGTCAACGGCACGCCGGCGATCGTCCTTGAAAGCGGCCAGGTCATTCCGGGCTACCAGCCGGCACCGCAGGTCGCCAAGCTGGCACTGGCCAAGTAATCCAATTCAGTACGCCGTCGTCATGGGGTGACGGCATGTTTCACGGTCGGCATAGGTGCCGGCCGTTCAATGGGGAGTTCACAGTGAAACCGGTCAAAGTAGGCATCTGTGGGTTGGGGACCGTCGGTGGCGGAACCTTCAATGTACTTCAGCGCAACGCCGAGGAGATTGCCCGCCGTGCCGGGCGCGGTATTGAAGTGGCACAGATCGCCATGCGCTCGCAGAACCCGAACTGCCAGATTACCGGTACCCCCATTACCGCTGACGTGTTCGAAGTTGCGAGCAACCCGGAGATCGACATTGTCATCGAGCTGATCGGTGGCTACACCGTGGCTCGCGAACTGGTGCTCAAGGCCATCGAAAACGGCAAGCACGTGGTCACCGCCAACAAGGCGCTGATTGCCGTGCACGGCAACGAAATCTTCGCCAAGGCCCGCGAGAAGGGTGTGATCGTCGCCTTCGAAGCAGCCGTGGCCGGTGGCATCCCGGTGATCAAGGCCATCCGCGAAGGCCTGTCGGCCAACCACATCAACTGGCTGGCCGGCATCATCAACGGCACCGGCAACTTCATTCTCACCGAAATGCGTGAGAAGGGCCGTGCCTTCCCGGATGTGCTGGCCGAAGCCCAGGCGCTGGGTTACGCCGAAGCCGACCCGACCTTCGACGTCGAAGGCATCGATGCTGCGCACAAGCTGACCATTCTCGCCTCGATCGCGTTCGGCATCCCGCTGCAATTCGACAAGGCCTACACCGAAGGCATCACCCAGCTGACCACTGCTGACGTGAATTACGCCGAGGCCCTGGGCTACCGCATCAAGCATCTGGGCGTGGCCCGCCGCACTGCCGAAGGCATTGAGCTGCGCGTACACCCGACGCTGATCCCGGCCGACCGCCTGATCGCCAACGTCAACGGCGTGATGAACGCCGTCATGGTCAATGGCGATGCCGCCGGCTCCACCCTGTACTACGGCGCTGGTGCCGGCATGGAGCCAACCGCTTCGTCGGTGGTCGGCGATGTGGTCGATGTGGTCCGTGCCATGACCTCCGACCCGGAAAACCGCGTGCCGCACCTGGCCTTCCAGCCGGATTCGCTGTCGGCCCACCCGATCCTCCCGATCGAAGCCTGCGAAAGCGCCTACTACCTGCGCATCCAGGCCAAGGATCACCCGGGCGTACTGGCCCAGGTGGCCAGCATCCTCTCGGAGCGTGGCATCAACATCGAGTCGATCATGCAGAAGGAAGCCGAGGAACAGGACGGTCTGGTGCCGATGATCCTGCTGACCCATCGCGTGGTCGAGCAGCGCATCAACGACGCCATCGTTGCCCTGGAAGCCCTGCAGGACGTGGTCGGCAAGGTCGTGCGCATTCGCGTCGAGCAGCTCAACTAACAATAGTGCCGGCGGGCCGCCAGTGCGGCCCCGGCCCCAGCATCGAAGGTTTGCACCCATGCGCTATATCAGTACCCGCGGCCAGGCACCGGCCCTGAATTTCGAAGACGTCCTGCTGGCTGGCTTGGCCAGTGACGGCGGCCTGTACGTCCCGGAAAACCTGCCACGTTTCACCCAGGAAGAAATCGCCTCGTGGGCCGGCCTGCCGTACCACGAACTGGCTTTCCGGGTGATGCGCCCGTTCGTCGAAGGCAGCATCGCCGATGCCGACTTCAAGAAGATCCTCGAAGAAACCTACGGCGAGTTCGCTCACGCCGCCGTTGCCCCGCTGCGTCAGCTGAACAGCAACGAGTGGGTGCTGGAGCTGTTCCACGGCCCGACCCTGGCCTTCAAGGACTTCGCCCTGCAACTGCTCGGCCGCCTGCTCGACCACGTGCTGGCCAAGCGCAACGAGCGCGTGGTGATCATCGGTGCCACCAGCGGTGACACCGGTTCCGCCGCCATCGAAGGCTGCCGCCGTTGCGACAACGTCGACATCTTCATCCTGCACCCGCACCAGCGTGTGTCGGAAGTGCAGCGCCGGCAGATGACCACCATCTTCGGCGACAACATCCACAACATCGCTATCGAAGGCAACTTCGACGACTGCCAGGAAATGGTCAAGGCCAGCTTCGCCGACCAGTCGTTCCTCAAGGGCACCCGCCTGGTTGCGGTCAACTCGATCAACTGGGCGCGGATCATGGCTCAGATCGTCTACTACTTCCACGCTGCCCTGCAGCTGGGTGGCCCGGCGCGTTCTGTGGCGTTCTCGGTGCCGACCGGTAACTTCGGCGACATCTTCGCCGGCTACCTGGCACGTAACATGGGCCTGCCGGTCAGCCAGCTGATCGTTGCCACCAACCGCAACGACATCCTGCACCGCTTCATGAGCGGCAACCAGTACGTCAAGGAAACCCTGCACGCGACCCTGTCGCCGTCGATGGACATCATGGTCTCGTCCAACTTCGAGCGCCTGCTGTTCGACCTGCACGGCCGCAACGGTGGCGCCATTGCCGAGCTGATGGCCAACTTCAAGCAAGGTGGCGGCTTCAGCGTCGAGCAAGACCGCTGGACCGAAGCGCGCAAGCTGTTCGACTCGCTGGCAGTGAACGACGAGCAGACCTGCGAAACCATTGCCGAAGTGTTCGCAGCCACCGGTGAAGTACTCGACCCGCACACCGCAATCGGCGTCAAGGCCGCCCGCGAGTGCCGCCGCAGCCTGGACACGCCGATGGTGGTGCTGGGTACCGCACACCCGGTCAAGTTCCCGGAAGCGGTGGAGAAGGCCGGTGTGGGCAAGGCATTGGAGCTGCCGGCACACCTCAGCGACCTGTTCAGCCGTGAAGAGCGTTGCACGGTGCTGGCCAATGACCTGAAGGCTGTGCAGGGCTTTGTCAGCCAGCATGGTAACCGCGGCAAGCCGCTGTAAACATCGGCGCCGCACTGCGGCCCATCGCCGGCAAGCCAGCTTGTGTCTTCAAGGCCCATTAAACTCAAAAGGGTGAGAGCAGTGGATGGCAGACTGATAGCCAGCGGTGCCTAAAGATAGCGAGAAGGCCAGGCGGCTGATGCTTGTTAAGGGGATAGGGGTCATCACTTGCGGCACGCTCATGGCGTACCTGCCTGAGCTTGGAACCGTGACGGGGCGCAAGATCGCCGCCTTGGCAGGGTTAGCGCCCTACAACAACGACAGCGGCAAGAAGAATGGTCCCAGATCGATCGAGGGCGGACGCTATCGAGTCCGCTGCGCGACCTACATGTCGATCTGGTCGATGATCAGGCACGATCCGGATTTCAAAGCTCGGTACAACGCTCTGCTGGCTCGTGGCAAGCGTGCGAAGGTCGCCGCAGTGGCTTGTATGCGGGTGCTGTTGGTGCATCTGAATGCGATGCTGCGAGACGGAACAGAATGGAAAGAGCCGAAACTCAAGGTGCCCGCGACCTGATAGCAATCGAGGGTTGATCTGCTGAAACGCGGGCTTCGCCAGCGACACCTCTACGTGGTATCGCTGGCGAAGCTATGCCTAGCGGGGCAGCCTCAAAAAAATCTTCAAAGACAGTTGCTCCCACCCCGACCGCATAGACCCAAGGTCATGTGCAATTCCTGTGGGAGCTGGCTTGCCGGCGATGGGCTGCGGAGCAGCCCTAATTCTCCGAATCTTCCCACTGCTCCATCAGAAACATCCTATTCAGGCCGCCCAGGGCAAAGTCTAAATTAGCCGGTCCTCCCATCAGGAGCGGCTCATGCACCAGCCCTACGTGTTGATCCACCAGGCTCGCCCATCCCACCAGATCCTCCTGCACCAGGCCCTCAACGCCCAGGGCATGTTCCACGTGCGCATCAGCGAAACCAGCGCAGACCTCGATGCCTGCCTGAGCGCGGATCGCCGCCCCGACCTGCTGGTCCTTGACCACGCCATGCCAACCCGGGCTGGCCTTGCCTTGCTCGAACAACAGCATCGAACACGCGCTTTGCTGTTTGTCGGCCAGGCCACCCCGAAGCGCCGCAACCTTGCCCAAGAGGCCAGAAACCGCGGCCTGTGGGTGCTCGCCGAGCTGCCCTGGCCGCTGTCGATGCCACGCCTGCAGCGTGCCCTGCAAGCACTGCAGGTGCGCCCCTGGCGGCGTATTCAAACTGTCACGTCCGCCCCGCATGCTCACTGAAGCAGCCGCGGTGTAACGAACTTTCCGCTGCGTCTGTTGGTCAGTTCCTCTATACCCACCACGCAGCGAGTGATCCGGATGGAAAGAATCTGCAGACTGCTCAATGAAGCCCTGACCCCCTATCAGACCCACTTCGGCGTTGCCGATGCCCAGGGTAATCGCCAATTGACCGTTCACGACCGCCTCACTGGTATCACCCTGCGGCGCACGGTCAGCGAGCGCCAGTTGCAGGAGCAACGCCTGTTGATCGATCTGGTGGATGGCCTGCACCGTGACCTGCAGATCGCCGAAGGGCGTTTGCAACCCTGTGTGATCGCGGCACTGCAGCAACGCCAGCAACCCCATGGAACCTTTGCCTGAGTGGCTTATCAGAAGTAGCAAGGGCAGTCAGCCAGTGCTTTGCTCCGGCGCTGGCAGGGCTGCCACGGGAAGCCCCTCAATGGCTTTCGCTTGGCCCCGGGCGTGTTTCCCCAGCGCCCGGGGTTTCTTTTGTGGCGCCTGCACCGGCGATAGGGCCGGAACAGGCGATCAGTGGTCTTCGAAGAAGCGCTTGCTCTCTTCCAGGTAGTCTTCCTGCAGCGCCGGGTCCAGCCAGCGCGCATACAGCCCCGGCAACACATCCCGGCGCAGGGCAGGCAGCAGCTGGTCGATGTGCGCAATCGCTTCACGCCCCAGCTCACTGTTCGAACAGCCTACATGCAGAAACTGGTAGTGGTTCACTCCCTGTACAGGATGAAACCGGTAGTCGGCCAGTGTTCCGCCTTGCTGCTCGACCAGGTAGCGCACTTCAGGCCAGTAGCCGAGCACCATGCGCAGGCGCCCCAGCTGTTGCATCTGCAGCAGGTTGGCGGTGGCGTCGTTGCCGTAGTGGCGACTGAGCGCGGTGTCGGGTAACTGGCGCAGGATGGCGTCGATCTGCGTGCCGTAGCTGCGCTCGGCGACAACCCCCAGCTTCAGCGGGGTCTTGCTCAGCAGGCCATGCAGGTCTACCTCCTGGCCGTCGAGGTAAGGTGCCACCAGCGTCTCGCTGTCCTTGCGCAGCACCAGGCCGCCACTGAGCACGCCCAGGGAGGGCATGGAAAACCGCACATACTCGGCGCGCTCCGGTGTCCACAGCAGGGTCGGGTCGCAGGTGAAGCTCTTCGGGTCCTGCAGCATCTGGATACCGCGGGCGCGGTTGACCCGCACGATGCTGTGGTCGTACTCGGGCATCTGCCCGATCAGCAGGGGCAACAGCTGGTCGATCACCCCTTGGCCTTTCTCCGCCCCCTCGAAAATGGTGAACGGCGGCAGGTCACGCACCAGCCAGAAGATGCGCTCCTTGGCGCTTGCAGGCTGCAGCAATGCGGGCAGCAGCCCGCACAGCAGGATCAGGTGACGTAGGCAACGGGCAGCGCGCATGGGCCAGGGCCGTGCCGGGGTCAGACCGTGCCTGCTGCGCGCAGGCTGGCGATGGCCGCCGCGTCGTAGCCCAGGCTGCCGAGCAGCGCCTCGGTGTGTTCGCCCAGTGCCGGGCCGACCCACTCGGTGGAGCCGGGGGTGTCCGACAGCTTGGGCACGATGCCCGGCATGCGGAACGGCTTGCCGTCCGGCAGTTTGGCCTGCAGGAACATTTCGCGTGCCAGGTATTGCGGGTCGTTGAACATGTCCTCGGCCGAATAGATGCGGCTGGCCGGCACTTCGGCGGTATTCAGCACCTGCATCAGTTGCTCCAGCGGCAGGCTGTTGGCCCAGCGGTCGATGACCCCGTACAGCTCGTCACGGCGCAGGTCGCGGCCATCGTTGGTTGCCAGGGTCGGGTCGTCGGCCAGGTCGGTGCGGCCAATGGCCTGCATGAAGCGCTTGAAGATCGCATCGCCGTTGGCGCCGATCTGCACATGCTTGCCGTCGGCGCTGGTGTGGATGGAGGAGGGCGTGATGCCCGGCATGATGTTGCCGGTGCGTTCGCGGATAAAGCCGAACACATCGAACTCCGGGACCATGCTTTCCATCATGGCGAAGATCGCTTCGTACAGGGCCACGTCCACCACCTGGCCCTGGCCGCCGTTGACTTCCCGGTGCCGCAGCGCCATCAGTGCGCCGATCACCCCCCACAGGGCAGCAATCGAGTCACCGATGGAAATGCCCGTGCGCACCGGTGGGCGGTCGTCGAAACCGGTGATGTAGCGCAGGCCGCCCATCGACTCGCCCACGGCGCCGAAGCCCGGCTGGTCCTTCATCGGCCCGGTCTGGCCGAAGCCTGACAGGCGCACCATAACCAGGCGCGGGTTGAGCGCGTGCAGCACGTCCCAGCCCAGGCCGAGCTTTTCCAGCACGCCCGGGCGGAAGTTCTCGATCAGGATGTCGGCCTCGGCCAGCAGGCGCTTGAGAATCTCGCGACCCTCGGGGTGCTTGAGGTTGAGGGTAAGTGACTGCTTGTTGCGGGCCTGCACGAACCACCACAGCGAGGTACCCTCATACAGCTTGCGCCATTTGCGCAACGGGTCGCCGCCATCGGGCGATTCGACCTTGACCACCTCGGCGCCGAATTCGGCACAGATGCGCGAGGCGAACGGGCCAGCGATGAGGGTGCCGAGTTCGACAACTTTGAGGCCGGCGAGGGGTTTGCTGGGCGTAGTCATGGGGCATCCGTGGCAGCTGGGCAGATGCGTGGTTTTATCATAGGTCCGAAGCGGCAGATACTGCTGCGGGGCAACGAAGGGCAGTATCGGTTAGACTGTGCCACTTTTCTTTGCGCAAGAAGCCCGTCGACCATGGCCCAGCCGTCCACCACCTATAAATTCGAACTGAACCTGACCGACCTCGACCGCGGCGTGTACGAAAACGTCCGTCAGACTATCGCCCGCCACCCTTCGGAAACCGAAGAACGCATGGCTGTGCGCCTGCTGGCCTACGCCCTGTGGTATAACGAAAACCTGTCGTTCGGCCGTGGCCTGTCCGATGTGGACGAAGCGGCGCTCTGGGAAAAGAGCCTGGACGATCGCATCCTGCACTGGATTGAAGTGGGCCAGCCGGACGCCGACCGACTGACCTGGTGCTCGCGCCGCACCGAGCGCACCAGCCTGCTGGCCTACGGCAGCCTGCGTGTATGGCAGAACAAGGTGGTAGATGCGGTCAAGGGCCTGAAGAACCTGAGCATCGCTGCCGTGCCGCAGGAGGTGCTGGAAACCCTCGCCACCGACATGCCCCGTACCATCAAGTGGGACGTGATGATCAGCGAAGGCACCTTGTTCGTCACCGACGACCGTGGCCAGCACGAAGTGCAGCTGGAGTGGCTGCTGGGTGAGCGTGGCTGAAGCACCCCATGCGTATCGAACCTCGCCCGCTGCCGCCGACCCTGCCATTCCTGGGTAACCTGCCACCCTTGCTGACCCGCCTGTACGCCGCGCGCGGCGTGCAGAGCGAGGCCGAGCTGGACAAAAGCCTCGCGCGCCTGCTGCCGTACCAGCAGCTCAAGGGCATCGAGGCCGGCGTGGATCTGCTGGTCGAGGCTATCGACCAGCGCCAGCGCATCCTCATCGTCGGCGACTTCGATGCCGACGGCGCCACTGCCAGTACTGTCGGCGTGCTGGGCCTGCGCCTGCTGGGCGCGGCTCACGTCGACTACCTTGTGCCCAACCGCTTCGAATACGGTTACGGCCTGACCCCGGAAATCGTCGAGGTGGCGCTGCAACGCCAGCCGCAGCTGCTGATCACCGTGGACAACGGCATTTCCAGCGTCGACGGTGTGGCAGCCGCCAAGGCCGCCGGGCTCAAGGTGCTGGTCACCGACCACCACCTGCCGGGCGCGGAGTTGCCCGACGCCGACGCCATCATCAACCCCAACCAGCCGGGCTGCAGTTTCCCCAGCAAGGCGCTGGCCGGGGTAGGGGTGATCTTCTATGTGCTGATGGCCCTGCGTGCGCGCCTGCGCAGCCTGGGGCGCTACGAAACTCAGCCGCAGCCGAACATCGGCGAATTGCTCGACCTGGTTGCCCTGGGCAGCGTCGCCGACGTGGTGCCATTGGACGCCAACAACCGCATCCTGGTGCACCAGGGCCTCGAACGCATTCGCGCCGGTCGCGCGCGGCCGGGGCTCAAGGCCATTCTGGAAGTGGCCCGCCGCGATCACCGGCGCATCACCTCGACCGACCTCGGCTTCATCCTCGGCCCGCGGCTGAACGCTGCCGGGCGCCTGGACGACATGAGCCTGGGTATCGAATGCCTGCTGTGTGAAGACGCGGCCCTGGCTCAGGACATGGCCCAGCAACTGGACGACCTGAACCAGGACCGCAAGTCCATCGAGCAGGGCATGCAGCGCGAGGCCCTGGCTCAGCTCAAGGACCTGCCGGTCGAGTCGATGCCTTACGGCTTGTGCCTGTTCGATGCCGACTGGCATCAGGGTGTGATCGGTATTCTGGCTTCGCGCCTGAAGGAGCGTTACCACCGGCCGACCATCGCTTTCGCCGACGCTGGCGAGGGGATGCTCAAAGGGTCGGCGCGCTCGGTGCCGGGGTTCCACATTCGTGATGCCCTGGACGCCGTGGCGGCGCGTCATCCGCAGCTGATCAGCAAGTTCGGCGGCCACGCCATGGCGGCGGGCTTGTCGTTGCCTGAAGCCAATTTCCCGGCATTTGCCGAGGCGTTCGACGAAGAAGTAAGACGTCAGCTGCGCGAAGAGGACCTGACCGGTCGGCTGTTGTCCGACGGCAGCCTGGCGGTGGAGGAGTTCCACCTCGACCTGGCCAAGGCCCTGCGCCATGCCGGGCCCTGGGGGCAGCACTTTCCCGAGCCGCTGTTTCATGGCGTGTTCCAGCTGGTGGAGCAGCGTGTGGTGGGCGAGCGGCACCTGAAGGTGGTGCTCAAGAGCGAGTGCGGTTCGGTGCGGCTGGATGGCATTGCCTTCGGTGTCGACCGCGAAGTGTGGCCGAACCCGACGGTGCGTTGGGTCGAGTTGGCGTACAAGCTGGATGTGAACGAGTTTCGTGGCAATGAAAGTGTGCAGTTGATGATTGCCCACATGGAGCCGCGCTGACTGCAATTCCGGGGCTGCCTTGCAGCCCATCGCCGGCAAGCCAGCTCACACCTCGACCGCATTGCCCTCAAGGCTTGGCGCTAGCCCTGTGGGAGCGGGCATGCCCGCGAACACCGGCGGAGCCGGTGCCATCCACTGAGTCGCCTTCTTCGCGGGCACGCCCGCTCCCACAGGGTCAGCGCCGCGCTTGAGGCTTGCACCGTACCTGTAGGAGCGGGCATGCCCGCGAACACCGGCAGAGCCGGTGCCAGCCACCGAGTCGCTTGCTTCGCGGGCATGCCCGCTCCCACAAGGCTCTGCGGCGGGCTGGCCAATGTGCTCCATGTGCGATCGATGAGCACAGCAAACTCAGCGCGCCATACCTAACTCGGCATCATCCATCAGCGCCTTGGCCATCGCACTGAGATAGTGCGCAGCCCAGATCATCATGGGTTTCTCATCCATCAGCCCGACGATGGTCAACTCCCGTACATAGCCCATCAGTTCCGAAGCCTGATCACGGGCGTCTCGGCACGGAATGCCCGCTTCGATGCGAAATAATGGGTGGGTCTGGTTTTCGCCCTGAAAGAAAGTGGTCTTGCCGACGGTGAATTGGGTGTCTTCTGTAGTCATTTTTATAGCAATTCCTTGAAGGTTGAAGGAGTTGCCACCGCCGTTTCCACACGAAGGGCGGCAACTGTATGCAGGGTGGAAAACCGGCCTTCAAGGAACCCGGTAGGCCAAACGGCCTCCCGCACACAGCTGCCATTACGACAGGCACTTGAAGATTGACCGGGTTTCCACACCCGCATCGCTAGATTTCAGCGACCCAGAAAGCCTAAGTGGCGGTGTATCCGGGAACAATCAGACGCCTGTCGACAGAACGTGTAGGGTATTTCCTCAGGTCAGGCATCACCAGATCTGAGTCGTAGGGAATATCTGAAATACCTGTCAGAGTGCCTGCCTGTAGCGGCGGTCAGGGCTGCCAGGTGCCTGCCTTGAGAGTGATGTCGCCTTTGAGATCGAGCGCCGCCCGCGCGGCGCTTCGCAGCACAAGGCTGCTCCTACATCTGTTTCGGGCCAGTTAATCCTGAGGCAAAGGTGCGCGCCCCCTTGGCGTCCACCTCGATATTGCGTCGGGCAAACAAGGCGGTCGTGTGCGCAGGTACAGGCGTTACTGGCCCGAAACAGATGTAGGAGCAGCCTTGTGCTGCGAAGCGCCGCGCGGGCGGCGCTCGATCTCATAGGCGCCACCACTCTCGAGCCAACCCCCCCCGCACCCCACCCGAAATCCCATGGAACCTCCCCCCCAACCATTCTGGTCTAGTCTGAAGTTATGACCGGACCTGGGCCAGGGACGTGCAATTGAGTGTCCGGGCCGGATCACCATTGGAGTCCTTGGGAGGTGCCCTCATGAGCCTGCTGCTCGAGCCTTACACCCTGCGTCAGCTGACCCTGCCCAACCGCATCGCCGTTTCGCCGATGTGCCAGTATTCCGCCGTAGATGGCCTGGCCAACGACTGGCACCTTGTCCATCTGGGCAGCCGCGCCGTGGGTGGCGCGGGCCTGGTAATCACTGAAGCCGTGGCGGTGACTGCCGATGGTCGCATCACCGCCGAAGACCTCGGCCTGTGGGACGATGCTCAGATCGCCCCGCTGCAACGCATCACCCGTTTCATCACCGCCCAAGGGGGCGTGCCCGGTATCCAGCTGGCTCACGCCGGGCGCAAGGCCAGCACCTATCGCCCGTGGCTGGGCAAGCAAGGCAGCGTCAAGCTCGAGGAGGGCGGCTGGCAGCCGGTAGGGCCGTCGAAGATAGCCTTCGATCCGCAACACACACCGCCACGCGAGCTGACCCATGACGAAATCCAGGATGTGATCGCCGCCTTCGTCGCCTCGACCGAGCGTGCCCTGAGGGCCGGTTTCAAGGTGGTCGAAATCCATGCCGCCCATGGCTACCTGCTGCACCAGTTCCTGTCACCGCTGAGCAACCAGCGTCGCGACGAGTACGGCAGCAGCTTCGAAAACCGCATTCGCCTGACCCTGCAGGTGGTCGAGGCCGTGCGCAAGGTCTGGCCGGCCGAACTGCCGCTGTTCGTGCGGGTATCGGCGACCGACTGGGTGGAGGACGGCTGGAACCCGGATGAAACCGTCGAACTGGCCCGCCGCCTGCGTGGCTTGGGCGTCGACCTGATCGACGTGTCCTCCGGCGGCACCTCGGTCAATGCCGAAATCCCCACAGGGCCCGGCTACCAGACCCGCTTCGCCGAGCGTGTGCGCAAGGAATCGGAAATTGCCACCGGCACCGTGGGCATGATCACCGAACCGGCCCAGGCCGAGCACATCCTGCGCACCGGCCAGGCCGACATCATCTTCCTCGCCCGCGAACTGCTGCGCGACCCGTACTGGCCGCTGCATGCTGACGACGACCTGGGCGGCAACAAAGCTACTTGGCCTGCGCAATACCAGCGCGCCACCAGCCGGGCTAACCCGATTCACGAGTCGGACTTGCGGGATTGACCTGACCCAAGCATTACGCTCCTACACGGTATTGCACCGCCTTTGAATGCGGTGCGGTATCTGTGGGAGCGGGCATGCCCGCGAAGAAGGCGACTCGGTGTATGGCACCGGCTTTGCCGGTGTTCGCGGGTGAACCCGCTCCCACAGAGGTCGCGCAAAGTCAGGCGTTGATACTTACTCCTTTTCTATTTACTTCCAAATAGTCGTCCACTGCCTCTTTGAACGCGGCAGGCAACAGCCTGCGCGACCGAGCGTGAAACCCGACAATATCGCAAGTTGTGCAAAGGTGCCCGACCCATGAATGGTCTTCCTTGCTGTATTTCACCCTTGCTCGTTGCCCTCGATATTCCATGTCATCCAGCCTCGTGATAATCCAGTTTCGATGACTACAAGCTAAAGGATGTGGCATTAGGAATGGGCCGAACCGATTGCAGGAAAGCTCCTGGGCTGAGGTGCCGGTCTCAACCCAGGCTTTACCCTTAATGCTTGATCATCACATGCCGCACACAGGTGTAATCCTCCAGCCCATACATCGACATATCCTTGCCATACCCCGAATGCTTCTGCCCGCCATGCGGCATTTCGCTTACCAGCATGAAGTGGGTATTCACCCAGGTGCAGCCATACTGCAAGCGCGCCGCCAGGCGGTGGGCGCGGCCGGTGTCGCGGGTCCAGACTGATGAGGCCAGGCCGTAGTTGGAGTCGTTGGCCCATTCCAGCGCCTGCGCTTCGTCGCTGAAGCGGGTCACCGACACCACCGGGCCGAACACTTCGTTGCGCACGATTTCGTCATCCTGCAGGGCATCGGCCAGCACCGTCGGCTCGAAGAAGAAACCGTCGCCCTCAATCGCCTTGCCACCGGTTACCAGGCGAATGTGCGGCTGGGCAACCGCGCGTTGCACCAGGCCCGCGACCTTGTCGCGGTGCTGGGCACTGATCAGTGGCCCCAGTTCGGTGTCCTCGGCTTCCTGCAGGCCCGGCTTGAGGCTGGCCACTGCGGCCCCCAGACGTTCGACGAAACGCTCGTAGATGCCATCCTGCACATACAGCCTACAGGCGGCGGTGCAGTCCTGGCCTGCGTTGTAGAAGCCAAAGGTACGGATGCCGTCGATGGCGGCATCGATGTCGGCATCGTCGAACACCAGCACCGGGGCCTTGCCGCCCAGTTCCATGTGCATGCGTTTCACGCTGTCGGCGGTGGCGCTGATGATGTGTGCGCCGGTGGGGATCGAGCCGGTCAGCGATACCATGCGCACCTTGGGGTGGTTGACCAGCGGGTTGCCGACCGTCTGGCCACGGCCGAAGAGGATGTTCAGCACCCCCGGTGGCAGCAGGTCCTGGGCCAGTTCGCCAAGGCGCAGGGCGGTCAGCGGGGTCAACTCGGAGGGCTTGATCACCACCGTGTTGCCGGCAGCCAGGGCCGGGGCGATCTTCCACGCCAGCATCATCAACGGGTAGTTCCACGGCGCGATCGAGGCCACCACGCCCAGCGGGTCACGGCGGATCATCGAAGTGTGGCCCGGCAGGTACTCGCCGGCTGCCGAGCCGCCCAGGCAGCGCGCTGCACCGGCAAAGTAGCGGAACACGTCGGCAATTGCCGGGATCTCGTCATTCAGCGCGGCGCTCAGCGGCTTGCCGCAGTTCTGCGATTCCAGCCGGGCCAGTTCATCGCCATGCTCTTCGATGGCGTCGGCCAGCGCCAGCAAGGCTTGCGAGCGTTCCTTGGGGCTGTTTTGCGACCAGCTGTCGAAGGCCTGGTCGGCGGCGCGCACGGCGCTGTCCACCTGGGCTTCGCTGGCTTCGTTGATTTGCGCCAGGGCGGTGCCCAGCGCCGGGTTGAGCACGGTCCAGGCCGGGCCTTGGCCAGCGACCAGCTGGCCATTGATCAGCATCTGCGTTTGCATCGGGGACTCCTCCAGGGTCATTTGCCACTGCCCGCGACGCTTTCGCCGCCACGGGTCAGGTAATAGGCGCCAAGGATTGGCAGCATGGTCACCAGCATCACCAGCATGGCGACCACGTTGGTCACCGGCACGTCGCGCGGGCGGCTGAGCTGGTTGAGCAGCCAGATCGGCAGGGTGCGTTCGTGGCCGGCGGTGAAGGTGGTGACGATGATTTCGTCGAACGACAGGGCAAAGGCCAGCATGCCGCCGGCCAGCAACGCCGAGCCGAGGTTGGGCAGGATGATGTAGCGGAAGGTCTGCCAGCCGTCGGCGCCCAGGTCCATCGAGGCTTCGATCAGGCTCTGCGAAGTACGCCGCAGGCGGGCGATCACGTTGTTGTAGACGATCACCACGCAGAACGTGGCGTGGCCGACCACGATGGTGAACAGGCCGGGCTCTATCCCTAAGGTCTTGAACGCCGAGAGCAGGGCGATGCCGGTGATGATGCCGGGCAGGGCGATAGGCAGGATCAGCATCAGCGAAATGCTCTCCTTGCCGAAAAAGCTGCGCCGGTACAGCGCCGCCGAGGCCAGTGTGCCGAGCACCAGGGCGATCAGCGTGGCCAGGCAGGCCACCTGCAGCGACAGCTTGATCGCCTCCAGCACATCGGGCCGGGCGAAGGCCACGGCGAACCACTTCAGGGTAAAGCCCTTGGGCGGGAAGCTGAACGCTGCGTCTTCGGTGTTGAAGGCGTACAGGAAGATGATCAGGATCGGGAAGTGCAGGAACAGCAACCCACCCCAGGCCGCCAGGCGCAGCCCGGTCGAGGCTTTTTCAGAGTGCATCGAAGGCCCCCAGGCGCTTGACGATGGAAAGGTACACCGCGATCAGCACGATCGGCACCAGGGTGAACGCGGCGGCCATCGGCATGTTGCCGATCGCCCCTTGCTGGGCATAGACCATGCTCCCGATGAAGTAACCGGGCGGGCCGACCAGCTGCGGCACGATGAAGTCGCCCAGGGTCAGCGAGAAGGTAAAGATCGAGCCGGCGGCGATGCCCGGGATCGACAGCGGCAGGATCACTTGCACGAAGGTTTGCCCGGGCCGTGCGCCGAGGTCTGCCGAGGCCTGCAGCAGCGACGGCGGCAAGCGCTCCAGCGAGGCCTGGATCGGCAGGATCATGAACGGCAGCCAGATGTACACGAACACCATGAAGCGCCCCAGGTGCGAAGTCGACAGCGTGCTGCCGCCAACGCCCGGCAGCGCCAGCACCGTTTGCAGCAGGGCATCCAGGTGCAGTTGCTGGACGAACCACTGGGCCACGCCGCCCTTGGCCAGCAGCAGGGTCCAGGCGTAGGTCTTGACGATGTAGCTGGCCCACATCGGCATCATCACCGCGATGTAGAAAAACGCCTTGGTCTTGCCGCTGGTGTAGCGCGCCATGTAGTAGGCGATGGGGAAGGCCAGTACCGCACTGGCCAGCGACACCGCCAGTGCCATGCCCAGGGTGCGCAGGATGATGTCGAAGTTCGACGGGTTGAACAGCGCGGCGAAATTGCCCAGGGTCAGGTCCGGGGTTACCGCCATGGTGAAGTCGTCGAAGGTATAGAAACCCTGCCACAGCAGGTTCAGCAGCGAGCCCAGGTAGATCGCGCCGAACCAGGTCAGCGGCGGGATCAGCAGCAGGGCCAGGTACAGGTTGGGGCGCCGGTACAGCAGGTTGGACAGGCCGCGCAGTGTGCTCATGTCAGCGGCCCTCGGTTTCCCGCAGCACCGTCATGGCTTCACGGGGCCAGTGTGCCTGTACCCGTTGCCCGGGTTGCCAGGCCTGTGCCTGCGCCTGCCAGCGGTCGTTGGCCTGGCTCACCGCCAGTAGCTGGCCGCTGTCCAGTTGCAGCTCGTAGCGGGTGGCACTGCCCTGGTACTGGATATCGTGCAGCAGGCCGCTGACCTGGACATGCTGACCGGCTGTGGCCGGGTCGCCGAGACGGATGTGTTCGGGGCGGATGGAGAAGGGCGCCGGGCTGCCATTGAGCAGTGTGGCCAGTTCGCCGCGCACAACGTTGGAGGTGCCGACGAATTCGGCAACGAAGGGGGTGGCCGGTTGCATGTACAGGTTGCGCGGGGTGTCGACCTGCTCGATGCGGCCACGGTTGAACACCGCCACCCGGTCGGACATCGACAGCGCCTCCGTCTGGTCGTGGGTGACGAAAATGAAGGTGATGCCCAGCTGGCGTTGCAGCTTTTTCAGCTCGCCCTGCATCTGTTCGCGCAGCTTCAGGTCCAGCGCGCCCAGCGGCTCGTCCAGCAGCAGGACCCGTGGTCGGTTGACCAGCGCGCGGGCCAGGGCCACGCGTTGGCGTTGGCCGCCGGACAGCTGCGCCGGCTTGCGCGCGCCGTAGCCGGCCAGGGCCACCATTGCCAGGGCTTCTTCGGCGCGGCTGTGGCGTTCGGCCTTGGCCACGCCTTTTACCTTCAGGCCGTAGGCGATGTTGTCCAGGACGTTCATGTGCGGGAACAGTGCGTAGTCCTGGAATACGGTGTTGACGTCGCGCTGGTAGGGCGGCACGCCGGCGGCTTCGACGCCGTGGATGCGGATCGAACCGCTGGTGGGTTGCTCGAAGCCGGCGATCAGGCGCAGGCAGGTGGTCTTGCCCGAGCCAGAGGGGCCGAGCATGGAGAAGAATTCGCCATCGATGATGTCGATGCTGACCTGGTCGACGGCCTTGACCTCGCCGAAGGTGCGGGAAACCTGGGTGAACTGGACGGCTAGGGGCATGCATGGGCTCCGGACAACTGACTTAATCCTGTGCTGGCCTCTTCGCGGGTGAACCCGCTCCTACAGGTTCATCACCGCCTGTAAGGGTGGTGCTTTACCTGTGGGAGCGGGTTCACCCGCGAAGAGGCCGGCACAGGCATTCAGGCAACCTCAGCGCCCACCCATGATCGCAATGTAATCCTGGGTCCAGCGGCTATATGGCACGAACTTACCCCCCTGGGCCTGCGGGGTTTTCCAGAAGGCGATCTTGTCGAAGTTGTCGAAGCCGTTGGTCTTGCAACCCTCGGCCCCCAGCAGCTCGCTGCCGGTGCAGGCAGCCGGTACCGCCGGCAAGGAACCGAACCAGGCCGCCACATCACCCTGTACCTTCGGCTGCAGCGACCAGTCCATCCACTTGTAGGCACAGTTGGGGTGCTTGGCCTCGCTGTGCAGCATGGTGGTGTCGGCCCAGCCGGTTGCGCCTTCCTTGGGAATGGTCGAGGCCACAGGCTGCTTCTCGGCCTTCAGGCCATTGACCATGTAACCCCAGGAGCTGGAGGCGACCACGCCTTCGTTCTTCACGTCGCTCATCTGCACCGTGGCGTCATGCCAGTAGCGATGGATCAGCGGTTGCTGCTGGCGCAGCAGTTCCAGCACGGCCTTGTACTGAGCTTCGCTCAGCTCGTACGGGTCCTGGATGCCCAGCTCCGGCTTGGCCGTCTTCAGGTACAACGCCGCATCGGCGATGTAGATCGGCCCATCGTAGGCTTGCACGCGGCCCTTGTTCGGCTTGCCGTCGGGCAGGTTCTGCGGCTCGAACAGTACGCCCCAGCTGGTGGGCGCCTGCTTGAACACGTCGGTGTTGTACAGCAGCACGTTCGGCCCCCACTGGTACGGGGTACCGTAGACCCGCTTGTCGACCACGTACCAGCCACCGTTCTGCAGCCGTGGGTCGATGTTCTTCCAGTTGGGAATCAAGGCGGTGTTGATCGGCTGTACCCGCTTGCCCGCGATCAGCCGCAGCGAGGCATCACCCGAGGCGGTGACCAGGTCGTAGCCGCCCTTGGTCATCAGGCTGACCATTTCGTCCGAGGTGGCGGCGGTCTTGACGCTGACCTTGCAGCCGGTTTCCTTCTCGAATCCGGTCACCCAGTCGTAGGCCTTGTCGCTTTCACCGCGCTCGATGTAGCCGGGCCAGGCGACGATGTCCAGGCGGCCCTCGCCGGGCCCCAGGGCCTTGGGCTGTTCGGCAGCCTGCAGGCTGGCGCTGGCCAGCACGGCGCAGGCGGTGGCGCCGAGCAATGCGGTCTTGTGCACTGACATGGTGTTCCCTCTTCTTGGAGATTTTGGTCGGGGCAGTCATCAAGCAAGCCGTGAAGCGATCGTTATAAGCGTAGTGCGGTTGCGCGCGGTGTTGGCGATATCGAGTCTAGTTGGCTTTTTGCCAGCCAATGCAACATCCGGAAGCAAATCCCCTCATGGCGATCGGGCAGGCAGGGCTTAACCTGACGGCTCCCTTGGCCAACGTGGAGACCGTTTGATGAATACCCGGGGATTGCTCGATCAGTTGCTCAAGTCCGGCCAGGACCTGCTCGCCAGCCAGGCCGTCAAGGGCAGTTCTGGCAAGCCAGGCACCCATGCCGGTGGCCTTGGCAGCCTGCTTTCCGGTGCCGGTGGCGGTGCCCTGGCGGCGGGCGCCATGGGCTTGCTGCTGGGCAACAGGAAAGCCCGCAAATATGGCGGCAAGGCCCTCACCTATGGTGGCCTGGCAGCGCTCGGTGTGCTGGCCTACAAGGCCTACGGCAATTGGCAGGCGCGCCAGCAGGTGGCCGCCGCCGAGCCACAGACCGTCGACCGCTTGCCGCCGGCCCAAGCCGAACAGCACAGCCAGGCGGTGCTGCGGGCGCTGGTGGCGGCGGCCAAGTCCGATGGCCATATCGACGAACGCGAGCGAGCGTTGATCGAGGGCGAATTCACCCGCCTGGACACTGACCGCGAATTGCAGCACTGGCTGCATGCCGAGCTGAACAAGCCACTGGACCCGGCCGAAGTGGCCCGTGCCGCGCAAACGCCGGAGATGGCCGCCGAGATGTACCTGGCCAGCGTGATGATGGTCGACCAGGAAAACTACATGGAGCGCGCCTACCTGGACGAACTGGCCCGCCAGTTGCGCCTGGACCCTGCCCTGCGCCAGGAGTTGGAGGGCCAGGCAAGGCTTGCTGCCGGCCAGTGATAGGGGCCGCACAGCGGCCCGATGGCCTTGGGCACAGATGACCTGCCTGTCGGCAAGGATCCCTGATTACCCCATATTTCAGCCGCATGAGCGCTGGGCGCCTAGGCTATACTTCGGCAATTTTCCCCGCTCGTTGTGAATTCCTGAGGGCTGAATGTGAAGAACTGGACCTTGCGCCAACGGATCCTGGCAAGTTTCGCCGTGATCATCGCCATCATGCTGCTGATGATCGTGGCCGCCTACTCGCGGTTGGCGACCATCGCATCCGCCGAGCAGGCAGTGGGGAGCGACAGCATTCCCGGGGTCTACTACAGCTCGATGATCCGTAGCGCCTGGGTCGACAGCTATGTCACCAGCCAGCAGCTGGTGGGCCTGTCCAACCGTCGTGAAATCACCTCGGCTGACATGGAGCTGTTCAAAGGTTTCGAGGACCGCCTGAAGCAGCACATGGCGAGTTACCAGGCCACGATCCTGAACCAAGCCGACCAGAGCCACTTCAACACCTTCGTGCAACTTGAAGAAAACTACATGAAGATCGTCGGCCAGGTTCTGGACGCCTACCGTCAGCACGACTATGACGGAGCCCAGCGGTTGATCAACGAGGTGCTCACCCCGGCATGGGTGGATGGGCGCAAGCATCTGAACCAGGTTATCGAGGACAATCGAGCCTCAGCTGAAACCGCCACCAGCGAAATCGTAAGCGCCGTAAGCACGGCCAAGGGCAGCATGGTGGTTTCGCTATTGCTGGCGATCATCGCCGCGGGCATTTGCGGCCTGCTGCTGTTGCGCGCCATCACTGCACCCGTGCAGCGCATTGTCCATGCCCTGGACAAACTGCGTTCGGGTGACCTGAGCATGCGTCTGAGCCTGGACCGCAAGGATGAGTTCGGTGCCATCGAAAGCGGCTTCAACGAAATGGCCGAGGCCTTGGCCAACCTGGTGTCCCAGGCCCAGCGTTCTTCGGTGCAGGTGACCACCTCGGTGACCGAAATCGCCGCCACCTCCAAGCAGCAGCAGGCCACTGCCACCGAAACGGCCGCCACCACCACCGAAATCGGCGCCACCTCGCGGGAGATTGCCGCCACCTCGCGTGACCTGGTACGCACCATGAGCGAAGTCACCTCGGCCGCCGACCAGGCCTCCAGCCTGGCTGGCTCTGGCCAGCAGGGCCTGGCGCGCATGGAAGAAACCATGCACCAGGTGATGGGCGCTGCCGACCTGGTCAACGCCAAGCTGGGCATCCTCAACGAAAAGGCCAGCAACATCACCCAGATGGTGGTAACCATCGTCAAGGTCGCCGACCAGACCAACCTGCTGTCGCTCAACGCTGCCATCGAAGCGGAAAAGGCCGGCGAGTACGGCCGCGGCTTTGCCGTGGTGGCCACCGAAGTGCGCCGCCTGGCCGACCAGACCGCCGTGGCCACCTACGACATCGAGCAGATGGTGCGCGAGATCCAGTCGGCGGTGTCGGCCGGGGTCATGGGCATGGACAAGTTCTCTGAAGAAGTGCGCCGCGGCATGTTCGAGGTGCAGCAGGTGGGCGAGCAGCTCAGCCAGATCATCCACCAGGTGCAGGCCCTGGCGCCGCGTGTGCTGATGGTCAACGAGGGCATGCAGGCCCAGGCCACTGGTGCCGAGCAGATCAACCAGGCGCTGGCCCAGCTCAGCGATGCCAGCACCCAGACCGTAGAGTCGCTGCGCCAGGCCAGTTTCGCCATCGATGAGCTGAGCCAGGTGGCCGCAGGCCTGCGTGGCGGCGTGTCGCGCTTCAAAGTCTGACTGCGATGAACAACTTGCAACCGCGCGCCGCGCGGGCGGGTAACGCCAAGGGGACGTTGTACCTGCAGTTTCGCATCCGGGAGCAGCGCTTTGCCCTGAGCGCGCACGAGGTGATCGAGGTGCTGCCGCGCCAGCCGCTCAAGCCGATCGCCAAGGCGCCTGCCTGGGTCGCAGGCATCCTTGCACACCGTGGCCTGCTGGTACCGGTGGTCGACCTGGCGGCATTGAGCTTCGGCCAGCCGGCAGCGCAGCGCACCAGTACCCGCCTGGTGCTGGTGCACTACCGAGGCGGCCTGCAGCTTGGCCTGATCCTGGAGCAGGCCACCGAAACCCTGCGTTGCCACCCCGACGAGTTTCAGCCGTATGGCATGGACAGCGGCGAAGCCCCGTACCTGGGCCCGGTGCGTCAGGATGAGCAGGGCTTGTTGCAGCGCATCGAGGTCAACGACCTGCTGCCCGATGCCGTGCACGAGTTGCTGTACGCGGATGATCCGACAGGGATGCCGACATGAACGAACAGCGTTTCTTCCGTTTCTTGCGCGAACGCATCGGCCTGGATGTGGAGTCGGTGGGCGCGCCCATGGTCGAGCGTGCGCTGCGTCAGCGTTGCGTAGCCGTGAACGCCGCGGACCTGGATGATTACTGGCTGCACCTGCAGCAGTCGATGGATGAGCAACAGGCGCTGATCGAAGCAGTCATTGTCCCGGAAACCTGGTTTTTCCGTTACCCCGAATCCTTCACCGCCTTGGCCAGCCTGGCGCACAAGCGCCTGGCCGAGTTGGCCGGGGCGCGCCCGCTGCGCTTGCTCAGCCTGCCATGCTCGACCGGCGAGGAACCCTATTCGCTGGCCATGGCCTTGCTCGATGCCGGCATCGCGCCGGGGGCGTTCCTGGTCGACGGCATGGACATCAGCCCCAGTTCAGTGGCCAAGGCCGGGCAGGCTGTGTACGGGCGTAATGCCTTCCGTGGCAGCGACCTGGGCTTTCGCGAGCGCTACTTCCATGCCCTCGACGAAGGCCACCACCTGCATGAGCGGGTGCGCGAGCAAGTCAGCCTGCAGGTAGGCAACGTGCTTGACCCGGCGCTGGTCAGCCGCGAGGGCCTGTACGACTTCGTGTTCTGCCGGAACCTGCTGATCTATTTCGACGTGCCGACCCAACAACGGGTGTTCGAAGTGCTCAAGCGCTTGCTGCACCCACAGGGCGTGCTGTTCATCGGCCCGGCCGAGGGCAGCTTGCTGGCGCGGTTGGGCATGCGCCCGCTGGGGATTGCCCAGTCGTTCGCCTACGTACGCCAGGAGGGCGGTGGCCCTGCGCCGGCGACGCCTCCGGTCCAGCCCTCGCGGCGCATGTCGCCAGCACTGGCTACGCCAGGCTACCCGCCACCGAGCGCTGCGTTGCCGCGCCCACTGCGCGTGCTGCCCGAGGCCGCGAAGCCAGTGCCAGCGCGCGAGCACAAGCGCGAGGAGGCAAGCGAGTTGCTGGCCAGCATTGCCCGGCTTGCCAATGCCGGCGCCAGCGAACAGGCCCGTGCCGAATGCCAGCGTTACCTGAGCCAGTTCGCACCTTCGGCGCAGGTGTACTACTGGCTGGGGCTGCTCAGCGATACCGAAGGTGATGCGCAGCAGGCGCTGACCCACTATCGCAAAGCCCTGTACCTTGAACCGCAGCACCCCGAGGCGCTTGTGCACCTGGCGGCCTTGCTGGCGGCCCAGGGTGACCTGGCCGGTGCCCGGCGCCTGCAGGAGCGCGCCGCCCGGGTTGGCCGGGAGTCTGAACGATGAAGGAATCCGCGATGCAATTGCTCGCCGAGGATGACGCGCACATCGACGACTGCTGGAACCGCATCGGCGTGCACGGCGACAAGCAGTGCCCGCTGCTGGAGCGTCACGTTCACTGCCGCAACTGCGAGGTCTATGCCGCTGCTGCCACTCGCCTGCTCGATCGCTACGCGCTGATGCAGGACCACCAGGCTGCCGTGGCGCCGCCGGTCGAGGAAAGCAGTGGTCGCTCCATGCTGCTGTTCCGCCTGGGTGAAGAGTGGCTGGCGCTGGCCACCGCCTGCCTGGCCGAAATTGCCCCGTTGCAGGCAGTGCATTCGCTGCCGCACCAGCGCTCGCGGGTATTGCTGGGGGTGGCCAACGTGCGCGGTGCGCTGGTGCCGTGCCTGTCACTGGCCGACCTGCTGGGCGTGCAGGCCAGTGCTGCCGAACAACGCAGCGGCCGGGCGATGCCGCGCATGTTGATCCTGGCCGCCGAGGGCGGGCCGGTAGTGATGGCGGTCGAGGAAATCGACGGCATTCACCGGCTCGACCCGCTGCTGCTGGGCAGCGGCCAGGACGCCAACCACTTTACCGCTGCGGTTCTGCAATGGCGTGGCCGCAGCGTGCGGGTGCTGGACGATCAACACTTACTGTCTGCCGTGCAGCGGAGCCTGTCATGACCCCAGAGCAAATGCGCGACGCATCGTTGCTCGAACTCTTCAGCCTGGAGGCCGAGGCGCAGACCCAGGTCCTCAGTGCCGGCCTGATGGCGCTGGAGCGTAACCCCACGCAGGCCGACCAGCTCGAGGCTTGCATGCGCGCCGCCCACTCGCTGAAGGGGGCGGCGCGGATCGTCGGGGTGGACGCTGGCGTCAGCGTCGCCCACGTCATGGAGGACTGCCTGGTGGCTGCCCAGGAAGGCCGCGTGCGTCTGAGCGCCGAGCATATCGACGCCCTGCTGCAGGGCACTGACCTGTTGATGCGCATCGCTACGCCTGGCGACGTCGGGGCGCAGGCGACCCTGCCGGTGTTCCTCGCGCAAATGGCCAGCCTACTCGACCCAGGGGCGGTAGCCATGCCCTCCGTGCCGCCAGCCGTGTCTGCGCTGCCGGAAACGCCGGTGCAAACCGCGCAAGCCGAACCTTTGCCGCTGCCTGTTGAACCCTTGGAGGCAGAGTCCGAGCCCGAGGTGCCCCTCCGTCGCAAGGCCGGCAAGCGCGCCGGTGAAGGCACGGAGCGGGTGCTGCGGGTCACCGCCGACCGCCTCAACAGCCTGCTCGACCTGTCCAGCAAGTCGTTGGTGGAAACCCAGCGGCTCAAGCCTTACCTGGCCACCCTGCAGCGCCTCAAGCGCATGCATGGCCAGGGCATGCAGGCGCTTGACGGCCTGCGCATGCAGCTGGAGGACAGTGGCCAGAGCAGCGAGGTGCTCGAAGCCCTGGCGCAGACCCAGCGCCTGTTGGTGGAAACCCAGGAAATTCTGCAGCAGCAGGCTGGCGACCTGGACGAGTTCGGCTGGCAGGCCAGCCAGCGCGCACAATTGCTGTACGACACCGCGCTGGCCTGCCGGATGCGGCCGTTTGCCGATGTGTTGACCGGCCAGAGCCGCATGGTGCGTGACCTTGGCCGATCGCTGGGCAAGCCGGTGCGGCTGCTGGTGGAAGGGGAGAAGACCCAGGTCGACCGCGATGTGCTGGAAAAGCTCGAAGCGCCGCTGACCCATCTGTTGCGCAACGCGGTCGACCACGGCATCGAACTGCCCGAGCGTCGTCTGCTGGCGGGCAAGGCGGAGGAGGGCGTGATCCGTCTGCGGGCCTCGCACCAGGCCGGTATGCTCAGCCTGGAACTGATCGACGACGGTGCCGGCATTGACCTCGAGCGCCTGCGCAGCAGCATCGTCGAGCGTGCCCTGTCGCCCGCCGACACGGTGGCGCGGATGAGCGAGGCAGAGCTACTGACGTTCCTGTTCCTGCCCGGTTTCAGCCTGCGCGACAAGGTCACCGAGGTGTCCGGCCGCGGCGTGGGCCTGGATGCGGTGCAGCACATGATCCGTGAGCTGCGCGGTTCGATCGAGCTGACCCAGCTGGCCGGGCAGGGCTGCCGTTTCCACCTGCAGGTGCCGCTGACCCTGTCGGTGGTGCGCAGCCTGGTGGTCGAGGTGGGGGGCGAGGCTTATGCCTTCCCGCTCGCCCATATCGAACGCACACTGAACGTGAGCGCCGAAGAGATCGTGCAGATCGAAGGGCGCCAGCACTTCTGGCATGAAGGCCGGCACATCGGCCTGGTCGCGGCCAGCCAGCTGCTCAACCGCCCGGCCGGGCAAACGCAGGAGAGCAGCTTGCGGGTGGTGGTGATCCGCGAGCGCGAGCAACTGTATGGCGTGGCCGTGGAGCGGTTGGTAGGCGAGCGGGTGCTGGTGGTGATGCCGCTCGATCCACGGCTGGGCAAGGTGAAGGACATTTCCTCCGGCGCCTTGCTCGACGATGGCTCGGTGGTGTTGATCGTCGATGTCGAGGACTTGCTGCGCTCGGTGGAAAAACTGCTCAGCACCGGCAGCCTGGAACGCATCGAACGCGGCAGCAGCGGCGCCCGTGGCGTGGCGCGCCAGCGCATCCTGGTGGTTGACGACTCGCTGACCGTGCGTGAACTGCAACGCAAGCTACTCGGCAACCGTGGCTACGACGTGGCCGTGGCGGTGGATGGCATGGACGGCTGGAACGCCCTGCGTGGCGAGGACTTCGACCTGCTGATCACCGACATCGACATGCCACGCATGGACGGCATCGAGCTGGTCACCCTGGTACGCCGCGACCAGCGCCTGCAATCGCTGCCGGTGATGGTGGTGTCCTACAAGGACCGTGAGGAGGACCGACGGCGTGGCCTGGATGCCGGTGCCGACTACTATTTGGCAAAGGCCAGTTTCCACGACGATGCGTTGCTGGATGCTGTGGTTGAGCTGATCGGAGGTGCTCAGGGATGAAGATCGCCATCGTCAACGACATGCCCATGGCTGTCGAGGCGCTGCGCCGGGTGGTTGCCTTCGAGCCCGAGCACCAGGTGATATGGGTGGCCGGTAATGGTGCCGAGGCGGTGCAGCGTTGCACGGAGCAACTACCGGACCTGATCCTCATGGACCTGATAATGCCGGTGATGGACGGCGTCGAGGCCACTCGCAGGATCATGGCCGAAACCCCCTGCGCCATCGTAGTCGTAACGGTCGACCGTAAACAGAACATGCATCGGGTGTTCGAGGCCATGGGTCACGGCGCCCTCGATGTGGTCGACACGCCGGCGCTGGGGGCGGGCGATCCGCGCGAAGCGGCAGCGCCACTGCTGCGCAAGATCCTCAACATAAGCTGGCTGATCGGCCAGCAGCGTGCCCCGGCCGCACGCTCGGTCGCTGCGCCAGTGCGGGCCGCGTCCCAGCACCGCGGGCTGGTGGCGATTGGCTCGTCCGCTGGCGGCCCGGCTGCCCTTGAAGTGCTGCTCAAGGGCCTGCCGGCGGCATTTCCGGCGGCGATCGTGCTGGTCCAGCATGTGGACCAGGTCTTTGCTGCCGGCATGGCCGAATGGCTCAGCAGCGCTGCCGGCCTGCCGGTGCGCCTGGCCCGTGAAGGCGAGCCACCGCAGCCGGGGCAGGTGTTGCTGGCCGGCACCAACCACCACATCCGCCTGCTACAGAACGGCCAACTGGCCTACACTGCCGAACCTGTCAATGAAATCTACCGCCCCTCGATCGATGTGTTCTTCGAGAGTGTGGCGCGCTATTGGACCGGCGATGCGGTGGGCGTGTTGCTTACCGGCATGGGCCGCGACGGTGCCCAGGGCCTGAAGCTGATGCGCCAGCAGGGGTTCCTGACCATTGCCCAGGACCAGGCCAGCAGCGCGGTGTACGGGATGCCCAAGGCCGCTGCGGCCATTGATGCTGCGGTGGAAATCCGCCCGCTGGAACGCATAGCCGGGCGCTTGATGGAATTTTTCGCAAAATGACGAAGTGTATTGAATCACGCCGCCAGGCCGGCAGTGATCGGGTGAACAGGTATGAATGACTTACCGATCGAAGGTTTCACGACCGCCAACGAGAACTCGGCAATGGTGCTGCTGGTCGACGACCAGGCCATGATCGGCGAGGCGGTGCGGCGTGGCCTGGCCAATGAAGAGAACATCGACTTCCACTTCTGCGCCGACCCGCACCAGGCGGTGGCCCAGGCCGTGCGCATCAAGCCCACGGTGATCCTTCAGGACCTGATCATGCCTGGCCTGGACGGGCTGACCCTGGTGCGTGAATACCGCAACAACCCGGCGACGCAGGATATCCCGATCATCGTTCTGTCGACCAAGGAAGACCCGCTGGTCAAGAGCGCAGCCTTTGCCGCCGGGGCCAACGATTACCTGGTCAAGTTGCCGGACACCATCGAGCTGGTGGCGCGAATCCGCTACCACTCGCGTTCCTACCTGACACTGCTGCAGCGCGACGAGGCCTACCGCGCCCTGCGCGTCAGCCAGCAGCAACTGCTCGATACCAACCTGATGCTGCAGCGGCTGATGAACTCCGACGGCCTGACCGGGTTGTCCAACCGGCGCCACTTCGACGAGTACCTTGAGCTGGAGTGGCGCCGTGCCATGCGTGAACAGCAGCAATTGTCGCTGCTGATGATCGACGTGGACTTCTTCAAGGCCTACAACGACAGCTTCGGCCACCTGGCCGGTGACGAGGCCCTGCGCCAGGTGGCCGAGGCGATACGCGGCTCGTGCTCGCGGCCGACCGACCTGCCGGCGCGCTATGGCGGCGAGGAGTTCGTCCTGGTGTTGCCCAACACCTCGCCGGGTGGGGCACGGCTGGTGGCCGAGAAGCTGCGCCAGACCGTGCTCGGCCTGGGCATCCCGCACACCGCGCCGGTGCCCGACTCGTATCTGACCGTGAGCATCGGCCTGGCCACCCAGACTCCGTCTATCGGCAGCCATAGCCGGCAGCTGATCTCGGCTGCGGACAAAGGCCTGTACCAGGCCAAGAATGGCGGGCGCAACCAGGTTGGCATCGCCTGACAGGGCCTGCACCGCTCCTACACGGGTAATTGCGGCCATTCGGGCGCCCGGCGGGTCTGCCGCCCTGCGGCGGACTCGGTTATACTCGCAGGCTTTTCACCGAATTCGTGCGAGTAGCCAGCCCATGGAAATCCAACCGATCCTGAACACCATCAAGGACCTTACCGAGCGTTCCCAGTCCATTCGGGGGTATCTTTGACTACGATCACAAGCATGACCGCCTGATCGAAGTCAACCGCGAGCTGGAAGACCCCAACGTCTGGAACAAGCCCGAGTACGCCCAGGCCCTGGGCCGCGAGCGTGCCATGCTGGCGCAGGTCGTCGAGACCCTGGACAAACTGTCCAACGGCCTGTCCGACTGCAAGGACCTGCTCGACATGGCCGTCGAGGAAGAGGATGAAGGCGCCGTAAGCGACGTCGAGACCGAGCTGCAAGCCCTGGAAGAGTCCCTGGCCCTGCTTGAGTTCCGTCGCATGTTCAGCGGCGAGATGGACATGAACAACGCCTACCTGGACATCCAGGCCGGCTCCGGTGGTACCGAGGCGCAGGACTGGGCCAACATCCTGCTGCGCATGTACCTGCGCTGGGCCGACAAGCGTGGTTTCGACGCTACCATCATCGAGCTTTCCGAAGGTGAAGTCGCCGGTATCAAGGGCGCCACCGTGCATATCAAGGGCGAGTACGCCTTCGGCTGGCTGCGCACCGAGATCGGCGTGCACCGCCTGGTGCGCAAGAGCCCGTTCGACTCCGGTGCCCGTCGCCACACCTCGTTCTCCGCGGTGTTCGTATCGCCCGAGATCGACGACAAGGTCGAGATCGAGATCAACCCGGCCGACCTGCGTATCGACACCTACCGTTCCTCCGGTGCCGGTGGTCAGCACGTGAACACCACCGACTCGGCGGTGCGTATCACCCACGTGCCGACCAACACCGTGGTGGCCTGCCAGAACGAACGCTCCCAGCACGCCAACAAGGACACCGCCATGAAAATGCTGCGGGCCAAGTTGTACGAGCTGGAAATGCAGAAGCGCAACGCCGCCTCGCAGGCGCTGGAAGACAGCAAGTCGGACATCGGCTGGGGCCACCAGATCCGTTCCTACGTGCTGGATGACTCGCGTATCAAGGACCTGCGTACCGGTGTCGAGCGCAGCGACTGCCAGAAAGTCCTGGACGGTGACCTCGACCAGTACCTGGAAGCGAGCCTCAAACAGGGGCTGTAAACCGCACACAACCGCCGCGGTACCTGGCCTGTGGCCGGTATCGCGTGCCCTGCCCGAAAGGGGCACCGAACACCTGATGGAAAGAATGACGAAATGAGCGACCTCAAGACCGAAGTGCAAGACCTGCAACAGGAAGAAAACGCCCTGATCGCCCTGCGCAAGGAAAAGCTTGCCGCCGAGCGCGCCAAGGGCAATGCCTTCCCCAATGACTTCCGTCGCGACAGCTACTGCAACGACCTGCAGAAACAGTACGCGGACAAGACCAAGGAAGAACTGGAAGCTGCAGCGATTCCGGTCAAGGTTGCCGGTCGCATCATGCTCAACCGTGGCTCGTTCATGGTCATTCAGGACATGACCGGCCGCATTCAGGTCTACGTCAACCGCAAGACCTTGTCGGAAGAAACCCTGGCCGCGGTCAAGACCTGGGACCTGGGCGACATCATCAGCGCCGAAGGCACCCTGGCCCGTTCCGGCAAGGGCGACCTGTACGTCGAAATGACCAACGTGCGCCTGCTGACCAAGTCGCTGCGCCCGCTGCCCGACAAGCACCACGGCCTGACTGACACCGAGCAGCGCTACCGCCAGCGTTACGTCGACCTGATGGTCAATGAGGAAACCCGCCACACCTTCCGTGTGCGTTCGCAGGTGATCTCGCATATCCGCAAGTTCCTCATCGAGCGCGACTTCCTCGAAGTCGAGACGCCGATGCTGCAGACCATCCCGGGCGGTGCCGCGGCCAAGCCGTTCGAAACCCACCACAACGCCCTGGACATGGCCATGTTCCTGCGTATTGCGCCGGAGCTGTACCTCAAGCGCCTGGTGGTGGGTGGCTTCGAGAAGGTGTTCGAGATCAACCGCAACTTCCGTAACGAAGGCGTTTCGACTCGTCACAACCCTGAATTCACCATGCTCGAGTTCTACCAGGCCTACGCCGACTACCGCGACAACATGGACCTCACCGAGGAACTGTTCCGCGAGCTGGCGCAACTGGTACTGGGCACTACCGACGTGCCGTACGGCGACAAGGTATTCCACTTCGGTGAGCCGTTCGCCCGCCTGTCGGTATTCGACTCGATCCTCAAGTACAACCCGGAGCTGACCGCTGCCGACCTGCAGGACGTCGACCGCGCCCGCGACATCGCCAAAAAGGCCGGCGCCAAGGTGCTGGGCCACGAAGGCCTGGGCAAGCTGCAGGTGATGATTTTCGAAGAGCTGGTCGAGCACAAGCTGGAGCAGCCGCACTTCATCACCGAGTACCCGTTCGAAGTGTCGCCGCTGGCCCGTCGCAATGACGACAACCCGGCTGTTACCGACCGTTTCGAGCTGTTCATCGGTGGCCGCGAGATTGCCAACGCCTACTCCGAGCTCAACGATGCCGAAGACCAGGCCGAGCGCTTCCTGGCCCAGGTGGCCGAGAAGGATGCCGGTGACGACGAAGCCATGCACTACGACGCCGACTTCGTTCGCGCCCTGGAATACGGCATGCCGCCGACTGCAGGTGAAGGCATCGGCATCGACCGCCTGGTGATGCTGCTGACCAACTCGCCGTCGATCCGCGACGTGATCCTGTTCCCGCACATGCGTCCGCAGGCCTGAGTGAATTGAACGAGCCGCCTTTCGAGGCGGCTTTTTCTTGCCTGAAGCTCTATGTTGTCAGTACCGGCCTCTTCGCGGGCACGCCCGCTCCCACAGGGACTCCACAGGTCCTGACAGGTGTGTTTTCCCTCGGGAGCTGTTTTGCCAGCCACCATAGGCCTGCACAGGTCCTGAATGTGGTGGGGGCCCTGTGGGAGCGGGCGTGCCCGCGAAGAGGCCGGCACTGACGAAACACTGTCCATGAGGTACCCTCCGTGACACCCGCAATGCCTCACCAGGGCGCCGCCGGCATCGCCACCGCCGTCGCCGAAAGCGTGCAATACCAAGGCCGCAAGACTGCCCGCCAGGGCAGCGAACAGCGTCGCCAGCTGATCCTCGACGCCGCCATGCGCATTGTCGTGCGCGACGGTGTACGCGGCGTACGCCATCGCGCCGTCGCCGCCGAGGCCGGTGTGCCACTGTCGGCCACCACCTACTACTTCAAGGACATCGAGGACCTGCTCACCGATACCTTCGCTCAGTATGTCGAGCGCAGCGCCGCCTACATGGCCAAGTTGTGGGCCAATACCGAGGTGGTGTTGCGTCAGTTGCTGGCCCAGGGCGACGGCAGCCCGCAGGCGCGGGCACGCCTGGCTGACGAGGTAGCGCGCATGACTGCCGACTACGTACAGCGGCAACTGCTGACCCGCCGTGACTTCCTGATGGCCGAGCAGGCCTTCCGCCAGGAGGCGCTGCTGTGCCCGCGCCTGGCCGAACTGGTGTGCGCCCATGAGCAGATCCTGCTGCATGGCACCCGGCAATTGCTGCAGGTGGTGGGCTCGCGGCAACCGGAACAGGACGCCCAAATGTTGACGGCGATTATCGAGCAGATGGAATATCAGGGCCTGCTCAAGGATGCGAACGCGCAAGCCGATGGGCAGATGCTCGCTATGCTTAGCCGATACCTGCAGCTGGTGCTGGCATCGGCCTGAGCCGAGACCGACTTTTCAAGGAGAACCTGATGAAAGCCTGGCGTGTGGTGTTGTTGACTCTGTCATTCCTGCTGCTGGGCGGCTGTCTGGTGACCTTCCACGAGCCCTTGCCGAGCAACCAGGCGGCGCCCAAGGCCTTGCTCGGCAAGTGGAGCAGCAAGGACGCCTGGGGCGAGCCGCTGAAGCTGGTGATCAGCCGTAGTGGCGCCGATGCCTACAAGGCGGTGGCCACGGCCAAGGGCAAGGCCCCTGAGGAATACGTGTTCACCGTGTCGCGCCACGGCAACCGCTGGTACCTGTCGGCCGGCGTGCCCAAGCGCCTGGGTGGCAACTTCCTGATCGGCGGTTTCGATATCGTCGATGGCAAGGAACTGGTGGTCTACAACCTGGATGTCGAGCAGGTGCAGCAGGCGGTGGACAAGAAGGAGCTGACCGGGCGCAGCACCGAGGTGCCTGAAGACAACGGCGACGGCGTGCTGATCGACAGCCCGTCGGCGCGGGTGCTGGCTTACCTGGACGACCCGGCCAACTCCGACCTGTTCGTTGAAGTGGCGCGGTTCCAGCGTTCCGGCAAATGACCGCGCTGGCTTCTTCGCGGCTGAAGCCGCTCCCACAGGGATTGCAGTACCTGTAGGAGCGGCTTTAGCCGCGAAGAGGGCGGTTCAGGCAATGCAAGGCTTGGCACTTTGTTCCAATAAGGAGTCCCCCGGTGGACGAATACCAGCAAACCATCCGTGCCCTGTCCGACCGCATCGTCGCGGCCCAGACCCCGATCCGGGTGCTGGACGCGGTGAAGTGGGACGACAACATCCGCCAGGGCTTCCTCAAGGCCAAGGGCAAGGAGCCGCCGGCCGTCGACCGTGCCTACTACCAGTCGCGCCCGCTGGCGTTCGATTCCAGTGCGGTCAAGGCCGAGTTCCAGGGCATCGAGCGGGACATCATTCGCCAGCTCGGGCAGTTCAACCCGGTCGGGCAGATCATGAAGCGCATGTGCCGCGAATACCGCATGGTGGTGCGCATGCTCGAAGCGCGCGGCACCGAGGATTTCGGCCTGATTTCCCAGGAGCTGTACGGCGCTGCCTCGGATGCCTTCCACGCCGGTGACCCGACCTTGGCCGACCTCGGCCTGATGCTGTCGGACTACCTGAACAACATCGATGGCCGTGGCGACCTCAAGGACGAACCGAAGAACCTCACCGCCAAGGAGGCCGTGGAAATCCTCCAGCACCGGCTGAACAAGGTGTTCGGCGAGGCCGAGGAGACCATCCGTGTGTTCGAGTCCGACGGCATCGTCGCCGATGCCGCGGCCGGGGCCGACTACATCAAGGTGCGTGCCGACGCCATGTTCAACGCCCGTGACGTGCGCGCCCTGGAGGTGCATGAAGGGCTGGTGCATGTCGGCACCACGCTCAACGGCCTGAACCAGCCGATCTGTACCTTCCTGGCCAAGGGCCCGCCCTCGTCGACGGTGACCCAGGAGGGCCTGGCCATCCTCATGGAGGTGATCGCCTTTGCCTCATACCCCAGCCGCCTGCGCAAGCTCACCAACCGCACCCGCGCCATCCACATGGTCGAGGAGGGTGCCGATTTCATGCAGATCTACAACTTCTTCCGCGAGCAGGGCTTCGAGATGGCGCAGAGCTACAGCAACGCCAGCCGGGTGTTCCGTGGGTCGGTGCCCAATGGCCTGCCATTTACCAAGGACTTGTCCTACCTCAAAGGCTTCATCATGGTTTACAACTACATTCAGTTGGCCGTGAAGAAGGGCAAGCTCGAACAGATCCCGTTGCTGTTCTGTGGCAAGACCACTCTGGAAGACATGCGCACCCTGCGTCAGCTGGTAGAGGAAGGTCTGGTCGAGCCGCCCAAGTACCTGCCCGAGCAGTTCCGCGACCTCAACGCGCTGTCGGCCTGGATGTGCTTCTCCAACTTCCTCAACCATCTGAGCCTGGACCGCATTGAAGCCGACTACGCGAACATTCTCTGAGTGCTGCCGCCTGCTGACCCTAGGCTTGATCCTGCTGGGCCTGGGCGGTTGCAGCAGCCTGCTGTTCTACCCCGAGCGTGGCCAGCCGTTCACGCCCGAGCGGGCCAGGCTCGAGTACCGCGATGTCACCCTGACCACGGCTGATGGCATCCGCCTGCATGGCTGGTGGTTGCCTGCCAAGGCCGGGGTCGAGGTCAAGGGCACGGTGCTGCACCTGCACGGCAATGGCGGCAATCTGCCTGGGCACCTGGGCGGCAGCTACTGGCTGCCGGAACAGGGCTACCAGGTGCTGATGATCGATTACCGCGGCTATGGCCTGTCCCAGGGCGAGCCGAGCCTGCCCGAGGTGTACGAGGATATCGCCGCGGCGATGGCGTGGCTGGACCAGGCGCCCGAGGTCAAGGGCAAGCCGCTGGTGCTGCTGGGGCAGAGCCTGGGCGGCGCCATGGCCATTCACTACCTGGCGGCCCACCCCGAGCAGCGCCAGCGTTTCAGCGCCCTGGTGTTCGACGGTGTGCCCGCCAGCTACCGTGCAGTCGGGCGCTTTGCCCTCAGTACCTCGTGGATGACCTGGCCGCTGCAGGTACCGCTGTCGTGGCTGGTGCCGGACGGCGACAGCGCGATCCGCTCGATCGAGCAGCTGAGCAGCCCGCCCAAGCTGTTCTTCCACAGCATCGACGACACCCTGGTGCCGATGGACAACGGCATCCGCCTGTACCAGCACGCGCCAGCGCCGCGGGTTCTGCAACTGACCCGTGGTGGCCACGTACAGACCTTCGCCGACCCGACCTGGCGCCAGGTGATGCTGCGTTTCCTCGATGACCCCAGCCATTTCAACGGCCTGCGGCGGTTGGCCGAAGTGCCCGATTACCCTGACGAGAAGAACAAGCAATGAGTGAAGAACGCAACGCCATCCCGCTGATCCTGACCGGTGTCGGCAGCATCATCGTGACGGTGGGGGCCTTGTGGTACTACGGTTACCTGCATTTCGCCAAGCCCGAGGATGCCCTGTTGCTGCAGGACTTCACCATGCTCAAGACCATCCCCGGCGAGGACTACAAGGTCTCGCTGGACCCGGCGCCCCAAGTGGCCCAGTGTGTCGATGGCGTGCTGGTGCTGTTCGACACCCAGCAAAAAGGCCTGACCGGCGTGCTGGTGGACAACCGCAAGCGCGCGGTGCGCTGCATGGGTGAGGAAACGCCGCAGCAGGTGCAGTGAGCCATTGTCTCTACTGCCTGAACTGGCCTCTTCGCGGGCACGCCCGCTCCCACAGGGATCGCGCAAAGCTCGAAACCGGCGCCGTACCTGTGGGAGCGGGCGTGCCCGCGAAAGGGCCGGAACAGGCAAAAGAAAGCCCCGCGTCGATCGCGGGGCTTGTCAGTTCAGCTAGCCAGCCTCACTGCTGTACCTGGCTCACCGAGCGCGGCGCCACCGGCTGGTTGTCGTTGGAGATGGTCACCTCCACCCGACGGTTCTGCGCCCGCCCCGAATTGCTCGAGTTGTCCGCTACCGGGTACTCCTTGCCATAGCCTTGGGCGACGATGCGCGCCGGGTCGACGCCGGCACGTACCAGAGCCATGCGCACGCTGTTGGCGCGGCGCTCCGACAGGCCTTGGTTGTAGTTGGCCGAGCCGACGCTGTCGGTGTACCCCTCGACGATCACCTTGCGTTCCGGGTTTTCCTGGAGGAACTGCGCCAGCTTGGTGATGTTCGGGTAGGCGTTGCTCTTGAGTTGGGCCTTGTTGAAGTCGAACAGCACGTCGCCGAAGGTGACCAGCGTGCCGCGGTCGGTCTGTTTGGCATTGAGGCTGTCCTGCAGCTTGGCGATCTGCGCGTCGCGGGCGTCCAGCTTGGCCTGGGCACGCTGGGCCGAGGCGTTCTTCAGTTCACCTTCGGCAGTGCGCAGGGCGATAGTCTGCTTGGCCACTTCGACACGCTGGTTGGTCAGGTAGGCCAACTGGTCGACCTTCTTCTCGTCTTCTCGGTCCATGTAGGCCTTGTCGGCCTTGTTCAGCCAGTCCTGTGCGTCCTTGGTCTCCAGCGCTGCAACCTTGCTCGATTGCGGGTCACTCTGCAGCGAGGAGAAGTTGGTGCGGGCCGATTCGAGGTTGGCGTTTGGGTCGTGCGAGCAGGCGGCAAGGCCGATACTCAGAGCCAGCAGGGCGGGAATCATGACGTAGTTGCGCATAGTGTTCATCCTTTGATCGTTTGCGAAGGCCGAGGTTGGCAGGGCAGGGCTCATTGAGCGCTGCGCAGGCCTTCCTCACGTACGTCCTGAACGCCCTCGCGGGCATCCAGCACGGCCTTCTGGGCCTTGGCCGCCTGGGCCTTGCGTTCGGCGAGGCGGGCGTCCCATTCGGCCTGTTCGGCCAGGCGCCTGGCGTCGTCGTATTTCTTGTCATGCATGGCGATCTCGGCCTGCTTGAACTTGTCCTGGGCCGCTTTCATTTCCACGGCGGCGAACTCGGTGCCGCCAGCGCTGACGGCGGAGTTCACGGCGGACTGGGTGACGGCATATTGCTCGGTGGGCGGGTTGCCCGCACAGCCGGCCAGGGCCAGGCTGCTGCCCAGGGCCAGCGCTGCCAGCTTGAACCCGCGCACATGAGTGGATGAGGGTTCGCAAGTGCGGGTTTTCTTGGTAGTCAGTTCCATTGGATCACTCCTGTTGACGACGATGTCCGTAGCAGTCCATCGCTCATTCCCTGACACGTCCGCGCGCTTCAGCTCAACGGTGCACAACGGCAGGTGTGCAGGGTTTTAGCGTGATGGCTATTGGCTGTGACTGAGGCTTTTTCCGGATAGTTCAGAAAAAATCACCCTTAACGGACAACTATTTCTGACTAATCGGTCAGTGTGATTCGTCCGGAACTTTTGCGGTGTATAGCGGTATTCCGGGCCCCTACTAGGCCCGGAAGAATGGGGCGGCGGGTTACTTCTCGCTGTCGGCTGCGGGGTTGCTCAGGGCGTGCAGATGCTGGCGCGACAGTGAAAGAAAGCGCGGAGTAGGGCCTATGTCCTCGTACAGCGGGTCGCCTTCTTCGTCGGTGGCGATGACCTGGCGGCCCTGCACATAGGGGAAGCTGGCTTCCAGTTCCTCAAGAGCGGCTGCGACCAGTTCACCGAGCAGTTCTTCTGCGGTGCGCTTGGGGTACATGTCGATCAGCGCGGCCAGGCGCGCCTCTGACTCCAGGTCCAGGTGCAGGACATGGCCAGTGGGGCTGAGGGTACCGGCGGCATTCTGTTCCCAGTGCCGGGCGAGTTCACGAATTTTCATGATGACCTCTGTTGACGCCTGAAAAGGCTGCATTGCATGGGAGTCTCGTGCTTTCACTTTAGTTTGCTTTGGCCGATCACGGCTTGCCATCGCCGCCCGGCTGTGGGCACTCTTGCCAGGTATGCCGCACCCTCTGTGGGAGCGGGCGTGCCCGCGAACACCGGCAACGCCGGTGCCAGACACCGCGTTGGATTCTTCGCGGGCAAGCCCGCTCCCACAGGGGATCGCGTAAAGGCTTAAAGGGATGCAATGCGCCAGAGCCGCGCCGGAGAGAGGGCCAATGACCGATATCGATGTGCGTTTGCGTGAAGATGTCCATGTGTTGGGTGAGTTGCTCGGCGAAACCATTCGCCAGCAGCACGGCGAAGCGTTCCTGCAGAAGATCGAGGACATCCGCCACAGTGCCAAGGCCGACCGTCGCGGCGCCGGCGAGCAACTGAGCTCGACCCTGGCGGACCTGGCCGAGGAAGACTTGCTACCTGTGGCCAGGGCCTTCAACCAGTTCCTCAACCTGGCCAACATGGCCGAGCAGTACCAGTTGATCCGTCGCCGCGACGCCGACCAGCCCGAGCCGTTCGAGGCCCGGGTGTTGCCCGAACTGCTGGCGCGCCTCAAGCAGGCCGGGCACGGCAATGATGCCCTGGCCCGGCAGCTGGCCAAGCTCGACATCCAGCTGGTGCTCACCGCGCACCCCACCGAGGTGGCCCGCCGTACCCTGATCCAGAAGTACGACGCCATCGCCGGCCAGCTGGCTGCCCAGGACCACCGCGACCTGACCCCGGCCGAACGCCAGCAGGTGCGCGAGCGCCTGCGCCGGCTGATCGCCGAGGCCTGGCACACCGAAGAAATCCGCCGCACCCGGCCTACGCCGGTAGATGAAGCCAAGTGGGGCTTCGCGGTGATCGAGCATTCGCTGTGGCATGCCATTCCCAGCCACTTGCGCAAGGTCGACAAGGCCCTGCTGGAGGCTACCGGCCTGCGCCTGCCGCTGGAAGCGGCGCCGATCCGCTTCGCCTCGTGGATGGGCGGTGACCGTGATGGCAACCCCAACGTGACCGCTGCGGTCACCCGCGAAGTCCTGCTGCTGGCGCGCTGGATGGCCGCCGACCTGTTCCTGCGCGACATCGATGCACTGGCTTCCGAGTTGTCCATGCAGCAGGCCAACGACGCCCTGCGCGAGCGTGTCGGCGACAGCGCCGAACCCTACCGCGCCGTGCTCAAGCAACTGCGCGACCGCCTGCGGGCGACGCGCGCCTGGGCGCATTCGGCGTTGACCAGCAACCAGCCGGCCAGCGCCGAGGTGCTGGTGGACAACCGCGACCTGATCGCGCCGCTGGAGCTGTGCTACCAGTCCCTGCACGCATGCGGCATGGGTGTGATCGCCGAAGGCCCGTTGCTGGACTGCCTGCGCCGCGCCGTGACCTTCGGCCTGTTCCTGGGCCGCCTGGACGTGCGCCAGGACGCCGCCCGCCACCGTGATGCGCTGAGCGAGATTACCGACTACCTGGGCCTGGGGCGCTATGCCGACTGGGATGAAGAGCAGCGCATCGAGTTCCTCCAGGCCGAGCTGAAAAACCGCCGGCCACTGCTGCCCGCGCACTTCAAGCCGCAGGCCGATACCGCCGAGGTGCTGGCCACCTGCCGGGAAATTGCCGCCGCGCCGGCTGCCTCGCTGGGCTCTTACGTCATCTCCATGGCCGGTGCTGCTTCGGATGTGCTGGCGGTGCAGTTGCTGCTCAAGGAGGCTGGCCTGACGCGGCCCATGCGCGTGGTGCCACTATTCGAGACCTTGGCCGACCTCGACAATGCCGGCCCGGTGATGCAGCGCCTGCTCGGCCTACCAGGCTACCGCGCCAACCTGCGTGGCCCGCAGGAAGTGATGATCGGCTACTCCGACTCGGCCAAGGATGCCGGTACCACGGCAGCGGCCTGGGCGCAGTACCGGGCCCAGGAAAACCTGGTGCGCATCTGCGCCGAGCACCAGGTCGAGCTGTTGCTGTTCCACGGCCGTGGCGGCACGGTAGGCCGCGGTGGAGGCCCGGCCCATGCCGCGATCCTGTCGCAGCCACCAGGTTCGGTGGCAGGGCGCTTCCGTACCACCGAGCAGGGCGAAATGATCCGCTTCAAGTTCGGCTTGCCGGGCATCGCCGAGCAGAACCTCAACCTGTACCTGGCTGCCGTCCTCGAAGCCACCTTGTTGCCACCGCCACCACCGCAGCCGGCCTGGCGCGAGTTGATGGACCAACTGGCCGCCGATGGCGTCAAGGCCTATCGCGGTGTGGTGCGGGAGAACCCCGATTTTGTCGAGTACTTCCGCCAGTCGACCCCGGAGCAGGAACTGGGGCGCCTGCCGCTGGGCAGCCGCCCGGCCAAGCGCCGCGCCGGTGGCATCGAAAGCCTGCGGGCCATCCCGTGGATCTTCGGCTGGACCCAGACCCGCCTGATGCTGCCGGCCTGGCTTGGCTGGGAAACGGCATTGAGCAATGCCCTGGCCCGTGGCCAGGGTGAACTGCTGGCGCAGATGCGCGAGCAATGGCCGTTCTTCCGCACCCGCATCGACATGCTCGAGATGGTGCTGGCCAAGGCCGATGCGCAGATCGCCGAGGCCTACGACGAACGTCTAGTGCAACCGCACTTGTTGCCTTTGGGTGCGTACCTGCGCGACCTATTGTCGCAGTCGTGCCAGGTGGTACTGGGCCTGACCGGGCAGCCGGTGCTACTTGCGCACAGCCCCGAGACGCTGGAATTCATCAGCCTGCGCAACACCTACCTGGACCCATTGCACCGTCTGCAGGCCGAGTTGCTGGCCCGCTCGCGCAGCCGCGAAGCCGCTCTGGACAGCCCGTTGGAGCAGGCCTTGCTAGTCACTGTGGCGGGTATTGCAGCCGGCCTGCGCAACACCGGCTGAGGGTAGGCCCGGGGTGCCCCGGGCAAGTACTGTGCTGGGCGTGCAAGTGGACGAAGAGGGTGGTTGCGCCGGGCGCAACCGCCTGCCAGGCCAGCCGTAGGTGGCGCATTCCTGCAACTTTGGGACGCTTGTCTGGCTGCCGGGCGCTGTGTATCTTGAGCAGCCTTCTGACCGATTTGTGGTCATACCCGATTTTCCGGACTTGGCCCTGGTCGCCGAATCCATTGAATTTCATAAAAAAATTTGAGGAGCACAAGATGCGCGTAATTTTGCTGGGAGCTCCCGGGGCCGGTAAAGGTACTCAGGCAAAGTTCATCACCGAAAAGTTCGGTATCCCCCAGATTTCCACCGGTGACATGCTGCGTGCCGCCGTCAAGGCCGGCACCCCGCTGGGCCTGGAACTGAAGAAAGTCATGGATGCCGGCCAGCTGGTCTCCGACGAGTTGATCATCAGCCTGGTCAAGGAGCGCATCGCCCAGCCTGATTGCGCCAAGGGCTGCCTGTTCGACGGCTTCCCGCGCACCATCCCGCAAGCCGAAGCCATGGTCGCTGCCGGTGTCGACATCGACGCCGTGGTCGAAATTGCCGTGGACGACGAGGAAATCGTTGGCCGCATGGCTGGCCGCCGCGTGCACCTGGCCTCGGGCCGTACCTACCACATTCAGTACAACCCACCGAAAGTGGAAGGCAAGGACGACGAGACGGGTGAAGACCTGATCCAGCGCGATGACGACAAGGAAGAAACCGTTCGCCATCGCCTGTCTGTCTACCACAGCCAGACCAAGCCGCTGGTGGACTTCTACCAGAAGCTGTCGGCCGCCAATGCCGGCAAGCCGAAGTACAGCCACATCGAAGGCGTCGGTTCGGTTGAAGCCATCACCGCCAAGGTCCTGGCAGCCCTGAGCTGATCCAGCGCCTGACGCACCTCGACAACGGCCCGCTTGCGGGCCGTTGTCGTTTGTGGGACTCGGCATTGCGGCCCTGATGCGGCCTCTGTGGCAGCGGGCGTGCCCGGGAAGAATTCAACGCGGTGGCTGGCACCGGCTGCGCCGGTGTTCGCGGGCACGCCCGCTCCCACAGAGACCGCGCCAGTTCGCATGTAGCGCCTAATGGCCGTACAGCTGCCCCTTGGGGACACAACGCCGCCGCTGTTCTATACTGCCGCTCTTTTTCACTCGCACCTGGATACCCGTTCGATGACCACCCTGCTGGCCCTGGATACCGCTACCGAAGCCTGTTCCGTCGCACTGCTGCATGACGGCAAGGTAACCAGCCATTACGAGGTGATCCCGCGCATGCATGCCCAGAAGCTGCTGCCGATGATCAAGCAGTTGCTGGCCGACTCCGGCGTGGCGCTGAATGCGCTGGATGCCATCGCCTTTGGTCGTGGCCCGGGCGCGTTCACCGGCGTGCGCATTGCCATTGGTGTGGTCCAGGGCCTGGCTTTTGCCCTGGAGCGCCCGGTGTTGCCGGTGTCCAACCTGGCCGCACTGGCCCAGGGCGCGCTGCGCGAGCACGGCGTGCAGCAGGTGGCGGCCGCCATTGATGCGCGCATGGATGAAGTGTATTGGGGCTGCTACCAGGCCAGCGAAGGCGAAATGCGCCTGCTCGGCCAAGAAGCAGTGTTGCCACCCGAGCAGGTGGCACTGCCGGCTGGCAGCGCTGGCGAATGGTTCGGTGCCGGTACCGGTTGGGGCTACGCCGAGCGCCTGGCGGTGCAGGTGGCGGCCAGCAATGCCAGCGCCTTGCCCAATGCCCTGGACATCCTCAGCCTGGCCAGGTTTGCCTGGGCACGTGGCGAGGCGATCGTTGCCGAACAGGCGCAACCGGTCTACCTGCGCGATAATGTAGCGACACCCAAGAAGCGCTGAGTGTTGTTTGTCGGTTATCACCGATGACACTAAAACCTTTTGCGTGATCTGTGGTCCAGTTATCACTCGAGCATTAGCGATGGAACCCTGATGCTGCTAAATTGCCATCATCGATCCTGAGTGCTCATGCCATGCGTATCGACGGTTTCTCACCGCAGTCCTACCCGATCAAGCGCTCGCCGCGCAAGGCGGCGGTGCGTGAGGAGGCCATCGAAGATGCCGAGGTGATCGAGCAGGCCGAAGCTGCCCCTCAGGAAGCCACCGCCCGCCGTCGCAGTGGTGGCCTGCCAGCCCGCCAGCAGGACATGATCTTCCCCCGCGCCCGTGACCGCCGCACTGCTACCGCATTGGCCAGCTACCTGAGCACCGCCGGTTTTACCGACTGGGACATGGAAGTAATGGGGCTCGACCTGTACATTTAGTGGATGAGTTCATCGCCACTGCCTTATTTTCTCGGTTGCCCGTCCTGGAGCGAAAACGCCTGGCGCGACTACCTGTATCCCGCCGACGCCAACAGCAGTGAGATGCTTGGCTACTACAGCCGGGTATTCAACGCCGTCGAGGGCAATACCACCTTCTACGCCCGTCCCGCACCCGGCACCATTGCGCGTTGGGCGCAGATCATGCCCGAGCACTTCCGCTTCACTGCCAAGTTCCCCAGGGACATCAGCCATGAAGGCGACCTGCGCGATCAGCTCGAACCGGCCTTTGACTTCACCCGCCTGATGGCCCCGCTGGGCCAGCGTGTAGCACCCTACTGGCTGCAGTTGCCGGCCCAGTTCGGCCCCGCACGGCTGGGCGAGCTTTGCCACTTCCTTGACGAGATCGGGGTGCCGGTGGCTGTGGAGGTGCGCAACCAGGCCTTCTTCGCCAAGGGTGAAGAGGAGCGGTTGCTCAACCGCCTGCTGCATGAGCGCGGTGTGGAGCGTATCTGCCTCGACCCGCGTGCCTTGTTCAGCTGCACCTCTCGTGACCCCGCCGTGCTGCATGCGCAGGCGAAGAAGCCCAAGGTACCGCCACGCCCGGCAGCCTTCAGCCAGCAGCCGCAGGTGCGCTTCATCGGCCATCCGCAGCTGGAGGCCAACGAGGCCTTCCTTACCCCCTGGGTAGACAAGGTTGCCACCTGGATCGAGGAAGGCCGCCGCCCCTACATATTCCTGCACACCTCGGACAACCGCCTGGCCGCGGCGCTGGCCCAGCACTTTCACCAACGCCTGATGCAGCGCCTGCCGGGCCTTGCCGCGCTGCCGGAATTGCCGCGCACCCCCGAGGTCGAACAACTAGGGCTACTCTGACCATTCCCTGACTGCCGGAGGTTGAACCATGGATGTGCAAACCCTGCGAGCGGAAGCCTTCAAGGCCCTGCACGAGCGCGACAGCGCCTTCGTCATCCCCAACCCATGGGATGCCGGTTCGGCCAAGCTACTGGCCAGCTTGGGCTTCGAGGCGCTGGCCACTACCAGCGCAGGCCTGGCTTTCAGCCTGGGGCGGCCGGACGCCGAAGGGGCCTTGACCCTGGAAGATACCTTGGACAACGCCGGTGAGATTGTCGATGCCACCCCCTTGCCGGTGGCTGCTGACCTGGAGAACGGCTTTGGCGAGCAGCCCGAAGATTGCGCCCAGACCATTCTGCGGGCAGCAGAAGTCGGCTTGGTGGGTGGCTCTATCGAGGATGCCAGTGGCCGCAGCGATGCACCGATCCATGACTTCGAGCTGGCAGTAGAGCGTGTGCGCGCAGCCGTGCAGGCGGCGCGCAGCCTGCCGTTCCCGTTCACCCTGTGCGCCCGGGCAGAAAACCTGCTGCACGGGCGCATGGACCTGGACGACACCATCCTGCGTTTGCAGGCCTATGCCGAGGCCGGTGCCGACGTGCTCTACGCGCCCGGGCTGCGTACTGTCGAGGAAATCCGCGCGGTAGTGCAGGCCGTCGCGCCACGGCCGGTGAATGTGCTGATGGGCATGGCGGGCGTGCCACTGAGCGTCAACCAGTTGCAGGACCTGGGCGTACGCCGTATCAGCGTCGGCTCATCGCTGGCCCGTGCCGCGTTGGGGGCCTTCCACCGGGCCGCGCTGGAAATTCGTGATGAGGGCACGTTCGGCTACGGGGAACAGGCACTACCGTTCACCCAGCTCAACGAACTGTTCCGCCGCTGACCTCAGGCGTGGGCGCGCACGTTGTTCAGCACCACCGGGCGGGCCCAGTGGATGTCGAACTCCAGGTCGTTCTGCTGCTTGGCCAGGGTGGCGTCGTCGAACGGCTCGGGGGCCGGGTCCAGCAGGTTGGTCTCGAACTCGGCGATCGGCAGGAACAGCGAGCGCGGGGTAGGGCCGGGGCCGGGCTCGGCAATGGGGTGACCTTGGCTCATCACCACAGGGCGCAGCCAGCTGTTGCTGATATCAAGCTGGCGCTGCTGTTCGATCAGCTCGACTGCGCTGAACGGCTCGGGAGCGGGCGGCAGCAGGTTGGCTTCGAGTTCTGCCTTGGGCAGGAACAGTGGCTCTGGCGGTGCCACCTCGGTGTCGTGTACCGGGCAGGCACGCTGGGCGTCGATCAGGGCCAGCGCGCGGGCGCCGCCGATCGGCTCGCCGCTGGCCTCGTCATACTGCACGAACGACTGGCTGACGCTGTCTGCGGGCTCTTCCTGCTGCTCGGCCATGGCCCGGGCAAAGAAATCCTGCCACAGGTGGCTGACGCCCCCGAGTGCCTGGGTGTTGTGCTGACTGTAGTTGCCGACAGGCGACAGGTAGGTCAAGCCGATGGGAAGAGTATCTGACATGGCAGTCGCGCGCGTTGTGCTCTGGCAGAATAGCGGGATATTGCCTGTATCGGCCGAGGTGGCCGATACATTAAGGGCTGGGTTCAATTTCTAGGTGTGAATGATGGAAGAGCAGGGCACAGGTATCCGGGTCGAGGCGCTGTCGGCTGAATTCGAGGCGCAAGCCGCTGCGTGGGCCGAGCGTCTTGAGCTGCCGCTGCGGGACGATGCCGCCGGGTTTGCCGTGCAGGTGGGCGTCGATGGCTTGCAGATCCAGCAGTTGGGCCCGCAGGCCCCGGGGCCGGTGCGGGTGGACTTCGTCGAAGGCCAGGCCGCGCACCGGCGCCAGTTTGGCGGTGGCAACGGGCAGATGATCGCCAAGGCCGTGGGTATTTCCCAAGGTGTACGGCCGCAGGTGCTGGATGCCACTGCCGGGCTGGGCAAGGATGCGTTCGTACTGGCCAGCCTGGGCTGCCAGATGACCCTGATTGAGCGCCAGCCGTTGATTGCCGCGCTGCTGGAGGATGGCCTGGCGCGGGCCCGTGCGGATGAAGAGGTGGGGCCGATCGTGGGGCGCATGCGCCTGCTGACCGGCAACGCCATCGAGCGCATGCGAGCCTGGGAAGGCGAGGCACCCCAGGTGATCTACCTCGATCCGATGTTCCCGCATCGGGACAAGAGTGCGCTGGTGAAGAAGGAAATGCGTGTGTTCCGGCCTTTGGTGGGCGACGACCTGGATGCCCCGGCCTTGCTCGAAGCTGCCCTGGCGCTGGCGACCCACCGAGTGGTGGTGAAGCGGCCGCGCAAGGCCCCGATCATCGACGGGCCGAAGCCGAGCCATAGCCTGGAGGGCAAGTCGAGCCGGTATGACATTTACCCGAAGAAGGCGCTGAAGGCCTGATTTGGCTATGCCTGTGCGGGCCTCTTCGCGGGTAAACCCGCTCCCACAGGTGCTGTACAAACTTCAAGATCACATCGACCCTGTGGGAGCGGGTTTACCCGCGAAGAGGCCCGCACAGGCATCCAGATATCAGGGCTGGAATGCCCGCATGAATACCCCGACCACCTCGCGCACATGCGCCTCGGCCTCATCCCTCTCCAGCGCCCCCGCGCACCCCAGTAGCAACCGGTAATCCGGTGCGCCCTTGACCAGGCAGAAGAAGTGTTCCGCCGCACGCAGCGGGTTGTCGATGCGCAGCAGCCCGCGCTCATGCGCCCCGCGCAGCAATGCTTCCATCCCCGCCAGCACCCGCTTGGGCCCGGCTTCGTAGAAGTACTCGCCAAAACTCGGGTCGAGGCTGCCCTGGGCCATGATCAGGCGGCTGAGCTTGACCGCTTCATCGCTGCTGATCAGCGCCTGGAAGCCACGGGCAATAGTCAGCAGCACCTCTTCCACTGGCACCCCATCGGGGTACTCGAAAAGCAGGTCGGGCAACTGGATCTGGCAGGTTGCCATGACCGCTGAGCCGAACAGTGTCTGCTTGTCGGTGAAGTGGCTGTAGACGGTGAGCTTTGAAACACCTGCCGCCGCAGCGACCGCATCCATGCTGGTGTTGGCGTAGCCAAGGCTGAGGAACAGTGCCTTGGCGGCTTCGAGAATCGCCTCGCGCTTGGCCAGGTCCTTGGGCCGGCCCGGGCCGATGGGTGCGTCGTTGGACATTGTTTTCTGCATCTGGTTGAAGAATCGCCCATCTTAACGGGTCAGGCGCCATTCGGGTGAACCCGCAAGGCTCAAACCCTACCCTGCAAAAACCGGCAGGCCCCCTTTCCGGCACCGATTGCCTGATTTAATATACTTACCAGTATAAATATTCAATGCGCCCTCTGCGAAAGGATTCATCATGTTGCGCCATGCCTTGTCCATCGCCCTGTCCGCTGCTGCCGTGCTGTTCCTGGCGGCGTGCGGCCAGGAAGCAGCCCCACCTGCTGTGCCGCGCCCGGCGTTGGTGGTGCAGCCGCAGCCGGCTGAAGCCGCTGCCGACAGTTACCCCGGCGAAGTGCGTGCGCGCTTCGAGCCGGAACTGGCCTTCCGCATAGGCGGCAAGGTCAGCAAGCGGCTGGTCGAGGAAGGGCAGCGGGTCAAGGCCGACCAGCCGCTGGCCGAGCTGGACCCGCAGGACGTGCGCCTGCAGCTGGAAGCCAACCGTGCCCAGCTGGCGGCCGCCGAGGCCAACCTGTCGCTGGTGCGCGCCGAGCGCGATCGCTACCAGAAGCTGCTGGAACGGCAGATGGTCAGCCATTCCCAGTACGACAATGCCGAAAACCTCTACCGCGCCGGCCTGGCCCGGCTGAAACAGGCCAAGGCCGAGTTCGACGTGGCTGGCAACCAGGCCGAATACGCTGTGCTGCGGGCACCGCAGGCCGGGGTGATCGCCAAGCGCCAGGTCGAGGTGGGCCAGGTGGTCGCAGCCGGGCAGACCGTGTTCACCCTGGCCGCCGATGGCGAGCGGGAAGTGGTCATCGGCTTGCCGGAGCAGCAGTTCGCCCGCTTCGCCGTGGGCCAGCCGGTGAGCGTGGAGTTGTGGTCGCACCCGCAAGAGCGCTTCCAGGGGCGCATCCGCGAGCTGTCACCGGCTGCCGATCCGCGTTCGCGCACCTTCGCTGCGCGTATCGCCTTTACCTCGGCCGCCGCGCCGGCGGAGCTGGGCCAGAGCGCCCGGGTGTTCATCGCCCATGAAGGGCTGATCCCGCTGGCGGTGCCCCTGTCGGCAGTCACTGCGGAAAACGGCCAGGCCTACGTCTGGCGGGTCAACAAGGACAGCCGCCTGGAGCGGGCTGTGGTACGTCTGGGGGCCTATGGCGCCGACAGCGTACCGGTGCTCGAAGGCCTTGCCCCGGGCGACTGGGTGGTCGCCGCTGGCGGCCATGTACTGCGCGAGGGCCAGGAGGTACGCCCCGTGGACCGCACCAACCGCGTAGTGAACCTGACGGCCAAGGAGTAAGTCCCGATGGGTTTCAACCTTTCTGCCTGGGCGCTGCGCAACCGCCAGATCGTCCTGTTCCTGATGATCCTGCTGGCGGCCATTGGCGCCATGTCCTACACCAAGCTTGGCCAGAGCGAGGACCCGCCATTCACCTTCAAGGCCATGGTCATCCGTACCCTGTGGCCGGGTGCCACTGCCGAGGAAGTGTCGCGCCAGGTTACTGAGCGCATCGAGAAGAAGCTGATGGAAACCGGCGAATACGAGCGGATCGTCTCGTTCTCCCGACCGGGCGAATCGCAGGTCACCTTCATGGCCCGCGACTCGCTGCATTCCAAGGACATCCCCGAGCTGTGGTACCAGATCCGCAAGAAGGTCGCCGACATCCGCCATACCTTGCCGCCGGAAATCCAGGGCCCGTTCTTCAATGACGAGTTCGGCACCACCTTCGGCAATATCTATGCGCTGACCGGTGAGGGCTTCGACTACGCGGTGCTCAAGGACTATGCCGACCGCATCCAGATCCAGCTGCAGCGGGTCAAGGACGTGGGCAAGGTCGAGCTGATCGGCCTGCAGGACGAGAAAATCTGGATCGAGCTGTCCAACCTCAAGCTGGCCACTCTCGGCGTGCCGCTTGAGGCCGTGCAGCAAGCCCTGCAGGAGCAGAATGCGGTCAGCACCGCCGGCTTCTTCGAAATGCCCAGCGAGCGCCTGCAGTTGCGGGTGAGCGGGCGCTTCGACAGCGTCGAGCAGATTCGCCAGTTCCCCATTCGCGTCGGTGACCGCACCTTCCGTATCGGCGATGTGGCCGAGGTGCATCGCGGCTTCAACGACCCGCCCGCACCGCGCATGCGCTTCATGGGCGAGGATGCCATTGGCCTGGCGGTGTCGATGAAGGACGGCGGCGACATCCTGGTGCTGGGCAAGGCCTTGGAAAGCGAGTTCGAGCGCCTGGCACGCAGCCTGCCGGCGGGCATGGAACTGCGCAAGGTCTCTGACCAGCCAGCGGCGGTCAAGGCTGGCGTGGGCGAGTTCGTCCAGGTGCTGGTCGAGGCGCTGGTCATCGTGCTGCTGGTGAGCTTCTTCTCCCTGGGCCTGCGCACGGGGCTGGTGGTGGCGCTGGCCATCCCGCTGGTACTGGCCATGACCTTCGCCGCCATGCACTACTTTGGCATCGGCCTGCACAAGATCTCCCTTGGCGCGCTGGTGCTGGCCCTGGGCTTGTTGGTGGATGATGCGATCATTGCCGTGGAGATGATGGCGATCAAGATGGAGCAAGGCTATGACCGCCTCAAGGCGGCCAGTTACGCCTGGAGCAGCACCGCCTTCCCGATGCTCACCGGCACCCTGATCACGGCGGCGGGCTTCCTGCCTATTGCCACGGCAGCCTCCAGTACGGGCGAGTACACCCGTTCGATCTTCCAGGTGGTGACCATCGCCTTGCTGACCTCCTGGGTGGCCGCCGTGGTATTCGTGCCTTACCTGGGCGAGCGCCTGCTGCCAGATCTGGCCAAGCTGCATGCCGCGCGCCATGGCAAGGACAGCCACGCGCCAGACCCTTATGCCACACCGTTTTACCAGCGTGTGCGGCGTGTGGTGGAGTGGTGCGTGCGGCGGCGCAAGACGGTGATCCTGCTGACCATTGCCGCCTTTGTCGGCAGTATCCTGCTGTTCCGTTTCGTGCCCCAGCAGTTCTTCCCGGCCTCCGGGCGACCGGAGCTGATGGTCGACCTGAAACTGGCCGAAGGTGCCTCGCTGGCCAACACCGCCGAGCGGGTCAAGCAACTGGAGGCGCTGCTCAAGCAGCAGGACGGCATCGACAACTACGTGGCCTATGTGGGCACCGGTTCGCCGCGTTTCTACTTGCCGCTGGACCAGCAACTGCCGGCGGCCAGCTTCGCCCAGTTTGTGGTACTGGCCAAGTCGATGGAAGACCGCGAGCGCCTGCGAAGCTGGCTGATCAGTACCGTGGACCAGCAATTCCCCGACCTGCGCGCGCGGGTCACCCGCCTGGAGAACGGCCCACCCGTGGGTTACCCGGTGCAGTTCCGGGTAACTGGCGAGCACATCGAGAAGGCCCGTGCACTGGCCCGCGAAGTGGCCGACAAGGTGCGCCAGAACCCGCATGTGGTGAACGTGCATCTGGACTGGGAGGAGCCGAGCAAGGCGGTGTTCCTCGAGATCGACCAGGACCGTGCCCGCGCCTTGGGCGTGAGCACCGCGCACCTGTCGAGGTTCCTGCAAAGCTCGCTGACCGGCACCACGGTCAGCCAGTACCGCGAGGACAACGAACTGATCGAGATCCTGCTGCGCGGCACCCGGCAGGAACGCAGCGAGCTGAGTAACCTCGGTAGCCTGGCACTGCCGACCGACAACGGCCAGAGTGTGGCGCTGTCGCAGGTGGCGACCCTGGAGTATGGCTTCGAGGAAGGTATTATCTGGCATCGCAACCGCTTGCCGACGGTGACCGTGCGCGCCGATATCTACGACAAGGAGCAGCCGGCCACGCTGGTGAAACAGATCGAGCCGACCCTGCGGGAGATACGCGCGAAACTGCCGGATGGCTACCTGCTGGAAGTGGGCGGTACGGTTGAGGACTCCGAACGCGGGCAGAAGTCGGTGAATGCCGGCATGCCGCTGTTCGTGGTGGTGGTGCTGAGCTTGCTGATGATCCAGTTGCGCAGCTTCTCGCGTACGGTGATGGTGTTCCTCACCGCGCCGCTGGGGTTGATTGGCGTAACCCTGTTCCTGCTGGTGTTCCGCCAGCCGTTCGGCTTTGTTGCCATGCTCGGCACCATTGCCCTGGCAGGGATGATCATGCGCAACTCGGTGATCCTGGTGGACCAGATCGAGCAGGACATTGCGGCGGGGATGCAGCGCTGGCAGGCGATCATCGAAGCCACGGTGCGGCGCTTCCGTCCGATCGTGCTGACCGCGCTGGCGGCGGTGCTGGCGATGATTCCGTTGTCGCGTAGCGTGTTCTACGGGCCGATGGCGGTGGCGATCATGGGCGGGTTGATCGTGGCCACGGTGCTGACCCTGCTGTTCCTGCCGGCGTTGTATGCGGCGTGGTTCAGGGTGAAGAAAGCCTAGCGGCTTTCACCGCCCTGTAGGAGCAGCCTTGTGCTGCGAAGAGGCCGGGGCAGCAAATGAAAATTCATGTTGCTGTACCGGCCTCTTCGCAGCACAAGGCTGCTCCTACAGGGAATTGCGACAACCGGAATCAGAGGGCGCCGAAGACCTTCTTGGCCAGGCTGGTAGCTGCTTCAGCCGGGTTCTGGCGAATGCTCTGCTCCTGCTTGCCGATCATCTCGAACAGGCCATCCAGTGCCTTTTCTGTCACGTAGCTCTCGATGCTGGCGCTCTTGGCATCGACCACACCCAACGCCACGGCCTGCCCGGCAAAGTTGTTGTACTGCTGAGCCAGGCCAACCTTGTCGGTAGCCTGCTTGACGATCGGCAGGAACTTGGCGCGGATCTGCTCGCGGCTGCTCTTGTTCAGGTACTGGGTGGCCGAGTCGTCACCGCCGCTGAGAATACCCTTGGCATCGGTCACGCTCATGTTTTTCACGGCATCCACGAGAATCGCCTGGGCCTGCGGCACGGCAGCCTCGGCGGCCTTGTTCATGCCGGTTTCCAGGGCTTCGACCTGTTCACCTTTGCCGAACATCTTCATCGCCTTGGCGGCCTTGCCCAGGTTGCCAGGCAGTTCGATGCGCACATCCGGGTTGTTGCTGAAGCCGCCCGGGGTGCTCAGTTGCTTGACGGCCAGTTGTGCGCCCTGGGTCAGGGCATCTTTCAGGCCACCGGTGGCGTCTTTCTGGGTCAGGTCGCCCAGCGACAGGGCCAGGGCGCTGGCCGACAGCAGCAGGCCGGCGCACAGGGTGGTGAAGCGCAGGGAAGTGCGGATCATGGAGCTTTCCTTGTAAACAGATGAATACGGGTATCAGCGGACCGGATCGACCTTGATCCGCACGGGCTGCGGGTCACTGCCGTCGAGCATGACGCCGTGGTGTTCGGTGTTGATGAACAGCAGCTTGCCGTCCAGCTCAATGCGCGCGCTTACCGCATAGCGGTGGCCGGGTTTGACCTGGGCCGGGTCGTAGGTGAGGTGGAATGGCAGCGGTACGTTGCCTTTGACCGGGCCGGCCTGGCGGGCCAGGGTCACGGCAGGGGCATCCATCAGCGAAACATCCTGCAGTTCCACGCTCAAGGTAGCGGCAGGCGGCAGGGCAATACGCTGCAGGTAGAAGACTTCACCGTCCAGGCTGGCCTGGGTGGATGAGGTTTGGCTGGAGCAGGCTGCGAGCAAGGATGCGCAACACAGCATAAAGAGCTTTTTCATGGGGTCTCCGGTGTCCTTGGAGCTGGCTTGTGGCCAACCCCAGGGACTTTAGCGGATTTTCCCGGCTGATAAAGCCTCAGATGGTGGAAGTTTCCAGCCCGTCTTCACGGTGCAATGCCACCTGGCGGATCGACAGGCGCAGCTCGGCCGACAGCACGCGCTTGGCCACGCCTTCAGCCAGCTCGCCCAGCTTGTCGTGATAACCCAGCTTGCCCTGGGCATCAGCATGCAGCACGCCTTGCTCGACCAGGGTCTGGATGAAGTGGCGGAACAGGGTCTTGTCGAAGAACTCCGGGGCGTTCAGGCCGTGCAGGATCGACAGGCGCTGGGCCATCATCACGCACAGGTCTTCCAGTTCTTCGGCGCTGAGGCTGTTCTGCCCACTGTTCAGCAGCAGTGAGGTGGCCATGTAGAAACGCTGCAGGGTCTGGGTGATGGTGCGGGCGAGCAGGGTCAGCAACACGAACTGCCGCGAGCTGGGCGCCGGGCGAATGTAAATGTCGTTGTCCTGGCGCAGCAGCCCTTGCTCGACCAGCGCGGCCAGCCACTGGTCGATCACCGCGTCCAGTTGCTCCGGTGCCCAGCGCAGGAACAGTTCGGCCTGCAGGTAGGGGTACAGCGCGTGCACATACTGGCCCAGCAGTTCGCGGCTCATGCGCGAGCTGCTGAGGAAAAAGCTGGCCAGCAGCGCCGGCAGGGCGAAGATGTGCAGCACGTTGTTGCGGTAATAGGTCATCAGTACCGCGTTGCCTTCATCCAGATACAGGATGCGGCCCAGGGCGTCCTTCTGCTCGGCCACCAGGTTCATGCTGCGCACGTGTTCGATCAGCGCCTGGCCGTCGCCGTCGGGCAGGGTGGTGTGCGGCGAGTAGGGCACCTGGCGCAGCAAGGCCAGGTACAGGTCGAGTACGCGGGTCAGGGCGCGTTCGTCCAGGGCCAGGCGGCTGGTGGACAGCAGCGCCAGGGCCACCAAGTTGACCGGGTTGATTGCGGCCGCCTCGTTGAGATGGCGGGCCACGGTTTCGCCCAGGCGGGTGGTGGTGGCGTTGAGCCAGGCCGGGCGGTATTGCGGGCCGTGGTCCTGTTCACGCCAGCCGGGCTGTTGCTGGTCGAGGAAGCCGGCCAGGCGGATCGGTTCGCCGAAGTTCACGTATACCTGGCCAAAGCGCTGCTTGAGCGCCCCGAACACCTTGAAGATGTCGAAGATCGACTCCTTCTTCTTGCTGGCACCGCGCAACTCGCCCAGGTAGGTGCGGCCTTCGAGCACGCGCTCGTAGCCGATGTACACCGGCACGAACACGATCGGCGTGCGCGACGAGCGCAGGAAGCTGCGCAGGGTAATGGCCAGCATCCCGGTGCGTGGCTGCAGCATGCGCCCGGTGCGCGAGCGGCCGCCTTCGACGAAGTACTCGACCGGAAAGCCTTTGGTGTACAGGGTGTGCAGGTACTCGTTGAACACCGCGGTGTACAACGGGTTACCCTTGAACGTACGGCGCATGAAGAAGGCGCCGCCACGGCGCAGCAGGTTACCCACCAACGGCATGTTGAGGTTGATGCCCGCGGCCACGTGCGGCGGGGTCAGGCCGTTGCGGAACAGCAGGTACGACAGCAGCAGGTAGTCGATGTGGCTGCGGTGGCACGGTACGTAGATCACTTCGTGGCCGGGTGCGATGCCCTGCACCTGCTCGATGTGGTTGACCTTGATGCCGTCGTAGATCTTGTTCCAGAACCAGCTCAGCACCACTTCGAGGAAGCGGATGGCGGTGTAGGTGTAGTCCGAGGCGATCTCGTTGCCGTAGCGCAAAGCCTGGGCTTCGGCCTTGGCCAGCGGCAGGTTTTCGCGCTGCGCCTCATCGACGATGGCCTGTCGCACCTGGGGCGCGTGGATCAGGCCCTTGACCAGGTTGCGCCGGTGCGAGATGTCCGGGCCGATGACAGCGGTCTTGAGGTTGCGAAAATGCACGCGCATCAGGCGCTGGGCCATGCGCACGGTGCGCTCGTGGCCCTTGTTGTGCTGCACCAGTTCGCGCAGGTGGATGGGGGCGGAGAACTGCACCCGGGTCTTGCGCCCGAGGATCAGCACGGTCAGCAGCCGGCGCAGGCGCCCGGTAACCGCCCAGCTGTCGGCGAACAGCAGCTTCCACGGGCTGGATTCACTGGCCGGGGTCTGGCCCCAGAACACACTGACCGGAATGATCTGCGCATCCTCTTCGGCATGCTGGCTGACGGCGGCGACCAGGCGCTCCAGGGTGGGCGGGGCGCCGCGCTTGTCATGGCGGCCGAGCCAGTCCGGGTCCGGGGTCAGGTAAAAGAAGGCAGCCGGCTCCTGCAGCGGGCCAACCGCCACCGGCAGCACCGGGCGCGGCAGGCCAGCCTTGGTGCATTCATGGTCGAGCACGGCCAGGTCGGTGAGCGCGGGCGTGGGCAGGGCATAGAACACCGGGCGGCTGCGGTCGAGCTTGAGGGTCAGGGAGGACTGGTTGATGGTCTCGGAGCGCACCCACAGGTACAACAGGCGACGCAGGGCGCCGAAGATCAGGCGGCGCAGGGGGGAACGGGTCATGGGGTGTGTGCCCTGGGAGTGATGTTCAGGTGGGTATTCAGCCAATTAGTCTGCCGTATCCGCGCAAGTTCAGCAAAAATCGCCGAACGGCGCGACAGTCATCAAATTTTTTTGTTCTGTGTCATATACTCGGCCTGCCACTTGCAAGATATTTACGCAAGCGGCGTCGACACAGGGAACAGACCCCTGTGTCTACAAGGCGATCTTCACAATAAAAATCCGGAGTAGTTCAGATGTCGTCTCGTGAGACTGGGAATGTAAAGTGGTTCAACGATGCCAAGGGTTACGGCTTCATTCAGCGCGAAGGTGGTGCGGATGTGTTCGTCCACTATCGGGCGATCCGCGGTGAGGGGCATCGTACCCTGGTCGAAGGACAGCGGGTGGAATACGCCTGCGTGCAGGGCCAGAAAGGCCTGCAAGCCGAGGACGTAGTGGGCCTCTGAGCCTCATGCTGTAAGGCTTGTTGTGGGAGCTGGCTTGCCGGCGATCACCGGCGAAGCCGGTGCCAGGCACCGTGTTGCCTGCATCGGCGGCAAGCCGGGCTCCCACAAAGAATGCAGAGCATTCAGGTGCGCCAGGTGATTTCCTCTTCACCGTCGGCGCTGATGCGGACCCAGCGGTCGGCATCTTCCTCTCCATCTTCTTCCACCCAGCCACCCGGCGCGCAGCGCACTTCCACGCCCAGTGCGGCAAATGCGGCGCGGGCGCAGGCGACGTCATCGGCCCACGGCGTCTGGTCGCTTTCCAGGTACAGGCTGTTCCATTTCCCTACAGCCTTGGGTAGCCAGGTGACCGGAATGTTACCGGCCTGGCATTTGAAGGTATGGCCTTTCTGCTTCCATTCGCTGCACGGGCCGATCGCCTGGGCGAGCCACTCGGCAATCTGCTTGTGGTCGACGTCGGTGTCCTTCAGGTAGATCTCGATATCAGGTTGGCGCATAAGGGCTCCGGGTGTGCTCAGTCTTGGCGCACGAAATAGTCATAACGCATGGAAACCGTGACCTCGAACGGCTCGGGCTGGTCGATCACCCGGGCACGCTTTTCGGCACTGGCACGCCAGCCGTGCGGGGTCATGGCCAGCAGGTCGGCGCGGGCCTTGGGCGCGGCCAGGCTCAGGCGGAACTCCAGGGTTTCGCTGTGGGCATGGGCCATGCCTTCGGGGACCAGGGCCAAGTGTTTGTCGTCGGCGTAAGGGCGTACTTCATCGTAGAGCACTTCGCGCAATTCCATCAGGTGGCCGCTGGTGGGGCCGACCCGCATCAGGCCGCCGCCGGGGCTGAGCAGGCGCTTGGCCTCGGCCCAGTCCAGCGGGCTGAACACGCTGGCGATGAACTGGCAGCTGGCGTCGGCAAGCGGCACGCGGGCCATGCTGGCGACCATCCAGGTGACCTCGGGCGCGCGGCGGCAGGCACGCTTGACCGCCTCGCGGGAGATGTCCAGGGCGTAACCGTCGGCGGCCGGTAGGGCCTGGGCGATCTGCGCGGTGTAGTACCCCTCGCCACAGCCGATGTCCAGCCAGGCACCGGGCTGGCGCTCGGCGGCCAGCTCGGCCAGGCGGCGCGCCACCGGCGCGTAGTGGTCGGCGTCGAGGAAGTCGCGGCGGGCTTCGACCATGGCCTGGTTGTCACCCGGGTCGCGGCTGTTCTTGTGCTGCACCGGCAGCAGGTTCAGGTAACCCTGGCGGGCGCGGTCGAAGCGGTGGCCGGCCGGGCACACCACCCCGTTGTCGAGCCGGCTCAGCGGCGCCTGGCAAAGAGGGCAGGTGAGCATCAGGCGAGCAACCGGACCAGGGTCTGGTAGTAGATTTCGGTCAGCAGGTCGAGGTCGCTGGCCAGGATCCGCTCATCCACCTGGTGGATGGTGGCGTTGACCGGGCCGAGTTCGACCACCTGGGTACCCATGGTGGCGATGAAACGGCCATCGGAGGTACCGCCGCTGGTGGACGGCTGGGTGTCGCGGCCGGTGACGCCCTTGATGCTGGCCGAGACGGCATCCAGCAATTCGCCCGGTTCGGTGAGGAACGGCAGGCCCGACAGCGCCCAGTCGATCGACCAGTCCAGTTCATGCTTGTCGAGGATTGCCGACACCCGCGCCTGCAGGCCTTCGACGGTCGACTCGGTGGAGAAACGGAAGTTGAACAGTGCGGTCAGCTCGCCTGGGACCACATTGGTGGCGCCGGTACCGGAATTGAGGTTGGAGATCTGGAAGCTGGTCGGCGGGAAGAACGCATTGCCTTCGTCCCAGTGCTCGGCCGCCAGTTCCGCCAGGGCCGGCGCGGCCAGGTGGATCGGGTTGCGCGCCAGGTGCGGGTAGGCCACATGGCCCTGCTTGCCGCGCACGGTCAGCTTGGCGCCCAGCGAGCCACGGCGGCCGTTTTTGACCACGTCACCCAGCAGGGTGGTGCTGGAGGGTTCGCCGACGATGCACCAGTCCAGGCGCTCGTTGCGTGCTTTCAGGCGCTCGACCACGGCCTTGGTGCCATGGTGGGCCGGGCCTTCCTCGTCGCTGGTGATCAGGAACGCGACCTTGCCGCGGTGGTCCGGGTAGTCCTGCACGAAGCGCTCGCTGGCGATCACCATGGAGGCCAGGCTACCTTTCATGTCGGCGGCGCCACGGCCGCAGAGCATGCCGTCGGCGTCGATCAGCGCTTCGAACGGCTCATGCTGCCATTGCTGCACCGGGCCGGTGGGGACCACGTCGGTGTGGCCGGCGAAGCACAGCACCGGGCCGTCCTGGCTGCCGTGGGTGGCCCAGAAGTTGTCGACGTCCTCGATGCGCATCGGTTCGAGCTGGAAGCCCACGGCGCCCAGGCGGTTCATCATCTGCGCCTGGCAGTCGGCGTCGACGGGGGTGACCGAGGGGCGACGGATCAGGTCGCAGGCCAGTTGAAGGGTAGGCGAGAGCTCGGCTGGGGCCGTCATGGGGGACTCCGGGGCAAGGCGGGAAATCTGAGGGGCGTTATCTTATATCAAATGGTTTCAGGCGGCACGGCCCATTCGCGGGCGCGCCCGCTCCCACAGGTACTGCACAGCTCTGAATGCCTGTGACAGACCTGTGGGAGCGGGCGTGCCCGCGAATGGGCTGCAAAGCAGCCCCGGCAATCTCAGGCCTGCTGCGCCTCGGCGGCTTTTTCCCCAGGCTTGGGCAGCGAAGACAGGAAGGCCATCACCAGCGCCGCCACATAAGGCAACGACTGCACCAGCAACATCGCCACCCAGAAGCGCATGTCCGAACTCGGCAGCCCCTGTACCAGGTAGATGCCCAGCGCCGCGCCCCACAGCAGCAACATGATGAACAGCTCTTCCCTCGCTTCGGAAATCGCCACCAGCAGCCCGTGGCTGTCGGCGTTCTTCGGTGTGCGGAAGAACGGCATGCTGCTGGTGAAGAAGCCGTACAGCACCGCCTTGGCGATGGTATGCGACAACGCCAGCCCCGCCAGTGCCGCAGCAAAGGCATCCTTCAGGTTCACCCCCACCGCGCGGCGGTAGAGGAAGACGATCTTGCCGACCTTGAAGAAGAACAGCGCCAGCGGTGGAATGGCAAAGATCATCAGCGGCGGGTCGACCCGGTGCGGCACGATGATCATCGCCGCCGACCACAGCAGCGCGCCGATGGTGAAGAAGATGTTCATGCCATCGGCGATCCACGGCAGCCAGCCGGCCAGGAAGTGGTAGCGCTGGCCGCGGGTCAGCTCGCTGCCCTTGCCGCGCAGCAGGGCGCTGGCGTGGTGCTTGATGATCTGGATGGCGCCGTAGGCCCAGCGGAAACGTTGCTTCTTGAAGTCGATGAAGGTGTCGGGCATCAGGCCCTTGCCGTAGCTGTTGTGGGCGTAGGCGGCCGACAGGCCTTTCTCGAACACCCGCAAGCCCAGTTCGGCGTCCTCGCAGATGCACCACTCGGCCCAGCCCAGCTCTTCCAGCACGCTGCGCCGGGTCATGGTCATGGTGCCGTGCTGGATGATCGCGTCACGGTCGTTGCGGGTGACCATACCGATGTGGAAGAAGCCCTTGTACTCGCTGTAGCACAGCTTCTTGAAGGCGCTTTCGTGCTGGTCGCGGTAGTCCTGCGGCGACTGCACCACGGCAATTTTCGGGTCAGCGAAGTGCGGCACCATGTGCTTGAGCCAGTTGCGATCGACGCAGTAGTCCGAGTCGATCACCGCGATCACTTCGGCGTCCTTGGCGGTATGCGGGATCAGGTAGTTCAGCGCGCCGCCCTTGAAGCCGGCCAGGGGCGCGACGTGGAAGAACCTGAAGCGCTCGCCGAGCTTCTCGCAATGGGCCTTGAGCGGCTCCCACACGGCCGGGTCCTTGGTGTTGTTGTCGATCACCAGCACTTCGTAGTCGGGGTAGTCCAGCGCGGCCAGGGCATCGAGGGTCTGTTTCACCATCTCGGGCGGTTCGTTGTAGCACGGCACATGCACCGATACCTTGGGCCGGTAGGCGCTGTCGGCCTGCACCGGCAGGAACTCGCGCCGGCGCTTGTGTATCCATACCGCCTCGGCCAGTTCGTGGGCCTCGGTCAGCAGCACGATGAACACGCCCAGCGCGCCGAGGGCCAGCAGCACGCCCACGGTCAGGCTGAACCAGGTGCTGTATTGCTGGCTGTAGTCGTAGGCGATCCAAACCAGCACCGACCCGCACAGGAAGGTGATGAAGGTCAGGAAGGTACGGCCGCGCTGGCGCAGGGCCGAACCGTCGATGAACAGCACCATCAAGGCAATCATCGCCAGCACCACCGAGGCTACCGCCAGGGCACGCCACTGCGGGATGGCCACTACCGGGCCGTCGAAGTTGAATTTTTGCTGGCGTTCGGCGTTGTACACGCCCCAATAGGCGCCCACCGAGCCTTCGTCGCTGGCCTTCCACGGCTGGTCGTAGGCTTCGATGACGAAGTAATTGTAGCCACGGCGGTTGAGGGTGTTGACCAGGGTGCGCAGGTAGATGGCCTGGTCAGCCTGGGTGGCATCGGCACCGCCGCGCATGCGGCCGTTGCTCGGCCAGCCGACTTCCGAGAGCAGCAGGGGTTTGCGCGGGAACTGGTGTTTAAGGTCCCGGGCGCGGTCGAGCACGAACTCGACCGAATCCTTCATCGGCACGAACTCCCAGTACGGCAGGATGTGCGCGGCAATCAGGTCGACGTGCTTGGCCAGCTGCGGGTTTTCCTTCCAGATGTGCCATTGCTCGCTGGTGGTCACCGGCACCTTGACGGCTGCGCGTACCCGGTCCAGGTATTTGATCAGGTTTTCCGGGGTGACTTCTTCACGGAACAGCGCCTCGTTGCCGACCACTACCCGCACCACGCTGCGCGAAGTGTTGGCCAGCTGGATGGCCGTGGCGATTTCGCGCTCGTTGCGCTCCAGGTCCGGGCTGATCCAGATGCCCAGCGTTACCCGCAGGCCGAATTCCTCGGCCAGGCGCGGGATATCCGCCTGGGTGCCCTCCACGGTGTAGATCCGGATGCTGTCGGTCAGTTTGCTCAACTGCTCCAGGTCCTGGCGCATCTCGTCGTCACTGGGGTACTGGCCCTTCTGCGGGCTTTCGCCCAGACGGAACGGTGAATAGGAGAAGCCAGAGATCTGTTCTGGCCAGGCGGGGGCGGAAACCGGGCGGTTGATCAGCGCCCAGAACCCGGTGAACAACGCGGCGATGGCCAGGACCACGACCAGGTTCAGGCCGAATTTACGTGAAGACATTGTCGTCCATATGTGTCGAAGTGATAGGACATTAAAGCAGGGTTGGTAGTGTCTTTCCTAACGATGCAGGCCATGGGCCCGCTGGCATATAATGCGCGCCGGTTTTTTGGGGTATGAACATGAGCACAGAAGATCCACGCTTCGCCGGCGTTGCCCGGCTGTATGGCGACCAGGGGTTGCACCGTCTGGGCCAGGCCCACGTGGCCGTGGTCGGTATTGGCGGGGTAGGCTCGTGGGCGGCGGAAGCGCTGGCCCGCAGTGGCGTGGGCGAGATCACCCTGTTCGACCTCGACGACGTGTGCGTCAGCAACACCAACCGCCAGGCCCATGCCCTGGAAGGGCAGGTGGGGCGGCCCAAGGTCGAGGTCATGGCCGAGCGCCTGCAGGCGATCAACCCGGCGTGCACGGTGCATGCTGTGGCCGACTTCGTTACCCGCGACACCATGGTCGAGTACATCACCGAGAACCTCGATTGTGTGATCGACTGCATCGACAGCGTCATGGCCAAGGCGGCACTGATCGCCTGGTGCCGGCGGCGCAAGATTGCCATCGTCACCACGGGTGGCGCCGGCGGGCAGATCGACCCGACACAGATCCAGATCGCCGACTTGAACAAGACCTTCAACGACCCGCTGGCCTCGCGGGTGCGTTCCACCCTGCGCCGCGACTACAACTTCTCGCGCAATGTCAGCCGCAACTATGGCGTGCCCTGCGTGTTCTCCAGCGAACAGCTGCGCTACCCCAAGGGCGATGGCAGCGTTTGCCTGCAGAAAAGCTTCGTGGGCGAAGGCGTGCGGCTGGACTGCTCGGGTGGCTTTGGCGCGGTGATGATGGTGACCGCGACCTTTGGCATGGTGGCGGCGAGCAAGGCGGTGGAAAAGCTGGTGGCTGGGGCGCGGCGGCCTTCGGAGCGGGTCAAGCCTGAATAGACCGCGAAGAGGCCAGCACCGATTCAACGGTTGGACGCCAGCTCCGCCATCCGCTGCAACACCGCATGCAGCCCATTGCTGCGCGAAGGCGACAGTTGGCGCTCCAGCCCCAGCTGAGTGAACCACTCCCGCAGATCGAGCCCGGCCAGTTCCTCATTGGCCAACCCTTGCACCCGCACCAGCAACAACGCCAACAGCCCGCGCAACAAGCGCGCATCGCTACTGGCCTTGAAGCGCCATACCCCTTCAACCTGCTCGGCCACCAGCCATACCAGGCTTTCGCAGCCATGCACCCGGTTGGCCTCGGTCTTTTCGGTGTCAGCCAGCGGTTCCAGCCGGTCGCCCCACTGCATCAGCAGCCGCGCTCGCTGTTCCCAGCCCTTGCCCTGCTCAAAAGCTTCCAGCGCCTGGCGCGCCTGATCCGGCAGGCTCATCGCAACAGCTCCAGGCCTTGATCCAGTGCCTCGAAGAAACGCTGCAAGTCATCGCTGTCGTTATACAGCCCCAAGGACACGCGGATCGCGCCCTCCAGGCCCAAGTCCTGCAGCAGCGGCATGGCACAGTGGTGCCCGGCACGCACGGCAATGCCTTGCTCGGTCAGCAGGTGGGCGATGTCGGCGTTGTGCACGCCTTCGATGACGAAACTGGCAAGGGCGGCCTGTGGCGTGCCGAGGATGCGTACACCATCGCGGTCCGCCAGGCCGCGCAGCAGGTGCTGGTGCAGGTTGGTCTCATGGGCTTCGAGCGCCTGGGCATCGAGGCTGGCCAGGTAGTCCAGGGTTGCACCCAGGCCGATCACCCCGGCGATCGGCGGCGTGCCTGCCTCGAACCCCAGCGGCGCCGGGCGGAAGCTGGCGCTGTGGTACTCGGCCAGTTGCACCATCTCACCGCCGAACTGCCAGTGGTGCAGCAGTTCCAGCGCCTGGCTGCGGCCGTACAGCACGCCAACGCCTTCCGGGCCGTACAACTTGTGGCTGGAGAACACATAGAAGTCGCAGCCAAGCTGCTGCACATCGTGGCGGCCGTGCACCACGCCCTGGGCCCCGTCGACCACGGTCAGCGCGCCTTGGGCGCGGGCATGGGCCAGCAGCGCCGGCAGCGGCTGCCAGGTGCCCAGCACGTTGGACAGTTGGCTCACCGCCAGCACCCGGGTGCGTGGGCCGATCAGTTGCAACGCCTGGTCCAGGTCGATGCGGCCATGGGCATCCAGCGGCAGCACCACCAGGCGCAGGTTGCGCCGGCGCGCCAGCTGTTGCCAGGGCAGCAGGTTGGCATGGTGTTCCAGGGCACTGACGGCAATTTCGTCACCGGCCTCGAAGCGGTGTTCCAGGCCATAGGCCAGCAGGTTCAACGCCGAAGTGGCGCCGTGGGTGAAGATGATCTGCCGCGAGTCTGCCGCATTCAACCAGGCGGCAACCTTGTCGCGGCTGGTTTCGAAGGCCTGGGTTGCCAGTGCGCCGGGCAAGTGCTGGGCTCGGTGCACGTTGGCTGCGCCATGGCCATAGTAATGGCTCAGGGCATCGAGCAGGGCTTGCGGCTTCTGGGTGGTGGCGGCGCTGTCCAGGTAGGTCTGGTGTTGCCGTTGCAGGGCGGCGATGGCGGGAAAATCGGCACGCCAGGGGGAGGGCTGGAACATGGTCACGGGGCCTGGAATGAAAATCGGGTCTGGCGTGGTGCCAGACCCGATCTTAACATTTCAAACGCTGAGAATCCGCTGTTCGCGAGCAAGCTCGCGCTTACAGGGGCTGAAGGATTCTCAGTTGTGCGCGTGCAGCGCCTCGTTCAGCTCGATGGCCGATTTGTGGGTCTTGCACTCCACCGCGCCGTTCAGCGAGTTGCGGCGGAACAGCAGGTCGGTCTGGCCGGCCAGGTCACGGGCCTTGACCACTTTGACCAGCTGGTTGTTCTCGTCCAGCAGGTTCACCTTGGTACCGGCGGTGATGTAAAGGCCGGCTTCGACGGTGTTACGGTCGCCCAGCGGAATGCCGATACCGGCGTTGGCACCGATCAGGCAGCCTTCGCCAACCTTGATGACGATGTTGCCGCCACCGGACAGGGTGCCCATGGTCGAGCAGCCGCCGCCCAGGTCCGAGCCCTTGCCGACGAACACGCCAGCGGAAACGCGGCCTTCGATCATGCCTGGGCCTTCGGTGCCAGCGTTAAAGTTGACGAAGCCTTCGTGCATGATGGTGGTGCCTTCGCCGATGTAGGCGCCCAGGCGCACACGGGCGGTGTCGGCGATACGCACGCCGGCCGGGACCACGTAGTCAGTCATTTTCGGGAACTTGTCCACCGAGAACACTTCCAGCAGCTCGCCCTTCAGGCGCGCTTCCAGTTGCAGCTCGGCCAGTTCGGCCAGGTCGACCGCGCCCTGGTTGGTCCAGGCCACGTTCGGCAGCAGCGGGAAGATGCCGGCCAGGCTCAGGCCGTGCGGCTTGACCAGGCGATGCGACAGCAGGTGCAGCTTGAGGTAGGCCTCTGGGGTCGAGGTCAGCGCGGCGTCTTCGGCCAGCAGGGTGGCGACCAGCGGCTTGTGGCTTTCAGCCAGGCGGGTCAGCAGGGCGGCCTGGGCGGCATCCACGCCTTTAACGGCTTCGGCCAGTTGCGCGGCCTGGGCGTTGCTGAAGGCGATGGCCTGGTTGCCACCTTGGTAACCGAGAACAGGGGCTACCGCGGCGACCAGTTCGGCGCTCGGGTTGAGCAGCGGTTGTGCGTAGAACACTTCCAGCCAGGCGCCCTGGCGGTTCTGGGAGCCGACACCGAAGGCCAGGCTGAACAGGGTATTGGACATGTGATTACCTCGTGCGAAATAGGGAAGGGGGTCAGGCCAGGGCAGCGGCGTACAGGTCAGGCTTGAAGCCGACCAGGGTACGCGCGCCAAGGTCGAGCACCGGGCGCTTGATCATCGACGGCTGGGCCAGCATCAGCTCGACGGCCTTGGCCTGGTCGAGGTCGGCCTTGCTGGCGTCGTCCAGCTTGCGGAAGGTGGTGCCGGCACGGTTGAGGATGACTTCCCAGCCGTGTTCGTCGCACCAGCGGTTCAGGCTGTCACGGTCGATGCCTTGGGTCTTGTAGTCGTGGAATTCGTAGGCGATGGCCTGGTCTTCGAGCCAGGTACGTGCCTTCTTCATGGTGTCACAGGCTTTGATGCCGTAGAGCGTGTAGGTCATTGTGTGCATTGGGGATCACAGGCGGCCCCAACCTCTCCGTTTTCCGATTTCAGTCGCGGGATTATGCGGGAACGATCCTGTGAGCGCCACGGGTGTGCATGTCCTGGATCTTGCAGTGTGTCGGAGACCGAGCGCCGCCCGCGCGGCGCTTCGCAGCACAAGGCTGCTCCTACATCTGTTTCGGGCCAGTAACGCCTGTACCAACGCACGCGACTGCCTTGTTTGCTCGACACGATGTCGAGGCGTACGCCAGGGGGCCGCGTGCCGCGCTCACAGGAATAACTGGCCCGAAACAGATGTAGGAGCAGCCTTGTGCTGCGAAGCGCCGCGCGGGCGGCGCTCGGTCTCACAGGCACAGCAAGACTCAAGGCATGCATCTGCTGGGCGATAAGGGGTCGAACCTGCGCCACCGACAAACCGAAGTATCATCATGTTACATATTCATCCACCACCTGCGACTATCGTGCAGCGGCCGCAGTGCGCCCATCGCCGCTAACATATTGTTTCAATGGCGATGTTTCGCCTTGTTGTCGTTTCTGGTTCACAAAGGAAGCTTTCCCGGATGCAGTCCGCCTACACCGTCCTCATCCTGCTGACGCTGGTCAGCGTGTCGAAGCTGGTCGGCCGCATTATCCCGCTGCCCTTGCCGCTGGTGCAGATTGCCGCCGGCGCCTTGCTCGCATGGCCGACACTGGGCCTGCATGTGGCGCTGGACCCCGAGCTGTTCCTGTTCCTGTTCCTGCCGCCCTTGCTGTTCGCCGACGGCTGGCGTATTCCCAAGCGCGAGTTGTGGCGTATTCGCGGGCCGGTGGTGGCGCTGGCCGTGGGCTTGGTGCTGTTTACCGTGGTCGGTGCCGGTTACTTCGTTCACTGGCTGCTGCCGAGCATCCCGCTGCCGGTGGCCTTCGCCCTGGCTGCCGTGTTGTCGCCGACCGACGCCGTGGCGGTTTCGGCCATTACCCAGGACCGCCTGCCCACCCCGCTGATGCACATGCTCCAGGGCGAGGCCCTGATGAACGATGCCTCGGGCCTGGTGACCTTCAAGTTCGCCCTGGCAGCGGCGATCACCGGGGTATTCTCGCTGACCGACGCCAGCTTCAGCTTCGTTCTGGTCGCCCTGGGCGGCCTGGCGGTGGGCGTGGCCCTGAGTTGGCTGATCGGCCGCCTGCGTGCCTGGATGATCGCCCGCGGCTGGGACGACCCGGCCACCCACGTGGTGTTCATGTTGCTGCTGCCGTTCGCTGCCTACGTACTGGCCGAGCGCCTGGGTGTGTCGGGCATTCTTTCGGCGGTGGCGGCCGGCATGATGCAGAGCTGGCTCGACCTGCTGCCACGGCAGACCAGTACGCGCCTGCTCAACCGCAGCGTGTGGTCGCTGCTGGAGTTCGCTTTCAACGGTCTGATCTTCCTGCTGCTGGGCCTGCAACTGCCGGACATCATCAAGGCCGTGGTCAGCCATGAACCCACCGTCTGGCCGACCTTGGCCTGGCGCTGCCTGGACGTGGTGGCGATCTTTGTGGCGCTGATCTTGCTGCGGTTCATCTGGGTGCAGAGCATCTGGCGCTCGATCGGTGTGGTACGCCGCTGGCGCGGCAAGCCGGCGCTGGTGCTGATGCCGACGGCGCGCTCCTGCTGGTTGTTGACCCTGGGCGGTGTGCGCGGTGCGGTTACCTTGGCCGGTGTGATGTCGATCCCGTTACTGATCGGGGCAGGCAAGGCCTTTCCGGAACGTGACTTGCTGATCTTCATTGCGGCCGGGGTGATCCTGCTGTCGTTGATCAGTGCCTGTATCGCGCTGCCGCTGTTGCTGCGCGGGGTGACCAAGAGCCCGGACGAGCGTTTGCACCAGGAAGTGCAGGAGGCCTGGCGGCGCACGGCCGAGGCGGCAATCCATGCGCTGGAGGCAGAAGAAGTGATCGACAGCAATGCGCCGCAGGATGCCGCGCAGGCGACCCTGGCGACCGAATTGAAGGCGCGCTTGATGGCTGAGTACCGGGATGAACTGGACAGCTACAACGACAGCGCCGAGGCCAAGGCCCTGGCTGAACAGATGGATTTGCTGGAGCGGCGCTTGCGCCTGCGTGCGCTACGGGCTCAGCGGCTGGAGCTGTATGAGCTGCACCGCAAGCATCTGGTGGGGGATGAAGTGGTGCGGCAGGTGCTGGGGGAGCTGGATATGAGTGAGGCAAACCTAGGGTCGGTCAGGTAGACCGCAGGGGGCCGCTTCGCGGGCTTGCCCGCTCCCACAGGTAATGCACCGCTTTCTCGGCTTGTGCTGTATGCGTGGGAGCGGGCATGCCCGCGAACTGGGCGGTCAGCGGTTCTGCAGGAATGCGCGAATCCGCTCCGCCGCCTCGATGCACTCGGCCAGCGGTGCAACCAGTGCCATGCGCACGCGGCTGGCGCCCGGGTTCACGCCATCCACTTCACGTGACAGGTACGACCCCGGCACCACCGTCACATGCTGGGCCTCGAACAGGTCGCGGGTGAACTCGGCATCGCCGCCGGGTACCTTGGCCCACAGGTAGAAGCTGCCATCCGGGCGCTGCACGTCCAGCACCGGCTGCAGGATATCCAGCACGGCATCGTACTTGGCGCGGTACTGGTCGCGGTTCTCGCGTACATGCGCCTCGTCCTTCCAGGCGGCAATGCTGGCCAGTTGGGTTTGTACCGGCATGGCGCAGCCGTGGTAGGTACGGTACAGCAGGAACGGCTTGATGATCTCGGCGTCACCGGCGACGAAGCCCGAGCGCAGGCCCGGCAGGTTGGAGCGCTTGGACAGGCTGTGGAATACCACGCAGCGCTTGAAGTCGCTGCGGCCCAGTTCCACACAGGCCGTCAGCAGGCCCGGTGGCGGGGCGTCCTCGTCGAAGTACAGCTCGCTGTAGCACTCGTCGGCGGCAATCACGAAGTCGTGTTCGTCGGCCAGGGCAATCAGCTTCTTCAGGGTGTCCATAGGCACCAGTGCGCCGGTGGGGTTGCCCGGTGAGCACAGGAACAGGATCTGGCAGCGCTTCCACACTTCAGCCGGCACGGCGTCGAAGTCGGGGTTGAAACCGTTGCTTTCCAGGCACGGCAGGTAGTGTGGTGTGGCACCGGCCAGCAGCGCTGCGCCTTCGTAGATCTGGTAGAACGGATTGGGGCTGACCACCAGGCCGTCATCGGCGCGGTTGACCACGGCCTGGGTGAAGGCGAACAGCGCTTCACGGGTGCCGTTGACCGGCAGGATGTGGCGGTCGGCGTCCAGCCAGCCGGCCGGTACGCCAAAGCGCCGCTCGCACCACTGACCAATGGCCTGGCGCAGGGCCGGCAGGCCGATGGTGCTCGGGTACACCGCCAGCTTGTCGAGGTTGTCGGCCATGGCCTGGGCGACGAACGCCGGCGATTCGTGCTTCGGCTCACCGATCGACAGGGCGATGGCGCGTTTGTCCGCCGCAGGCTTCACGCTGCCCAGCAGGGCGCGGAGCTTCTCGAACGGGTAAGGCTGAAGCTGGGTCAAGGCATGGTTCATCGGCGCAAGGTCTCGTCAATCGTCTAATCGTTAAAAGGTCACGCGGGTAGGGCTGGCATCGCTGGCCTGGCCGGCCTGCAGCTGCTGGACGATGGCTTCCTGCAGTCGGCTGCACAGTTGCGGGTCGGACAGCGGCTGGTTGTCGGCATCGGTGATGAAGAACACGTCTTCCACCCGCTCGCCGAGGGTGGCGATCTTGGCGTTCTGCAGCGACAGGTCGAACTCCAGGAAGATCCGCCCCAGCCGGGCCAGCAGGCCTGGGCGGTCGGGTGCGGTGATTTCGAGGATGGTCACCGGTCGCTGGGCATCGTTGAGGATGGTCACCTGTGGCGGGAAGTCGAAGTGCTTGAGCTGGCGCGGCACCCGGCGCTGGATGATGGTCGGGTAGTCCTCGGGGTTGCGCAGCGCTTCGGTCAGGCCGTCGCGAATCTGCTTGACCCGCTGCGGGTTGTCGCCGATCGAGCCGCCGTCGTTGTCCAGCACGATGTAGGTGTCGAGGGTGAACTGGCTGCTCGAGGTGATGATCCGCGCGTCATGAATGTTCAGGTTCAGCTGCGACATGGCCGCCACCGTCACGGCAAAGAAGTCGTGCTGGTCGGGGGCGTAGATGAAGATCTGCGTGCCGCCCTCGAACTCGCGCTGGGTGGTTTCCTTGATCAGTACCAGCGGCCCGCCATCGGCCGGCTGCTGCAGGATTGCGTCACTGTGCCAGGCCACATCGGCGGCGGTGTGCTTGAGGAAGTAGTCATCGCCCAGTTGCGACCACAATTGCTCGACATCGTCCGGGTCGGTGCCTTCGCGCACCAGGATGTCCAGCGCCGCAGACTGGGTCTGGCGAATCTGTTCTTCGCGGTCCAGCGGGTTTTCCAGGCCACGGCGCAGGGCGCGCTTGGTCTCGGTGTACAGCTGGCGCAGCAGGCTGGCCCGCCACGAGTTCCACAGGCTGGGGTTGGTGGCGTTGATATCGGCCACGGTCAGCACGTACAGGTAGTCCAGGCGCGTCTCGTCACCCACGTGCAGGGCAAAGTCGTTGATCACCTGCGGGTCGGACAGGTCCTTGCGCTGGGCGGTGGTCGACATCACCAGGTGGTTCTGCACCAGCCAGACGATCAGCCGGCTGTCCCAGGCGGGCAACTGGTGGCGTTCGCAGAACTTCTTCGCATCCACCGCACCCAGCTCGGAATGGTCGCCCTGGCGGCCCTTGCCGATGTCGTGATACAGGCCGGCCAGGTAGATCAGCTCGGGCTTGGGCAGGCGGCCCATGAGCTTGCTGGCCAGCGGGAATTTCTCGGACACCGGCGTGTATTGCAGCTTGCGCAGGTGCTTGATGAGGTTGAGGGTGTGTGCATCGACCGTATAGATGTGGAACAGGTCGTGCTGCATCTGCCCGACGATCAGGCCGAACTCCGGCAGGTAGCGCCCAAGGATGCCGTAGCGGTTCATCCGCCGCAGGTTGCGGTGGATGCCGATTTCGCACTTGAACAGCTCGATGAACAGGCTGGTGTTGCGGATATCGGTGCGGAAGGTGTCGTCGATCAGGTGGCGGTGCTCGCGCAGCAGCCGCACGGTATCGGCACGTACACCCTTGATCTCGGGGTGCTGGGCCATCAGCACGAAGATTTCCAGCATGGCGAACGGCGTGCGCTTGAACACGTTCGGCCTGGTCGCTTCTATATAGCCATCATGCAGGCGGAAGCGCGCATTCAGCGGTTGGGTGGTGCCGCTGTCGTCATCGGCGAGGATGACCTCCTCGAAGTGCTGGATGATCAGGTCGCACAGCTGGCTGATGCTCATCACCACTCGGTAGTACTGCTGCATGAACTGCTCGATAGCACGCTTGGGGTTGTCGTCGCTGTAGCCCAGCAGTGCGGCGATGCTGCGCTGGTGGTCGAACAGCAGGCGGTCCTCGGCGCGCCCTGCAAGCATGTGCAAGGCGTAGCGCACCTTCCACAGGAAGTCCTGGGACGAGGCCAGCAGCTCGTTCTCGCTTTCCAGCAGGAAACCTTCGCCGGCCAGCGCATGCAGGTTGAGGGTGCCGTACTGGCGGCGGGCCACCCACAGCACGGTCTGGATGTCGCGCAGGCCACCGGGCGAACCTTTCACATTGGGTTCGAGGTTGTACTCGGTGTCGTTGTACTTGTGGTGGCGGGCCTTGAGTTCGGCGCGCTTGGCCAGGAAGAAGTCCTTGCTCGGCCACATGTGCGCGGTGCTGGTCACCTCCAGCATGTGCTGGCGCAGGGCCTCGGGGCCGGCAATGGTGCGGCTTTCCATCAGGTTGGTGATGACCGTCAGGTCGGCGCGGGCCTGCTCGGCGCACTCGTCGACGGTACGCACGCTCTGGCCCACTTCCAGGCCGATGTCCCACAGCAAGGTGAGAAACCGCTCGATGGCGTCGCGGTACTGCTCGTGTTCGGCAGCGCCCAGCAGAATCAGCAGGTCGATGTCCGAATGCGGGTGCAGCTCACCGCGCCCGTAGCCACCCACCGCGACCAGGGCGATGCCGTACTGGTCGCCCCAGTCGAACTGGTTCCAGGCCTGTTGCAGGATATTGTCGACGAGCCAGGCGCGGGCCTCGATCAGTGGGCGGATTTCGCTGCCACTGCGGAAACGCTTGTCGAGCACCTCGCCGGCCTGGCGGATGGCTTTCTTGAAGGCGGCGATGGGGCTCGCCTTGAGGGCCAGTTCCGCCTGGAACTGGCCGCGGTCGAACAGCTCGGGGTCCACCTGGGGCATCGCGTCACGTTCCTGTCGTGGGGTGGCCTGTCGGAGTGCGGTCAGGCCGAGGTGCGCGGGATGGTGTCGTCCTTGCGCAGGGTGAAGATCTCGTAGCCGGTCGCGGTCACCACCAGGGTGTGTTCCCACTGGGCCGAGAGCTTGCGGTCCTTGGTGATGGCGGTCCAGCCGTCACCCAGCACCTTGGTGTCGGCCTTGCCCTGGTTGATCATCGGCTCGATGGTGAAGGTCATGCCTTCCTTGAGCTCCATGCCGGTGCCGGCGCGGCCGTAGTGCAGGATCTGCGGCTCTTCGTGGAATACCTTGCCGATGCCGTGGCCGCAGAACTCGCGCACCACCGAGAAGCCGTTCTTTTCAGCGTGCTTCTGGATCACTTCGCCGATGTCGCCCAGGCGGCAGCCCGGCTTGACCAGCTCGATGGCCTTGTACATGCATTCCTGGGTGACCTTGGACAGGCGCTCGGCCCATACCGGCACGGTGCCGACGTGGAACATGCGGCTGGTGTCGCCATGGTAGCCGTCCTTGATCACGGTGACGTCGATGTTCAGCGTGTCACCGTCCTTGAGCGGCTTGTCGTTGGGGATGCCGTGGCAGACCACATGGTTGATCGAGGTGCAGATCGACTTCGGGTAGCCCTTGTAGTTGAGCGGTGCCGGGATGGCCTGCTGGACGTTGACGATATAGTCGTGGCACAGGCGATCAAGCTCTTCGGTGGTGACACCGGGCTTGACGTGTTCTTCGATCATTTCCAGCACTTCGGCGGCCAGGCGGCCAGCGATGCGCATCTTCTCGATGTCTTCTGCGGTCTTGATGGTGACGGTCATTACAGGCTCTCTACGGCGCCGAGAACGGCGCGAACAAACGGGAAAGGCCGGATTCTAGCAGAGCAGGGCACCGATCGGTCGGGATCCAGGTAGAGAATTGGGGCTGCTGCGCAGCCCATCGCCGGCAAGCCAGCTCCCACAGGAATCGCGTTACCCTTGTGGAAGCTGTCATCTATAGAGAGCATTCTGGCCTGTTTGGCGGGGTGCTGCAAAAGCCGCTGACGGACGCAACAGTATCCGGGTTCCGTTCGGCCGCGGTCTGTGGTATAAAATGCGCCGCTTTCGGGGACGACCCCGTCAGCACTTAACCCACACACGTGTCGACACGATGACCTGGGTGCCCCGAGTTGCAGAATTCGCGGGTTGGTCATTGGGATACGTGGAGGCCCAACCCGACTTATCAAGGAACTATCATGTCCCAAGTCAACATGCGCGATATGCTGAAGGCCGGTGTGCACTTCGGCCACCAGACCCGTTACTGGAACCCGAAAATGGGCAAGTACATTTTCGGCGCGCGTAACAAGATCCACATCGTCAACCTGGAAAAAACCCTGCCGATGTTCAACGACGCTCTGTCGTTCGTAGAGCGCCTGGCCCAGGGCAAGAACAAGATCCTGTTCGTCGGCACCAAGCGTTCCGCCGGCAAGATCGTCGCCGAGCAAGCTGCTCGTTGCGGTTCGCCGTACGTTGACCACCGTTGGTTGGGCGGCATGCTGACCAACTACAAGACCATCCGCGCTTCGATCAAGCGTCTGCGCGACCTGGAAACCCAGGCCGAAGACGGCACTTTCGCCAAGCTGACCAAGAAAGAAGCCCTGATGCGCTCCCGCGACCTGGAAAAACTGGATCGCAGCCTGGGCGGTATCAAGGACATGGGCGGTCTGCCAGACGCTCTGTTCGTTATCGACGTTGATCACGAGCGCATCGCGATCACCGAAGCCAACAAGCTGGGCATCCCGGTTATCGGCGTTGTCGATACCAACAGCAGCCCGGAAGGTGTTGACTACATCATCCCAGGTAACGATGACGCCATCCGCGCTATCGAGCTGTACATGACTTCGATGGCTGACGCTGTCATCCGCGGCCGCAACAACGTTGCCGGCGGCACCGAAGTTTACGCTGAAGAAGCGGCTGCACCTGCTGCCGAGTAATTAGACGCTAGCGTCGACTTGGCACGCAAAAAGGGGGCTCTGCCCCCTTTTTGCCACCTTGAAATCCTGCTGTCAGCATCGGCCCCGCATCATGGGCTCGCTGAGACAAACACAGCGGATTTGCAGAATTGAACGCCCGTGACCAACGGGTGGAATGGTTGAAAAACTTTCCAAGAGGATTTTGAAATGGCAGCAATTACTGCAGCGCTGGTAAAAGAACTGCGCGAGCGTACCGGCGAAGGCATGATGGATTGCAAGAAGGCCCTGGAAAAGGCCGGCGGCGACATCGAAAAAGCCATTGACGACATGCGTGCCTCGGGCGCCATCAAGGCCGCCAAAAAGGCTGGCAACGTCGCTGCTGAAGGCGCTATCGCCGTCAAGACCGACGGTAAATCCGCCGTCCTGCTGGAAGTGAACTCGCAGACCGACTTCCTGGCCCTGCAAGACGACTTCAAGAACTTCGTTGCCGACAGCATCGAAGAAGCCTTCGCCCAGAAGCTGACCGATGCCGCTCCGCTGATCGCCTCGCGTGAAGCTGCTCGTGAAGCCCTGGTTGCCAAGTGCGGCGAGAACGTCAACATCCGTCGCCTGGTGCGCGTTGAAGGTGACGTTGTCGGTGCCTACCTGCACGGCAACAAGATCGGCGCTGCCGTTGTCCTGAAAGGCGGCGACGTCGATCTGGCCAAGAACATCGCCATGCACGTTGCGGCTTCGAACCCTGAGTTCCTGCTGCCGTCGGAAGTTTCGGCCGAAGCGATCGAGCGCGAGAAGGGTGTCTTCCTGCAGCTGAACGCTGACAAGATCGCTGGCAAGCCGGAAAACATCGTCGAGAACATGATCAAAGGTCGTATCTCGAAGTTCCTGGCCGAAGCCTCGCTGGTAGAGCAAGCCTTCGTCATGAACCCGGAAGTCAAGGTCGGCGAGCTGGCCAAGAAAGCCGGCGCTGAAATCGTTTCCTTCACCTACTTCAAGGTAGGCGAAGGCATCGAGAAGCCAGTCGACGACTTCGCTGCTGAAGTTGCCGCTCAGGTCGCTGCTGCCAAGCAGTAAGACAGCCCCGTCTGTCGCCCCGAAGAGGCTGCCCGCTCACGCGCGCAGCCTCTTTGTCAAAACGGCGAAGGGTTTATAAGGCCCGTCGCCGCTGGCACCGAAGCGGTGCCACGCTACAGTTAGCAGGCTGCAAACAGCCCGCACGAATTTTCTAAAAGTACGCCGCAGGAGAGACTCGCAATGGCTCAGCAGGTGAGTGGTCGCCAACCTCGCTATAAACGCATTTTGCTCAAACTTAGCGGCGAGGCCCTGATGGGCTCGGAAGACTTCGGGATCGACCCGAAAGTGCTGGATCGCATGGCCCTCGAAGTTGGCCAGCTGGTAGGGATCGGTGTCCAGGTCGGCCTGGTGATCGGTGGTGGCAACCTGTTCCGCGGCGCCGCGCTCAGCGCAGCCGGCATGGACCGCGTCACCGGTGACCACATGGGCATGCTGGCTACCGTGATGAACGGCCTGGCCATGCGCGACGCGCTGGAGCGCTCGAACATCCCGGCCCTGGTCATGTCGGCCATTTCCATGGTCGGTGTCACCGATCATTACGATCGTCGCAAAGCTATTCGCCACCTCAACTCCGGGGATGTGGTAATTTTCTCCGCCGGTACCGGCAACCCGTTCTTCACCACCGACTCCGCGGCCTGCCTGCGCGCCATCGAAATCGATGCCGATGTGGTGCTGAAGGCGACCAAGGTCGATGGTGTGTACACTGCCGATCCATTCAAGGACCCGCATGCCGAGAAGTTCGATCACCTGACCTACGACGAGGTCCTGGATCGCAAGCTGGGTGTGATGGACCTGACCGCAATCTGCCTGTGCCGTGACCACAAGATGCCATTGCGGGTATTCAACATGAACAAGCCTGGCGCCCTGCTGAACATCGTGGTGGGTGGCGCTGAAGGTACTCTGATCGAGGAAGGCCAAGCATGATCAACGACATCAAGAAAGACGCGCAGGAGCGCATGACCAAGTCCCTCGAGGCCCTGGCTCGCAACCTGGCGGCAATCCGCACCGGTCGCGCCCACCCAAGCATCCTGGACAGCGTCAAGGTCCCGGCCTGGGGTAGCGAGATGCCGCTGAACCAGGTGGCCGCGATCACCGTCGAAGATGCCCGCACCCTGAAGATCGTCGCCCACGACAAGAACCTCAGCGCCGCCATCGAGAAGGCCATCCTCACCTCCGACCTGGGCCTGAACCCGTCCAGCGCCGGTACCACCATCCGTGTGCCGATGCCGGCCCTGACCGAGGAAACCCGCAAGGGCTACACCAAGCAGGCCAGCGGCGTTGCCGAGGATGCCAAGGTGGCCGTACGCAACGTGCGCCGTGACGCACTGGCCGACCTGAAGAAGCTCACCAAGGACAAGGAAATCAGCGAAGACGAAGAGCGTCGTGCCGCTGACGAGATCCAGAAACTGACCGACAAGTACGTTGCCGAGGTCGATGCTGCCTTCAAAGCCAAGGAAAAGGACCTGATGGCCGTCTAAGGCCGGGGCTTTTTTAATGGAAAAGACCAAGCCAGCGGCGCCGTCCTCGGTGCCGCGTCATGTCGCGATCATCATGGATGGCAACAACCGCTGGGCGAAAAAACGCCTGCTGCCCGGCGTTGCCGGGCACAAGGCGGGTGTCGACGCCGTTCGCGCGGTCATCGAAGTCTGTGCCGAGTCCGGGGTCGAGGTACTGACCCTGTTCGCCTTCTCCAGCGAGAACTGGCAGCGCCCCGCCGAAGAGGTCGGTGCGCTGATGGAGTTGTTTTTCTCGGCCCTGCGCCGTGAGGCCAAGCGCCTCAACGAGAACAACATCAGTCTGCGTATCATTGGTGACCGTTCGCGTTTCCATCCCGAACTGCAGGCCGCCATGCGCGAGGCCGAGGCGCTGACCGCCGGCAACAACCGCTTCATCCTGCAGATCGCGGCCAACTACGGTGGCCAGTGGGACATTGCCCAGGCCGCCCAGCGGCTGGCGCGGGAAGTGCAAGCCGGGCATCTGCGCCCGGAAGACATCACCCCGGACCTGCTGCAGACCTGCCTGGCAACCGGCGAACTGCCGCTGCCGGACCTGTGTATCCGCACCGGTGGCGAGCACCGCATCAGTAACTTCCTGTTATGGCAGCTGGCCTACGCCGAGCTGTACTTCTCCGACCTGTACTGGCCGGACTTCAAACACGAGGCCATGCGCAACGCCCTGGCCGATTTCGCTTCGCGCCAGCGCCGCTTCGGTAAGACCAGCGAGCAGGTCGAGGCTGGAGCTCGTGCTTAATGCTTAAACAACGCATCATTACCGCGCTGATCCTGCTGCCGGTCGCGCTGGGTGGCTTCTTCCTGCTCAACGGTGGGGATTTCGCCCTGTTCATCGGCTTCGTGGTGACCCTCGGCGCCTGGGAGTGGGCGCGCCTGGCCGGGCTGATGGCCCAGCCGCTGCGCATCGCCTATGCCGTGGTCGTCGCCGGGGCGCTGATGCTGCTGTACATCCTTCCGGAGCTGGCACCCTGGGTGCTGGGTGCTGCAGTGATCTGGTGGGGGTTGGCCACCTGGCTTGTGCTTACCTACCCGCGCAGCAGTGAGCTGTGGGCCAGTGCTGCCTGCCGGTTGCTGATCGGCTTGCTGGTATTGCTGCCGGCCTGGCAGGGGCTGGTGCTGCTCAAGCACTGGCCGTTGGGTAACTGGCTGATCCTGTCGGTCATGGTGCTGGTGTGGGCTGCCGATATTGGCGCTTACTTCTCTGGCCGTGCCTTCGGCAAGCGCAAGCTGGCGCCACAGGTCAGCCCGGGCAAGAGCTGGGAGGGCGTGTATGGCGGCCTGGTGGTCAGCCTGGCGATTACCTTGGTGGTCGGCATCAGCCGCGACTGGGGCTTCGGCCAGATCCTGCTGGGCCTGCTGGGTGCCGCGCTGGTGGTCATGTCTTCGGTGGTCGGTGACCTGACCGAAAGCATGTTCAAGCGCCGTTCCGGCATCAAGGACAGCAGCAACCTGTTGCCCGGGCACGGTGGGGTGCTTGACCGCATCGACAGCCTGACCGCGGCGATCCCGATTTTCGCCGTGCTGCTGTGGGCTGCCGAATGGGGTGTGATGTGAGTCGTCCGCAGCGTATTACCGTGCTGGGGGCCACCGGCTCCATCGGCCTGAGCACGCTGGATGTCATCGCTCGCCACCCCGACCGCTACCAGGTGTTCGCCCTGAGCGGCTATTCGCGTATCGACGAACTACTGGCCCTGTGCGTTCGCCATCGCCCGGCGTTCGCCGTGGTGCCGAGCACCGAGGCGGCCGCGCGACTGCGCGAAAGCCTGGCTGCGGCGGGCTGCGCCACCGAGGTGCTGGAGGGCGAGGCTGGGCTGTGCCAGGTGGCTTCTGCGTCGGAAGTGGATGCGGTGATGGCGGCCATTGTCGGCGCCGCCGGCCTGCGTCCCACCCTGGCGGCGGTCGAGGCGGGCAAGAAGGTGTTGCTGGCCAACAAGGAGGCACTGGTAATGTCCGGTGCGCTGTTCATGGAAGCTGTGGGGCGCAGTGGCGCCGTACTGCTGCCGATCGACAGTGAGCACAACGCGATCTTCCAGTGCATGCCTGGCGACTACGCGCGCGGCCTGAGTGCCGTCGGCGTGCGCCGGATCCTGCTCACCGCCTCCGGCGGTCCGTTCCGCGAGACTCCCGTCGAGGCGCTGCTGGACGTCACCCCGGAACAAGCCTGCGCGCATCCCAACTGGTCCATGGGGCGCAAGATTTCCGTGGATTCGGCCAGCATGATGAACAAGGGCCTTGAGCTGATCGAGGCTTGCTGGCTGTTCGATGCCGCACCGGCCAAGGTCGAGGTGGTGGTGCACCCGCAGAGCGTTATCCACTCCCTGGTGGATTATGTGGACGGTTCGGTGCTGGCGCAGCTGGGTAACCCGGACATGCGCACGCCCATCGCCAACGCCCTGGCCTGGCCCGAGCGGATCGACTCCGGGGTGGCACCGCTGGACCTGTTCGCCATCGCCCGTCTGGATTTCCAGGCGCCCGACGAACAGCGCTTCCCTTGCCTGCGCCTGGCGCGGCAGGCTGCCGAAGCCGGCAACAGCGCACCAGCCGTGCTCAATGCGGCCAACGAGGTTGCGGTCGAGGCATTTCTCCAGCGGCGTATCCGCTTCCCGGAGATCGCGGGTATGATCGAACAGGTGCTCGATCAGGAGCCCGTCGTACCGCTGCCGTCGCTGGACGCGGTGTTCGCCGCCGACCAGCGTGCCCGGGAGCTTTCCCGTGAGTGGCTGAGGCGTCACGGTCGCTGATGCAGGCCCGCCACGGTTCACGAGGGGGCTGGGCATGATGCCAGCCCGCTGAACATCATTCGGAGATGGATATGACAGCGCTCTACATGATTATCGGCACCCTCGTAGCCCTGGGTGTGCTGGTCACTTTCCATGAGTTCGGCCACTTCTGGGTGGCGCGCCGCTGCGGTGTCAAGGTGCTGCGCTTCTCGGTGGGCTTCGGTACGCCGCTGCTGCGCTGGCATGACCGCCATGGCACCGAATTCGTGATCGCGGCGATCCCGCTGGGTGGTTACGTCAAGATGCTCGACGAGCGCGAGGGCGACGTGCCGTCGGCGCTGGTCGGCCAGTCGTTCAACCGCAAGTCCGTGCGCCAGCGTATCGCGATCGTCGCGGCGGGCCCGGTTGCCAACTTCCTGCTGGCCATTCTGTTCTTCTGGGTGCTGGCGATGCTGGGTACCCAGCAGGTCCGCCCGGTGATCGGTGCAGTCGAGGCTGGCAGCCTGGCAGCATCTGCAGGCCTGACCGCAGGTCAGGAAATCGTCTCCATCGACGGCAAGCCGACCAACGGTTGGTCCGCGGTCAATCTGCAGCTGGTCCGCCGTCTGGGCGAGAGCGGCACCTTGCAGGTTGGCGTGCGTGAAGAGGGTGCCAGTGCCGAGCGCCAACTGCAGGTGAAGCTGGACAGCTGGCTCAAGGGGGCCGACGAGCCGGACCCGATCCAGTCGCTTGGGCTGCAGCCTTGGCGCCCGGCGATCGTGCCGGTGTTGGCCGAGATCGATCCGAAGGGCCCGGCTGCCGCTGCGGGCCTGAAAACCGGTGACAAGCTGCTGGCCCTCGATGGCGTGGCCGTGAACGAATGGCAGCAGGTGGTCGATGCCGTGCGGGCCCGCCCGCAAGCCAAGGTAGTGGTACGTGTCGAGCGCGATGGTGCTGCGCTGGATGTGCCGGTCACCCTGGCGCGCAAGGGCGAGGGCAAGGCTGCCAGCGGCTATCTGGGTGCCGGGGTAAAAGGTGGCGAATGGCCTGCCAGCATGCTCCGCGAAGTCAGCTACGGCCCGCTGGATGCGGTGGGTGAGGGGCTGTCACGCACCTGGAACATGAGCGTCCTGACCCTTGAATCGCTGAAGAAAATGCTGTTCGGGGAGCTCTCGGTAAAAAACTTGAGCGGACCGATAACCATTGCTAAAGTGGCGGGCGCTTCAGCCCAGTCCGGCGTGGGGGATTTCCTGAATTTCCTGGCCTACCTGAGCATAAGCCTGGGGGTTCTTAACCTGCTGCCCATCCCGGTTCTGGATGGGGGGCATTTGCTGTTTTACCTGGTCGAGTGGGCGCGCGGTCGTCCGCTGTCGGATCGGGTGCAAGGTTGGGGGGTCCAGATCGGTATCAGTTTGGTCATAGGGGTGATGTTGCTCGCCCTGATCAACGATCTGGGTCGACTATAAAGCTTCGCTCAATTGCGAAACCTGCCGTCTTGTCGCGGCGGGCTGTTTATTGCCAGTTGGAATAAAAGGACTTCATGAAACGTCTGCTGCTAACTGCGGTCATGTCCGCACTGATGATCGCTGAAGTTCACGCCGAGTCCTTCACCATCTCCGATATCCGCGTCAACGGCCTGCAGCGGGTTTCCGCCGGCAGCGTCTTCGGTGCCTTGCCGCTGAACGTCGGCGACCAGGCCGATGACCGCCGCCTGGTGGAGTCGACCCGTTCCCTGTTCAAGACTGGCTTCTTCCAGGACATCCAGCTGAACCGCGATGGCAATGTGCTGATCATCAACGTGGTCGAGCGCCCGTCGGTGTCGAGCATCGAGATCGAAGGCAACAAGGCGATCAGCACCGAAGACCTGATGAAGGGCCTGAAGCAATCTGGCCTGGCCGAAGGCGAGATCTTCCAGCGTGCCACCCTCGAAGGTGTGCGTAACGAGCTGCAGCGCCAGTACGTGGCCCAGGGCCGCTACTCGGCTGAAGTCGACGCCGAAGTGGTGCCGCAGCCGCGCAACCGCGTGGCGCTGAAGATCAAGATCAACGAAGGTACCGTCGCCGCCATCCAGCATATCAACATCGTTGGCAACAACGTGTTTGACGACGAGACCCTGGCGCAGCTGTTCGAGCTGAAGACCACCAACTGGCTGTCGTTCTTCAAGAACGACGACAAGTACGCCCGCGAAAAGCTCTCCGGTGACCTGGAACGTCTGCGTTCCTACTACCTGGACCGCGGCTACATCAACATGGACATCGCTTCCACCCAGGTGTCCATCACGCCAGACAAGAAACACGTCTACATCACCGTCAACATCAACGAAGGCGAGAAGTACACCGTCCGCGACGTGAAGCTGTCCGGTGATTTGAAAGTGCCGGAAGACCAGGTCAAGTCGCTGCTGCTGGTGCAGCCTGGCCAGGTGTTCTCGCGCAAGGTGATGACCACCACCTCCGAGCTGATCACCCGTCGCCTGGGTAACGAAGGCTACACCTTCGCCAACGTCAACGGCGTGCCGCAGCCGAACGATGAAGACCACACCGTCGACATCATGTTCGTGGTCGACCCGGGCAAGCGTGCCTACGTCAACCGCATCAACTATCGCGGCAATACCAAGACCGAAGACGAAGTGCTGCGTCGCGAAATGCGCCAGATGGAAGGTGGCTGGGCTTCGACCTACCTGATCGACCAGTCCAAGACTCGTCTGGAGCGCCTGGGCTTCTTCAAGGAAGTCAACGTCGAGACCCCGCCGGTGCCGGGCACCGACGACCAGGTCGACGTCAACTACAGCGTCGAAGAGCAGGCCTCCGGCTCGATCACCGCCAGCGTCGGTTTCGCCCAGAGCGCCGGCCTGATCCTCGGTGGTTCGATCAGCCAGAGCAACTTCCTCGGTACCGGTAACAAGGTGTCCATCGGCCTGACCCGTTCGGAATACCAGACCCGTTACAACTTCGGTTTTGTTGACCCCTACTTCACTGCCGATGGCGTGAGCCTGGGCTACAACGCCTTCTATCGCAGCACCGACTACGACGACCTTGACGTCGACGTGGCCAGCTACGCGGTGGACAGCTACGGTGCCGGCGTCAGCCTGGGCTACCCGATCAGCGAGACCTCGCGCCTGACCTATGGCCTGAGCGTACAGCAGGACAAGATCAAGACCGGCAAGTACACCGTTGACGAGATCTTCGACTTCCTGGAGCAGGAAGGCGATAACTTCCTGAACTTCAAGGCCTCGATCGGCTGGTCCGAATCGACCCTGAACAAAGGTGTGCTGGCCACCCGTGGCCACTCGCAAAGTCTGACCCTGGAATCGACCATTCCGGGCAGCGACCTGTCGTTCTACAAGCTCGACTACCGTGGCCAGCTGTTCAAGCCGATCACCAATGACTATACCCTGCGTCTGCACACCGAGCTGGGCTATGGTGATGGCTATGGCAGCACCTCGGGCCTGCCGTTCTACGAGAACTACTTCGCGGGTGGCTTCAACTCGGTCCGTGGATTCAAGGACAGCAGCCTGGGCCCACGCAGTACGCCGAGCGACGGTACTCGGCCGGGCACTCTTCGCGACCCGGATCAGGATCCGTTGCCGTTTGGTGGCAACGTGCTGGTACAGGGCGGTGTCGAGTTGCTGTTCCCGCTGCCGTTCGTCAAGGACCAGCGTTCGCTGCGCACCTCCGTGTTCTGGGACGTGGGTAACGTGTTCGACACCAATTGCGGCAACCAGCCTGATTGCGAGAAGGTCGGTTTCTCGGGCATGGCCAGTTCGGTCGGCCTGGGCGTGACCTGGATTACCGCACTGGGCCCGCTGAGCTTCAGCCTGGCAATGCCGGTCAAGAAGCCGGACGATGCCGACACCCAGGTGTTCCAATTCTCTCTGGGCCAGACCTTCTGAGGTCGGCCCTCGCTTAATGACAACGGTTTATCCAGGAGTTCATCGTGCGTAAGTTGACCCAACTGGCCGTAGTGGCCGCGGCGCTGGTCGCCACCCCGGCTTTCGCCGAAATGAAGGTTGCCGTCCTGAACTATCAGATGGCCCTGCTGGAATCGGATGCCGCCAAGAAATACGCGGTAGATGCCGAGAAGAAGTTCGGTCCGCAACTGACCAAGCTGAAAAGCCTGGAAAGCAGCGCCAAGGGCATCCAGGACCGTCTGATCAAGGGCGGCGACAAGATGCAGCAGCAGGAGCGTGAGCGCCTGGAGCTCGAGTTCAAGCAGAAGGCTCGTGACTTCCAGTTCCAGTCCAAGGAACTGAACGAAGCCAAGGCCGTTGCCGACCGCGACATGCTCAAGCAGTTGAAGCCGAAGCTGGATGGCGCTGTCGAGGAAGTGATCAAGAAAGGTGGTTACGACCTGGTCCTCGAGCGTGGTGCGGTCATCGATGTCAAGCCTCAGTACGACATCACCCGCCAGGTCATCGAGCGCATGAACCAAGCCCGTTGATATGACCGTGACCATGACGCTAGGCCAGTTGGCCGAGGCCCTCGGCGCCACCCTCAAGGGGCCCGAGGCGCTGCAGATTACCGGGCTGGCCACCTTGCAGGAGGCTGGCCCCGGTCAGTTGAGCTTCCTCGCCAACCCGCAGTACCGCAAATTCCTGGATAGCAGCCAGGCGGCCGCGGTGCTGCTGAAGGCGGCGGACGCCGATGGCTTTGCCGGCAATGCGCTGATCGTCGCCGATCCGTACCTGGCCTATGCGCGCATTTCCCACCTGTTCGACCCCAAACCCAAGGCTGTGGCGGGTATTCATCCCAGCGCCGTGGTGGCCGTGGACGCGCAGGTGGACGCCAGTGCCAGCATCGGGCCGTTCGCGGTCATCGAAAGCGGTGCGCGCATCGCGGCCAATGTCAGCGTGGGGGCACACTGCGTGGTCGGTGCCCGTTGCGTGATCGGTGAGGGTGGCTGGCTGGCTCCACGGGTCACCCTGTACCATGATGTGACCATCGGCAAGCGTGTGGTCATCCAGTCGGGTGCGGTGATCGGCGGTGAAGGCTTCGGCTTTGCCAACGAGAAGGGCGTGTGGCGCAAGATCGCCCAGATCGGTGGTGTGACCATCGGCGACGACGTGGAAATCGGCGTCAACACCGCGGTCGATCGTGGTGCGCTGTCGGACACGCGGATCGCTGACGGGGTCAAGCTCGACAACCAGATCCAGATCGCCCACAACGTGCAGATCGGTGAGCACACGGCCATGGCCGCCTGCGTCGGGATTTCCGGCAGCACGCGCATCGGCAAGCATTGCACCATTGCCGGCGGTGTCGGCATGGTGGGTCATATCGATGTCTGTGATAACGTTTTCGTGTCCGGCATGACCATGGTGACCCGTTCGATCACCGAACCGGGTGCCTATTCTTCCGGCACTGCCATGCAGCCACTGGCTGAATGGCGCAAGAGCGCCGCGCGTATCCGCCACCTGGACGACATGGCCAAGCGTCTCCAGCAGCTGGAAAAACGCGTCGATACCGTGACCTCAGGTGGCCAGCCGGCATCAGAAGGCTGATACCATTCCCTGAGCAAGAGTGAACAGTCGCTATCTGGCTCCTCTTTGGACTGCAAAAGGAGCGTGTGGTCAGCACCTGCGCTCCCTATTCTTATTACAGGCTTCCCCCCCGAAATGATGGACATCAACGAGATTCGCGAATACCTGCCTCACCGTTACCCGTTCCTGCTGGTGGACCGCGTGACGGATCTGGACTACGAGGCCCAGAGCATTCGTGCCTACAAGAATGTCAGCATCAACGAGCCGTTCTTCAATGGCCACTTCCCGGCGCACCCGATCATGCCGGGCGTTCTGATCATCGAAGCCATGGCCCAGGCCGCCGGTATCCTCGGTTTCAAGATGCTTGACGCCAAGCCGGCCGATGGCACCCTGTACTACTTCGTCGGCTCCGACAAGCTGCGTTTCCGTCAGCCGGTACTGCCAGGTGACCAGTTGGTGCTGGAAGCCAAGTTCCTCAGCCGCAAGAGCATGATCTGGAAATTCGAGTGCCGCGCCCTGGTCGACGGCAAGCCGGTTTGCTCGGCGGAAATCACCTGTGCGGAACGCTCCCTATGAATTCGATTGATCCTCGGGCCATTATCGACCCCTCGGCCAAGCTGGCCGACGGTGTCGAGGTCGGCCCCTGGTCGATCGTTGGCCCCGATGTGGAAATCGGGGAGGGCACCGTTATCGGCCCGCATGTTGTGCTCAAAGGGCCGACCCGCATCGGCAGGCACAACCGTATCTTTCAGTTTTCCTCGATCGGCGAAGACACTCCGGACCTCAAGTACAAGGGTGAGCCGACGCGCCTGGTGATCGGTGACCACAATGTGATCCGCGAAGGGGTGACCATTCACCGCGGCACCGTCCAGGATCGCTCGGAAACCACCGTGGGCGACCACAACCTGATCATGGCCTATGCCCACATCGGCCACGATAGCGTCATCGGCAACCACTGCATCCTGGTCAACAACACGGCCCTGGCCGGCCATGTGCATGTGGGCGACTGGGCGATCCTGTCCGGCTACACCCTGGTGCACCAGTACTGCCATATCGGTGCCCACGCGTTTTCGGGCATGGGCACGGCGATCGGCAAGGACGTCCCGGCTTTTGTCACCGTGTTCGGCAGCCCGGCCGAAGCCCGCAGCATGAACTTCGAAGGCATGCGCCGCCGGGGTTTCAGCGACGAGGTGATCCACGTGCTGCGCCGTTGCTACAAGATCGTCTATCGCCAGGGCCTGACCGTCGAAGACGCGCTCAAGGAACTGGACGAACTGGCTGCGAAGCACCCTGAGGTCGACCTGTTCCGTCAGTCGATCGTGAACTCCGCACGCGGCATCACCCGCTGACATGGCCCAGCTTTGCGTAGCCTTGGTCGCAGGTGAGGCCAGCGGCGACATTCTCGGTTCAGGCTTGATGCGTGCCCTCAAGGCACGCCACCCCGACGTACGGTTCATCGGCGTTGGCGGCCCCTTGATGGAGGCCGAAGGGCTGCAATCCTATTTCCCCATGGAGCGCCTGGCCGTCATGGGCCTGGTCGAAGTGCTGGGGCGCCTGCGCGAACTGCTCAAGCGCCGCAAGCTGCTGATCGAGACCCTGATCGGCGAAAAGCCTGATGTGTTCATCGGCATCGATGCGCCCGATTTCACCCTCAACATCGAACTGAAGCTGCGTCAGGCCGGGATCAAGACCGTGCACTATGTCAGCCCGTCGGTCTGGGCCTGGCGGCAGAAGCGCGTGCTGAAGATTCGCGAAGGCTGCGACCTGATGCTGACGCTGTTGCCATTCGAGGCACGGTTCTATGAAGAGCAGGGTGTGCCGGTGCGCTTTGTCGGCCACCCGTTGGCCGATACCATCCCGCTCGAAGCCGACCGCCCCGCGGCGCGTGCCGCGCTGGGCCTGGGCGAAGGGCCGGTAGTCGCGTTGATGCCGGGTAGCCGGGGCGGCGAAGTAGGGCGCCTGGGGGCGCTGTTCCTGGATACCGCCGAACGGCTGCGCCAGCAGGTACCGGGCGTGCGTTTCGTGCTGCCTTGCGCCAATGCCGCGCGGCGTGCCCAGATCGAACAGATGCTTGAAGGGCGCGAACTGCCGCTGACCCTGCTCGATGGCCAGTCGCACCGGGCCCTGGCGGCCTGTGACGCCGTGCTGATCGCCTCGGGTACGGCCACCCTGGAAGCGCTGCTGTACAAGCGGCCGATGGTGGTGGCCTATCGCCTGGCACCGCTGACCTACTGGATCCTCAAGCGCCTGGTAAAGAGCCCTTACGTGTCGTTGCCGAACCTGCTGGCCCAGCGCGTGCTGGTACCCGAGCTGCTGCAGGACGACGCTACCAGCGAAGCCCTGGCCAACACCCTTGCGCCGCTGGTAGCCGATGGCAGCCAACAGACCGAACGTTTCGACGAAATTCACCGCACCCTGCGCCGTGACGCCTCCAACCAGGCGGCCGAGGCGGTACTGGCCCTGCTCAAGGACCGCTGACATGCAAATTGGACTGGACTTCAACCTGGTCGAAGACCTGGTCGCCGGCGTTGACGAGGTGGGCCGTGGCCCGCTGTGCGGCGCGGTGGTGACCGCGGCGGTGATTCTCGACCCGGCCCGCCCGATCCTTGGCCTGAACGATTCGAAGAAGCTCACCGAAGCCAAGCGCGAGGCGCTTTACGATGAGATCTGCGAAAAGGCCCTGAGCTTCTGCATCGCCCGCGCCGAGGTCGAGGAAATCGACCGCCTGAACATCCTGCAGGCCACCATGCTGGCCATGCAGCGCGCAGTGGAAGGCCTGCACATTACACCGAAGCTGGCACTGATCGACGGTAACCGCTGCCCGAAACTGGCCGTACCGGCGGCGCCGGTGGTCAAGGGCGATAGCCAGGTGCCGGCCATCGCGGCGGCGTCGATCCTGGCCAAGGTGACCCGTGACCGGGAGATGAGCGCATTCGAGCTGATCTACCCGGGTTATGGCATTGGCGGGCACAAGGGCTACCCGACCCCGGTGCACCTTGAGGCGCTGGCACGGTTGGGGCCAACGCCCATTCATCGGCGTTCCTTTGCCCCGGTGCGGGCTGCGTGGGACGCGCGTGAAGGCGTCACCGATTCTCTGATCTGACGTAAGGGGCCGCTTTGCGGCCCTTCGCGGGCGTGCCCGCTCCTACAGGTACAGCGCCGTTCCTGAGGGTGATGATATCCCCGTGGGAGCGGGCGTGCCCGCGAAGGGCTGCGAAGCAGACCAAATTCCATCCCCATTTAAGCTACAATCCCGCCCTTGTCGTTCAGCACTGCTACAGGATCTTCCATGTCGGTTCCCTTCGTTCACCTGCGCGTCCACTCCGAATTCTCGCTGGTCGACGGCCTGGTGCGGATCAAGCCGCTGGCCAAGGCGCTGGCCGGGATGAACATGCCAGCGGTGGCGATCACCGACCAGAGCAACATGTGCTCGCTGGTGAAGTTCTACAAGACTGCCATGGGCGCCGGCATCAAGCCGATCTGCGGCGCCGACCTGTGGCTGGCCGCAGCTGACCCGGAAGCACCGTTGTCGCGTATCTGCTTCCTGGCCATGAACCCCAAGGGCTACCGCAACCTCACCGAGCTGATTTCGCGTGGCTGGACCGACGGCCAGCGCAACGGCCTGGTAATCCTCCAGCGTGAATGGATCGGCCCCGCCAGCGAGGGCCTGATCGCCCTGTCCGCAGGCAAGGAAGGCGACGTCGGCATGGCCCTGCTGGCCGGCAAGGACGATGAAGCCGAGTCCCTGCTGCAGGACTGGATGGCAATGTTCCCCGAGCGGTTCTACGTCGAAGTGCAGCGCACCAACCGCGCCCGCGACGAGGAATATGTGCACGCTGCCGTGGCCCTGGCGGACAAGTTCGGCGCCCCGCTGGTTGCGACCAACGACGTGCGATTCATCAAGCAGTCGGACTTCGACGCCCACGAAACCCGCGTGTGCATCGGCGAGGGCTGGACGCTCGACGACCCGCGTCGGCCAAGGATGTACAGCGACCAGCAGTACCTGAAGTCGGCCGAGGAAATGACCGAGCTGTTCAGTGACCTGCCCGACGCCATCGCCAACACCGTCGAGATCGCCAAGCGCTGCAACATCCAGGTGCAGTTGGGCAAGTACTTCCTGCCCGACTTCCCCACGCCCAACGGCATGGGCATCGATGACTACCTGCGGCATGTGTCCCACGAAGGCCTGGAAGAGCGCCTGGCGGTGCTGTGGCCGAAAGAGACCACGCCCAATTACGAAGAGAAGCGCCAGGTCTACCTGGACCGCCTGAAGTTCGAGCTGGACATCATCATCCAGATGGGCTTCCCCGGTTACTTCCTGATCGTTATGGACTTCATCAAGTGGGCCAAGAATAACGGCGTGCCAGTCGGCCCGGGCCGGGGGTCGGGTGCCGGCTCGCTGGTGGCCTACGTGCTGAAGATCACCGACCTCGACCCGCTGGCCTACGACCTGCTGTTCGAGCGCTTCCTCAACCCAGAACGTATTTCCATGCCCGACTTCGACGTCGACTTCTGCATGGATGGCCGTGACCGGGTAATCGATTACGTGGCCGAAGCCTATGGCCGTAACGCGGTCAGCCAGATCATCACCTTCGGTACCATGGCGGCGAAGGCGGTGGTGCGAGACGTGGCGCGGGTACAGGGCAAGTCCTATGGCTTGGCCGACCGCCTGTCGAAGATGATCCCGTTCGAAGTGGGCATGACCCTGGAGAAGGCCTACGAGCAGGAAGAAATCCTGCGTGACTTCCTCAAGGGCGACGAAGACGCCCGCGAAATCTGGGACATGGCCCTGAAGCTCGAGGGCGTGACGCGCGGTACCGGCAAGCACGCCGGTGGTGTGGTCATCGCCCCGACCAAGCTCACCGACTTCTCGCCGATCGCCTGTGACGAAGAGGGCGGCGGCCTGGTAACCCAGTTCGACAAGGATGACGTCGAGGCCGCCGGCCTGGTGAAGTTCGACTTCCTCGGCCTGCGGACCCTGACCATCATCAAGTGGGCAATGGAGATCATCAACCGCGAGCAGGCCAAGAAGAACCTGCCCGACGTCAACATCGACTTCATCCCGCTGGACGATCGCAAGACCTACGAGTTGTTGCAGAAGGCTGAAACCACGGCGGTGTTCCAGCTTGAATCGCGCGGCATGAAGGAGCTGATCAAGAAGCTCAAGCCCGACTGCCTGGAAGACCTGATCGCACTGGTGGCTCTGTTCCGCCCGGGCCCGCTGCAGTCGGGCATGGTGGACGACTTCATCAACCGCAAGCACGGCCGCGCCGAGCTGGCGTACCCGCACCCGGACTACCAGTACGAAGGCCTGAAGCCGGTACTGGCGCCCACCTACGGCATCATCCTGTACCAGGAACAGGTGATGCAGATTGCCCAGGTGATGGCTGGTTACACCCTCGGCGGCGCCGACATGCTGCGCCGTGCGATGGGTAAGAAAAAGCCCGAGGAGATGGCCAAGCAACGTGGTGGTTTCATCGAAGGTTGTGCCAACAACAATATCGATGCGGACCTGGCCGGTAACATCTTCGACCTGGTGGAAAAGTTCGCCGGCTACGGCTTCAACAAATCCCACTCCGCCGCCTATGGCCTGGTGTCTTACCAGACGGCCTGGCTGAAGACCCACCACCCGGCGGCGTTCATGGCCGCCGTACTCTCGGCGGACATGCACAACACCGACAAGGTGGTGGTGCTGGTCGAGGAAGTGCGCAGCATGAAGCTGCGCCTCGATGCGCCGGACGTGAACTTCTCCGACTTCAAGTTCACCGTCAACAACGACGGCCGCATCGTCTATGGCCTGGGGGCGATCAAGGGTGTCGGTGAGGGCCCGGTGGAAGCGATCGTCGAGGCTCGCGCCCAGGGCGGCCCGTTCAAGGACCTGTTCGATTTCTGCGAACGCATCGACCTCAAGCGAGTCAACAAGCGTACCCTCGACGCGCTGATCCGCAGTGGTGCGCTTGACCGCCTGGGCCCGCACTTCCATGACGAGATCAAGGCCTACCATGCCAACATCGACCTCAACCGTGCCACCTTGCTGTCGGCGCTGGGCGAGGCCATCAAGGCCGCCGAGCAGGCGGCGCATACCGCTGACAGTGGCCACGTCGACCTGTTCGGCGGCATGTTCGACGAAGTGGATGCCGACGTTTACGCCAACCACCGCAAGGTGCGCGAGCTGACCCTCAAGGAACGCCTGAAGGGCGAGAAGGACACCCTTGGCCTGTACCTCACCGGCCACCCGATCGACGAGTACGAGACCGAGATCCGCCGCTTCGCCCGCCAGCGCATTATCGACCTCAAGCCGTCACGCGATACCCAGACCATCGCCGGCATGATCATTGCCCTGCGGGTGATGAAGAACAAGAAGGGCGACAAGATGGGCTTCGTCACCCTCGATGACCGCTCCGGGCGCATCGAGGCGTCGCTGTTTGCCGATGCCTTCATGGCGGCACAGTCCTTGCTGCAGACCGATGCCATGGTGGTGGTCGAAGGCGAGGTCAGCAACGACGACTTCTCCGGTGGCCTGCGCCTGCGGGTCAAACAAGTGATGACCATGGAGGACGCGCGCACCAAGCTGGCCGAGAGCCTGCGCCTGAAGGTGGCACACGAAGCGCTCAAGGGCGACCGGCTGAAGTGGCTGGGCGAGCTGATTACCCGCCATCGCGGCGCTTGCCCGATCACCCTCGAGTACACCGGCAGCGACGCCAAGGCCATGCTGCAGTTCGGTGAGCAATGGGCCATCGACCCGGCCGATGGGCTGATTCAGGCGCTGCGTGACCAGTTCGGGCGTGAGAACGTCTTCCTGCAATATCGTTGAACCGACAAAAAATTTAATCTCGACCTGAATGCGCCTGATCCCTTAAGGTATGGCGCCAAACGGATCAACCGGCCGGCCGCCTGGCCGTAGACCCAAGACGGATGACTATGAACCCGAATTTTCTCGATTTCGAACAGCCGATTGCCGACCTGCAAGCCAAGATCGAAGGCCTGCGCCTGGTAGGCAACGACAACTCGCTGAACATCAGCGATGAAATTGCCCGTCTGCAAGACAAGAGCAACACCCTGACCGAAAGCATCTTCGGCAACCTGACCAGCTGGCAGATCGCCCGCCTGGCCCGTCATCCGCGTCGTCCTTACACCCTGGACTACCTGGAGCACATCTTCACCGAGTTCGAAGAACTGCACGGTGACCGCCACTTCGCCGACGATGCCGCCATCGTTGGTGGTACCGCGCGCCTGGATGGCAAGCCAGTCATGGTCATCGGCCACCAGAAGGGCCGCGAAGTGCGCGAGAAGGTACGCCGCAACTTCGGCATGCCGCGCCCTGAAGGCTACCGCAAGGCCTGCCGCCTGATGGAAATGGCCGAGCGCTTCAAGATGCCGATCCTGACCTTCATCGACACCCCGGGCGCCTACCCGGGCATCGACGCCGAAGAGCGCAACCAGAGCGAGGCCATCGCCTGGAACCTGCGCGTGATGGCGCGTCTGAAAACCCCGATCATCGCCACCGTGATCGGTGAGGGTGGTTCCGGCGGTGCGCTGGCCATCGGTGTGTGCGACCAGTTGAACATGCTGCAGTACTCCACCTACTCGGTGATCTCGCCGGAAGGCTGCGCCTCGATCCTGTGGAAGACCGCCGACAAGGCAGCTGACGCGGCCGAGGCCATGGGTATCACTGCCGAGCGCCTGAAGAGCCTGAACATCGTCGACAAGGTCATCCAGGAGCCGCTGGGCGGCGCCCACCGTGACCCGGCGAAGATGTCGGAAAGCATTCGTGCCGACCTGGTACAGCAGCTGGACATGCTCGCCAAGCTCGACCACGACGCGCTGCTGGCCCGTCGTTACGATCGCCTGATGAGCTACGGCGTTTGATGATGCGGTGAATGGCACCGGCTTTGCCGGTGTTCGCGGGCACGCCCGCTCCCACAGGAATTGCACTGCCCTTGGGGCTTGCACCATACCTGTAGGAGCGGGCGTGCCCGCGAATGCTTTCTTGAATCGAGCGAGGGCTAGATGATCAACCTCACCCCTTGGCTCAACGCCCCCAACTGGTACATCGCCTTCTCCGGCGGCCTCGACTCCACCGTACTCCTGCACCTGCTGGCCGATTACGCCCGCAGTCACGCATCGCCTCCACTGCGCGCCATCCACGTCCACCACGGCCTGCAAAGCGCTGCCGACGCCTGGCCCGCCCACTGCCAGAGCGTCTGCGACAAGCTCGGCATCGAACTCCAGGTCATCCACGTCCAGGTCCCCCCCGGCGCCAGCCTCGAACAGGCCGCCCGCGACGCCCGTTATGCTGCCTTCAGGCAAGCGCTCGGCCAAGGCGACATCCTGTTCACTGGCCAGCACCGCGACGACCAGGCCGAAACCCTGCTGTTCCGCCTGCTGCGCGGCGCCGGCCTGCGTGGCCTGGCAGCAATGCCGGGGCAGCGGGTGCTAGGGCAGGGCAGCCTGGTCAGGCCATTGCTGGGCTGTTCACGCCAGCAACTGCAGGACTACGCCCAGGCTAAAGGGCTGGCCTGGATCGAAGATCCGTCAAACGCCGACACACAATTTGCCCGCAACTACCTGCGTGGCGAAGTGTTTCCGCTACTTCAGCAGCGTTGGCCGCAAGCCAGCCAGAATTTCGCCCGCGCCGCCGAGCACCTGGGCGAAGCCCTGGGCCTGCTGGACGAACTGGCCCAGGAGGATCTGGCGCTCGCCGAGGAGGGCGCACCGGTGGCCTGGTCGGAGCTGGATTCCCTCGACCTGGCTACCCTGGTGGCGCTGTCGCCGGCCCGTCAGCGCAATGCCCTGCAACACTGGCTGAGCCGGCGCACCCGCCTGCCCGACACCCGGCACTGGGCGGGCTGGGCGGACCTGCGCGATGCCGCCGCCGATGCCCGGCCCGTCTGGCAGCTTGCCGATGGGCAACTGCTGCGCAGCCATGGGCGCATCTGGTGGTTGAGCGGCGACTGGCTGCCGTTGCCCGCCGGCGAACTGGCCTGGGCCAATCCCGCCGAGCCTTTGCTGTTACCGGGCAACGGCAGCGTGCGTCTTGCTGGCGCAGTGCCGCTGGACGGCCTGCGCATTGCCTACCGCCAGGGCGGTGAAGTGCTGGACCTCCCCGGCCGCGGCCGACGCGACCTCAAGCGCCTGCTCAACGAGCTGCAGGTGCCGTTCTTCCTGCGTCCGCGCCTGCCATTGCTGTATCAGGGCGAGCGCCTGCTGGCGGTGGCCAACCTGCCCGGGCTGGTGCAGGCGGATTGCCAGCTGTATTGGCAGTTACCGACGAACGCGCAAGGTTTGAGCTGAAGGGTACATTCGGGTAGACTACCCTCCCTTCTTGATACAGCTTCTGTGGGTTCCTCGAAAACACAGGGGTTGCCGATTACCAAGCAGTTTTTTGCTGGGCTGATTCTGAAAATGACGAGCGAGCTCCATGCCGGGGATACCCCTGGTCTGTACAGACGCGGCAGTTTTTCGAGATGCACTGTGATTGACGCAGGTGATCGGGGGCTTCGGCCTTCCTTCGCTTTCTCCGGCGGCGCTGGCCGCCTTAACGCAGACTTCTAGGGTTTTTCATGACGCGCTACATATTCGTCACGGGCGGTGTTGTTTCTTCATTGGGGAAAGGCATTGCCTCGGCTTCCCTGGCGGCCATCCTGGAAGCGCGGGGCCTGAAGGTCACCATGCTCAAGCTGGATCCGTACATCAACGTCGATCCGGGCACCATGAGCCCGTTCCAGCACGGTGAAGTGTTCGTCACCCACGATGGCGCCGAGACCGACCTCGACCTGGGCCACTACGAGCGGTTCATCCGCACCACCATGACCCAGAACAACAACTTCACCACCGGCCGCATCTACGAGCACGTACTGCGCAAGGAGCGTCGTGGTGACTACCTGGGCGCGACCATCCAGGTCATCCCGCACATCACCGACGAAATCAAGCGTCGCATCATCAAGGGCGCCGGCGATGCCGACGTGGCCCTGGTGGAAATCGGCGGTACCGTGGGGGACATCGAGTCGCAGCCGTTCCTCGAGGCCATCCGCCAGCTGCGCGTCGAAGTGGGCTCCAAGCGCGCCATGCTGATGCACCTGACGCTGGTCCCATACATCGCCACCGCTGGCGAGACCAAGACCAAGCCGACCCAGCACTCGGTCAAGGAGCTGCGCTCCATCGGCCTGCAGCCTGACGTGCTGATCTGCCGCTCCGACCACCCGGTCGATGCCTCGTCGCGTCGCAAGATCGCGCTGTTCACCAACGTTGAAGAGCGCGCGGTGATTTCGCTGGAAGACGTCGACACCATCTACAAGATCCCGGGCGTGCTGCACGCACAGGGCCTGGACGACTTCGTCGTCGAGCGCTTCGGCCTGCAGTGCAACGGCGCCGATCTGTCCGAGTGGGACAAGGTGGTCGATGCCAAGCTCAACCCTGAGCACGAAGTGACCATCGCCATGGTCGGCAAGTACATGGAGCTGCTGGATGCTTACAAGTCGCTGATCGAAGCGATGAGCCACGCCGGTATCACCAACCGCACCAAGGTCAACCTGCGCTACATCGACTCGGAAGACATCGAGAACCAGGGCACCAGCCTGCTCGAAGGCGCCGATGCCATCCTGGTGCCGGGCGGTTTCGGCCTGCGCGGCGTGGAAGGCAAGATCACCGCGGTGCAATACGCCCGTGAGAACAAGGTGCCGTACCTGGGTATCTGCCTGGGCATGCAGGTGGCCGTGATCGAATTTGCCCGTAACGTGATGGGCTGGAAAGACGCCAACTCCACCGAGTTCGACCGCAACAGCGGCCACCCGGTAGTCGGCCTGATCACCGAGTGGGCCGATGCCACCGGTGCTGTCGAAACCCGCAGCGAAGCCTCCGACCTGGGTGGCACCATGCGCCTGGGCGCACAGGACTGCCAGCTGGCGGCCGGTTCCAAGGTGCACGATTGCTACGGCAAGGACGTGATCACCGAGCGTCACCGCCATCGCTACGAAGTGAACAACAACCTGCTGCCGCAACTGATCGATGCCGGCCTGGTGGTTTCCGGCCGTTCCGAAGACGGCGCGCTGGTGGAAGTGGTCGAGTCCAAGGACCACCCATGGTTCGTCGCTTGCCAGTTCCACCCGGAATTCACCTCGACCCCGCGTGACGGCCACCCGCTGTTCAGCGGTTTCGTCAAGGCAGCCCTGGCTCAGAAGGACAAGGCCTGATCAATGACCCAGAAGATCATTCGCGTCGGTAACATCGAGATCGCCAACGACAAGCCGTTCGTCCTGTTCGGCGGCATGAATGTCCTGGAGTCCCGTGACCTGGCAATGAAGGTCTGCGAAGAGTACGTGCGGGTGACCGAAAAGCTCGGTATCCCGTACGTGTTCAAGGCCAGCTTCGACAAGGCCAACCGTTCGTCAGTGGCGTCCTACCGTGGCCCGGGCATGGAAGAAGGGCTGAAGATCTTCGAAGAGATCAAGCGCACCTTCAATGTGCCAGTCATCACCGACGTGCACGAGCCTTACCAGGCCGAGCCGGTAGCCAAGGTGTGCGACATCATCCAGCTGCCGGCCTTCCTGTCGCGGCAGACCGACCTGGTAGTGGCCATGGCCAAGACCGGCGCGGTGATCAACATCAAGAAGGCCCAGTTCCTCGCACCCCAGGAAATGAAACACATCCTGACCAAGTGCGAAGAGGCCGGTAATGACCAGTTGATCCTCTGCGAGCGTGGTTCGAGCTTCGGCTACAACAACCTGGTGGTGGACATGCTCGGCTTCGGCATCATGAAGCAGTTCGAGTACCCGGTGTTCTTCGACGTGACCCATGCCCTGCAGATGCCGGGTGGTCGCGCCGATTCCGCCGGTGGTCGCCGCGCCCAGGTCACCGACCTGGCCAAGGCCGGCATGAGCCAGGGCCTGGCGGGGCTGTTCCTCGAAGCCCACCCCGATCCGGACAACGCCAAGTGCGATGGCCCATGCGCCCTGCGCCTGGACAAACTGGAGCCGTTCCTGGCCCAGCTCAAGCAACTGGACGACCTGGTGAAAAGTTTTCCGACGGTAGAAACCGCGTAAAGCTCAATTCTCGGGTAAAGTACCGCCCGATCCACCCCTGACCAGTCGGTCAGGGGTTCCCTTCACCCGGCCTGCCCACTGCAAGTCCGCCCGGTGAACGGCAAGAATTTCCTAAGCTAAGTTGTTTTCGTCAATTCTGGAGTGCTTACAACAATGGCAAAAATCGTCGACATCAAAGGTCGTGAAGTTCTCGATTCGCGTGGCAACCCCACCGTGGAAGCCGATGTACTGCTCGACAACGGCATCATCGGCAGCGCCTGCGCGCCGTCCGGTGCTTCCACTGGCTCGCGCGAAGCGCTGGAGCTGCGTGATGGCGACAAGAGCCGTTACCTGGGCAAGGGCGTGCTGAAGGCCGTCGCCAACATCAACGGCCCGATCCGTGACCTGCTGCTGGGCAAGGACCCTGCCGACCAGAAGGCCCTGGATCGCGCCATGATCGAGCTGGACGGTACCGAGAACAAGGCCAAGCTGGGCGCCAACGCCATCCTGGCCGTTTCCCTGGCTGCCGCCAAGGCCGCTGCCCAGGACCAGGACCTGCCGCTGTACGCGCACATCGCCAACCTGAACGGCACCCCGGGCCAGTACTCGATGCCGGTACCGATGATGAACATCATCAACGGTGGCGAGCACGCCGACAACAACGTCGACATCCAGGAGTTCATGGTTCAGCCGGTTGGCGCCAAGACCTTCTCCGACGGCCTGCGCATGGGTACCGAAATCTTCCACCACCTCAAAGCCGTGCTGAAGGCCCGTGGCCTGAACACCGCTGTTGGTGACGAAGGTGGTTTCGCCCCTAACCTGGCTTCCAACGAAGACGCCCTGGGCGCCATCGCCGAAGCCGTTGAAAAAGCCGGCTACAAGCTGGGCACCGACGTGACCCTGGCCCTGGACTGCGCGGCTTCCGAGTTCTACGAAGACGGCAAGTACAACCTGTCCGGCGAAGGCAAGTCGTTCGACGCCGAAGGCTTCGCCGAGTACCTGAAAGGCCTGACCGAGCGCTTCCCGATCATCTCGATCGAAGACGGCCTGGACGAGTCCGACTGGGCTGGCTGGAAGATCCTCACCGACAAGATCGGCGCCAAGGTGCAGCTGGTTGGCGACGACCTGTTCGTGACCAACACCAAGATCCTCAAGGAAGGCATCGAGAAGGGCATCGGTAACTCGATCCTGATCAAGTTCAACCAGATCGGCTCGCTGACCGAAACCCTGGAAGCCATCCAGATGGCCAAGGCTGCAGGCTACACCGCGGTGATCTCGCACCGTTCCGGTGAAACCGAAGACTCGACCATTGCCGACCTGGCCGTGGGTACCGCTGCTGGCCAGATCAAGACTGGCTCGCTGTGCCGTTCCGACCGCGTTTCCAAGTACAACCAGCTGCTGCGCATCGAAGAGCAACTGGGTGCCAAAGCGGTTTACCGCGGTCGTGCCGAGTTTCGCGGCTAAGCAAGAGATGGTAAAAAGACAGCAGCCGGAGTTGTAGGAACGTTCGTACTGATCTTTCCTACATTCCAACGGGTTTCTGTCGACGAAGCCTGGCCTCGGCCAGGCTTCGTGCTATTCAAGGCCCCGAAGTAAAAAGTACCCGGCAGCCTTTTTAACCTGGATAACGTGATGCGCAGTCCCTATTGGTTGTTCCTCGTCCTGCTCCTGCTGCTGGGTGGCCTGCAATACCGCCTGTGGGTGGGTAATGGCAGCCTGGCGCAAGTGACCGAGCTGAAGCAGCAGATTGCCGAGCAGCATGCCGAAAACGAGCGCTTGCTCGAGCGCAACCGCGTGCTCGATGCCGAAGTGCTGGAACTGAAAAAAGGCATGGAGACCGTTGAAGAGCGGGCTCGCCACGAATTGGGAATGGTCAAAGAGGGCGAAACCCTCTTCCAGTTGCCACAAAAATGATCGAAACGTTACCGGCCTTCTGGGCCGTGATTCCTGCTGCGGGCGTAGGTGCCCGCATGGCTGCCGACCGCCCCAAGCAGTACCTGGAGCTGGCCGGGCAGACTATTCTCGAGCACAGCCTCGACTGTTTTCTTGGCCACCCGATGCTCAAGGGCGTGGTGGTCAGCATTGCCGAAGACGACCCGTATTGGCCTCGCCTGCGTTGTGCCAGCGACTCGCGCATCCAGCGCGCGGCGGGTGGCCGCGAGCGTGCCGACTCGGTGCTCAATGCCTTGCTGATGCTGCATGCCCAAGGGGCAGCGGACAGCGACTGGGTGCTGGTGCACGATGCCGCGCGACCGAACCTGGCGCGCAGCGATCTGGACAAGCTGTTGTCGGAGTTGGCGGGCGACCCGGTGGGTGGCCTGCTGGCGGTGCCGGCGCGCGATACCCTCAAGCGGGCCAATGCCGATGGCCGGGTGGGCGCTACCGTAGACCGCAGCACCATCTGGCAGGCCTATACCCCGCAGATGTTCCGCCTGGGGGCCTTGCATCGGGCGCTGGCCGAATGCCTGGTGTCGGATGTGCCGGTGACCGACGAGTCCTCCGCCATCGAGTGGTCCGGCCAGGCGCCGCGGCTGGTCGAGGGGCGCAGCGACAACATCAAGGTGACCCGGCCGGAAGACCTGGAGTGGTTGCGCCAGCGTTGGGCGGGGCGCCGCTGAATTTCTTGCTCCTGTGCCGGCCTCTTCGCGGGTAAACCCGCTCCCACAGGTACAGCGCAAACCTGAAGGGATGTGCGATACCTGTGGGAGCGGGTTTACCCGCGAAGAGGCCGGCACAGCCAACATGCCGCTTCAGCCTTGCCGATACTCCGGCAACCCCGCCAACCCTTCCTTCAGGTAATCCACCAGCCGCCGTACCTTCGGCGACAGGTGCCGCTGCTGCGGATACAGCGCCCACACCGCCGTGTTCGGCGGCTGGTGCGCCTCCAGCAACGACACCAGCGCGCCACTGTTCAGGTGCTCCAGCACGTAGTAATCCGGCAATTGGCACAACCCCATCCCCTGCAGCGCCGCGTCCAGCACCGCCTGCCCGCTGTTGCAGCGCCAGTTGCCCTGCACGCGCTGGCTGATCTCGCGGCCGTCCTGCAGCAGCGCCCACAAGTCAGAACTGCCCACCAGGCAATTGTGCCGCGCCAGTTCTGACAGGCTGTGTGGCCGACCGTAACGTTCCAGGTAGGCCGGTGAGGCGCACAGGTACATGCGCCGAGGCGCCAGGCGGGTTGCCACCAGTCGCGAGTCGGCCAGCCGGCCCAGGCGGATGGCCAGGTCCATGCCTTCATGCACCAGGTCGAGGGTGTGGTTGCTCAGTTCCACATCCACCCGCAACTGCGGGTAAAGCGCCATGAACCGCGTCACCAGCGGTACGATGAAGCGCTCGCCATAGGCCACCGCGCAGGTCATGCGCAGCAACCCCTTGGGTTCGCTCGCCAGGTCGCCCATGGCGCGCAGGGCCTCCTCGCGGCCATCCTGCAGACGCTGGCAGTGCTGCAGGAATGTCTGCCCGGCCTCGCTCAGGGTCACCCGCCGGGTACTGCGGTACAGCAGGCGCGTCTGCAGCCGTTCTTCCAGCCGGGCGATCTGCCGGCTGATGTGCGACGAGGAAACCCCCAGGCGCTCGGCGGCCGCGGTGAACTGGCCCGACTCGGCCACGGCGACGAATTCGTCGATGCCTTCCCAGCGGCTGCTCATTGATTATCCCTGCATGGCAATAATGTTTTGTCTTTGCCCGGATTATTCATCAAATGGCGGTGAATTACACTGCCAGACTGAATCGACCCTCTGTCTGGAGACCTTTGATGATCAAGTCCCGTGCTGCCGTAGCCTTCGAGGCCAAGAAACCCCTGGAAATCGTCGAAGTCGACGTGGCCATGCCCAAGGCCGGTGAAGTGCTGCTGCGCGTGGTCGCCAGCGGTGTCTGCCACACCGACGCCTACACCCTGTCCGGCGCCGACCCGGAGGGTATCTTCCCGTCGATCCTCGGCCACGAAGGTGGTGCGATCGTCGAGGCAGTAGGCGAGGGCGTCACCTCGGTCGCCGTCGGTGACCACGTCATCCCGCTGTACACCCCGGAATGCGGCAAGTGCAAGTTCTGCCTCTCGGGCAAGACCAACCTGTGCCAGGCCATCCGCGCCACCCAGGGCAAGGGCCTGATGCCGGACGGCACCACGCGCTTCTCCTACAAGGGCCAGCAGCTGTTCCACTACATGGGTACCTCGACCTTCTCCGAGTACACCGTGCTGCCGGAAATCTCCGTGGCCAAGATCCAGAAAGAAGCGCCACTGGAAAAGGTCTGCCTGCTGGGCTGTGGCGTCACCACCGGTATCGGCGCGGTGCTCAACACCGCCAAGGTCAAGCCGGGTGACACCGTGGCCATCTTCGGCCTGGGCGGCATCGGCCTGTCGGCGGTGATCGGTGCGGTCAAGGCCAAGGCCTCGCGCATCATCGCCATCGACATCAACCCGGCCAAGTTCGAAATCGCCCGCCAGCTGGGTGCCACCGACTGCATCAACCCGAAAGACTACGATCGCCCGATCCAGGAAGTGATCGTCGACCTCACCGACGGCGGCGTGGACTTCTCCTTCGAGTGCATCGGCAACGTGCAGCTGATGCGTGCTGCGCTGGAGTGCTGCCACAAGGGCTGGGGCGAGTCGGTGATCATCGGCGTGGCCGGTGCCGGCCAGGAAATCGCCACCCGTCCGTTCCAGCTGGTCACCGGCCGTGTATGGCGTGGTTCGGCGTTCGGTGGCGTGCGTGGCCGCAGCGAACTGCCAAGCTACGTGGAAATGTCCGAGAAGGGCGAGATCCCGCTGGATACCTTCATCACCCACACCATGGGCCTGGAAGACATCAACAAGGCCTTCGACCTGATGCATGAAGGCAAGAGCATCCGCAGCGTGATCCACTTCTGAGGTTTGCCATGAGCCTGGATAACATCTCCTGCCAGAAGAGCTTCGGCGGCTGGCACAAGCGTTACCGGCATCACTCCAAGGTGCTGGGCTGCGACATGGTGTTCGCCGTCTACCTGCCGCCGCAGGCCGAACAGGGTGAGAAGCTGCCGGTGCTGTACTGGCTCAGCGGCCTCACCTGCACCGACGAGAATTTCATGCAGAAGGCCGGCGCCCAGCGCCTGGCCGCTGAGCTTGGGCTGATCATCGTCGCCCCCGACACCAGCCCGCGTGGCGAGCAGGTGCCGGGCGATCCGGACGGCGCCTGGGACTTCGGCCTGGGTGCCGGCTTCTACCTCAATGCCACTCAGCAGCCCTGGGCCCAGCACTACCGCATGCACGACTATGTGGTGGAGGAGTTGCCTGCGTTGATCGAGGCACACTTCCCCGCCTCGGGCGAGCGCAGCATCAGTGGCCACTCCATGGGTGGGCATGGCGCGCTGGTGTGCGCCTTGCGCAACCCGGGGCGCTACCGCTCGGTGTCGGCGTTCTCGCCGATCAGCAACCCCATGGATTGTCCGTGGGGTGAGAAAGCCTTCAGCCGCTACCTGGGTGAAGACCGTGCGCGCTGGCGCGAGTGGGATGCCAGCGTGCTGCTGGCCGAAACTCCGGCCGGCGAGTGCCCGCCATTGCTGGTGGACCAGGGCGACCGCGACGACTTCCTCGAGAAGCAACTCAAGCCTGAAGCGCTGGAGCAGGCGGCACGCAAAGGGGGGCATGAACTGACCCTGCGCCTGCAGCCTGGCTATGACCACAGCTACTACTTCATCGCCAGCTTCATCGAGGAGCATCTGCGTCATCATGCGGTGGCGCTGGGGCGGGTGTAAGGCATAGCTGCGGTGTTTGCTTCATCGCCTGTAGGAGCAGCCTTGTGCTGCGAATGGGCTGCGAAGCAGACCCTGGGTCTAACGCTATCGCCGATATTGCCGGGGCCGCTTTGCGGCCCATTCGCAGCACAAGGCTGCTCCTACAACGACGGCCCCAATACTGGCTAAAGCAGGTAGAATCACGCCCTGACTCATTCAGGGCGTTTTTCTATGCGTATTGGCCACGGCTACGATGTGCACCGTTTCTGCGACGGTGATTTCATTACCCTGGGCGGGGTGCGTATCCCCCACAAATACGGCCTCCTGGCCCACTCCGACGGCGACGTGCTGCTGCACGCCCTGAGCGATGCCTTGCTTGGCGCGGCAGCGCTGGGCGATATCGGCAAGCACTTCCCCGACACCGACCCGCAGTTCAAAGGTGCCGACAGCCGCGTGCTGCTGCGCCATGTGGTCGGCATCCTCCAGGCCAAGGGCTGGAAGGTCGGCAACGTCGACGCCACCATCGTCGCCCAGGCGCCGAAGATGGCCCCGCACATCGAAACCATGCGCCAGCTGATCGCCGAAGACCTGCAGGTCGAACTCGACCAGGTCAACGTCAAGGCTACCACCACCGAGAAGCTGGGCTTCACCGGCCGCGAGGAGGGCATCGCCGTGCATTCGGTAGCCCTGCTGCTGCCCGCATGACCGAACTGGAATTGCTGGGCCCGCGCGCATCGGGCGAACCACTGGGTACCGCCGTCCTCAAGGCGGTGGCTGAAGATTTCCAGGTCGACGAAGTGCTGGACATCCCGCTGTCGGGCCAGGGCGAGCACCTGTGGCTGTGGGTCGAAAAGCGAGACCTGAACACCGAGGAGGCCGCCCGCCGTCTGGCCCGTGCCGCTGGCGTGCCGGTGCGCACGATCAGCTACGCCGGCCTCAAGGACCGCCAGGCCCTGACCCGCCAGTGGTTCAGCCTGCACCTGCCGGGCAAGGCCGACCCGGACCTGTCGCGTGCCGAGGATGCCAGCCTGCGCGTGCTCAAGCAGGTGCGCCACCAGCGCAAGCTGCAGCGCGGCGCGCATTCGGCCAACGGCTTCACGCTGCGTCTGACTGCCCTGGCTGCCGATCACCAGGCGGTGGATGCGCGCCTGGAACAGCTCAAGCAGCACGGCGTGCCCAACTATTTCGGCACCCAGCGCTTCGGCCACGGTGGCGGCAACGTTCACGACGCCCTCGACTGGGCCGCACGCAAGGCCCTGCCCGAGCAGCGCAACGTGCGCTCGCGGCTGCTGTCGGCCGGGCGCAGCTACCTGTTCAACCAGCTGTTGGCGGCCCGTGTCGCCGATGGCAGCTGGGCGCGGGCCCAGGTGGGCGACCTGCTGGCGTTCACCGACAGCCGCAGCTTCTTCCCGGCGGGTGAGGCGGAATGTGCCGACCCGCGCCTGGCGATACTCGACCTGCACCCGACCGGCCCGATGTGGGGCGCGGGCGATTCGCCGGCCGCTGGTGTCACCGCACAGTTGGAAAACGCCGTCGGCGCGCGTCAGCCGGAACTTTGCCAGTGGTTGGCCCAGGCGGGCATGGATCACGAACGACGCATTCTGCGGCTCCCTATTGGCGGCCTTACGTGGCATTATCCCGAGCCTGATATCCTGCAACTGGAATTCGTCCTTCCGGCCGGATGCTTCGCCACCGTGGTGGTGCGCGAAGTCGTGGATCTGGTGTCGGCAGGGCAGACGGACAGCTCATGCGTATTCTGATTTCGAACGACGACGGTGTTACCGCACCCGGCATCGCCGCGCTGCACGCTGCACTGGCGGATTACGCCGAGTGCGTGGTGATTGCCCCGGATCAAGACAAGAGCGGCGCCAGCAGTTCGCTGACGCTGGACCGGCCACTGCACCCGCAGACCTTGGCCAACGGCTTCATCAGCCTCAACGGTACACCGACCGACTGCGTGCACCTGGGGCTCAACGGGCTGTTGCCGCAGGCGCCGGACATGGTCGTGTCGGGGATCAACCTCGGGGCCAACCTGGGCGACGACGTGCTCTATTCGGGTACGGTCGCGGCCGCGTTGGAAGGCCGTTTCCTCGGCGGTACCTCGCTGGCGTTTTCGCTGTTGTCGCGCCAGCCGGACAACCTGCCGACCGCGGCCCATATCGCCCGCCGCCTAGTCGAGGCGCAGTCGCGCCTGGCCTTGCCGCCCCGCACCGTACTCAACGTCAACATCCCCAACCTGCCGCTGGAGCACATTCGTGGCATCCAGCTCACCCGCCTCGGTCACCGGGCGCGGGCGGCGGCGCCGACCAAGGTGGTCAACCCGCGCGGCAAGGAAGGCTACTGGATCGCCGTGGCCGGGGATGCCGAGGACGGCGGCCCGGGCACCGACTTCCACGCGGTGATGCAAGGCTACGTATCGATTACTCCGCTGCAGCTCGACCGCACCTTCAGTGATGCCTTCGAGCAGCTCGACGGTTGGCTGGAGGGCCTGCTCTGATGCGCGAGGACGATATGCTGCGGCGTGGCATCGGCATGACCTCCCAGCGTACCCGGGAGAGGCTGATCCAGCGTTTGTGCGAAGAGGGCGTTTCGAACACCAAGGTGCTCGACGTGATCCGTCGTACCCCGCGCCACCTGTTCGTCGACGAGGCGCTGGCGCATCGCGCCTACGAAGACACTGCGCTGCCGATCGGCCACAACCAGACCATCTCGCAACCGTTCATGGTTGCCCACATGAGCGAGCTGCTGCTCGAGGCCGGGCCGCTGGACAAGGTGCTGGAGATCGGCACCGGCTCGGGCTACCAGACGGCGATCCTGGCCCAGCTGGTCGAGCGGGTGTTCTCGGTGGAACGCATCAAGGTGCTGCAGGACCGGGCCAAGGAGCGCCTGGTGGAACTGAACCTGCGCAACGTGGTGTTCCGCTGGGGCGACGGTTGCGAGGGCTGGCCGGCGCTGGCGCCGTACAACGGCATCATCGTCACCGCCGTGGCGCCGGAAGTGCCGCAGGCACTGCTCGACCAGCTGGCACCCGGTGGCCGTATGGTGATCCCGGTGGGGCCAGCCGGCGAAACCCAGCAACTGATGCTGATCGTGCGCGAGGAGCATGGATTCTCCCGTCGCGTGCTGGGGGCGGTGCGCTTCGTACCGCTGCTCAACGGTCCGCTGGCCTGAACACTGCGGGTTCGAGCTACGCGATATTTTTGCGCCAGCACCGAATTCTTGCAGCAACGCCCTGTCTATCTGGCGGGGTGAAGCGTTAGCGCACAGCTTGCACCAAGGCTTTGCAGCAGTCCTTCACCAACCCTGCCAATGCGGGCGGGCTTGGTTATAATTGCAACAATATTGCATTTCTTGTCTTCATATCGTTTTTCGGCACCATGAGGGGAGCGCGGGTGGGTCACACAGTCATTCGGCAGCGCAAGGACGGGTCGGGTTTCACGCTTCTGGTGATTGCACTGGCCATGGGCACGCTACTGGTGGGTTGCTCGAGCACCAGCAGCAACAGCGCGCGGGTGGTCGACCGCAATAACACCGTGCCCAAGCGCCCGGCGGTAACCACCGGGCAGTACATCGTCAAACCTGGCGATACGCTGTTCTCCATCGCCTTCCGTTATGGCTGGGACTACAAGGAGCTGGCCGCGCGCAACGGCATCGCGGCGCCCTACACCATTCGCCCGGGGCAAGCGATTCGTTTCAGCAGCGGCTCTACCGGCAGCACCACGGTGGTGTCCAGCCCGTCGTCGTCGAGCAAGACCACGGTCATCCGGCGGCCTGTGGGAAGCACCGCCACACCCCCTGTCAACACCAGCAAACCGGCCACGCCGGCAGCCTCCAGCAGCGCCCCGGTGGTCGCCACCGTGCCTGCTGCGGAGCGCGCGGTAGGCGGCTGGACCTGGCCTGCCAACGGCGTGCTGATTGGAAAATTCGCTTCAAACGGTAGTTTGAATAAAGGCATTGATATCGCCGGTGATTTGGGACAGCCTGTTTTTGCTGCGTCTGATGGTGCAGTGGTTTACGCCGGGAGTGGCTTGAGGGGCTACGGCGAACTGATCATCATCAAGCACAGCGATACCTACGTCAGTGCCTACGGCCATAACCGCAGGCTGTTGGTTCGGGAGGGGCAGCAGGTCAAGGCAGGGCAGTCGATTGCTGAAATGGGGTCCACGGGCACTGATCGGGTGAAGCTGCATTTCGAGATTCGCCGCCAGGGTAAACCCGTCGATCCGCTCCAGTTCCTGCCACGTCGTTGACCGTTGTGCCCGGCCTGTTCCTGTGATGTAGAGGGGACAGGCTCCAGCGCTGCCAAGGAGATAGGTGCCGCTCGAGTCTGAGTTCGAACTCAGCAAAGGACTATAACAATGGCTCTCAGTAAAGAAGTGCCGGAGTTTGACATCGACGATGACGTCCTCCTGATGGAGACGGGCATCGTTTTGGAAACGGATGTGGTGTCAGACGAACCTGCTGTATCTTCGGTTCGGACGAGGGCCAAGTCGGGCTCTTCGCTCAAGCAACACAAGTACATCGATTACAGCCGGGCGCTCGATGCCACCCAGCTGTATCTCAACGAGATCGGATTCTCGCCTCTGCTTTCGCCGGAAGAGGAAGTGCACTTTGCGCGTTTGTCGCAAAAGGGCGACCCTGCTGGCCGCAAGCGCATGATCGAAAGCAACCTGCGCCTGGTTGTAAAAATTGCCCGTCGTTACGTGAATCGCGGCCTGTCGCTGCTCGACCTGATCGAGGAGGGTAACCTGGGGCTGATCCGTGCGGTCGAGAAGTTCGACCCGGAGCGTGGTTTCCGTTTCTCGACCTATGCGACCTGGTGGATTCGCCAGACCATCGAGCGGGCGATCATGAACCAGACCCGCACCATCCGCCTGCCGATCCACGTGGTCAAGGAACTGAACGTCTACTTGCGTGCGGCGCGCGAGCTGACCCAGAAGCTGGACCACGAACCCTCGCCAGAAGAAATCGCCACGCTGCTGGAGAAGCCGGTCGCCGAGGTCAAGCGCATGCTGGGCCTGAACGAGCGGGTGTCTTCGGTGGATGTGTCGCTCGGCCCGGATTCGGACAAGACCCTGCTCGATACCTTGACCGACGACCGCCCGAGCGACCCGTGCGAACTGCTGCAGGATGACGACCTGTCGCAGAGCATCGACCAGTGGTTGGGAGAGTTGACCGACAAGCAGCGTGAAGTGGTGGTGCGTCGCTTTGGCCTGCGCGGGCATGAAAGCAGCACCCTGGAAGATGTTGGCCTGGAGATTGGCCTGACCCGTGAGCGGGTGCGGCAGATACAGGTTGAGGGGCTCAAGCGTTTGCGCGAGATCCTCGAGAAGAACGGCCTGTCCAGTGAGTCGTTGTTCCAGTAGCGAAAGCCTGTAACACAAAGCGCCTCGATGAACTCGGGGCGTTTTTGTATGTGGCGATCAGAGGTGCCCCATTCAAAATTGCCGGGGGCGCTTTGCGCCCTTTCGCGACACAAGGCCGCTCCCACAGATACTTCATCGCCTTTGAATGCACCACTATCCTGTGGGAGCGGCCTTGTGTCGCGAAAGGGCTGCAAAGCAGCCCCAAGACATTATGTACTGCGCTATCCCAGTAACATCGCGTGTAAGCCTTTTCTTACTTGTTTTGTAAGCTATTTATGCGCGCTTCAGTAAATCATTGTCGTATCCAGATCCTGCGTTTTCCCAACCTGTTGAAAATTCTGGCTTATTCTGCTGTGAGGAATTGTGTCACCTGCAACACCCTGTGAGGTTTCACGGTTGCTCGCCCGGCCCAAGCCGCTAGTATTCGAACTGTGCACAGGGACATGCACAGGCTTTCAGGAGGAAGGCCAGGGACATCGCAAGAGGCGATTTCATCAGGATGATGTTTGGGACAAGCAGGGACTACGGAAAAAATGTGGGCGGGTCAAACCGCCCCTTTTTTTGCCCGCAGAAAAACAAAAAAGGCCCCGAGGGGCCTTTTTCGTGTCCGGGCGCTATCAGCGCTCCAGGTCTGCAATCTTGCCAGTCTTGCCATCCCACTCTTCAGCGTCCGGCAGGGCGTCCTTACGCTCGGTGATGTTCGGCCAGATTTCCGCCAGTTCGGCGTTCAGCTCGATGAAGTTCTCCATGCCCGCAGGCACTTCGTCTTCCGAGAAGATAGCTTGCGCTGGGCACTCCGGCTCGCACAGGGCGCAGTCGATGCACTCGTCCGGGTGGATGACCAGGAAGTTCGGGCCTTCGTAGAAGCAGTCCACCGGACAGACTTCCACGCAGTCGGTGTATTTGCATTTGATGCAGTTGTCGGTGACGACGAAGGTCATTTCTAATTCTCTCCTCAGGCGACGGCGGCGGCCCTTCCTCTCAGGGCCGCGCGGTTTACGGGTATGTGGCTGCAGGCCAGGCTAATAACCTGCAGCACCAGCAAACCGCGGCGGATTCTACCAGCTTGTAGTGGGCGCCGTTATAACAGGTTCTTTAGTTGATATAGCATTTCGATAGCTTGACGCGGGGTCATGTCGTCCAGTTGCAGTTTGCCCAGCTTCTCGATGGCCGGGTGTGGCAGGCTGGCGAACAGGTCGCTCTGGTGCGGGACCTGTGGTACGTCCTTGGCCTTTTGGGCCTGGGGGTGTTCATGCGGCAGGCTGGTGGTTTCCAGCCGCCCCAGGTGTTCGCGGGCACGCTGGATGACGGCCGTCGGCACGCCGGCCAACTGCGCCACGGCCAGGCCGTAACTCTGGCTGGCAGGGCCAGGCAGCACGTGGTGCAGGAACACGATGCGTTCGTTGTGCTCGGTGGCGTTCAGGTGCACGTTGGCCACCAGTGGCTCGCTTTCCGGCAGCACGGTGAGCTCGAAGTAGTGCGTGGCGAACAGCGTGTAGGCACGCAGTTGGGCCAGGCGCTCGGCGGCGGCCCAGGCCAGCGACAGGCCGTCGAAGGTGCTGGTGCCGCGGCCCACTTCGTCCATCAGTACCAGGCTGCGGTCGGTGGCGTTGTGCAGGATGTTGGCGGTTTCACTCATCTCGACCATGAAGGTCGAGCGGCCGCCGGCCAGGTCGTCGCTGGAGCCGATACGGGTGAAGATGCGGTCGACCAGCGACAGCTCGCAGCTGGCTGCCGGCACGAAGCTGCCGATGTGCGCCAGCAGCACGATCAGGGCGGTCTGGCGCATGTAGGTGGACTTACCGCCCATGTTCGGGCCGGTGATGATCAGCATGCGCGTGCTGTTGTCCAGGCCCAGGTCGTTGGCCACGAATGGCGTGGTCAGTACCTGTTCCACGACCGGGTGGCGGCCCTGCTCGATGCGCAGGCATGGCTCGTCGACGAAGCGCGGGCAGTTCAGGTCGAGGTTCAGCGCACGTTCGGCCAGGTTGCTGAGCACGTCCAGTTCGGCCAGAGCGGCGGCGCTGTCCTGCAGCGGTGCCAGGTGGCTGATCAGGGTTTCCAGCAGGGCGTCGTAGAGCATCTTCTCGCGGGCCAGGGCGCGGCTCTTGGCCGAAAGCGCCTTGTCCTCGAACGCCTTCAGCTCCGGGGTGATGAAGCGTTCGGCGCCCTTGAGGGTCTGGCGGCGGATGTAGTCGCCCGGGGCCTGCTCGGCCTGCTTGGTCGGCAGCTCGATGAAGTAACCATGCACGCGGTTGTAGCCGACCTTGAGGTTGGCCAGGCCGGTGCGGGCCTTTTCCCGGGCTTCCAGGTCGATCAGGAACTGGCCGGCGTTCTCGCTGATCGCCAGCAGTTCGTCCAGCTCGTTGTCATAGCCGGCCTTGAGCACGCCGCCATCGCGGATCACCGCCGGCGGGTTGTCGATGATCGCCCGCTCCAGCAGGCTGGCCAGTTCGGGGTAGGTGCCGGTAATGGCAGCCAGGCGCGCCAGGTGCGGCGCCTCCAGCTCGGCCATGGCGTTCTGCAGTTCGGGCAGCGCACCCAGGGCATCGCGCAGGCGTGCCAGGTCGCGTGGGCGGGCGTTGCGCAGGCCGATACGGGCAAGAATCCGCTCGATATCGCCAATTTCCTTGAGCTGCGGTTGCAGTTTCTCGAAGCGGTAGCCGTCGAGCAGGCAGCGGATCGAGTCCTGGCGTGCCTGCAGCACCTTGAGGTCGCGCAACGGGCGGTTCAGCCAGCGGCTCAGCAAACGGCTGGCCATGGCGGTCTGGCAGCGGTCGATCACCGACTGCAGGGTGTTGTCACGGCCGCCGGCCAGGTTGATGTCCAGCTCCAGGTTGCGGCGGCTGGCGCCGTCGAGGATGACCGTGTCGTCCAGGCGTTCGTGGCGCAGGCTGCGCAGGTGTGGCAGGGCCGTGCGCTGGGTTTCCTTGGCATAGATCAGCAGGCAGCCGGCTGCACCGATGGCCAGGGTAAGCTTGTCGCAGCCAAAGCCCTTGAGGTCCTTGGTTGCGAATTGCTGGCACAGGGCCTTGCGCGCCGAGTCGCGGTCGAAGTCCCATGGCGCACGGCGACGGGCGCCCGGGCGTTTCTCGGCAGGCAGGTCGCGCGTCCAGTCGTCGGGGATCAACAGCTCGACCGGGTTCAGGCGCTCGAGCTCGGCCAGCAGGTTTTCCCAGCCCTTGATCTCCTGCACGCTGAAGTTGCCGCTGGTGATGTCCAGCACGGCCAGGCCGAACAGGCGCTCATCACCGAGCAGCGCGGCAATCAGGTTGTCGCGACGCTCGTCGAGCAGGGCCTCGTCGCTGACCGTGCCGGGGGTGATGATGCGCACTACCTGGCGTTCCACCGGGCCCTTGCTGGTGGCAGGGTCGCCAATCTGCTCGCAGATCACCACCGATTCGCCGAGCTTGACCAGCTTGGCCAGGTAGCCTTCCAGCGAATGGAACGGAATCCCGCACATGGGGATGGACTGGCCGGCCGACTGGCCGCGCGCGGTCAGGGTGATGTCTAGCAGTTTTGCGGCTTTTTTCGCATCTTCGTAGAAGATCTCGTAGAAGTCGCCCATGCGGTAGAACATCAGCTGGTCCGGGTGCTGGTTTTTCAGCTTCCAGTACTGCTGCATCATCGGGGTGTGTGCGGAGAAGTCGGAGATTGCTTTATTCATCAAGGGCTTAGGAAGGTAGGTCTCAATATTGTGGGGCAAATTTGGGGCGTTCTGTGTTGCATGCGTAACGCCGAGACCCACCGGATTTTTCAAGCCGCATAGGTTAACACGGCTACCCGGCAGGCAGTACCTGCAAGTCCGGCGAGTGTGCAGGGATGCAATGAAGGCTAGTTGACATCATGGTGCCCCCATGGAGAATTGCGCGCTTTTGCCCATCAGGGATGGCCTGCCTGACGTATTCGCGGTGGCCCACGGCCCAGTAAACAGTTATTGCAACCAGGTTGATTAGTGCGGTGAGCGCAATTCGTTTTGATGTAGATGCGGTTTTTTGTATTTCCCTCGACACTCGCGCTGACCGGCGCACGCTGTTCAGCGAAACCATCGGGCGGCAACTCGACAACGAAGTGCACTTTCATGTCGTCGAGAAAAACAGCGACCCCAAGCGCGGTTGCTACGAATCCCATCAGCAACTGGCCCGTCATGCGCTGGACAACGGCCTCGATCGAATCCTGATCTTCGAAGACGATGCCCTGGCCTATGAGTTCAAGCCTTCGCGGGTGCGCTGGGTAAACCGCTTCATGCAGAAACGGCCTTTCGAGGCCTTGCACCTGGGCTATTCCATGGGGCGAACCTGGCTGACCTGGTTCCCGTTCATCGCCCGGGGGCGGGTAGTGGCGCTGCATGCCTATGTGCTGTCGCGCGAGGGCTGCCGGATCCTGGCAGAGACCCCCTACGATGGCATCCCGGTGGATGTGGTGGTCAAGCACCGGATCCGCCAGCATTGCGTATTCCCCATGATGTTCCGCCAGCACGCGGCTGCGGTGGCCGGTAGCGATCTGGAACAAGTGGTGCGCAATGAGGACGAATGGTGGGAGCGCAACTGGGCAAAGCACCTCCGCTCACCGATGAAGAACGTCTGGCGAACCGTGCTGCGGCTGAATTTCTGATTGGGTGTGGGCTTGAGGTGCATGCCTTGAGCGGTTTGGCGCCTGTGAGATCGAGCGCCGCCCGCGCGGCGCTTCGCAGCACAAGGCTGAGCCTACTGTTTGTTTCGGGCCAATTATTCCTGTGAAGAAGGCGCGCGGCCCCTGGGTGTCCACTTCGATAATGCGTCGGGCAAACAAGGCGGTCGCGCGCGCAGGCACAGGCTTGACTGGCCCGAAACAAACTGTAGGAGCAGCCTTGTGCTGCGAAGCGCCGCGCGGGCGGCGCTCGATCTCACAGGCGCTAAAAATCCAGAGGCGAACATCCTCATGCCCAGCACGCCGCCAGACGCCCATCCCCTATCCCCAAAATGTTAGGGTAGAGGGCAGCCTTCAAGGAGCCCGACATGGACCCGATCACCACGCTCGCCACCCGATTGGGTGAACACCTGCGCCGCTTCAATGCGCAGGTGACCACCGCCGAATCCTGCACCGGCGGCGGCATCGCCGAAGCCATTACCCGCGTGCCCGGCAGCTCGGCCTGGTTCGAGGCCGGTTATGTGACCTATTCCAACACCCAGAAAACCCGTCAGCTGGGAGTGCCCGAGGCGTTGTTCGGCCAGGTTGGCGCGGTCAGCCAGGAAGTAGTCGAAGCCATGGTCCGCGGCGCCCAGGCTGCCAGCGGCGCGCGCTTTGCCGTGGCGGTGAGCGGCGTGGCCGGGCCGGACGGTGGTTCGCCGGCCAAACCGGTGGGGACCGTGTGGCTGGCCTGGGGTGACGGCAACAGGGTGTTCAGCGAACGCCGGCAGTTCGACGGCGACCGCGAGGCGGTACGCCGACAGACGGTGATCGCCGCGTTAGACGGCTTGTTACAGCTTGGTGCCGAGTAAATCGAAGACAGGGGTTTGCGCGGGCGCTTGCCTGTGGAATAATACTGGCTACTTATACAGGTATTCCGGCCGTCAGGGCCAAGTCGAACACGTGAGGATTTCAATGGACGACAACAAGAAGCGCGCCTTGGCTGCGGCCCTGGGTCAGATCGAACGCCAATTCGGCAAGGGCGCGGTCATGCGCATGGGCGACCACGAGCGCCAGGCTATCCCTGCCATCTCCACCGGCTCGCTGGGCCTGGACATTGCCCTGGGCATCGGCGGCCTGCCAAAAGGCCGTATCGTCGAGATCTACGGTCCGGAATCGTCGGGTAAGACCACGCTGACCCTGTCGGTCATCGCCGAAGCCCAGAAAAACGGCGCCACCTGCGCCTTCGTCGACGCCGAACACGCCCTCGACCCTGAATACGCCGGCAAGCTGGGCGTCAACGTCGACGACCTGCTGGTTTCGCAGCCGGACACCGGCGAACAGGCCCTGGAAATCACCGACATGCTGGTGCGTTCCAACGCTGTTGACGTGATTATCGTCGACTCCGTGGCCGCCCTGGTACCGAAGGCCGAGATCGAAGGCGAGATGGGTGACATGCACGTGGGCCTGCAGGCGCGCCTGATGTCCCAGGCGCTGCGCAAGATCACCGGTAACATCAAGAACGCCAACTGCCTGGTCATCTTCATCAACCAGATCCGTATGAAGATCGGTGTGATGTTCGGCAGCCCGGAAACCACCACCGGCGGTAACGCCCTGAAGTTCTACGCCTCGGTGCGTCTGGATATCCGCCGTACCGGCGCGGTCAAGGAAGGCGACGAGGTGGTCGGTAGCGAAACCCGAGTCAAGATCGTCAAGAACAAGGTCTCGCCGCCGTTCCGTCAGGCCGAGTTCCAGATTCTCTATGGCAAGGGCATCTACCGTAACGGCGAGATCATTGACCTGGGTGTTTCCCAGGGCCTGGTCGAGAAATCCGGTGCCTGGTACGCCTACCAGGGCAACAAGATCGGTCAAGGCAAAGCAAACGCTGCCAAGTACCTGGCTGAGAACCCGGCTATTGGTGCCGAGATCGAGAAGCAGATTCGCGAGAAGCTGCTGACCTCTGGTGCTGTTGCGGCTGCTGGTAAGGCTGCTGCTGCCGAAGCCGATGCCGATGACATGGCCGACGCTGACGCCGGTTATTGATTGCGCGGTAGATAGCCGAACATGTCCGCCGTACTCGACACCCCCGTCGCCATTCGGCGGACAGCCATGGACCTGCTCGCGCGACGTGAGCACGGTCGCGTCGAGCTGACGCGCAAGTTGCGTCAGCGCGGCGCTTCGGACGAACTGATCGAGCCTGAACTCGACCGGCTCGCCGAAGAAGGGCTGCTTAGTGAAGCCCGCTACCTCGAAAGTTTCATCCGGTACCGTTCCAGTTCCGGCTACGGCCCTGCGCGTATTCGCGAAGAGCTAGGCCAGCGCGGTCTGGCGCGTGCTGATATCGAGCAGGCGCTACGCGAGAGCGAGGTGGACTGGGGCGAGCGCATGCGTGACGTATGGCAGCGCAAGTTTGCCGGGCAGCGCCCGCAAGATCCGCGCAGCCGTGCCCAGCAGACCCGGTTTCTGGCTTACCGGGGTTTCCCCATGGACATGATCGGCCGCCTGCTCAGTGGGCGTGATCTTGACGATTACTGAAAGCTGAGGCTGCTTCGCAGCCCTGTCGCGACACAAGGCCGTTCTCACAAAACTGCATAACTCATTGGTCTGGCACGGACTCTGTGGGAGCGGGTTTACCCGCGAACACCGGCGTAGCCGGTGCCATGCACCACGTTGGATTCTTCGCGGCGGTTCGACGCCTCGATGAACCCGCTCCCACAGGGTGAATTGCGCCCCTGACGTTGGGCACGGAATCAACTGACCTTCAACGCCTCCCTGGCCCGCTGCGTGGTATGCATGGGCTGCGGCTTGGCCCAGTTCTCTGGCAGGTTGATGAAATCCACCAGCTCGCGCAGTCTGCCCTGATCCCGGCCATTGAAAGCAAATGACAAACGGGTCAGGTGGCTGAAATTGCCCACTTCGTGTTCGGCACTGCTATCAGGTTGCTGGTGATACTTGCCACTCAGGCGCAAGTCGGCAAAGCCTTCCTGGATGTCATACAGCGCCGCCTCGCTGAGCGGGTGGTGCATGCGGATCACGAACTGGCTCTTCAGCCAGCGGCTGGAGTGGTAGTTGCTGTAGAACTGGTTGATTTCCTCCACTGCCTCGTCAGCGCTGTGCACCAGGCGCAGCAGTTTCAGGTCGCTGGGCAGGATGTAGCGGTTTTCCTCCAGCTGGCGACTGATGAAATCCAGGCAGTCGCGCCAGAAGCTGCCGCCCGGCGAATCCAGCAGCACCACCGGCACCAGCGGGCTCTTGCCGGTCTGGATCAGGGTCAGTACCTCAAGCGCTTCATCCAGGGTGCCGAAACCGCCTGGGCACAGCACCAGGGCATCGGCCTCCTTGACGAAGAACAGCTTGCGGATGAAGAAGAAGTGGAACGGCAGCAGCTTGTCGGTGCCGTCCACCGTGGGGTTGGCGTGTTGTTCGAAGGGCAGGGTGATGTTGAAACCCAGGCTGTGGTCGCTGCCGGCGCCTTCGTGGGCAGCAGCCATGATGCCGCCGCCAGCACCGGTAATGACCATCAGGTCGGAGCGCGCCAGGGTTGCGCCCAGTTCGCGGGCCAGGGCGTACATCGGGTGTTCCAGCGGGGTGCGCGCCGAGCCGAACACGGTCACCTTGCGCCGGCCCTTGTAGCGTTCCAGGGTGCGGAACGAATGGTCCAGTTCGCGCAGGGCCTGCAGGGTGATCTTGGCGCTCCAGCGGTCGGTGTCGTCATGGGCCATGCGCAGGATGGTCAGCATCATGTCGCGGTACAGCGGCAGGTTGGGGCTGTTCGGTGCTACCAGTTGCAATTGTGCGTCGATGTTGCTCAGGTCGATGTTGTTGTCGCGGAAGTGGCTGAACAGCAGTTCACTCGATTGGTAAGGCATGCAACGTCTCCTTCTGCACCAATACCTCTGACCTCAATCTAGACCCTTGCGCCCAATCGTGCCGAGGGTGTTCGGCACAGCCGCCCGTCGGCATGCAACCACGGGTGATGCGGGTTTGGTTAACTGGGTAAAGCGAAACGTGTCGATGCAGGAGGTGGCGGTATGCATCGCTTGATCATCGAAGTGGATCGGCAGCTTTACCAACAGCTAGAGGATGCAGCCCTGGTGCATCACCTGAGCCTGGAGGTCGAGTGCCAGCGCAGGCTGTCGGGGCTGGAGTGCCGGTCGCGCTACTTGCAGGCGCTGCTGGCAGAGATGCGCGCCGATGCCGTCGAAAAGGGCGCTGGCGCGCCCGTGAAGACGAGAAAGCGTAGCGATTGAAAGTAGTCGTTACTTCTTCTTGTTGCCGGCCACGCAGCTGGCATTGTCGAACGCCTGGTCCATGATCGGCTGGTTGGTCTTGTAGACGGTGAAGCGGTAGACCATGACCGCGCCTTTGGACATCAGGTTACGGAAACCGCTGTTGCGGCATACGCTGTCACCCAGCTGGCTGCGTACCTGCTCGGGGTTGGCCTGCATGCGCTCGGCGTGCTCCTGGCGCACGCTCAGGTGGTTGACCAGTGCCTTGCCTTCCACCGTATAACCCTGGTCGAGGATATCCTCGTTGATGGCTCGCGGGGTGCCGACGCTGCTTTCTTTGGCAACCTTCTGCAGCATGTTGTTCAGGTCGTATTCCTGCTTGGAAGCCGCCTGGGCTGCCAAGGGAAGGGCAAGCAACAGGCTCAGAGCGGGGACGATACGGCGCAGCATGAATCTCTCCTGGTTCGATGACTGGCGCTTTGACATGCGCCGGTCGACGGCGTTCCCTGAAAATCGCGCAGGCGCGAGGCTGGGGTACGGTAAAAACAGCGATTATAAGGTCCGCGCCGCCACCTGCACAGCAATTGCCCCCTGTTCTGGTAGACTGGCGCCCTTAGTTTTCTCCGAGCCATCCTTGTGTCCATTCCCAACCTGTCCCGAGGCCTGCCGGCATGAGCCATGCGGTAGCGCGCCTGCGCGCCGAACGCCTGGCCCGCAGCAACAAACCCTTCATCGCCCGTGGCTCGCGTGCCGAACGCTGCCCCGACTGCCGGGTTATCGCCACGCACTGCCTGTGCGCCTGGAAGCCCCGGGTGCAGGCCGAGTCCGGCGTGTGCCTGCTGATGCATGACACCGAGCCGCTGAAGCCCACCAATACCGGCTGGCTGATCGCCGACCTGATCGAGGACACCTCGGCCTTCGGCTGGCTGCGCACGTCGGTCGACGAACGCTTGCTGGCGTTGCTGGACGACCCGCGCTGGCAGCCCTACATCGTCTTCCCCGGCGAATTCGTCGCCCAGGAGCGGGTGGTCAGCGAGGTGGTGCGTGAACCGGGCAAGCGCCCCCTGTTCATCCTGCTGGATGCCACCTGGACCGAGGCGCGCAAGATGTTCCGCAAAAGCCCGTACCTCGACCGCTTCCCGGTGTTGAGCCTGCAGGCCGAGCAGATGTCCCGCTATCGCCTGCGCCGCTCCAAGCGCGACGATCACTTCTGCACCGCGGAAGTTGCGGCCATGTGCCTGGACCTGGCCGGTGATACCCAGGCCTCGCAGGCGCTGGATGCCTACCTGGATGTGTTCAGCCTGCATTACCTGAGCGGCAAGCGGCGCCTGCCGCTGGACGAGCAGGACGACACCCACCAGCGTTTGCATACCTTCCTATAGTCCAAGGGGCACAACCCCTGCTTTGGTTCATAATGACCCTTACCCGAGTGCCCGACACAGAACAGGATCCCCAGATCGATGGCCACTTACGAAATCCTGATTGCCGATGACCACCCGCTGTTCCGTGGCGCCTTGCGCCAGGCTGTTACCCTTGGCCTGGGCCCGGATGTACGCCTGGTTGAAGTCGCCAGCATTGCCGAACTGGAAACCCGCCTGAGCGAAAAAGCCGACTGGGACCTGGTGTTGCTGGACTTGAACATGCCGGGTGCCTACGGTTTTTCCGGGCTGGTGCTGCTGCGCGGGCAATACCCGCAGATACCCGTGGTGATGGTATCGGCGCAGGAAGAGGCCGCAGTGGTGGTCAAGTCCCGCGAGTTCGGCGCCAGTGGCTTCATTCCCAAGTCCAGCACCCTGGAAGTGATCCAGGATGCGGTGCGCAAGGTGCTCGACGGCGAGGTCTGGTGGCCGCCGCAGGCGTTCGAAAAGGTCGATGTCTCGGCCGAGGCCAAGGCCGCCAGCGAAGGCCTGGCCAGCCTCACGCCGCAGCAGTTCCGCGTGCTGACCATGGTCTGCGAAGGCTTGCTGAACAAGCAGATCGCCTATGAGCTGAACGTGTCGGAAGCGACCATCAAGGCCCACGTGACCGCGATCTTCCGCAAGCTGGGTGTACGTACCCGCACCCAGGCCGCGTTGCTGCTGCAACAACTTGAATCGGTTGCCAGTAACTGAATGCGCGTGGCTTCACGCTTTTTTGACCCGTGCCGGTCTAGTCTGCTGGCCTTTCTGTTGTGAAGTGACTCACATGACATCGCCATTCAAGGGCCAGACCGGTCTCAAACGTATTCTCAACGCCGCCGGCTATTCGCTGGACGGCCTGCGCGCCGCCTTCAAGGGCGAGGCCGCGTTCCGCCAGCTGGTGCTGCTCAACGTGCTGCTGGTGCCGATCGCCTTCTGGCTGCCGGTCAGCCGTGCGGAGCGGGCGATCATGATCGCCGTATGCCTGTTGGGCTTGATCGTCGAGCTGTTCAACTCGGCGGTGGAGGCAGCCATCGACCGCATTTCGCTGGAGCGCCACCCGCTGTCGAAAAACGCCAAGGACATGGGCAGCGCCGCGCAACTGGTGGCACTGACCATGGTGGCGCTGGTGTGGGGTGTGATCCTGCTTTAAGCGATCGGTGGCAACACGATCTCGTCACTGCGGGTGAAGCCCGCAGTGAAGTTGCGGCACAGTTCGAGAAATTCGCGCATGGCCGAGGTCTGGTACTTCTGTTTGTGCCAGATGAAGTAGAACTGGCGCATCAGGTCCAGCTCCGGGGTTTCCACTGCTACCAGGCTGCCGCGGCGGAAGGCGTCGCGCAGGGCCAGACGCGAGATGCAGCCGATGCCCAGGCCCGACTCCACCGCGCGCTTGATTGCTTCGGTGTGTTCCAGCTCCAGGCGGATGTTGAGGTTGGTGCGGTGGTGGCGCATGGCCTGGTCGAAGGTCAGGCGCGTGCCTGAGCCTTGTTCGCGCAGGATCCATGCTTCCTGGGACAAGGTCTGTACATCGGCGCGGCCCAGCTTGGCCAGCGGGTGCTGCGGCGCGCAGAACACCACCAGTTCGTCCTCGACCCAGGGCTGCACTTCCAGGTCCGGGTGGTTGCAATCGCCTTCGATCAGACCCAGATCAATTTCGTAGTGCGCGACCTGTTGCACGATGTGCGCAGTGTTCTGCACATGTAGCTTCACCTGGCTTTCCGGGTGCACCTGCATGAAACTGCCGATCAGCAGGGTGGCCAGGTAATTGCCGATGGTTAGCGTGGCACCGACTGCCAGCGAGCCGAAACCGGACTTGCCGTTGAGCAGGTCTTCGATTTCCTTGGCCTGGTCGAGCAGGGCCACGGCTTGGGGCAGCAGTTGCTGGCCCAGGGCATTGAGGCTCAGGCGCTTGCCGGCGCGGTCGAACAGCTGGCAGCTGGACTGGCGCTCAAGCTCGGTGATCGAGGTGCTGGCGGCCGACTGCGACAAGGCCAGCACACTGGCGGCGCGGGAAACGCTCTGGTGCTGGGCCACGGCAACGAAGACTTGCAGCTGACGAAGTGTAAATCGCATATCGATATAACCGATAACACATATCTTGATAATCCAGTTAACAGATATTGTCGCTGCCCCTAAACTATCGCGCAACTGCGCGTCTTGCGCGCGCCGCGTCTTTCTTCAGGAGCCCCACTAGATGAGCAACATGAACCACGAACGTGTCCTCAGTGTTCACCACTGGAACGACACCCTGTTCAGCTTCAAGTGCACCCGCGACCCGGGCCTGCGCTTCGAGAACGGTCAGTTCGTGATGATCGGCCTGCAACAGGACAACGGCCGTCCGCTCATGCGCGCCTATTCCATCGCGTCGCCAAACTGGGAAGAGCATCTGGAGTTCTTCAGCATCAAGGTGCCGGACGGCCCGCTGACCTCGCAGTTGCAGCACCTGAAGGAAGGCGACGAGATCATCATCAGCAAGAAGCCTACCGGTACCCTGGTACTCGACGACCTGAACCCGGGCAAGCACCTGTATCTGCTGAGCACCGGCACTGGCCTGGCGCCGTTCATGAGTGTCATCCAGGACCCGGAAACCTACGAGCGCTTCGAGAAAGTGATCCTGGTGCACGGTGTGCGCTACGTGAACGAAGTGGCCTACCGCGAGTTCATCACCGAGCACCTGCCGCAGAACGAATTCTTCGGTGAGTCGGTTCGCGACAAGCTGATCTACTACCCGACCGTGACCCGCGAACCGTTCGAGAACCAGGGCCGCCTGACCGACCTGATGCGCAGCGGCAAGCTGTTCAGCGACATCGGCTTGCCACCGATCAACCCGCAGGACGACCGCGCGATGATCTGCGGCAGCCCGAGCATGCTCGACGAGACCAGCGAAGTGCTGGACAGCTTCGGCCTGAAGATCTCCCCGCGTATGCGCGAGCCGGGTGATTACCTGATCGAGCGTGCATTCGTCGAGAAGTAAGGCGCAGGCTGAGGCAAAGAAGGCGACCCTTGGGTCGCCTTTCTTGTGCCTGGGATTCATCTATCGCCTGTGCCGGCCCTTTCGCGGGCAAGCCCGCGAAGAGGCCGGAACAGGCAAGGCACAATCTATTCGACGCGCGTCTCGCCGCTATACACCAATATTTCCCGACACCGCTTGCACAGGTAGCGCCGCCCCTGGCGCACCAGCTTGTGCCGCTGGGCGGTAAACGGGAAGTCGCTCTGCGGGCACGGGCAGCGGTATATGTAGCGGGTGGCCACGCGCCGTTGCACCTCGTAGTTGTGGCAACGGTTGGAGGGCAGTTCATACACCCCGCGCATGATCAGCTGCCACTCCTCGCCATGGGCCTGGATACGGTCGCCGAACAGCTGGTGGGCCACCAGATGCGCCACTTCATGAGCCACGGTCTGGCGCAGGAAGTCTTCCTGGTTTTCGCGGTAAAGCTGCAGGTTGAAGCGCAGCAGGTTCTCGTGCAGGTGGGCGACCCCGGCTTTTTGCCCGCGCAGCTTGAAGCTGACTTCCGGGCGCGGGAAGGGGCGTTTGAAGAAGGTTTCGGCTTGCTGGTAACAGGTTTCGACGCGTTGTCTGAGCAGCTCGGGCATGGCGGGGTGGTTCTCCTGACCGGGCATTATGCCGCAACCCCGGGCAGCCTGCGAGCCACAGGTCAGCACAGCCAGAGGCCGCCTTGCGGCGGCCCCAGGTTGATGCCCCAGTGTTGGTCGAGTCTGTTCTAGTTGGTGTAGACGGGCCCCACGCCCAGTCCCCAGATGATCACCGTGGCGGCCATGATCGCCACCAGTACCACAAGGCCCACCGCCAGCACCGAGCTGGAGAACAGGAAGCCTTCGTCGGACGGTATGTTCATGAACGTCGGCAAGCCGACGTACAGCAGGTACACCGTGTAGCAGATGGCGGCGGTGCCGATCAGCATGCCCAGCCACAGGTGCGGGTACAGTGCCGCCAGGCCACCGATGAACAACGGGGTGGCGGTGTAGGTGGCAAAGGCGATGCACTGTGCCATGGACGGGTTGGCATCGTAGGTGCGGGCCATCCAGTGGATGAACGCCCCCATTACCGCCACCCCGGCAAGCATCGCCAGATACGACATGATGCTCATCCAGATTGCGCTTTCCATGGTCAGCATTACCGCTGGCCGGTCGCCGATCACCCAGCCGACCTGGGTGGTACCGATGAACGCCGAAATGGCGGGGATCGCAGCCAGGATCAGGGTGTGCGTCAGGTACATGTGGCTGATGGTTTCTTCTTCGCCACGAATTTCCCGCCATTCCTGGTCGGGATGGGTAAACAGCCCCACAACGTGATGAATCATGCCGGTCACTCCTCTCAATGTTGCCAAACGCCCCCCAGATGGAGCGCAAGCGGCCCGAGGCCCGAACACCGATGCAAGCGGTAATGTGGCCTTATGTCGCAGTATAGGAAGCCGTTACCCGCATAAACCGCGCTTTTTAGAGCAAATTGCGCTGTAAGGCGCGCTGTTGATTACATTGAAGTCTTTATCGGAATGCCTACAGCGCCGCCGCGTTTGTGCGTAAAATAGCCGGCTTTTGTCACACCTCGCGGATCCAAGCGCTATGGGCACCCTCTCGGTCAACCAGAACAAACTGCAAAAACGCCTGCGTCGTCTCGCCGGCGAAGCCATCACCGACTACAACATGATCGAGGATGGCGACAAGGTCATGGTCTGCCTGTCCGGCGGCAAGGACAGCTACACCATGCTCGACGTTCTGTTGCACCTGCAGAAGGTGGCACCGATCAAGTTCGAGATCGTTGCGGTGAACATGGACCAGAAGCAGCCGGGGTTCCCCGAGCATGTGCTGCCGGCCTACCTCAAGGAACTGGGCGTGGAGTACCACATCGTCGAGAAGGACACCTACTCGGTGGTCAAGGAGTTGGTGCCCGAGGGCAAGACCACCTGCTCGCTGTGTTCGCGCCTGCGCCGTGGCACCCTGTACACCTTCGCCGACGAAATCGGCGCGACCAAGATGGCGCTGGGCCACCACCGCGACGATATCGTCGAAACCTTCTTCCTCAACATGTTCTTCAATGGCGCGCTCAAGGGCATGCCGCCGAAGCTGCGCGCCGACGATGGCCGCAATGTGGTGATCCGCCCGCTGGCCTACTGCAGCGAGAAGGATATCCAGGCCTACTCGGACATGAAGGAATTCCCGATCATCCCGTGCAACCTGTGCGGTTCGCAGGAAAACCTGCAGCGCCAGGTGGTCAAGGACATGCTGGTGGAGTGGGAACGCAAGCACCCGGGCCGTACCGAGAGCATCTTCCGTGCCTTGCAGAACGTGGCACCGTCGCAGCTGGCCGACCGCAACCTGTTCGACTTCACCAGCCTGAAGATCGACGAAAACGCCACACCGCGTTTCCTTGACGTGCTGAACATCTGAGCCCATGCGCGATTACCAGTGGTTGCATGAATACTGCCTGAACCGCTTCGGCTCGGCCCAGGCCCTGGAGGCCTTCCTGCCGCAGCCGCGCACGCCGGTGCAACTGCGTGATATCAGCGACGACCGCTACCTGTCGACCTTGGCCCTGCGCGTGTTCCGCGCCGGGCTCAAGCACAGCCTGGTGGATGCCAAGTGGCCGGCGTTCGAGCAGGTGTTCTTCGGCTTCGACCCGGAGAAGGTGGTACTGATGGGCGCCGAGCACCTCGAGCGGCTGATGCACGACGAGCGCATCATCCGCCACCTGGGCAAGCTCAAGAGTGTGCCGCGCAATGCGCAGATGGTCCTTGACGTGGCGAAGGAGAAGGGCAGTTTCGGTGCCTTCATCGCCGACTGGCCGGTGACCGACATCGTCGGTTTGTGGAAGTACCTGGCCAAGCACGGCAACCAGCTGGGCGGGTTGTCGGCGCCGCGCTTCTTGCGCATGGTCGGCAAGGACACGTTCATCCCTACCGATGACATGGCGGCGGCGTTGATTGCGCAGAAGGTAATCGACAAGCCGCCGACCAGCCAGCGTGATCTGGCCTTGGTGCAGCAGGCGTTCAACCAGTGGCATGCAGAAAGTGGGCGGCCGCTGTGCCAGTTGTCGGTGATGCTGGCGCATACCGTCAACCATTGAGATTTGTGTCGACCTTTTCGCGGGCATGCCCGCTCCCACAGGTACAACGCAGGCCTCAAGTGTGGCGCGATCCCTGTGGGAGCGGGCAAGCCCGCGAAGAATCTAACTGCCTTCGCCCGCCATGCGCCGCTCATGCTGGAACTTCCAGCGCACATACAGCAGCCCGGCAATGAACAGCCCCAGGCTCACCAGCACTTCTACCCAACCAAATAGCGCCCGCGCCGGGTCGAACGCCGCCAGCACGCCCTTGATGAAATAGATATTCACCACGAAGCAGGTCCAGGCATGTGCCCGGGCGCTGCCCGTCAGCATGCCCGGCAGCAACAGCAGCAAGGGTACCAGTTCGATCGCCAGGATCACCTCTACCCGCGCCCCGTGCAGGTTGGCGAACCACAGGTTGTTCACCACCAGCAGGGTGATCAGGCCGAAGAAGAACGCCAGGCTCAATGCCCGCGTCAGGCGCAGGCGCGGTGCCAGCCATTCCAGTGTTGGCAATACCTTGGGCTTCTTAGCCACGTGCCGCCTCCAGGGCCTTGGCAGTGGTCGCCAGGCGTTGGCCAAGGGCGCGGCACAGGGCTATCTCGTGTTGATCGAGCTCGCGCTTGCCATCGGCGCCAGCATGATGGCTGGCGCCATACGGTGTGCCGCCGCCGCGAGTCTCGAGCAATGCCGATTCACTGTACGGCAGGCCCATTACCAGCATGCCGTGGTGCATCAGCGGCAGCATCATCGACAGCAGGGTGGTTTCCTGGCCGCCGTGCAGGCTGGCGGTGGAGGTGAACACGCCTGCCGGCTTGCCGACCAGTTCACCTCCCAGCCACAGGCTGCTGGTGCCATCCAGGAAGTACTTGAGCGGCGCCGCCATGTTGCCGAAGCGGGTCGGGCTGCCCAGTACCAGGCCGGCGCAGTGGCGCAGGTCGTCCAGGGTGGCGTACAGCGCGCCACTGGCCGGGATGTCCGGGGCCACCGCTTCGCACTCGGTGGAAATCGCCGGCACCGTGCGCAGGCGAGCCTCCATGCCGGCCAGCTCGATGCCGCGGGCGATGTGCCGGGCCATCTCGCTGGTCGAACCATGGCGGCTGTAATACAGCACCAGGATGTAGGGCTGGTTCACGGCAGGATCTCCAGTACTTTCTCGGTCGGGCGGCCAACCACGGCCTTGTCACCGGCGACCAGGATCGGCCGCTCGATCAGCTTGGGGTGCCGGGCCATGGCCTCGATCAGTTGTGCGTCGGTCAGCGCCGGGTCGGCCAGGTTCAGCTCCTTGTACTCGTCCTCGCCGGTACGCAGCAGCTGGCGCGGGGCGATGCCCAGCTTGCCGAGCAGGGCCTTGAGGGTGGCGGCGTCGGGCGGGGTCTCGAGGTAGCGCACGATGGTCGGCGCCAGGCCGCGAGCCTCGAGCAGTTCCAGGGCGCCGCGGGATTTCGAGCAGCGCGGGTTATGATAGAGCGTGAGGTCGGTCATGTCGGGTCGCATCCAGCAGGGTGTGGCGGCTATTCTAACCGCAGCGACTGACCATTTTGCTTTAAAACTCGAGAAGGATTGACCCATGGCAAGGCGTCTGGCAGCAGTACTGGCCATCACCGCGAGCCTGTTGCTCGGTGGTTGCGGTGCCGATTATGGCGTGGACCAACACGGTAATACGGTTAAGGCCGAGCAGATCGACGGGCACTGGCTGGTGCTCAACTACTGGGCCGAATGGTGTGGGCCGTGCCGTACCGAAATCCCTGAACTGAACGCGGCAGCCAAGCAGTGGGCGGCCGACGGTATCAAAGTGGTGGGGGTGAACTTCGATGGCTTGCAGGGGCAGGAGCTGAAACAGGCTGCCGAAACCCTGGGTATCGCTTTCACCGTATTGGCGCAGGACCCCGCCGAGCGCTATGACTTGCCACGTAGCGAGGCGTTGCCGGTGACCTACATCATCGATGACAAGGGCAAGGTGCGGGAACAGCTGATGGGCGAGCAGACCCGGGAAGGGCTGCAGGCCAGGATCAAGGCCCTGAAGGGCGCCTGATGCATTTTGGGGCCGCAAAGCGGCCCCGGCAATATTCAGCCTTCCTCAGGCCAGAAGCGCAGCGGCTTGCCTTCGTCCGGCCAGAAACGCATCTGCTCGATAGGCGACACATCCCAGCGCTGCACCGTTTCCAGCGCCTGCAGGAAGCGCTTTTCCTGCTCCATCAATGCCGGTGCGCACAGCTTGCGGGTCTTGCCGACCTTGCCGAAGCTCAGGTGCTCGCCGTCCAGTGTGTACGGCGCAAACCAGTGGTTGCAGCCGCCATTGCCATAGGCACGGCCATCGCTGGCAAGGGTAAGGGTCAGGTGGCTGTAGTCGATCAGCGGCCGTTCGCCGATCCACTCCAGCACGTAGCTGCGCTCCTGCTGCAGTTTGGGAGGTTCCGCGGCGCAGCCGAGCAGGCCGGTGGCAATCAGCACGCCGGTCAGCAGATTCTTCACTCGGCGCTCTCCTGGCAACGCGGGCACAGGTGCTTCTCGCCACGGCTGGCCCAGCCCAGCTCGGCAACGCGCGCGCTGGCGGCCGGCTGGCGGGCTTTCTTGCCCAGCTTGGCGTCTACCGCGAACTCGAAGTCCAGCACCGCGTCGCAGCTGTCGCAGGCGACCTGCCAGGTGAGGATTTCCAGTTCGTTGAACACCGGGCCGCTGGCCACGGCAACCCACTGGCCGCGCGGGTTGATCAGGTGACGCACGCTCTCCACTGTCAGGCGCATGGACAAGTCCTTGCTGCCCTTGAGGGTGACCAGCAGGGTGTCGCCTTTGTGCATCGAACCGCCATTGCCGGTGACCTGGTAACGGCCCGGCACCAGTGCACGGCACTCGATCAGGGTGTGTTGCGGGTTGAAAAGGGTGTAGCGGAAATCGTGCTCGACCATGGGTCCTCCAGAAATGCCGCGTATCCTAGCACTAACCCATCACCAGATTCTGTGGATTGCCTGCCGCCCAGCAGTTGATGTTGTCCAGCGTGGTCGCGGCGATGGCATCCAGTGCCTCGCGGGTAAGGAAGGCCTGGTGGGCGGTGATGATCACGTTGGGGAAGGTCAGCAGGCGGGCCAGTACGTCGTCCTGCAGCGGCAGGTCGGAGCGGTCCTCGAAGAACAGCTGGGCTTCTTCTTCGTAGACGTCCAGGCCCAGGTAGCCGAGCTGGCCGCTCTTCAGCGCGTCGATCAGCGCCGGGGTGTCGACCAGCGCGCCGCGGCCAGTGTTGATCAGCATGGCGCCGGGCTGCAGCTGGGCCAGGCTTTGCGCATTGATCAGGTGCCGGGTGTGCTCGGTCAGCGGGCAGTGCAGGCTGATGATGCGGGCTTCGCGCAGCAACTCGGGCAATGGCAGGTAGCGCGCGCCCAGGGCCAGCAGCTCGGGGTTGGGGTAGGGGTCATAGGCCAGCAACTGGCAGCCGAAACCGGCCATGATGCGGGCGAAGGTGGTGCCGATCTGCCCGGTACCGACCACGCCGACGGTCTTGCCGTGCAGGTCGAAGCCGGTCAGCCCGTGCAGGGTGAAGTCACCCTCGCGGGTGCGGTTGTAGGCCCGGTGCAGGCGCCGGTTGAGGGCCAGGATCAGCGCCACGGCGTGCTCGGCCACGGCGTGTGGCGAGTAGGCCGGCACCCGCACTACGGTAAGGCCCAGGCGCTGGGCGGCAGCCAGGTCGACATGGTTGTAGCCGGCCGAGCGCAGGGCGACCAGACGCGTGCCGCCTGCGGCCAGGCGTTGCAGCACCTGGGCGTCGAGTTCGTCATTGATGAAGGCGCAGACCACCTCGTAGCCATCGGCCAGGGCAGCGGTATCGAGGGTCAGGCGGGCGGGCTGGAAGTGCAGGTCCAGGGTGGTGCCACTGGCGGCTCGGGTGAAGCTTTCCTGGTCGTAGTGCTGGCTGCTGAACAACAGGGCGCGCATGGTGGGTTCCTTTTCCAGAGCAGGAGATACAGCATACCTTGAATATGGCGCGGGCCATTGTGGGAGCGGGCGTGCCCGCGAAGAAGGCTTCGCGGTGGATGGCACGGGCTTCGCCCGTGTTCGCGGGCACGCCCGCTCCCACAGGGAACTGTATCAGGCGCTCAATCTGGCTTGAGCAGCCAAGCGGTTGATTGCCGCATCCAGTTCATCCAGCGCCTGCTGTGCTTGCGGGTTCTCCTGCTTGAGCAAGGTTTCGCTGCGCTGGCACGCGGCCCGCAACTGCGGCACACCGCAATAACGTGAGGCGCCGTTCAGGCGGTGCACCTGCTCGATCAGGCTGCTGCGGTCGTCGGCCTCGCGAGCGGCGCGTATGGCTTGGCGGTCGGCTTCCAGCGAGGTAAGCAGCATGCTCAGCATGTCGGCTGCCAGGTCTGCCTTGCCAGCGGCCAGGCGCAGCCCTTCCTCAGGGTCGAGCACTTTCAGTTCATCGCCGTTGGCCAGTTGTTCAGCCAGCCGCTCCTGCTGTGGTGCGCCCAGGCTCAGGCCGGTCCATTTCATCACCACCTGGGCCAGCTGCCGTTCGCTGATCGGCTTGGTCAGGTAGTCGTCCATGCCACCGTGCAGCAACGCGCGTTTCTCGTTGGCCATGGCGTGGGCGGTGAGGGCGACGATCGGCAGCGGGTTACCGCTTTGGGTGTTTTCCCACAGGCGGATCTGCTCGGTGCAGGCGCGGCCGTCCATGCCGGGCATCTGCACATCCATCAGCACCAGGTCGAACGGCTCGTCCTGCACCGCCTGCACCGCCGCATAGCCGTTGTCGACGGCCAGCACCTCGGCGCCCAAGTCTTCGAGCAGGGTCTGCACCAGCAGCAGGTTGGCGGCGTTGTCGTCGACGCAGAGGATCTTCGGCTGGCGCTGGCCGTTGACGCCGTTCGCCTCGCCCTGCGGGCGGCGCGGTTGCACCAGTTCCAGCAACAGGCGGCGCAGTTTGCGTGTGCAGGTCGGCTTGGACAGCAATTGGCCATGGCCGTTGGGCAGGTACGGGTGGTACAGCGCCTGCTCGGTGGTCGGGCACAGCACCACACACTGGCAATGGTAGCGTTCGAGCTGCTGGTGGTAATGGCCCAGTTGCTCGGGCGACAGGTTGCCCAGGTTGGCCCCGAGCACGGCGAACTCGAACGGCAGGCCGGCCTGGCTGGCGGCCTGCACGCCCTGCAGCAACTGGTCGTAGGAGGCGAACAGGCTAACGCTGAGGCCGCAGTCTTCCAGTTGGTGTTCCAGTGCCTGTCGCGCCAGTTCGTGGCCATCGACGATGGCCGCGCGTCGGCCCAGCAGCGGTTGCAGCGGCATCTCCTCGACACCGTCGTGGGCCTTGGGCAGGTTGAGGCTGATCCAGAACTGCGAACCCTCGCCCGGGGTGCTGTCGACGCCGATTTCGCCGCCCATCTGCTCGATCAGGCGCTTGGAAATTACCAGCCCCAGGCCGGTGCCGCCAGGTTGGCGGGCCAGCGAGTTGTCGGCCTGGCTGAAGGCCTGGAACAGCGTACGTACATCCTGTGGCGACAGGCCGATACCGGTGTCCTGCACGCTGATACGCAGCTGCGCGCTGTCTTCGTGCTCGTCGTCGAGCATGGCGCGCACGACGATGGTGCCTTCGCGGGTGAACTTGATGGCGTTGCTGACCAGGTTGGTAAGGATCTGCTTGAGCCGCAACGGGTCGCCGATCAGCGACGACGGGGTATCCCGGTAGATCAGGCTGAGCAGCTCCAGCTGCTTGGCGTGGGCGGCCGGGGCGAGGATGGTCAGGGTATCCTGGATCAGGTCGCGCAGGTTGAACGGGATGCTGTCGAGCACCAGCTTGCCGGCCTCGATCTTGGAGAAGTCGAGGATCTCGTTGATGATCCCAAGCAGGTTGTCGGCGGACTTCTCGATGGTGCTCAGGTAGTCCAGCTGGCGCGGTGTCAGCTCGCTCTTCTGCAGCAAGTGGGTGAAACCGAGGATACCGTTGAGCGGGGTGCGGATTTCGTGGCTCATGTTGGCCAGGAATTCCGACTTGATGCGGCTGGCTTCCAGAGCCTCCTTGCGCGCCATGTCCAGCTCGATGTTCTGGATTTCGATGGTTTCCAGGTTCTGGCGCACGTCCTCGGTAGCCTGGTCGATGCTGTGCTGCAGCTCTTCGTGGGCGTTGTGCAGGGTTTCGGCCATGCGGTTGATACCGCGCGCCAGTTCGTCCAGCTCATGGCTGCCCATGGCCGGCAGGCGTTCTTCGAGGTGGCCGTCCTTGAGCTGGTTGACTGCGTGCTTGATACGCTTGATGGGGTCGTTGATGGTGCGGCTCATGCGCAGTGCCAGCAGGCCACTGAGCACCATGCAGGCGAGGATCAGCAACAGGCTGGTGAACAGGTTGCGGTAGCCGCGCAGCAGGGTGCCGTCGTGGGACAGCTCGATCTCGACCCAGCCCAGCAGGCGTTCGGCTTCGGCCGGCACGGCATCGGTGGCCAGGTCGCGGTGGTGGCCGAACACCGGCATCAGGTAGCGGGTGGCGTCATTGCCGCTGCGTTGCAGCAGCTGGGTGCCGGTGCCGCCGCTGGGCGGCTCGTTGAGCATGCTCGGGCCGGCGTGGGCCAGGCGCGCGCGGTCCGGGGCCAGGAAGGCGACGGCGCGCACATCGGCCTGCTCCAGGGTTTGTGCGGCAATGCGCTCCAGTTGTGCCGGTGCCAGCTTGGCCATGGCGGGGGCAGCCAGCGGCGCCAGTTGCTCGGCGATCATCTTGCCGCGTTGCAGCAACTGGGTGCGCAGGTCGTTCTGTTGCAGCCAGGTGAAGTAACTACCCAGCACCACGGCCATCAGGCCGGCCGGCAGCAGGGCCAGCAGCAGGACCCGGCTGCGAATTCCCAAGCGATCGAGCACACTCGCCTCCTGTCATGTGCCTGGACGCCGTCAAGCGATGACGGCCAAGCCGGGAAGTTACTCCGCCTGCCGTGCTATTGCACCTCTTTAGTACGTGTTTTGCGCACTTGCAGGGGCATTGGTCGCAGGGCGGTTGCCTGGCAGGCGCTGGATGCTCAATAATTGCGCAATTGAGAATGTATGGCAGTTGCCAATGAATCCTGTATCTATTCACAACTCCAATATCCTCGCCATCGAGGATGACCCGGTCCTCGGTGCCTACCTGCACGAAGAGCTGCAACGTGGCGGCTTCCAGGTGACCTGGTGCCGCAATGGCCTGGAGGGCCTGGAGACGGCTGGGCGTCAGGCTTTCGATGTAGTGCTCATGGACATCCTGCTGCCAGGGCTCAATGGTCTGGATGCCCTGGCACAGTTGCGCAAGCGCAGCGCCACGCCGGTGATCCTGATGTCGGCGCTGGGCGCCGAGGCCGACCGCATCAGCGGTTTCCAGCGCGGTGCCGACGACTACCTGCCCAAGCCATTCAGCATGGCCGAGCTGCAGGTGCGCATCGAGGCTATTCTGCGCCGAGTGGCCCTCGAAAGGCGCCACCAAGCCCCGCAGGTGCAGGCCGCCAGTGGCGAGTTGCAATACGACGAGGCGCTGTACGATGTGCGCCTGGATGGCCGCCTGGCCGGCCTGACCCCAAGCGAATACCGCCTGCTCGACATCCTCAACCGTAACCTCGACGAAGTGCTGAGCAAGCCGTTCCTTTACCAGCAAGTGTTGCAGCGAGGCTATTCGCGGCATGACCGCAGCCTGGACATGCACGTCAGCCAGATACGCCGCAAGCTCAAGGGCATCGGCTATCACGAACGGCAGGTCCGCACCGTGTGGGGCAAGGGCTACGTGCTCAGCGCCAGCGAGGCGGAGTGACCCATGCTCGACCGCCACTCGCTGTTCTGGAAGCTGGCGATCCTGCTGGTGGGCTTCTGCCTGCTGATGATCGGCCTGAGCTACACCTGGGGCCGGCACATGGAGACCCAGAACGCCTTCCTTTCGGAGCCTGCGCGGCAGGCCTTGCGTGGCTATGCCGCCGAGGCCGAGCAGGCCTGGCGCAGTGGTGGGCGGGCAGGGCTGGACCGCTGGGTGGCGGCGATGCACCAGCGCGAACGCGGCTGGGTTGGTGTGCTCGACCTCAACCTGCGGCCGCTCGACAGCGCCAGCCTCGGCCCACAGACCATGCAGCGGCTGACCCGCCTGCGCGGTGTCGACTGGCCGATGAGCCGGCGCAGCGTCGAGCAGCCGTGGCTGCGCATACCGTTCCCGGGGGCACCGGAGCAGGGCATGCTGGTGATCGAGCTGCCGCAACGCTTCAACCCCGGCCAGTACCGGGTGCTGTGGCGTATCGTCACCAACGGCATCATCCCTGGTCTGTTCACCCTGCTGTTGTGCGTGGGGCTGTACCGCATGCTGATCGTGCCGTTGAACCAGTTGCGCGAGCAGGCCAATGCCTGGCGCGCCGACCAGTTGTCCGCTCGCCTCGACCCACGCACCATCGCCCGGCATGACGAGCTGGGCGAACTGGCCCGTGCCTTCGACCAGATGGCCGAGCGGCTGCAGGGCACGGTAGCCATGCAGCAGCAGTTGCTGCGTGACCTGTCGCACGAAATGCGTACGCCACTCAGCCGGCTGCGGGTGGCCTGCGATGGCGAAACCGACCTGCAGCGCCTGCGTGAGCGCCTGGCGCGGGAGGTGGACTGCATGCAGCAGCTGGTCGAGGACACCCTGCAACTGGCCTGGCAGGATGCCGAACGTGCGCCGATGAACCTGGAGCCGATCGAGGTGCAGGCGCTGTGGGAGCTGCTGGCCGAGAATGCCTGCTACGAAAGCGGCTGGGCACCGGCGCGGCTGCGCTGCGAAGTGCCGGCCGACTGCTGGGTGCAGGGCAACCTCAACCACTTGGCCCAGGCGCTGGAGAACATGTTGCGCAATGCCATTCGTCACTCGCCGGCCGAGGGTGTGGTGCGCCTCGGTGGGCAGCGTGAGGGCAGTTATTGGTGGCTGTGGCTGGAGGATGAGGGCGGTGGTGTGGCCGAAGAAGACCTGGAGCGGATCTTTGCGCCGTTCTCGCGGCTGGACGGTTCGCGGCCAGGGGATGGCGGCTTCGGTCTGGGGCTGAGCATCGCCCGCAGCGCCATCCAGCGCCAGGGCGGGACCTTGTGGGCGCAGAATGGCAAACGCGGGCTGCGGTTGTGGATGCGCTTGCCGTTACATGTGCCGGCCCCTTCGCGGGCTTGCCCGCTCCCACAGGATCATCACTGTTCTTGAGGCCAGTGGAGTCCCTGTGGGAGCAGGCGTGCCCGCGAAGAGGCCGGCACAGCTCATCGATATAGCTTGTAGCTATATCCACCACAGATTGCGTGATATGGCGACGAAGGGTTTGCCGGTATGATAGGCACCCCTGCCGTCCGGATTGTGAAATACGCCATGACCTTGCAGTACCCAACCATCGCCGATTGCGTCGGCAATACGCCCCTGGTTCGCCTGCAGCGCATCGCTGGCGAAACCAGCAACACCCTTCTGCTCAAGCTCGAAGGTAACAATCCCGCCGGCTCGGTGAAGGATCGCCCGGCATTGTCGATGATCACCCGCGCCGAACTGCGCGGCCAGATCAAGCCCGGCGACACCTTGATCGAAGCCACCTCCGGCAACACCGGCATCGCCCTGGCGATGGCGGCGGCGATCAAGGGCTACAAGATGATCCTGATCATGCCCGACAACTCCACCGCCGAGCGCAAGGCCGCCATGACCGCCTACGGTGCCGAGCTGATCCTGGTGACCAAGGAAGAGGGCATGGAAGGCGCCCGTGACCTGGCCGAGAAGCTGCAGGCCGAAGGCCGTGGCCTGGTGCTGGACCAGTTCGCCAACGGCGACAATCCGATCGCCCACTACAACAGCACCGGCCCCGAGATCTGGCAGCAGACCCAGGGCACCATCACCCATTTCATCAGCTCCATGGGTACCACCGGTACCATCATGGGCTGCTCGCAGTACCTCAAGGAACAGAACCCGGCGGTGCAGATCATCGGCCTGCAACCAATGGAAGGCTCGGCCATTCCGGGCATCCGCCGCTGGCCCGAGGAATACCTGCCGAAAATCTTCGACGCCAGCCGCGTCGACCGCGTGGTCGACATGTCGCAGCAGGAAGCCGAGGAAACCACCCGCCGCCTTGCCCGTGAAGAGGGCATTTTCTGCGGTGTGTCTTCCGGTGGTGCAGTCGCGGCCATGCTGCGCCTGTCCCGAGAGGTGGAAAATGCCACGATGGTCGCGATCATCTGCGACCGCGGCGACCGTTACCTGTCCACCGGCCTGTTCGACCCGAGTTAAATGTCCAAGAAAAAAAGCAACAGCGGCCTGCGCTTCCAGCCGGCCGGCGGCAACCGCAGCCCCCAGGTCCCCGTGGGCAAGAAGCAGCGCCTGGAAATCGAGCGCCTGGCCGGTGATGGTCGGGGTATAGCCTTCCACGAGGGGCGCACCTGGTTCGTCAGTGGCGCCCTGGCCGGCGAGGCCGTAGAGGCGCGGGTGCTCAATGCCCGTGGCAAAGTGGTCGAAGCCCGCCTGGAGCGCCTGCTGCAGGCCAGCCCCGAGCGCCGTCAGGCACCGTGCCGGTATTACGAGCGCTGCGGTGGTTGCAACCTGCAACACCTGCCGCATGAAGCGCAACTGGCGCTCAAGCAGCGCACCCTGGCCGAGCAGCTGCAGCGGGTAGCCGGCGTGCAGCCCGAGGAATGGGCCGCACCGCTGAGCGGGCCGGAGTTCGGCTACCGGCGCCGCGCCCGCGTGGCCGTGCGCTGGGATGTCAAGGCGCGCCAGCTGGAGGTCGGCTTCCGCGCCGAAGCCAGCCAGGACATCATTGCCATTGACGATTGTGCGGTGCTGGTACAGCCCTTGCAGTCGATTCTGCGCCACCTGCCGACTGTGCTGCGCTCGCTGAGCAAGCCGCAGGCGCTGGGCCACGTGGAACTGTTCAGCGGCACCGCCGAGGCGCTGTTGGTGCGCCATGTCGCGCCGCTGCCGGCCGAAGACCTGGCCAGGCTGCAGGCATTCTGCGAGCAGGCCAATGCCCAGTTGTGGCTGCAGGGCGAAGGTGAGCCGGCGCCAGTGGACCCGGCCGCGCAACTGGGCTTTGCCCTCGCACCATGGCAGCTGGAACTGGCCTGGCGCCCAGGTGATTTCGTGCAGGTGAATGCCCAGGTCAACACGGCGATGATCGAGCAGGCCCTGGCCTGGCTCGCACCGCAGGCCGACGAGCGCGTGCTGGACCTGTTCTGCGGCCTGGGCAACTTTGCCCTGCCACTGGCTCGCCAGGCGCGCGAAGTGGTAGCAGTGGAAGGTGTGCAGGCCATGGTCGATCGGGCCGCGGCCAATGCCCGGAACAACAATGTGCATAACGCACGGTTTTTTCAGGCCGATTTATCGCAGCCTTTGGCAGGCGCCGGATGGGCCGCCGAGGGCTTTTCTGCGGTACTCTTGGATCCACCGCGCGACGGTGCTTTCGAGGTGGTGCAAGGCATCGCCCGCCTCAAGGCCAGAAGGCTGGTCTATGTATCGTGCAACCCGGCCACGCTGGCGCGAGACGCCCAAGTGCTGGTCGGCCAGGGGTACCGGTTAAAAAGGGCCGGGATTCTCGACATGTTTCCTCAGACGGCGCATGTCGAGGCCATGGCGTTATTCGAAGCGGGCTAGCTGACTGGCCCCTTGGTGCGGCTTCCACGGAATGGTGGCCGCACGTTGATCGCCAGCACACCCGCGTGGTGTGCTGTATGGAAAGGTAAAACAAAGATGGTACAGGTGAGAGTGCACCAGCCGGTCAACACCGACGGCAGTATCAATCTCGAAGCATGGCTGGACCATGTGGTAAGCGTCGATTCGGCACTGGATCGCGCAGCGCTGAAAGAGGCCTGCGAGTTTGCCCATGAAGTCGAGAAAAAGGGCAACCCGGCCAAGCATTCCTGGGCGGATGGTACGTCCAGCTTCCAGGCGGGCCTGGAGATCGCCGAAATCCTCGCCGACCTCAAGCTCGACCAGGATTCCCTGGTGGCGGCGGTCATCTACCGTTCGGTGCGCGAGGGCAAGGTGACCCTGGCCGAGGTCAGCCAGCGCTTTGGCCCGGTGGTGTCCAAGCTGATCGACGGCGTGCTGCGCATGGCCGCCATCAGTGCCAGCCTCAGCCCGCGACAGTCGCTGGTGCTGGGTTCGCAGGCGCAGGTCGAGAACCTGCGCAAGATGCTCGTGGCCATGGTCGACGACGTGCGCGTGGCGCTGATCAAGCTGGCCGAGCGCACCTGCGCGATCCGTGCGGTCAAGGCCGCCGATGACGAGAAACGCCTGCGTGTCGCGCGCGAGGTGTTCGACATCTATGCGCCACTGGCGCACCGCCTGGGTATCGGCCACATCAAGTGGGAGCTGGAAGACCTGTCCTTCCGCTACCTCGAGCCTGACCAATACAAGCAGATCGCCAAGCTGCTGCACGAGCGCCGGCTGGACCGCGAGCGCTTCATCAGCGAGGTGATGAACCAGTTGCAGAACGAGCTTCTGGCCACTGGCGTCAAGGCCGACATCAGCGGCCGGGCGAAACATATCTATTCGATCTGGCGCAAGATGCAGCGCAAAGGCCTGGAATTCAGCCAGATCTACGACGTGCGCGCGGTACGCGTGCTGGTGCCGGAAATCCGCGACTGCTACACCGCGCTGGGCATCGTGCACACCCTGTGGCGGCACATCCCCAAGGAGTTCGACGACTACATCGCCAACCCCAAGGAGAACGGCTATCGCTCGCTGCACACCGCGGTGATCGGCCCCGAGGGCAAGGTGCTGGAAGTGCAGATCCGCACCCACGGCATGCACGAGGAAGCCGAGCTTGGGGTTTGCGCCCACTGGCGCTACAAGGGCACTGACGTCAAGTCCAGTTCCAACCATTACGAAGAGAAGATCTCCTGGCTGCGCCAGGTGCTGGAGTGGCACGAAGAGCTGGGCGACATCGGTGGCCTGGCCGAGCAACTGCGGGTCGACATCGAGCCGGACCGGGTCTACGTATTCACCCCGGACGGCCACGCAATCGACTTGCCCAAGGGTGCCACGCCGCTGGACTTTGCCTACCGCGTGCACACCGAAATCGGCCACAACTGCCGCGGTGCCAAGATCAACGGGCGCATCGTGCCGCTCAACTACAGCCTGCAGACCGGCGAGCAGGTCGAGATCATCACCAGCAAGCACGGCAACCCCAGCCGTGACTGGTTGAACTCGAACCTGGGCTACGTCACCACTTCGCGGGCGCGGGCCAAGATCGTGCACTGGTTCAAGCTGCAGGCACGCGACCAGAACGTCGCCGCCGGCAAGACCTTGCTCGAACGCGAGCTCAGCCGCCTGGGCCTGCCGCAGGTGGATTTCGAGCGTCTGGCCGAGAAGACCAACGTCAAGACTGCCGAGGACATGTTCGCTTCGCTGGGTGCCGGCGACCTGCGCCTGGCGCACCTGGTCAACGCTGCCCAGCAGTTGCTGGAGCCCGAACGCATCGAGCAGATCGAACTGGTACCGCGCAAACCTACCGGGCCGCGTACCGGCAAGCGTGGTGACATCCAGATCCAGGGGGTCGGCAACCTGCTGACGCAGATGGCCGGCTGCTGCCAGCCGCTGCCGGGCGACGCCATCGTCGGTTACATCACCCAGGGTCGGGGCGTGAGCATCCACCGCCAGGACTGCGCCTCGGTGCTGCAGTTGGCGGGCAAGGAGCCGGAGCGCATGATCCAGGTCAGCTGGGGGCCGATCCCGGTGCAGACCTACCCGGTCGACATCGTCATCCGTGCCTACGACCGCCCGGGGCTGCTGCGCGACGTGTCGCAGGTATTGCTGAACGAGAAGATCAACGTGCTGGCGGTGAACACCCGCTCGAACAAGGAAGACAACACCGCGCTGATGTCGCTGACCATCGAGATTCCGGGCCTGGACGCGCTGGGGCGCCTGCTGGGGCGGATCTCGCAGTTGCCGAACATCATCGAGACGCGGCGCAATCGTACCCCTTGAGACCGCGGTGGCTTCTTCGCGGGCTTGCCCGCTCCCACAGGTCAAGTGCACATCTGAAGATTTGCACCATCCCTGTGGGAGCGGGCAAGCCCGCGAAGAAGCCACTACCGAAGGACCTGCCTGAATGACCTACACCCTCGAAGACCTGCTGCACCTCATGGCCCGCCTGCGCGACCCGCAATATGGCTGCCCGTGGGACTTGAAGCAGAACTACGCGAGCATCGTCCCGCATACCATCGAAGAGGCCTACGAGGTTGCCGACACCATCGAGCGCGGCGATTTCGAGCACCTGCAGGGGGAGTTGGGTGACCTGCTGTTCCAGGTGGTCTACTACAGCCAGCTGGCTCGCGAGGAGGGGCGTTTCGAGTTCGATGGCGTGGTCGACAGCATCACCCGCAAGCTCATTCGCCGTCACCCGCATGTGTTCCCCACCGGCGAGCTGTACGCGCCGGTAGACACCCCCAGCCTGAGCGAGGCCCAGGTCAAGTCACGCTGGGAAGAGATCAAAGCCGAAGAACGCGCGGAAAAGAGCCAGCCCGAACAGTTGTCGCTGCTCGACGACGTGCCGGCAGCATTGCCGGCGTTGTCGCGGGCAGCCAAACTGCAAAAGCGCGCGGCCACGGTCGGTTTCGACTGGCCTGCGGCATTGCCGGTACTGGACAAGGTCCGCGAAGAGCTGGATGAGGTGCTGCAGGCCATGGCCGACGGCGATGCCGATGCGCTCGAGGATGAAATCGGCGACCTGCTGTTCGCCACCGTCAACCTGGCCCGCCACCTCAAGCATGATCCGGAACATGCCCTGCGCCGTGCCAATCGCAAGTTCGAGCGGCGTTTCCGCTTCATCGAACAGGCATTGCGCGACAGTGGCCGACCCATCGAAGATTGTAACCTTGACGAACTGGATGCCCTTTGGGGTGAAGCCAAACGTCAGGAAAAGAACCTGCCCAGCTGCGGCTGAGCTGTTGCATAAGTGAGTGAACATTCATGAGCCTTTCCCTTCGCGACCAATTGCTCAAAGCCGGTCTGGTCAACCAGAAACAGGTTTCCCAGGCCAACAAGGCCGAGAAGAAACAGAAACGCCTGGAACACAAAGGCCAGGTCGAGGTGGACGACAGCCAGCAGCGCATGGCCAAGGAAGCCATGGCCGAGAAAGCCAAGCGTGACCAGGAACTGAACCGCCAGCAGCAGGAAAAAGCCGAGCAGAAGGCGCGGGCCGCGCAGATCAAGCAGCTGATCGAAGCGACTCGCCTGCCGAAGCTGAGCACCGAGGACTACTACAACTTCGTCGACGACAAGAAGGTCAAGCGCATTGCCGTCAATGCCCTGATGCGCACCAAGCTGAGCAATGGCGCGCTGGCCGTGGTGTCGTTTGCCGGTGGCTACGAGGTGATCCCTCGTGAGGCGGCGCTGAAGATCCAGGAACGCGACCCCAACCGTATCCTGCTGCTGAACACCCATGTCGAGGAAGCCGACGAGGACGACCCGTACGCGGCCTACAAGATCCCTGATGATCTGATGTGGTAAACACGAAAAACCCCGCCTTGGCGGGGTTTTTCATTTGAAGATGGGGTCATTGCGTGGCGCGCTGGTTTTCCAGGTTTTCCAGCTCTATACGGTACTGGTGCGCTTCGTGTTCGTTGTGGAACATCCCTACCAGCTGGCCTTGTTGATGCACATCCCAGATCCGCACGCCAGCGGCCAGGCCTTCGTGGGACATTTTCGATTCGTCGCGTTCGGTTACTTGGACTGTCATCGCTAAACTCCACTGCTTCAGTTGGCTGCGACACTGTGTCGCACAACCTCTTTATAGAGTTTGTTAGCAGGCTAAGTAAATAAAACGGGCATGAAACAAGTTTCATGGAAGCCGGAGCGCAGTCAAATGTGGGAGCGGCCCTGGCAACCCTGAGTGAGGGCCGTGGGGCCGCTGCGCGCCCCTTTCGCGACGCAAGGCCGCTCCCACAAGAGCGCGCCTTCTCCAGTGCATAAAAAAGCCCCGCACCAGGCGGGGCTTCGGGTACTGCTGGCAGCGCTGGCTCAGTTGCCCTTCACCGGCTTGCCATCGACCGTGCCATCCTGCAGCACGATCACGTATTCCTTGCCATCGGTCTCGACCTGGCGCAGTTGCACCAGCAGGTAGTCCCAGTTCTTGGCGAACCACAGCTCGGTGATACGCTTGCTCTGGCTTGGGTCGCGCACGCGCTCGACCTTCACCGCATCGACCTGGCCGGTCTTGGTGGTGACTTTCTCAGTGCCCAGTACGCGGAAGTCGTAGGTGTCGATCTCGTCACCGTCGACCACCTGGTAGGTCATGCTCTTCTTGCCGGCGGCCACGTCATGCTGCAGGGCCAGCTGGTAGGACGACTTGTCCAGCACGCCGCGGTTCAGCGGCAGGCTGACGGCGTCGCCACGGTCGCTGCCGGTGACCTTCTTGCTGTTCCAGTCGAAGGTCAGGTCGACCTTCTTGGCCTTGCCCAGGCCGCCACGCTCGAAGTGGTACTTCTGCGGCAGCAGGGTGTCGTTGTCCATGCGCAGGGAGCTTTGCTCGGTCAGGCTGGCGATCATCATGGAGGCCTTGAAGTTAAGGTCCCAGGTACCGTTGGCATTCTTGACCAGGCTGCGTTCGGCGGTGCCGCTCATGGGCAGCTGCTTCCAGTCGGCGGTATAGCTGGCCGAGAAAGGCTTCAGATCAGCTGCCTGGAGGGGCAGGGCGAGCACGGCGAGAGCCAAGAGCAGGGCGCGACGCATAAATTCTCCTAGGATCGAATCAAGTGACCGCTGGCCGCCAGGGGTTGGCCATCCAGTAATGCACCCTGTTCGCCAAGACGCAAGCGCCCTTCAGCGAACCAGCGCACCGCCAGCGGGTAAATCAGGTGCTCCTGGCGGTGTACCCGCTGTGCCAGGCTTTCGATGGTGTCGTCAGACGCCACCGGTACCACAGCCTGTACGACCAGTGGGCCGCCATCGAGTTCCTCAGTCACGAAGTGTACGCTGCAGCCATGCTCGGCGTCGCCTGCCTCCAATGCCCGGCGGTGGGTATGCAGGCCCTTGTATTTAGGCAGCAGCGACGGGTGGATGTTGAGCAGGCGGCCCTGGTAGTGGCGCACGAAGTCGCCACTGAGGATGCGCATGAAACCGGCCAGCACCACCAGGTCCGGGGCGAAACCGTCGATGCGCGCCATCAGCGCGGCATCGAAGGCTTCACGGCCGTCGAACTGGGTGTGCTCGAGCACGACGCTGTCGATGCCGGCCGCCGCGGCGCGTTGCAGGCCGTAGGCATCGGCGCGGTTGGAAACCACCGCACGGATGCGCACCTGGCTGTCCTGGCCTTGGCAGCTGTCGATCAGCGCTTGCAGGTTGCTGCCGGAGCCCGACAGCAGTACCACTACATTGCAGGTCTTGCTTGGCATCAGTGTGCCTTGAGGTTCTGCAGCTCGACCTGGGCAGCGCCCTCGGCGGCTTCGGCGATGTGGCCGATCACCCATGGTTGTTCGCCAGCGGCGCGCAGTTCGTTCAGGGCGGCTTCTACCTGATCCTGGGCCACGCAGATGACCATGCCGACGCCGCAGTTCAGCACGCGGTGCATTTCATGCTCGTCGACGTTGCCTTTTTCCTGCAGGAAGTCGAACACCGCCGGGCGCTGCCAGCTGGCCACGTCGATGACCGCCTGGGCGTTGGCCGGCAGTACGCGCGGGATGTTGTCCAGCAGGCCGCCACCGGTGATGTGGGCCATGGCCTTGACCGCGCCGGTGTTCTTGATCAGCTGCAGCAGCGGCTTGACGTAGATGCGGGTCGGCGCCATCAGCAGGTCGGTCAGCGGCTTGCCGTCCAGCTGGGTGTTCTCGATGTCGGTGGCGGACACTTCAAGGATCTTGCGGATCAGCGAGTAGCCGTTGGAGTGCGGGCCCGAGGACGGCAGGGCAATCAGTGCGTCGCCGGTGGCAACCTTGGAACCGTCGATGATCTCGGCCTTTTCCACCACGCCGACGCAGAAGCCGGCCAGGTCGTAGTCTTCGCCTTCGTACATGCCAGGCATTTCGGCGGTTTCACCACCGACCAGCGAGCAGCCGGCCAGTTCGCAACCGGCACCGATGCCGGTGACCACGGTTGCGGCCACGTCGACGTTCAGTTTGCCGGTGGCATAGTAGTCGAGGAAGAACAGCGGCTCGGCGCCGCACACGACCAGGTCGTTGACGCACATGGCGACCAGGTCCTGGCCGATGCTGTCGTGCTTGTTCAGGTTCAGTGCCAGGCGCAGCTTGGTGCCGACGCCGTCGGTGCCGGAGACCAGCACCGGCTGCTTGTAGCCGGCCGGGATCTCGCAGAGGGCGCCGAAGCCGCCCAGGCCACCCATGACTTCAGGGCGTGCGGTGCGTTTTGCCACGCCCTTGATGCGTTCGACCAGTGCTTCGCCGGCGTCGATGTCTACACCGGCGTCCTTGTAGCTCAGGGAGGGTTGCTTGCTCATTGATCCAGGCCTTTAGGAGGGAGGGATTCTTAAAAAACGACCATGACGGCCAAGGCCGGCTGGTAAGCGGCGGCTGCCTGAAACGTCAGTGGTCTGTGGAGGCGCGCGATTTTATCAGGGTTGCCGGGCAGCGGCCATCCTCAGGCCGACGGGCAGGGCATGAAAATAGGTAAAAAGTTGGGGGTGTTCGCCACGAGAGGTGTGGCGCCTGTGAGATCGCGCGCCGCCCGCGCGGCGCTTCGCAGCACAAGGCTGCTCCTACTTCTGTTTCGGGCCAGTAACGCCTGTGCCATTGCACACGACCGCCTTGTTTGCCCGACCCAATATCGAGGTGGACGCCAAGGGGGCGCGCGCCTTTGCCTCAGGATTAACTGGCCCGAAACAGATGTAGGAGCAGCCTTGTGCTGCGAAGCGCCGCGCGGGCGGCGCTCGATCTCGCAGGCGCTGAACCTGTTGCGGCGAACACCTGTCAGACCCATCACATCTCCCCGGCAATCTCCGCAACCAATCTTTCATCCTCGCGACTGGTTACCTTGCGCCCCCGTGTATAAGGTATAGGCATTGCGGTAAGTGGACAGGAATCCTCCATGCGTCTCTTCAATATTCTGGCGGTCGGTTGCCTGGTCCTGATCTCGGCCACTGCCCAGGCTGAAAGTGTCTCCGGCCTTTACCAGGTGCGCGAGCCGGTCACCGGGCAGGGCGCCGAAGCCCGTGCCGAGGCCACCGCCAAGGCCCTCGATACCCTGGTAACGCGCCTGACCGGCGACCCCAGGGCGGCGCAAAGCCCGGCATTGGCCGGGTTGCGCAAGGACCCGCAGCAAATCATCAACCAGGTTGGCAGCGAAGCCGGGCCACCCGAGTCGGTGCTGGTCGAGTTCGACCCTGGCAGTACCGAGCGGGCCTTGCGCAAGGCCGGCCTGGCCTTGTGGGGCAGCAACCGTCCCTCGATCCTCGGCTGGTGGCTGAACGACAGTGCCGAGGGCAGTAACCTTGTCGGTGACGGCCAGGCCAGCGCCCAACCCCTGCGCCGTGCCGCCCAGCACCGTGGCCTGCCGTTGCGCCTGCCGCTGGCCGACCTACAGGAGCAACTGGTGGCCAATGCCGAGCACATCGACGGCAGCGACCCGGCCCCGTTGCGCGAAGCCTCCGACCGCTACGGGGCCGATGCCTTGCTGGCGGTGCATGCCCGGGAAGCCGATGGCAAGTGGCAGGGCAATTGGCAGCTGTGGCTGGGCGACCAGCGTGAGCAAGGCACTGCCGAAGGCGCCGATCCGGCAGCGCTGGCTGACGCCGTGATGCTGGCGCTCAGCAGCCGCTTGGCGCCGCGCTACGTCACCCGCCCGGGTGCCAGCAGCCAGTTGCAGGTGCAAGTGCAGGGGATGAACCTGCAGCGCTACGGCGAGCTTGCCCGCGTGCTCGAACCCTTTGGCCCGCGCTTGCAAATGGCTGAAGGCGGCACCCTGACCTACGGTGTCACCGCCAACCGCGATCAGCTGCGCGCCCAGCTCGGCCTGGCCAAGCTGCAGGAAGTACCGATAGAGCAGGTGCCTGCGGTGCCGGCCACGCCAGCTCCGGCAGACGCTGCCGGGGGCGGGCAACCAGTGCCGGCCCAGCCTGCACCCAAGCCGTTCGACGGCTTGCGTTTTCGCTGGTAAGGGGAGCACACCGTGACCGACGTACGTCGCTGGATCTGGCTGGGTGTTGCCCTGCTGGTCGCTGTGCTTCTTTATAGCCTGCACAACATTCTTACCCCGTTCCTGGTCGGCATCCTGCTGGCCTACCTGGCCGACCCGCTGGTGGATCGCCTGGAACGCCTGGGGCTTTCGCGCACCTGGGGCGTGGTGGTGGTGTTCGGCCTGTTCACCTTGCTGTTGCTGGCCTTGCTGCTGGTGCTCGTTCCGCTGCTGGCCAAGCAGCTGGTGCGCCTGTACGAGCTGGCGCCGCAGATGCTCGACTGGCTCGAGCACGTGGCATTGCCCTGGGTGCAGAGCCGCCTGGGCCTGGCTGACGGCTTCTGGAAATTCGACAAGATCAAGGCCGCCATCGGCACGCACATGGGGCAGACCACCGATATCGTCGGTGTGCTGCTGTCCCATGCCACCGCTTCGGGCCTGGCGCTGATGGCCTGGCTGGCCAACATGGTGCTGATCCCGGTGGTGGGTTTCTATCTGCTGCGTGACTGGGACCTGATGATGGCCAAGCTGCGCGGCCTGCTGCCGCGCCAGCGTGAGCCGCAAGTGATGGGCCTGGCGGGCGAATGCCATGAAGTGCTGGGGGCGTTCGTGCGTGGGCAACTGATGGTAATGGTGGCCCTGGGCATCATCTATTCGGCCGGGCTTATGCTGGTGGGGCTGGAGCTGGGGTTGCTGATCGGCATGCTCGCCGGGCTGGCTGCCATCGTACCGTACATGGGCTTCATCATCGGCATCGGCGCGGCCTTGGTGGCTGGCCTGTTCCAGTTTGGCGGCGACCTGTACCCGATGTTGGGCATCGTCGCGGTGTTCATGGTCGGGCAGGCGCTGGAAGGCATGGTGCTGACCCCGCTGCTGGTGGGAGACCGCATCGGTCTGCACCCGGTGGCGGTGATTTTCGCCATCCTGGCCGGCGGTGAGCTGTTCGGCTTTACCGGGGTGCTGCTGGCGCTGCCGGTGGCGGCTGTGATCATGGTGCTGCTGCGGCATGTGCATGACCTGTACAAGGAATCGGACATGTATGCCGGGGATATCGACCCGGAGTTGTGATGGAAGGGCTTGTACGGTCCATGTGGGTTTATCGAGGCGTCGAACCGCCGCGAACAATGCGACATGGTATAGGGCACCGGCTTCGCCGGTGTTCGCGGGTGAACCCTAATGCCAGTCAGTCAAGCAAATTGGGGCCGCTTTGCGGCCCTTCGCGGGCTTGCCCGCTCCCACAGGTGTGTCGCTGAGCCCATGATTTACCTGCCCCCTGTTGGAGCGGGCAAGCCCGCGAAGGGCTGCAAAGCAGCCCCAAAACAGCCCAAGAAAAGCGCAACTCGTTGATTTTACTTGTGCTATCCGCTGCTGTGATTGTGCACCCCGCGCTGCGGGTATAGACTTTGCACATTGTTCACCAAAGGCCCCCTGCGGTCCTGTCGACCGCCCGCGAGCATGAAACCACCGATCCAGTTGCCCCTGGGTGTGCGCCTGCGCGATGACGCCACCTTCATCAACTACTATCCGGGCGCCAATGCCGCGGCATTGGGCTACGTCGAGCGGCTATGCGAAGCCGACGCCGGCTGGACCGAGAGCCTTATCTATCTGTGGGGCAAGCAAGGTGTTGGCCGTAGCCACCTGCTGCAGGCCGCCACACACCGCTTCCAGCAACGCGGTGAGCCAGCCGTCTACCTGCCACTGGCGCAGTTGCTCGATCGTGGCGTAGAGCTGCTCGACTACCTGGCCCAGTACGAACTGGTGTGCATCGACGACTTGCACGTGATCGCCGGCAAGGCAGACTGGGAAGAGGCCATGTTCCACCTGTTCAACCGCCTGCGTGACAGCGGCCGGCGCCTGCTGCTGGCTGCCTCGGCATCGCCGCGCGAGCTGCCGATCAAGCTGCCGGACCTGAAGTCGCGGCTGACCCTCGCCCTGGTGTTCCAGATGCGTGGCCTGTCCGACGAAGACAAGCTGCGTGCCTTGCAACTGCGTGCTTCGCGTCGTGGCCTGCACCTCACCGACGAAGTTGGCCACTTCATTCTTACCCGCGGTGCACGCAGCATGAGTGCGTTGTTCGACCTGCTCGAACGCCTCGACCAGGCCTCGTTGCAGGCACAACGCAAGCTCACCATTCCTTTCCTCAAGGAAACCCTGGGCTGGTAACCCCGAAAACGCGGGGCCAGAGCGGCAAAACAAAAAAGTCACATCTTTTTCGATAAAATTTGCAAATGGCCATGATAGAGGGCATAGTTTCACCCTTCTAAAGGATTACAGACACGGTCGTGCCCATGCTGAAGCGCTTCGCACCCCTCGTGCCACTCGCACTCGTGACCCTGCTTTTTGGCTGTGCGGCCCAAGGCCCGGCTTCTCATTCAGAGCAGCAGCCTCAGGATCACAACCCCATCGCCGCACAATCGGCGTTCAAGGCCAAAGCCTCGTCCTCGTCGGTATTCGGCGAGCCGGAAGAACTGGCCACCGAAGATGACCTGGAGGCCTTCTCCAGCAGCAAGCCTTACCAGCTGCCAGCTCTGGCTGACAGCGTTCTCGAGCGCGGCATGTCGCTGATCGGCACCCGCTACCGCTTCGGTGGTACCTCGGAGCAGTCCGGCTTTGACTGCAGTGGCTTCATCGGCTACCTGTTCCGCGAAGAGGCGGGCGTGACCCTGCCGCGCTCCACGCGTGAAATGATCAACGTCGATGCCCCGAAAGTGGCCCGCAACAAGCTTAAGCCTGGTGACCTGCTGTTCTTCAGCACCAACGGCCGCGGCCGCGTCAGCCATGCCGGCATCTACCTGGGTGACAACCAGTTCATCCACTCCAGCAGCCGCCGCAGCGGTGGCGTGCGCATCGATAGCCTCGGTGACCGTTACTGGAGCAAGACCTTCATCGAAGCCAAGCGTGCCTTGGCCATGGCGCCGACCACCAATATCGCGCGCAACTGATAGCAAAATGATATATCCTGCCGCGGCGGCGATGCTTTGAAAAAAGCTCGCCGCCGTGCGCATTTATAGAAAGCGTCTAATCTAATTTCTCAACTCTTTTCGGCTGCGGCCCAGCGGTCTCAGACAGGATGTTCTGGCCATGGTAAAGATGGCGCGCTTCGCATTTCTCTCCCTGGCAGCCTTGCTGGCTGCCTGCTCCAGCCGTGCGCCTGCGCCGGCCCCTGTGGTGCAGCCGCAGGTTACCTATAGCCAGCCCAGCCCTTCGCCGATTGCCGATGACGTGTTGATCCGTGCAATCGGCCTGGTGGGTACGCCTTATCGCTGGGGCGGCAACACCCCGGACTCCGGTTTCGATTGCAGTGGCCTGATCAAGTACGTCTACCGTGATGCTGCCGGCATAAGCCTGCCGCGTTCGACGCGGGAGATGATCGTCATGCGTGCGCCGACCGTGGATGCCAAGTCGCTGCAATCCGGTGACCTGGTGTTCTTCGCCACCAGTGGCGGCTCGCAGGTCAGCCATGCCGGCATTTATGTCGGGGAAGGGCGCTTCGTGCATGCCCCTTCCAGCGGTGGCACGGTGCGCCTGGACTACCTGTCCAACAGCTACTGGGCCAAGGCATACCTGCAGGCCAAGCGCGTCATTCCGCAAGGGCATCTGGCGCAGAACCCCTGAATACCCGGGCTGCAAAGCGGCCCCAATCTTGGTAGCCGTCCGGGCTCACGGCGCCTTGCCCACCCGCCAGACCACATTGCCGACATCGTCGGCCACCAGCACGCCGCCACGCCCATCGTTGATTACCCCGACTGGGCGACCCTTGGCCTTGCCATGCTCATCCAGAAACCCGGTGAGCAGGTCCACAGGTTTGCCCGAGGGTTTTCCTGACGGGTCGAACGGCACGAAAATCACCTTGTAGCCACTGTGCGGCTTGCGGTTCCACGACCCGTGCTGGCCCACGAATGCCCCTTGTTCGAAGGGTGGTGGTAGCCCATTCGGTTCGGCGAATGCCAGCCCCAGCGATGCCGTGTGTGGGCCCACGGCATAGTCGGGCACCAGCGCCTGGGCTACTTTTTCAGGCGCTGGTGGTAGCACGCGCTCGTCCACATGCCGGCCGTAGTAGCTGTAGGGCCAGCCGTAGAAACCGCCGTCCTTCACGGAGGTGATGTAGTCCGGTACCAGATCGCTGCCGATTTCGTCACGCTCGTTGACTGCGGTCCACAACGCACCGCTGTTTGGCTCCCAGGCCAGGCCGTTAGGGTTGCGCAGGCCGGTGGCGAACAGGCGGTGCTGGCCGCTGGCGGGGTCCACTTCCCAGATCGCGGCGCGTCCCTGTTCCTTGTCCATACCGTTTTCGCCTACGTTGCTGTTGGAGCCGACTGTCACGAAAAGCTTCCTGCCATCAGGGCTGGCGATCACGTTCTTGGTCCAGTGGTGGTTGAGCGGTCCGCCGGGCAACTCGACCACCGGCTGGCCTTCATTGCGAATTTGCAAGGCTCCGGGCTCGTAGTGAAAGCGCAGCAGCCTGTCGGTGTTGGCGACAAAGAGGTCCTTGCCTACCAGCGCCATGCCGAACGGTGAGTTGAGCTCTTCGATGAAGGTCGTGCGGATTTCAGCCACGCCGTCGTGGTCGGCATCACGCAGCAGGGTGATCCGGTTGGCGCTGGGGACGCCTGCACCTGCGCGCTTCATCACCTTCTTCATCATCCAACCGCGCAGGCCCTTGCCATCTTCGGGCTTGGGCGGGGCATTGGTTTCGGCCACCAACACGTCGCCGTTGGGCAGCAGGTATAGCCAGCGAGGGTGGTCGAGCCCGCTGGCGAACGCTTTCACCTGGGTGACTGGTGCTGCTTCGGGCTTGACGTCCGTGGGCCAGCCCACTGCTGGAGCGATATTCACGGTGGGGAGGGTAGTTTTGACCGGAGCAGGCAACTGGGGGGGGTGGGCCACTGCCATCGAGTACATCCAGCCGCGCGGTTTCGCCGCAGGCAGTCAGGCTGGCGGCCAATAACCAAGGCATCAGGTGTTTCATGGGCGGTGTCCTCCTAACAGGGCCTATGGAACTGAGAGGTCGGCGATATTCGCCAGGTTCCCGGCAGCCATCCAACTGTCGTTGCTTTTGCTTTTGCTTCTAAGCGCGCGATAGTTCAGGCGCCGCCGATTGCGACTTCAGGAGGCCGAGCGAAGGGACTGCGTAGGGAGGTGACGGGCATCCATGCCCGTCACCTCCCTCCGCAAGACCTCTGCTCGGCCTCCTGAAGTCGCGAAGATCAAGATCAAGATCAAGATCAAGAGCAAGAGCAAGAGCAAGCAGGTCTGGTGGTGGCTCAATGTGCCAGTGAGATGCGCCGCTGCTGTTGCAAAGGTGGCGTGGGGGCGAGACCAAGAATCAGATTTAACACCTTTCTTGTAGGCCGTTTCCCAAAGATACTCTCAACACCTATTCTCCGTTGCGCGCGCCAAATGCGGTCTCTAGTCTCGGCATGTCGTTGACCTTCAATGACCGGGTTAGCCGCCCGAAATCGTCAGACATCGCAGCTGAGCAATACCGAGTAATCGGCATTGGCGCCTTATGGCGGCTGTGCGTGGGGCACCTGCGGGTGCGCCGGGTGCCTGACGTCCCGGTCGGCTAACCCACGTACAGCTGCCACCATACTGTTTAGCCGCGGTTGGTGGTCGCTTCACTACGACAGGAGCCTTAAATGACCACCGAAGACACGAAATGCACAGTTGGCAAAACCATATTCTTTCAAGGTGAAAACCAGCCCCACCCCTGTTCCGCATCGAACCCGGCATCTCCTGCCAGAACGCCCGCGAACTAGCCTCGGAATTGATCGGCTATGCACGGGACCTGACCATCGACGGCCTGATGGAAGACAAGCCAAAGCTGATCTGGGCCGCGCACTACCTTTGCGCCTTGGGCAAAGCGCTGCTGGATGATGCCGAACTCGGCATGATGCGTTAAAGCCTGAAAGGCGCGCAGACCATTCGCGGCATGGGCCGCGCTCTCATGGAGCCGCATATAACTGAAAGGGTTAGCAGGGGCTCTGTGGGAGGGGGCGCGCCCGCGAACACCGGCGCAGCCGGTGCCAGCCACCGCGTTGGATTCTTCGCGGGCACGCCCGCTCCCACATAAACCACGTCGCGCTTGCTAACGCGTTCCGGCCCCGGCCCGAGCCGAAGTTGCTTCAAGCCTGCTTGAGCAACAACGCCACCCCCGGGAAATACTGCCCCAGCTCGTTGTGCAACTTGCGGTAGGCATACGGGAAGTACCAGGCGATGGCACAGGCGGTATGTTTCTGCAGATCGTCGACCAGGTCCTGCAGTTCCTCGGGACTGGCGTGCTGGCCGGCCTTCCACGGGCTGATGAACAGCGCTCCGGCCTTCAATTGGCTGGGGTAGGCCACCTGGCGGGCGAGGGCAGCGGTCTGCTGCAGGGCGTCGGCCATGTCCAGCCGGGCGATTTTCGGCCAGCGCTGGCTGGCACTGAGGTATAGCGCTTCACCGGCACTGCTGAGCAACAGGTCGCAGCGCCCTTCGTATTCACCTTCATCGCGCTGCTTCTTGCCGGCAAACTGCTGCAGTGCCGCCAGCTCGGCCTGCCAGGCCGCCGCGGCAAGCAACCCGGTATTGGCGGCTGCCCCATGCCAGTACGGTGCTTCGGCATCGCCGGCAAACTGGTTGAAGCGGTCTATGCAGTCGCCCCAGCGCTCCAGCACCGGGGCAAGAAACTCCAGGCGCGGGTTGTTGATGATCTGGCCTCGCATGCTGCGCTCTCCTGTTGTCGTTGTGATCGCGTTCAGCTGAAAGTGATGGCTATGTGATATCACTGTATCCAGTGTGGCACAACCGGGTGAATTGGCCATTACCCGGGCGGTGACTGTTCGGCTGCAAAGCGGCCCGCTTCGATTGACGCTCCCGGTGCAACCCTCTAACCTTCGCGCGTGTTTCAGGTGCCCTGCCAGCCCCGTCTGGGCAGGGTGAAACTGGGAAGCCGGTGGGTGCCAGCATGGCGCGATTCCGGCGCTGCCCCCGCAACGGTAGGTGAGTCGCGGCCGCGCAGGGCCACTGGGTGCCAGCACCCGGGAAGGCGCGCAGGCCTGGGCCCAGGCCCGCTCACAAGCCCGGAGACCGGCCTGATACTGCCAACGGCATCACGGAGGGTGATGCGCGGTGCACCGTGGCTTACGGCCACGGCCCCTGCGCGTTCTCCGTCTGCCCGCCTATTACCTGTCGCCACGCGTTGCCGTGGCGCCAGCCAGCGGAGAACCCTGATGAGCGAATCCACCGAACGCGACGAACGCCACCTGGCGCGCATGCAGCGCAAGAAGGCGATCATCGACGAACGCATCGCCAATTCCCCCAACGAGTGCGGCCTGCTGCTGGTGCTGACCGGCAATGGCAAGGGCAAGAGCAGCTCGGCCTTCGGTATGCTCGCGCGCGCACTGGGCCATGGCATGCAGTGCGGTGTGGTGCAGTTCATCAAAGGCCGCAACAGCACCGGCGAAGAGCTGTTCTTCCGCCGCTTCCCCGAGCAGGTGAGCTACCACGTGATGGGCGAGGGCTTTACCTGGGAAACCCAGGACCGCCAGCGCGACATCGCCGCCGCCGAAGCGGCCTGGGCCGTGTCGCGCCAGTTGCTGCAAGACCCGAGCGTGCAGTTCGTGGTGCTCGACGAACTGAACATCGCCCTCAAGCATGGCTACCTCGACCTTGACCAGGTGCTGTCCGACATCCAGGCCCGCCCACCGATGCAGCATGTGATCGTCACTGGCCGTGCCGCGAAACCCGAGATGATCGAACTGGCCGACACCGTGACCGAGATGGGCATGCTCAAGCACGCCTTCCAGGCCGGCATCCGTGCACAGAAGGGCGTCGAACTGTGAGCCAGCCGCGCCACTGCCCCGCCGTCCTGATCGCGGCACCGGCCTCTGGCCAGGGCAAGACCACCGTCACCGCCGCCCTGGCCCGGCTGCACCGCAACCTCGGGCGCAAGGTGCGGGTGTTCAAGTGCGGGCCTGACTTTCTCGACCCGATGATTCTTGAGCGGGCCAGCGGCGCGCCGGTGTACCAGCTCGACCTGTGGATGATCGGCGCCGAGGAAAGCCGCCGCCTGCTGTGGGAAGCAGCCGGTGAGGCAGACCTGATCCTGATCGAAGGGGTGATGGGGCTGTTCGACGGCACGCCGTCCAGCGCCGACCTGGCGCGTCACTTCGGCGTGCCGGTGCTGGCGGTAATCGACGGCACGGCCATGGCTCAGACTTTCGGCGCCCTGGCCTTGGGCCTGGCACGCTACCAGGCGGACCTGCCGTTTGCCGGTGTGCTGGCCAACCGGGTAGGCAGCCTGCGCCACGCACAACTGCTGGAAGGCAGCCTGACCGAAGGCCTGCGCTGGTATGGCGGTTTGTCCCGTGAGCGCGGTATCGAGTTGCCCAGCCGCCACCTGGGGCTGGTCCAGGCCAGCGAGCTGAACGACCTGGACGCCCGTCTGGACGCCGCTGCCGAGGCGCTGGGTGCCAGTTGCGATGCTGCCTTGCCGCCGCCAGTGACCTTTGCCGAACCCGATCCGCAAGCCAGTGCTGCGTCGTTGACCGGTGTGCGCATCGGCGTGGCGCGGGACGAGGCCTTTGCCTTCACCTATGGCGCCAACCTCGACCTGCTGCGCAACCTGGGCGCACAGCTTGAGTTCTTCTCGCCGCTGCATGACCACGAATTGCCGGCAGTGGACAGCCTGTACCTGCCGGGCGGTTATCCCGAGCTGCACCACCACGCCTTGGCCGCCAACGCGCCGATGAGCGAAGCGATCCGCGCCCATCACGCCCAAGGCAAACCGTTGCTGGCCGAATGCGGCGGCATGCTGTACCTGCTCGATGCCCTGACTGACGTAGCCGGCGAGCGTGCCGAGCTGCTCGGCCTGCTGCCGGGTGAAGCGACCATGCAGAAGCGCCTGGCGGCCCTGGCGCTGCAGGCGGTGGAAATGCCGGAAGGCATCCTGCGCGGTCACACCTATCACCATTCTCTGACCAGTACCGCACTGGAACCGATCGCCCGTGGCCTGAGCCCCAACGGTGGTCGCGGCAACGAAGCGGTGTACCGCCTGGGGCGGTTGACGGCTTCCTACGTGCACTTCTACTTCCCCTCCAACCCGGATGCGGCGGCGGCGCTGTTGCGACCATGAGTGAACACGCCTACAGCGACGCCGAGCGCGCCGCGATCTACCGGGCCATCGGCGAACGCCGTGACATGCGCCATTTCGCCGGTGGCGAGGTGGCCCCGGAAGTGCTGGGCCGCCTGCTGGCCGCCGCGCACCAGGCGCCAAGTGTCGGGCTGATGCAGCCCTGGCGCTTCATCCGCATCACCCAACGCGACCTGCGCGCCCGTATCCAGGCCCTGGTGGAAGCAGAACGGGTGCGTACCGCCGAAGCCTTGGGCGAGCGCTCCGACGCCTTCATGAAACTGAAGGTGGAGGGTATCAACGACTGCGCCGAACTGCTGGTGGCCGCCCTGATGGACAACCGCGAGCCGCATATCTTCGGCCGCCGCACCCTGCCGGAAATGGACCTGGCCTCGCTGGCCTGCGCCATCCAGAACCTGTGGCTGGCAGCCCGTGGCGAAGGCCTTGGCATGGGCTGGGTGTCGCTGTTCGACCCGCAGGCGCTGGCGGCGCTGCTGGGCATGCCGGCCGGGGCCAAGCCCGTCGCGGTACTGTGCCTGGGGCCGGTGACCGAGTTCTACCCGGCACCGATGCTGGTGCTGGAAAACTGGGCCGAGGAACGGCCCTTGAGTGAAATGCTCTTTGAGAACCAATGGGGAGAACGCCAATGAGCGTGGCCTTGCTGACCGTGGCCGGCGTGGCCCTGGATGCCTTGCTGGGCGAACCGCAGCGGCGCCACCCGCTGGTGGCCTTCGGCAACATGGCCAGTAACCTCGAGCGCCGCCTGAATGCCGGTGGGCGCGGCTGGCGCAGCCACGGGGTGAGCGCGTGGTTCCTGGCCGTGGTGCCGCTTACTTTGGTGGTGCTGATCCTGTCCTGGCTGCCGTACATCGGCTGGCTGGTCGACGTGCTGGCACTGTACTGCGCCGTCGGGCTGCGCAGCCTGGGCGAACACGTGTTACCGGTGGCCAGTGCCTTGCGCCAGGGCGACCTGCAGGAAGCGCGGCGCCGTGTGGGCTACCTGGTCAGCCGCGAAACCCGCGAACTGGACGAGCCCGCCGTGGCCCGGGCGGCCACCGAATCGGTGCTGGAGAACGGCAGCGACGCGGTGTTCGCCGCGCTGTTCTGGTTCGTGGTGGCCGGCGCGCCGGGCGTGGTGCTGTACCGCCTGAGCAATACCCTGGATGCCATGTGGGGCTACCGCAACGAACGCTTCGAACGCTTCGGCTGGTGCGCGGCGCGCGTCGACGATGTGCTCAACTATATTCCCGCCAGGCTGGTGGCATTGACCTACGCGCTGCTGGGCAAGACCCGCCTGGCCCTGGCCTGCTGGCGCAAGCAGGGCCCACTGTGGGACAGCCCCAATGCCGGGCCGGTGATGGCCGCCGGTGCTGGCGCGTTGGGGGTGGAGCTCGGTGGCCCGGCGGTGTACCACGGCGAACTGCATGAGCGGCCACGCCTGGGTGACGGGCCCATGGCCGACGCCGACGCCATCGAGCGTGGCTGGAGCCTGGTGCAGCGCGGCGTGTGGCTGTGGCTGCTGGTGATCTGCCTGGGGGCCTATATCAATGCTTGAACACGGAGGCCGCCTGCTGCGGGCGGTACGGCAATACGGCATCGCCCGTGAGCAGTGGCTCGATCTGTCCAGCGGCATTGCGCCATGGCCTTTCCCGATCCCACCGATTCCCATGGAGGCCTGGGCTCGCCTGCCGGAGACGGAGGATGGCCTGGAGGACGCCGCGCGCGCGTATTACGGCGCCCGCCAATTGCTGCCGGTGGCCGGTTCCCAGGCTGCGATCCAGGCTTTGCCGCTGTTGCGCGCAGCCGGCCGGGTTGGGGTGCTGACGCCGTGCTATGCCGAGCACCCATACGCCTGGCAACGGGTGGGGCACCAGTTGCTGGAGCTGGACGAAGCGCAGGTCGAGGCGACGCTCGACAGCCTCGACGTGCTGGTGCTGGTCAACCCCAACAACCCCACCGGCCGCCGGGTGCCGCGAGAACGCCTGCTGGATTGGCACGCACGCCTGGCCGCCCGTGGTGGCTGGCTGCTGGTCGACGAAGCGTTCATGGACAACACCCCGGCGGATGGCGTGGTTGATTGTGCCGAGCGCCCGGGGCTGATTGTGCTGCGCTCGTTCGGCAAGTTCTTCGGCCTGGCCGGCGTGCGTCTGGGGTTCGTTGCCGCCGAACGCAGCCTGCTGCTGCGCCTGGCCGAGTTGCTTGGCCCGTGGACCGTCAATGGCCCGACCCGGGTGCTGGCCCAGGCCAGCCTGGCCGATCACGCCGCCCAGCGTGTGCAGGTCGAACGCTGTGCTGCCGCCAGCCAGCGTCTGGCTATGCTGTTGCGCGGCGCCGGCCTGGCGCCCAGCGGCGGTTGCGACCTGTTCCAGTACGTGCGCAGCGAGCATGCTGCGCAACTGCATGACTTTCTCGCTCGCCGCGGCATCCTGGTGCGCCTTTTCGAGCAGCCGCCGGCGCTACGCCTTGGGCTGCCGGCCTGTGCGGCGGACGAACAGCGCCTGGCTCAGGCTCTGGCGGCCTATCAAAAGGAAACGGCATGACCACCCTCATGGTGCAAGGCACCACCTCCGATGCGGGCAAGAGCACACTGGTGACCGCGCTGTGCCGCTGGCTGTTGCGCCAGGGTGTCGGCGTGGTCCCGTTCAAGCCGCAGAACATGGCGCTGAACAGCGCGGTGACCGCTGACGGCGGTGAAATCGGCCGGGCCCAGGCGGTGCAGGCCCAGGCCTGCCGGCTGGAACCACACACCGACATGAACCCGGTGCTGCTCAAGCCCAACAGCGACACCGGCGCCCAAGTGATCATCCATGGCCGTGCTGTCACCAGCATGAACGCAGTGGCCTACCACGACTACAAGGCTATCGCCATGCAGGCGGTGCTGGCTTCGCATCAGCGCCTGAGCGCTGCCTGGCCGGTGGTCATGGTCGAAGGCGCGGGGTCTCCGGCGGAGATCAACCTGCGTGCCGGTGACATCGCCAACATGGGCTTTGCCGAAGCGGTGGATTGCCCGGTGATTCTGGTCGCCGACATCAATCGCGGTGGCGTGTTCGCCCACCTCGTGGGCACGCTGGAGCTGCTGTCACCCAGTGAGCAGGCGCGGGTAAAGGGCTTTGTCATCAACCGCTTCCGCGGCGACATCGCCTTGCTGCAGCCGGGGCTGGACTGGCTGGAGCAGCGCACCGGCAAGCCGGTGCTGGGCGTGCTGCCATATGTCACCGATCTGCATCTGGAAGCCGAAGACGGCATTGACGCGCGCCAGGGGGCAAAGGCCGAGCGCGTGCTCAAGGTGATCGTCCCGGTGCTGCCGCGCATCAGCAACCACACCGACTTCGACCCACTGCGCCTGCACCCGCAGGTGGACTTGCAGTTCATCGGCCCGGGCCAGCCGATCCCGGCTGCCGACCTTATCATCCTGCCGGGTTCCAAGAGTGTGCGCGGCGACCTGGCACAATTGCGTGAGCGTGGTTGGGACAAGGCCATCGACCGGCACCTGCGTTATGGTGGCAAGCTGATCGGAATCTGCGGAGGCCTGCAGATGCTGGGCCGCGAAGTGCATGACCCGCTTGGTCTTGAAGGGGCCGCTGGCTTCAGCCCGGGGCTTGGCCTGTTCGATTACGCCACGGTGCTCGAAGCCGAGAAGCAACTGCGCAACGTTGCCGGCGCCCTGAACCTCGAAGCAGTGCCGGTTGCCGGTTATGAAATTCATGCCGGCGTCACTACGGGGCCTGCCCTGGAGCAGCCTGCCGTGCAACTTGCCGATGGCCGTTGCGATGGTGCTGTCAGTGCCGATGGCCAGATACTTGCCACCTACCTGCATGGCCTGTTCGAGGGCAGCCAGTCGTGCGCGGCGCTGCTGCGCTGGGCGGGCCTGGAGGATGTGCAGGTCGTCGATTACCAGGCCCTGCGCGAACGCGATATCGAGCGCCTGGCCGACCTGGTGGAAAAGCACCTGGACACCGCGCGCCTGCGCCAACTCTGTGGGGTGGCCTGACATGCTCAACCTGATCCTCGGCGGCGCCCGCTCGGGCAAGAGCCGCCTGGCCGAACAGCTGGCCAGCGCCAGTGGCCTGCCGGTGACCTACATCGCCACCAGCCAGCCGCTGGATGGTGAAATGAACGAACGTGTGCTGCTGCACCGCCAGCGTCGCCCCGATGACTGGGGGTTGATCGAAGAACCCCTGGCCCTGGCCGCAGTATTGCGCGCCGAAGCGGCCGAAGGGCGCTGCCTGCTGGTGGATTGCCTGACCCTGTGGCTGACCAACCTGCTGATGCTCGAAGACGACCAGCGCCTGGCCGAGGAGCGTGATGCGCTGCTGGCCTGCCTGGAACAGTTGCCGGGCACGGTCATCCTGGTCAGTAACGAAACCGGCCTGGGCGTCGTGCCCATGGGCGAGTTGACCCGGCGCTATGTCGACCTGGCCGGCTGGCTGCACCAGACTGTGGCCGAGCGCTGTCAGCGTGTGGTGCTGACCGTGGCCGGCCTGCCCCTAATGCTCAAAGGACCTGCACTATGACCCAAGCCTGGTGGCGTGACGCCTGCCAACCCCTCGACAACGCCGCCATGGACCAGGCCCGCGCCCGTCAGCAGCAGCTGACCAAACCTGCCGGTTCGCTCGGCCAGCTGGAAGGCCTGGCCATTCAGCTGGCCGGCCTGCAGGGGCGTGAGCGGCCAATGCTGGATCACGCTGCAATCAGCATTTTTGCCGGTGACCACGGTGTGGTCGAGGAAGGCATCTCGGCCTACCCGCAAGCGGTTACCGGGCAGATGCTGCGCAACTTCGTCGGCGGTGGCGCGGCGATCAGCGTGCTGGCGCGCCAGTTGCGGGCAAGCCTGGAAGTGGTCGACCTGGGCACCATCGACCCGCACCTGGAACTGCCTGGCGTGCGCCATCTGCGCCTGGGCGCCGGTACCGCCAACTTTGCCCGCCAGCCAGCGATGACCGAAGGCCAGCTGCAGGCCGCCCTGCAGGCCGGTCGCGATAGTGCCCTGCGGGCCGCCGAACAGGGCGCGCAGCTGTTCATCGGTGGCGAGATGGGGATTGGCAACACCACGGCAGCCGCCGCCCTGGCCAGTGTCCTGCTGGGCTGCCCACCGGCTGAATCGAGTGGCCCGGGTACCGGCCTGGACCACGCCGGGGTGCGGCACAAGGCCGAGGTCATCGAGCGGGCGCTGAGCCTGCATGGCCTCAGCGCCAACGATCCATTGCAGGCGCTGGGCTGTGTCGGTGGTTTCGAGATCGCGGCCTTGGCCGGTGCCTACATTGGCTGCGCGCAGGCGGGTATCGCAGTGTTGGTGGACGGCTTCATCTGCAGCGTCGCCGCGCTGCTGGCGGTGCGCCTCAACCCGCAGTGCCGGGCCTGGCTGCTGTTCGCCCACCAAGGCGCAGAGCCCGGGCACAAAGCCGTGCTCGACGCGTTGCAGGCCGAGCCGTTGCTGGCCCTGGGCCTGCGCCTGGGCGAGGGCAGTGGGGCTGCCCTGGCCGTACCGCTGTTGCGCCTGGCCTGTGCGCTGCACGGGCAGATGGCTACCTTCGCCGAGGCGGCGGTGGCGGACCGCCCGGCATGATCCTCGACCTGCTGCGCCATGGTGAAACGGAACAGGGCGGCCTGCGTGGCAGCCTTGATGATGCCCTGACCGACAAAGGCTGGGCGCAGATGCGTGACGCCGTGGCCGAGGCCGGCCCGTGGGAGGTGCTGGTCAGTTCGCCGTTGCAGCGCTGTGCGCGTTTTGCCGAGGAACTGGGCGAGCAACTGAACCTGCCCGTACAGCGCGAAGCGGCGTTGCAGGAGCTGCATTTTGGCGACTGGGAGGGCCGTAGTGCGGCGCAGATCATGGAAGACCAGGCGGACGCGCTGGGGCGCTTCTGGGCCGACCCTTATGCGTTTACGCCGCCCAATGGCGAGCCGGTCGAGGCGTTCGCCGAGAGGGTGCTGGCGGCTGTCGAGCGCCTGAGCCGTCAGCATGCTGGCAAGCGTGTGCTGCTGGTCACCCATGGCGGCGTGATGCGGCTGCTGCTGGCCCGTGCTCGTGGCTTGCCGAGGGCGCAGTTGCTGCAGGTCGAAGTCGGTCACGCTGCGCTGATGCGACTGGTGCCGGGTGACGACGGCCAGTGGGTGGAGGGGCGCTGAGATGTTGCCGTTGTGGATTGCCTTGCAGTTCCTCAGCAGCCTGCCGGTGAGCCTGCCGGGCATGCCGGCGCCGCGCGAGGTGGGGCGTTCGCTGCTCTGGTACCCGTTGGTCGGGTTGTTGTTCGGCCTGTTGCTGTGGCTGGCCAGCCATTTCCTGCAGGGCACGCCGGCGCCGCTGCATGCGGCCCTGCTGCTGACGTTGTGGGTGTTGCTCAGTGGCGCCTTGCACCTGGATGGCCTGGCGGACAGCGCCGACGCTTGGCTGGGCGGCTTCGGTGACCGCGAACGCACCTTGCAGATCATGAAAGACCCGCGTAGCGGGCCTATTGCCGTGGTCACCCTGGTGCTGGTGCTGTTGCTGAAGTTCTGTGCCTTGTGGGTGCTGGTCGAGCAGGGTGTCGGGGCGCAGTTGCTGCTGGCACCGTTGATCGGGCGGGCGGCGATGCTCGGGCTGTTCCTGAGCACGCCTTATGTGCGACAGGGCGGTTTGGGGCAGGCGCTGGCCGAGCACCTGCCTCGGCCAGCGGCCGGGTGGGTGCTGCTGGGCTGTGCGCTCCTCTGCCTGGTCCTGGGGGGATGGATCGTGGTGCTGGCGTTGGCGGTGTTTGCCTGGTTGCGACAACTGATGTGCCGGCGCCTGGGCGGGACTACCGGCGATACCGCTGGTGCAATGCTGGAGTTGCTCGAACTGACCGTGGTGCTGGGGTTGGCGTTGGCCCTCTGAGCCTTTGCTAAGGATGCAGGGCCGCTCCTACAAGTGACCGCGCGAGCAGGATGTTCCTGTAGGGGTTTTCTGAGCCTAACGTGCTGGCAAATTCCTGAAAAAACTAAGCAAGAGCCGGCATTTTGTCACTGGCGTATGCTTGCCCCTTCGCTAACTGTCGAGGAGTGTTGGCACCATGCGTCATGTCATTCTCGCTGTGTTTTTGTTGGCCATGGGGCCTGCTGCCGTGGCAGCCGATCTCATGGCTTTCTGGAACACCCCCCGCCATGGCGGCAACAGCTTCAACCGGCTACCACCCGATCAAGCCTATTTCGACGCCTTGAGCGCCTATGGCGCGACCTGGGTACGGCTGTCCTACGACAAATGGCAGCCGGCAAAACAAGACTTCCTCCTCGGCGATGCCGATGCCTATCAAGGCCTGCCCGCCGCCGATCTGGCCGCGCTGCGCGCTACCCTCGACCGTGCCCATCAGGCTGGCCTCAAGGTGGTCATCGCACCGCTCTCGCTACCCGGCATGCGCTGGTCGCAAAACAACCAAGGCCAGTTCGACGACCGCCTCTGGCAAGACAAACGCTACTGGTTGCAGGCTGCGGCCTTCTGGCGGGATCTGGCGCGTGAGCTGAAAGGCCACCCGGCCATCGCCGCCTACAACCTGGTCAACGAGCCCGCACCGGAGAAGCAAGGTGGCCTGGCCGAGCATGCCGACCCTGGGCAAATGCAGCAGTGGTATGCGCGGCAGCAGGGCAGTGCGCGTGATCTGCCCGCCCTGTATCGGCAGTTGATCGCGGCCATTCGCGAGGAGGATGCGGACACGCCGGTCATGCTCGATGCCGGCTGGTTCGCCGCCGCCGACGCCTTCGGTTACTGGCCGGCACCTCTGGAAGACCAGCGGGTGCTGTACAGCGTGCACATGTACGAGCCCTATCTGGTGACCAGTGCACCGAACATGACGCGCAAGCAACCCATCGCCTATCCCGGCCCGGCACCGTTCGCGGGGCAAACGCAGCAGTGGGATGGCCAGCGTGTGGCGCAGTACCTGCGCCAACCGCTGGACTGGGCCGAGGCCATGAAGGTGCCCCGCTCGCGGCTGGTGGTGGGCGAGTTCGGTTGCATGCGCAGATTGCCAGGCTGTCGGCAATACCTGGAAGACGTGCTCAGCGTGCTGGATCGCCACCGGTTGCATTGGGCCTTCTACAGCTTCCGTGAAGATAACTGGGACGGCATGGACTACGAGCTGGGCTCGGCCAAGGTGCCGTGGCGCTATTGGCAGGCCATCGAGCAGGGCGCTCCAGACCCGCTGGCGCGCAAGGCTACGGTGGAGTTCGAGCCGATTCTCAGGCGCTTGGACCCGGGCAGAGGATAATGCCTGCAGCTAAGTCATTGGGGGCCGCTTTGCGGCCAATCGCCGGCAAGCCAGCTCCCACAGAACAACACATAAATCATTGATTTAGCAGGGCTCTGTGGGAGCGGGCGTGCCCGCGAAGCAGGCGACGTGGTGTATGGCACCGGCTTCGCCGGTGTTCGCGGGCACGCCCGCTCCCACAGAGTCCCGTCAACGCAATCTGACAGGCTTTAGGGCTGAGGGGCGTCGGCAATCATGAAATCTCTTGCAACACACATGACGCGGGTATATACACGTATCCATGCTGACCAGTGAATGCATCTGTACCCATCTGCGTCGTGCCGCCCGTGGGGTGAGCCGGCATTACGACGAAGCCCTTGTCGGCTTTGGGGTCAATGTCGCCCAGTTTTCCCTGTTGCGCCATCTGCAGCGGCTCGACCGCCCCAGTATCACCACCTTGGCAGAGGCCATGGGCCTGGAGCGCAGTACCCTGGGCCGCAACCTGCGGGTGCTGGAGGCTGAAGGGCTGGTGGCCTTGGCCGATGGCGACGACCAGCGCAACCGCGTGGTGTTGCTGACCGAGGCCGGTACGCAGCTGCTGCGCGCTGCCCATCCGGCCTGGGAACAGGCCCAGGCCGATCTGGTGGAACGGCTGGGGGCAGGGCAGCGGGATGAACTGGTGCGTTTGCTGGACCAACTGGCTTGAATTGATACGACTATAAGCGGGTATATACCCGTAAAACCTTGCGATGTGCTGGAGATAACGACAATGACTTCGGTGTGGCGAACCAGCGGGTGGGTATTGGTGGGGGCAGCGTTGATGCTGGCGCTATCCTTGGGTGTGCGGCACGGTTTTGGCCTGTTCCTGGCGCCAATGAGCGCCGACTTTGGCTGGGGGCGTGAGGTGTTCGCCTTCGCCATTGCCTTGCAGAACCTGATCTGGGGGCTGGCGCAACCGTTCGCTGGCGCCCTGGCCGACCGCCTGGGCGCGGCGCGAGTGGTGATCATTGGGGGTATTCTCTATGCGGCCGGCTTGGTGCTGATGGGCATGGCCGACTCGGCCTGGTCGTTGTCGCTGAGCGCCGGCTTGCTGATCGGCATCGGCCTGTCCGGTACGTCGTTCTCGGTCATCCTTGGCGTGGTCGGGCGCGCCGTACCGGCGGAGAAGCGCAGCATGGCCATGGGCATTGCCAGCGCTGCCGGTTCTTTCGGCCAGTTCGCCATGTTGCCGGGCACCCTCGGCCTGATCCAGTGGCTGGGCTGGTCCGCTGCGTTGCTGGTGCTGGGCCTGTTGGTGGCGCTGATCGTGCCTTTCGTCGGCCTGTTGCGCGATCGCCCGTTGCCCAGTCATGGCGCCGAACAGACCTTGGGCCAGGCCCTGCGCGAGGCGTGCTCGCACTCCGGCTTCTGGTTGCTGGCGCTGGGCTTCTTTGTTTGTGGCTTCCAGGTGGTGTTCATTGGCGTGCACCTGCCGGCCTACCTGGTCGACCAGCACCTGGCCGCGACCACCGGTACCACGGTGCTGGCGCTGGTGGGCCTGTTCAATATCGTCGGTACTTTCACCGCCGGCTGGCTGGGTGGGCGCATGTCCAAGCCGCGCCTGCTGACCGGGCTGTACCTGCTGCGGGCGGTAGTGATCGTGCTGTTCCTCTGGGCGCCGGTGACTGAATTCAGTGCTTATCTGTTCGGTATCGCCATGGGCCTGCTCTGGCTATCCACGGTGCCACTGACCAATGGCACCGTGGCTACGGTGTTCGGCGTGCGCAACTTGTCCATGCTTGGCGGTATCGTCTTCCTGTTCCACCAGCTGGGCGCCTTCCTGGGCGGCTGGTTGGGTGGGGTGGTATATGACCGCACCGGCAGCTACGACCTGGTCTGGCAGGTTTCCATTTTGCTCAGCCTGTTGGCCGCCGCCCTCAACTGGCCAGTGCGTGAACGCCCGGTCGCCCGCCTGCAGGCTCAGGCCGCATGAACCGCTACCTGGCTCGGGGGCTGTTGGCCGTGGGCGCCCTGTTGCTGCTGGCGCTGGTGTGGTGGGGCTGGCACAGGGGCGGGATGGCGCTGATGCAGCTGGGCATGAGTGTTTGTTAGGCGCTACCCTGCAAGTTCAAGGATTTTCTTGCGGGAGAAACGAGTCATGCGTGCACATTGGTTGACGGTGCCGGTGCTGGCCCTGCTTGCCAGCGCATCGAGCTGGGCTGCTGATTGCCCAGCGTTGTTGCAGGGCAGCCTGCCGGAGCTGCGTGGCAAGGGGCAGGTTGACCTGTGCGAGCGCTTTGCCGGCAAGCCGCTGGTGGTGGTGAACACGGCCAGCTATTGCGGTTTTGCGCCGCAGTTCGAGGGGTTGGAGGCGACGTACAAGGAATATCACGAACAAGGCCTGGAAATGCTTGGCGTGCCATCCAACGACTTCAAGCAGGAAGATGCGGACAGCGAGAAGACCGCCAAGGTCTGCTATGCCAACTATGGTGTCACCTTCACCATGACCAAGACGCAGGCGGTGCGGGGCACGGATGCGATACCGCTGTTCGCTGAACTGGCCAGCCAGAGCAGTGCGCCGAAGTGGAACTTCTACAAGTACGTGGTGGACCGCAAGGGCAAGGTGATCGGCAACTTCTCCAGCCTGACCAAGCCGGATGATCCTGCGTTCCGGGCTGCTATCGAAAAGGCTATTGCCTCGCAGCCATAACTGGCTGCTCTTGCTCTTGCTCTTGCTTCGGCTTTTGCTTCTAAGCGCGCGATAGTTCAGGCGCCGCCGATTGCGACTTCAGGAGGCCGAGCGAAGGGCTTGCGGAGGGAGGTGACGGGCATGGATGCCCGTCAAGCGCTGAGGCCCCATGGATGGGGCCTGCAGCGCGTACTCCCGGGAGCAAGTCCGTAGCGAGGGGACCCCGTAGCGCAGCGGAGGGGCCGGATGATAGGAGCCAGCGTTTTTTGGTTACTTTTTGTCGCGTTTGACAAAAAGTGACCCGCCGTAAGGGCGGAAAGGTGAATAAGCGCCACCTTCGAAAATGAATGTTGACCCTGTTGTTGATGCCCACGCTTGAACGCGAAGAGCGAAGAGCGAAGAGCGAAGAGCGGAAAAGTGCTGGTTTTGATCTCGCGCATAGTCCATTTACGATGGCGACGCTTACTCACCTTTTCGCCCTTACGGCGAGTCACTTTTTGTCAAACGCGACAAAAAGTAACCAAAAAACGCTGCGCTCCCATCATCCGGCCCCTGCGCTGCGCTCCGGGGTTCCCTCACTCCGGCCTTGCTCCCGGGAGGACCGCGCTGCAGGCCCCATCCTGGGGCCCAGCGCTTGACGGGCATCCATGCCCGTCACCTCCCTCCGCAAGGCCTGCGTTCGGCCTCCTGAAGTCGCGAAGATCAAGATCAAGATCAAGATCAAGATCAAGATCAAGATCAAGATCAAGATCAAGATCAAGATCAAGATCAAGATCAAGATCAAGATCAAGATCAAGATCAAAGTCAAAAGCAGGTAACGTGGCCGGGTTTCGGGCTATTTCACTTTGCATGCACCGTAATCGCCACCAACCGCACCACCACCGGCCTGACCATCAACACACAAACGAACGCCACAGGCATTGCCAACTGGTACGCCTTCAGCACGTTGCCGAGGTATTCGGGGTTGACCCCCGCATTCGCTGCAGTGATCACGAAACACATCAACAGTGCCATGATCGACGACATGTAGAAGGCAAAAACGTAGGGCGTGGCGCCCGGGTGCAATTTGCGTCGGCTGCGTGCCTGGGACAGGTTGCTCATGCGAACTCCTGAAAAGGTGAGTAGAGGCGCAGGTTAGCAACGCACCGGGCAGCACCTGTAGACCAGTCCTATTGAGTTCTTTATAAAGAGATTCTTACGAATCCAAGGGCTCAGCATGGACCTGCTCAACGCCATTCGCTGCTTCATCAAGGTGGTCGAAGCCGGCAGCATCGCCGCCGGTGCCCGCAACCTCGGCCTGAGCCCGGCCGCGGTCAGCCAGAACCTGGCACGCCTGGAGGGCCACTTGCAGGTTCGCCTGCTCAGCCGCACCACCCGCAGTATGGCGCTGACACCCGCCGGTACCCAGTACTACGAACGCGTCAGGCACATCGAGCGCGACCTGGTCCTGGCCGAACAGGCTGTCATCACCCCCGACAGCGAACCCCAGGGGCGGCTGTGCATTGCCTCGACGTCCGCCTTCGGTCGTCACGTCCTGGCACCCTTGATACCCGCATTCAGTGCCCGCTACCCCCTGCTTTCGATAGAGTTGGTAACGACTGATCGCCGGGTCAACCATGCGCGGGAAGATGTGGATGTGAGCCTGCGCATTGCCCCACAACTGGAAGACCAGTTGCTGGCCCGGCACATCGCCCGTATCCCGTTCATTTGCTGTGCCTCGCCCGGTTACCTGCAAGACGCCGGCATGCCGGCCACGCCCGAGGCCTTGCGTGACCACCGCTGCCTGGTGTTCCGCTACCCGGTGGATGGGCGCTTCCTGCGTTGGGGGTTCATGCGCGACGGGCTGCGGTTCGAGGCAGAGTTCGGCAGTGTCCTGATCAGCGACGACATCGATGCCCTGACCCAGATGGCACTGCACGATGGCGGCATCACCCGCTTGGCCGAGTTCATCGTGCGGCCATATCTGGCCGCTGGGGCGCTGGTACCGTTGTTCGAATACAGCGATAGCGGCCAGGCCTATGCCCAGACCGAACCGATGGATATCTACCTGTGCCTGGCCGACCGCTTCGCCATAACCACTAAAGTGCGTGTGTTCATGGACTACCTGCGCGAATGCCTGGGCGACAGCTGGCAGATGCAGGCATGAAAAAACCGCCACGAGGGCGGTTTTTCATGTAACGCGTACGAATCAGAAGCGGTAGGTAAGGGATGCACCGATACCGTGAGCACTGTTCTCATACTTGGCCTGATAGGTGCCTTTCAACGCCTGTTGTGTCGGCGAACCGGACACATTGTTGACCTTGGTATCCTCTTCCCACAGGTACGAGTAGGCAACATCGATGGTCATGTCATCGTTCGGGCTCCAACCGGCACCAAAGCTGACTGCCTTACGATCGCCGGTAGGAATGCGCGGCGAGCGATCGTGGTTGTTGGTCGGCGATTGGTCGACGGAGAAGCCTGCACGCAGGGTCCATTCCTTGTTCACCTTGTAGGCCGCACCAATGGCGTGTGCCCAGGTGTCATGCCAGTTCTGCTCTTCGGTGATGGTCTGCAGTGGGTAACCCGTTGGTGCTTCGTTCTTGACAACGATGCTCTCCAGGCGGCTCCAGCGTGTCCAGGTGCTACCGGCATAGAGCGTCCAGTGGTCATCCAGTTCATGGGTGACCGAGAAGTCCACCGACTCCGGCGTCTTGATTTTCAGGCTGGCGTCGAACTTGCCGTTCAGACCAAGCTGGGGAATCGGGTAGGAAACACGGGTATCGCCTTCAAGCTTGTAGTCGACCATCGAGTGATAGGTCAGACCCAGACGGGTGCGGTCTGTGGCTTGTACGAGAACGCCGATGTTGTAACCGATCGCCGTGTCGTCGCCCTTGATCTTGATTTCGCCATCAGGGCCGGTGGGGCCCAGCAGCGCCTTGCTGGCCAGGTTCGAGCCCAGCTCACCCTTGATGCGGTTGATGGTCGGGCCAAAACCGATCGACACCTTGTCATTGAAGGCGTAGCTGATGGTTGGCTGGAAGGTGACAACCTCGACCTTGCTCTTCTTGCCCCAGTAGCGGGCTGCGTCACCGCTACCGTAGTCGGTGATCAGGCCGTATGGCACGTAAACACCGAAACCAACGCTCCAATGATCATCGATCGGCTTGACGTAGTAACCCATGGGCACGCCCACGACCGGGACCATGTCGCCATCGGTTTCCCCCCCGAAATTGCTACCACGACCCGAAATATCAGACTTGGCAATGACGGCTGCGCCACCCACGGTGACCTGTTCGCGCTTCAGGCGCGACATGCCTGCAGGGTTGCCATACACCGTACTGGCATCTTCGGCAGAAGACGAACGTCCCGCAAAACCGGTTCCCATGCCGCTGATGCTTTGTTCGTTCAGCGCGAAGCCTGCGGCGAGCAGTTGGCTGGAAGCAAGTGCAACGGCAACGCCGAGGGAGGCTTTGAGCATTACTTTTTTCATTATTAGAACTCCTTGGGATCTCCGGGGCGAAAAGCTACCAACAATTTACGCGCCGCGCTATAGCCTCAATCGCAGGAGATAGAGCGGTTTTGTAGGACAATCCGACCAAAATTCCCTTTTTTCCGGGTACTTTGTAGGACACGTCTTAAGATGCCTGCGGCAATCTCTGGTCTATGCAGGTATGCCAGGCGTGGGTGAAGTCGCGCAGGCGACCTTGGGGGTTGAAAATCTGTCGCCAGATCCGTGCCAGCGCGAGAAGGTCGTCGGCGGCAGGCAGTGGCGTGGCCTGCTCTTCGACGAGCATCCAGGCAATGGCTGTGGAATAGCGCAGGTTGACGGTGAGTTCCAGATGCGGGCCGCCGAGGAAGGCGTGCTGGCTGGCCAGGCCGCGGACCAGGCTGGCCAGGTCGGGGTCACGGGCAAGGTAGTCGTCCCAGATTGCCTGGTGGCGGTGTTCGCCGATGCGGTACAGGCCATGCCCACGTCGGTCGTGCAAGGCCGACCCCAGGGCCGACTGGCTGGCGGCGATGCCCAGCAACAAGGCTTCGGCGCTGGCGCAGTGACGGTTCAGGTAGACCAAGGTGGGTCGTATCACATACTGACACAATTCATTCGCCGCGATACCCATGATGCCCTCGAGCAGGTAAGGGCCGGACGGGCGCTGGAGCTTGGCAGCTGGTGAGTGATCAGGCCCGCCGGAAGCGGTAAGCACCGCTCGAGTTGAAGTCTAGTGTGATAATCGTGGTGTAAAGGGCTGTTTTTAAATCGATTGCTGCCTGACGTACCGGGCTATATGCCTTAAGGCAATTACGCCTGGAACATTCAGGCAGGCTTGCGATGGGATGATTCAGCGCTTGAATACCGCAGTATTCGCCGCTCACGCGGTGAGCGACTGGCGGGTTCGGGCGATGACCGCCTGCAGCGGTTCACTGCGGCTGTACTGTTCAGGGTACAGGCGCTCGGTGTGGCAGGCGACGCCGTGTTCGTCTACCAGGGTGAAGCTGAAGCTACCCTTGCGAGGGGCAACGATAAGGCACTTCAACGGCGAGAAGGCCTGGGAGAGGGTGCCAATGGCAGCCTGAATCTGATGATGAGTTTGCATATTGTTGGAGGTTCCTGCTTTAAACACGGGGTTATGATCCGTGCATGATAGAAACGTTCCAGTGACGCCTTTATTAAGGGACGAACGAACCTGACTGGAACAGGGCAGCCAGAGGGAGCGCAATCAAAAGTGGGCGCATGGGCTGACTGGTAGGTACTTCAGAGGGCAGGCAGCACGCCGGGGCCAAGGTTCTAGGCCGTCGGTGTGGGATCCTGATCAATCTGTCACGTGATTCGTGCTTGAACAGCGCAGGGCTGGCGAGTGAATCATCGAAGAGGCCGGTCCTGGTTTCAGCAGCGCCACTCTTGGGAGGAGCGGATCTGCAAGGACACTTGAGGCCAGAATTGACTTTCAGCTTGGTACTAACGAGGGGCACCTTACCGAAAATACAGGCGCTTGGCAAGCCTTCCATGTTTGTTCAGGTGAGCCGAGCAGTATGGCGTGTATTTGCCCTGCTGGGAAGAGGGGGTAAAAGGCCCGCAACCGGCCTGATGTACCGATTTCGTGCACTCAAGTGAAGGTTTATGGTGCACTTGTTCACATTCGGAGCAGCGCTTGTAACGGCCCGGAAACACGCCGCGACAGCTTCGCCAATGCCTTGACTGGGCGGTTAAGTCAATGAAAAAAAACACTATTTTTAGCTGGTGAAAAAATCGTCAGTTTGACCGAAAGCCCCAATTTACGGGGGTTTGCGGGGTATGGGAGGGGGTTGTCCACCGAGTTATCCACAGGAACTGTGGATTGTCCCACGCGCTTGCTCTAGGACGGGCGTGCCAGCAATACAGCGAACTGTCCGACAATCGACATGCTCGGAGAGACCAGTTGGTCATCCACTTGAAAACGTCAAGAAAAGATCGTTGAAAATTTTTTCAATTCTCCGGAAATCGAAAGGCCAGGGCGCTGAAAAAAGGGTAGAGTGGCGCGCCTTTCGAGTTGCCAAACCTGTTGCTCATGAAGTTTCGCGGTAAACACCTCGCCAGCCCCGCTGCATCGACGCCTGCGCCTCCCCCCAAACGTTTCTCCCTCAAAGTGGCCTTGTGGCTGCTCGACAACCCGCGCTTGGGTGACAAGCCGCAGGTCAAGCACCTGGCCGGGCGCCTGTTGAAGCAGCCGGCGCGTCAGGGTGTGGTAGTGGCGCAAAGCCGCCTGGGGCAGATGTTGTGTCGTGATTGCGGCAATGCCCGTGACCGGCGTATTGGTCATGAACTGCTGCGTCAGGCCGCCCGCGCCGGTGATCGGCGGGCGCAACTGGAGTATGCACGGTTGTGCCAGCACAGCGAGCCTGAGCAGGCGCGGTACTGGCTGGAGCTGGCGGCGGGGCAAGGGTCGCAGGAGGCGCGGCGGCTTTTGAGGCAGTGGTTCCATGCCTGAGGTGGGTTGCCAGCACTGGCCTCTTCGCGGGTAAACCCGCTCCCACCGGAATAGCTATACCTCGGATACTGTGCAATCCCTGTGGGAGCGGGTTTACCCGCGAAGAGGCCGAAACAGGCAACACATCGCTCAGGCTGATAAGCTGCGCTGCATTCATCCAGGATCATTCGGGGTAAGCATGACAGTGGATCTGGCCAGCATTCTGCTGGGCTTGGTGGCAGGTGCATTGCCCTGCCTGGGTTGGGTCATGCAGGTGCAGCGCCGCCAGGGCGCGCGACAAGGCGAGCAGGCCTTGCTCGAAGAGCGCCTCAATGCTGCCCAGCTGGCTCAGGCCAGCCTGCAGGCGCAACTGGACGCCAGCCGCGACGAGGTCAGCGACCTCAGCGAAGCCAACACCGTCAAGCAGACCCAGCTGGCCGCCCAGGGCCGTGAGCTGGAACTGCTGCAGATCGACCGCGACAACGCCCGTGACGCTGCCCACGCCTGGAACCTCGAACGTGCCAACCGCGAAGCCGAACTGCGCCGCCTGGAGGCCCAGTCCGCGCGCCTGGAGGCCGAATTGCGCGAGCAGCAGGAAAACCACCAGCAGCGCCTGGAAGACCTGCAGGAAGCCCGCGACACGCTGCGCGCCCAGTTCGCCGACATGGCCACCAAGATCTTCGACGAGCGCGAGCAGCGCTTCGCCCAGACCAGCCAGCAGCATCTCGGCCAGTTGCTCGACCCGCTCAAGGAGCGCATCCAGGCCTTCGAAAAACGCGTGGAGGAAAGCTACCAGCAGGAAGCCCGCGAACGCTTCTCGCTGGGCAAGGAGCTGGAGCGCCTGCAGCAACTCAACCTGCGCCTGTCCGATGAAGCCACCAACCTGACCCAGGCCCTGAAAGGGCAGAAAACCCAGGGTAATTGGGGGGAACTGATCCTCGAACGGGTGTTGGAGCATGCCGGCCTGGAAAAGGGCCGCGAATACCAGACCCAGGTCAGCCTGAAGAGCGCCGACGGCGAGCGCTTCCAGCCCGATGTGCTGATCATGCTGCCCGGTGACAAGCAGGTGGTGGTGGATGCCAAGGTCAGCCTCACCGCCTACCAGCAGTTCGTCGCCGGCAACGACGAGGCTGCGCTCAAGCAGCATGTGCAGTCGCTGCGCAGCCACGTCAAAGGCCTGTCGAGCAAGGACTACAACCGCCTCGAAGGCCTGCACAGCCTGGATTTCGTGCTGCTGTTCGTGCCGATCGAGGCAGCTTTCTCGGCGGCCCTGCAAGCCGAGCCGAACCTGTTCCAGGAAGCCTTCGACCGGCAGATCGTGATCGTCAGCCCGACCACCTTGCTCGCTACCCTGCGGGTGATCGACAGCCTGTGGAAGCAGGAACGCCAGGGCCAGAACGCCCGCGAGATCGCTGAGCGTGCCGGCTGGCTGTACGACAAGTTCGTGCTGTTCATCCAGGACCTGGACGAACTGGGCAACCGCCTGCAGCAGGTGGACAAGGCCTATGCCGCCGCGCGCAACAAGCTGTGCGAAGGGCGCGGCAACCTGGTCAGCCGCAGTGAACAGCTGAAGCTGCTGGGCGCCCGCGCCAGCAAGAGCCTGCCGGCCGACCTGCTGGAGCGGGCGCTGTCCGACGAGGCGTTGCCGGACGAAGCGCTTACTGAACCAGGCTCAGATGGCGATTGAGCAGGGCGCGCAGGGCCGCCGGCTTGACCGGCTTGGCCAGGTAGTCCAGGCCCGAGGCATGCACCATGGCAATGGTTTCCTTGCTGCCGTCGGCGCTGATCACCACGCCCGGCACCGGTTCCCCCAGGCGCGCGCGTAGCCAGCCCATCAGCCCGGTGCCGGTCTCGCCGTCGTCCAGGTGGTAGTCCACCAGCGCCAGGTGCGGGCGCATGCCCTTGGCTAGCAGGGCCTCGCATTCAGCGCGGTTGCGCGCGGTCCACACCTGGCACCCCCAGCGGCTGAGCAGGCTGTTCATGCCGATCAGGATGCTGTCTTCGTTGTCCACGCACAGTACCTGCAGCCCGGCCAGTGGCTGGCCACCCTGTTCCACTGGGGCGCTGGGCACCGGCGCGGCCTGGCGGGCAATCGGTACGCTGACGCGGAACACCGTGCCCTTGCCCGGCCACGAGCGCACTTCCAGCTTGTGCCCAAGTACCCGGCACAGGCCATCAGCGATCGCCAGTCCCAGGCCCAGGCCCTTCTCGGCGCGGGTCTGGTGGCTGTCCAGGCGCTTGAACTCCTGGAAGATCACCTGCAGTTTGTCGTCGGCGATGCCCGGGCCGCGGTCCCACACCTCAAGCCACAACTGTTCACCCTGGCGCCGTGCGCCCAGCAGGATCGGGCTCTTGCCATAACGCAGGGCGTTGGTCAGGAAGTTCTGCAGTACCCGGCGCAGCAGCTTCATGTCGCTGTCCACCCGCAGGCGGCTGCCGCGCAGGCGGAATTCCAGGCCCTTCTCGGCGGCCAGCACCTTGAATTCGGCGCCCAGGGTGTCGAACAGTTCGTTGAGGGCGAAGGGCTTGGCATCCGGGGTGATCTTGCCGTTTTCCAGGCGCGAGATGTCCAGCAGGTCGCTGATCAGCTCTTCGGCCGAGCGCAGCGAGCTGTCCATGTGCTGTACCAGTTGCCGGGCTTCTTCATTCATGCCCTCGGCCTGCTGCGACAAGGCGGCGGAGAACAACCGGGCGGCGTTCAGCGGCTGCATCAGGTCGTGGCTGACCGCGGCCAGGAAGCGGGTCTTGGACTGGCTCACCGCTTCGGCACGGCTCTTGGCTTCGGACAACGCCTGGTTCAGTTGCGACAGCTCGTGGGTACGCTCCGCCACCCGTTGCTCGAGGCCTTCGTTGGCGTCGCGCAGGGCCTGCTCGGCCTCGCGGAACGGGGTGATGTCGGTGAAGCTCATGACGAAGCCACCGCCCGGCATCGGGTTACCAATCAGTTCGATCACCCGGCCATTGGGGAACAAGCGCTCGGAGGAGTGCGCACGGCCTTGGCGCATCCAGTGCAGGCGCCGCGCCACATGCACCTGCGCCTCGCCCGGGCCGCACAGGCCGCGCTCGGCGTTGTAGCGAATGATGTCGGCAATCGGCCGGCCCACGCTGATCAGCCCGTCGGGATAGTTGAACAGTTCCAGGTAGCGGCGGTTCCAGGCCACCAGGTGCAGGTTCTGGTCGACCACGCTGATACCCTGGTTGATGTTTTCGATGGCGCCTTGCAGCAGGGCGCGGTTGAACTGCAGCACCTCGCTGGCCTCGTCGGCGATACGCACCACGTCTTCCAGCTGCATGTCGCGGCCTTCGATGGCGGCCTTGACCACGGCGCGGGTCGATGAGGTGCCGAGTACACCGGCCAGCAGGCGTTCGGTATGTTCGATCCAGTCGCCATCGGCGTTCTGGTTGGGGTTGAAGCCCTTGCCCTGGCGGTAGGCGAAGCGGATGAAGCTCTGCCGGGCGCGCTCCTCGCCGACAAAGCGTGAGGCCAGGGTCAGCAGGTCGTCGATCTGCACCGCCAGCAGCGGCTTGCTGCTGGGCCTGGCGCTGGTCTGCTGGCCGATGAAGCGGCCGGCCTGCCAATGCTCGGAAACCCGTGTGCGCGACAGCACCGAGACCCAGGCGAACAGGGTGAAGTTGCCCGCCAGCGACAGCACCACGCCCTGGGTCAGCGGGCTGATCGGCAGGTTCAGCGGGTTGCCGTGCAGCCACGCCAACCCTGGGAACAGCTGCAGCGACCAGCCCACGCTGTGCGCGGCAATCGGCAGCACCAGTGTGTAGAACCACAGGAAAATACCTGCGGCCAGGCCGGCGAACACGCCACGGCGGTTGGCCTGCTTCCAGTACAGCGCACCGAGCATGGCCGGGGTCAGCTGGGTCACGGCGGCAAAGGCGATCTGGCCGATAGTCGCGAGGCTGGCGGTGGAGCCCAGCAGGCGGTAGCTGACATAGGCCAGCAGCAGGATCACTACGATGGTCACCCGGCGAACCGAGAGCATCCAGTGGCGGAATGCCTCGAACGGCCGCTCGGCGTTGGTACGGCGCAGCAACCAGGGCAGCAGCATGTCGTTGGAGACCATGGTCGACAGCGCCACGGCCTCGACGATGACCATGCCGGTTGCCGCCGAGGCGCCACCGATGAATGCCAGCAGGGCCAGGCTCGGGTGCGCCTCGGCCAGCGGCAGGCTGATGACGAACGAATCGGAGATCACCGTGCCCGGCAGCAACATCTGCCCGGCCAGGGCGATAGGCACCACGAACAACGCGGCCAGCGCCAGGTACATCGGGAACACCCAGCGCGCCAGGCGCATGTCCTGGGGTTCGATGTTTTCCACCACGGTGACGTGGAACTGCCGTGGCAGGCAAATGATCGCCATCATCGCCACGGCGGTCTGCACCACCATCGACGGCCAGTTGATGGTCTCCTGCCAATAGTCCTGCAGGTGGATCGACTGGCGGGCCTGGCTGAACAGGTCGTCGAAGCCGTCATACAGGTTGAAGACGACGAAGATGCCCACGGCGAGGAAGGCCAGCAGCTTGATCAGCGATTCGAAGGCAATTGCCAGGACCATGCCACGGTGGTGTTCGGTCACGTCCAGGCTGCGGGTACCGAAGACGATGGCGAACAGTGCCAGTACCAGCGATACCACCAGCGCGGTGTCCTGCACGCGGGTGCCTGTGGCGTCGGCATTGGCGCCGATCAGCAAGTTGACGCCGAGCACGATGCCCTTGAGCTGCAAGGCGATGTACGGCAGCACGCCGACCAGGCAGATCAGCGCCACGACTACCGCCAGGGATTGCGACTTGCCGTAGCGCGCGGCGATGAAGTCGGCGATCGAGGTGATGTTCTGTTGTTTGCTGATCAGCACCATCTTCTGCAACACCCAGGGCGCGAAGATCAGCAGCAGCACCGGGCCCAGGTAGATTGGCAGGAATGCCCAGAGCTGTTCGGCGGCCTGGCCGACCGCGCCGAAGAAGGTCCAGCTGGTGCAGTACACGGCCAGCGACAGGCTGTACACCCAGGCACGCAGCTTCGGCGGCAACGGCGTGCTGCGGCGGTCGCCGTAGAAGGCGATGGCGAACATGATGGCCATATAGGCCAGGGCGACCACGGCGATCAGCCCGCTGGACAACGACATGAAGACTCCGAAGCAAAAAGATAACGCGGTCCCGATCAATCAGTCTGGCACGCAGGTGCCGCTTCGTCAGCGCAGACGATGGTCGCAGTGGCAGGTGGTCGCAGGGTTCTCTTTAACCGGTGCCGGCCCTTTCGCGGGTGAACCCGCGAAGAGGCCAGCAGAGCAAACATCATCCTTTACGGGTACCCAGCCAATAAAACACCCCTGCCAGTATCACCGACAACACCAGCAGGTAGAAGATCGCCCCCGGCCACAGGTGCACCAGGGCAAACCCCACCATCACCGGCCCCAGCGCCGCGCCGAGGTTGGACAGGTTCTGCGCACCGTAATACACCCCACGCAGGTGCTCGGGCGCGATCAGGTCGATGAACATGTACTCGGCCGGGATCACGATGATCTCGCCCAGGGTGAACACCAGCATCGCCAGGCACCACGCCAGCGCCGAGCCGGCCAGGGCAAAGCCCAGTAGCCCGGCGATGAACAGGCCCATGCCGGCCAGCAGCCAGGGCATCAGGCGCTGGCGGCTGATGCGTCGGCCAATCAGGTACTGCAGGGCAATCACCGTCACCGCGTTGGTGGTCACCAGGTAACCGACCAGGCGCGCTGCCTCGGCCGGGCTGCTGGTCACCACCAGGTACTGCGACAGGTAGGCGGTGAACTGGCCGAACACCACTGCGCTAAGCACCCCGCCCAAGGTGAAGCATACCAGTCGCCGGTCACGGGCCAGCCCCAGCGCCACCTGGCCAAAACCGACCCCGGGCTTGTCCGGTGCACTGGCCTGCAGGTTGCGGTCCCCCAGGCGCCAGTAGGCCAGGCACATACCCAGGCCGAGCAGGGCAGAGGCGATGAACGGCATATGGTCGTTCAGCTCCAGCATGGCCACGCCCAGCAGCGGGCCGGCAGCGTAGCCGACGTTGCTGAGGGTGTACTTGATGGCGAACACTTCGGCTCGTTCCTCCACCGGCAGTAACGCGCAGAAGCCCGCCTTGGCGGCGATGTCGACCACTGCCAGGGCCAGGTTGATCAGTACCAGGCAGAGAAAGAACAGCAGCGCCGAATTGCTGACGACCGCGCCGACGAAGGCCACGGCAAACAGCAGGGTGCTGGCGCTGACCAGTGTGTGGTTGCGCAAGGTATCCACCAGATGGCCGCCATACAGGCTCAGCAGCGAGGCGATGATCAGCGCGCCACCGATCAGCAGGCCGATCTGGCTGATCGGCAGCTGGAAGTTGTCGGCCAGGTACACCACCAGGTAGGGCAGGGTAAGGGCGCGGGCGACGGTGAGGGTGAAGGTGGTGGTAAGCAGCAGGCGAACGGTGTGCGGGTAGCGTTTTATGGCGGCGAGCATGACCACATCCTTGTTGTTCTGTTTTGCCGGGGGGCAGCATATGCCAACAGAGGCCTGCTGCGCAGGCCTTTCGCTGGCACGCCCGCTCCCACAGGTACGGCGCTGCCCTCAAGCATGTGATATCCCTGTGGGAGCGGGCGTGCCCGCGAAAGGGCCGGTACAGTCCTCCAAGATCCTCGAGCGCTTGCCAGCCAGCGCATTTCCCATGCAGATTTGTGGCTTGTCGCGCCCAACGCGCCTCCAATTGAAAAGCCCTCAGGACCAAGGACGATGAGTCACTCCTCGCAATTCACCTTGCTCGGCAAGCGGCGTTTCCTGCCGTTTTTCATTACCCAGTCGCTGGGTGCCTTCAACGACAACCTGTTCAAGCAGTCGCTGATCCTGGCGATCCTGTTCAAGCTCAGCCTGGGCGAAGGTGACCGTTCGATCTGGGTCAACCTGTGCGCCTTGCTGTTCATCCTGCCGTTCTTCCTGTTTTCGGCGCTGGGCGGGCAGTTTGGCGAGAAGTTCGCCAAGGACGCGCTGATCCGGGCGATCAAGCTGGCCGAGATCGCGATCATGTCGGTCGGTGCGCTCGGCTTCATCACCAACCACCTGGTGCTGATGCTGGTGGCGCTGTTCGGCATGGGTACCCACTCGGCGCTGTTCGGCCCGGTGAAGTACTCGATCCTGCCGCAGGCCCTGCGCGAGGAAGAACTGGTCGGCGGCAACGGCCTGGTGGAAACCGGCACCTTCCTGGCCATCCTCGCCGGCACCATCGGCGCCGGGGTGATGATGTCGGCCGACAGCTATGCCACCGTGGTGGCCGGCGGTGTGGTCGGCACCGCCGTGCTCGGCTACCTGGCCAGCCGCTGGATCCCACGGGCCGCTGCCGCCTCACCGCAAATGTCACTGGACTGGAACATCTTCAAGCAGTCGTGGGCGATCCTGCGCATGGGCCTGGGACAGCCGCCGGCGGTGTCGCGCTCGATCGTCGGCAACTCGTGGTTCTGGTTCGTCGGTGCCATCTACCTCACGCAGATTCCGGCCTACGCCAAGGACTGGCTGCACGGTGATGGCACGGTGGTGACCCTGGTGCTGACCTTGTTCTCGGTGGGGATCGCCCTGGGTTCGCTGCTGTGCGAGCGGCTGAGTGGGCGCAAGGTGGAAATCGGCCTGGTGCCGTTCGGCTCGTTCGGCCTGAGCCTGTTTGGCCTGCTGTGGTGGTGGCACTCCGGCGATGTGCCGGCTGCGGCGGCGCCACACGACTGGCTGACGCTGTTGGGCATGGGCCAGGCCTGGTGGATCCTGCTGTCGATCGTCGGCCTTGGGGTATTCGGCGGCTTCTACATCGTGCCGCTGTATGCACTGATCCAGGCCCGCACCGCCGAAGACCAGCGCGCTCGGGTGATTGCAGCCAACAACATCCTCAATGCCCTGTTCATGGTGGTGTCGGCAGTACTCACCATCATCCTGCTGGGCTTGGCCGAGTTGACCATCCCGCAGCTGTTCCTGGTGGTGTCGCTGCTCAACATCGCGGTCAACGCCTATATCTTCAGGATCGTGCCCGAGTTCACCATGCGCTTCCTGATCTGGCTGCTCAGCCATTCGATGTACCGCGTGCAGCACCGCGACCTCGAGCGCATCCCCGACGAAGGCGCGGCGTTGCTGGTGTGCAACCACGTGTCGTTCGTCGATGCGCTGCTGCTGGGCGGGGCGATCCGCCGCCCGATACGCTTTGTCATGTACTACAAAATCTACAACCTGCCGGTGCTCAACTTCGTGTTCCGCACCGCAGGCGCCATCCCGATTGCCGGGCGCAACGAAGATCTGGCCATCTACGAGCGTGCTTTCGCGCGTATTGCCCAATACCTGGCCGATGGCGAGCTGGTGTGCATCTTCCCGGAGGGCAAGCTGACCGGGGACGGCGAAATCGATGTGTTCAAGGGTGGTGTCAACCGCATCCTCGAAGAAACCCCGGTGCCGGTAATTCCATTGGCGTTGCAGGGGCTTTGGGGCAGCTTCTTCAGCCGTGACCCGGGCAAGGGCTTTCTCAAGCGCCTTTGGTCGCGGGTGACCATCGTGGCAGGCGCCGCCATCCCGGTGGAAGCGGCGCAGCCAGAAGCGTTGCGTGAGCAGGTCAGCCGCCTGCGCGGCGACCTGCGCTAGGGGAGGGCGTTAGCTGGCGCTGACTTTCAGGCCGACCAGGCCGGTAACGATCAGCGCCACGCTGGCCAGGCGTACCAGGGCCATGGACTCGCCGAACAGGATGATGCCGGCGATCACCGTGCCAACGGCGCCGACGCCGGTCCAGATGGCATAGGCGGTGCCCAGCGGCAGCTCTTTCATGGCCAGGCCCAGCAGGCCCAGGCTGATGGCCATGGCGGCGACGGTGAGGACGGTGGGCAGTGGTTTGCTGAAGCCGTCGGTGTATTTCAGGCCGACGGCCCAGCCGACCTCGAACAGGCCGGCGAAGAACAGGATGATCCAGGACATGGAGCGTCTCCATCGTTGTAAATGATGGGGCCGTCCCCGGAGTGGTCACGCGGTGCGTCGCGAGGTCGTCCTCGCAGTGGGCTCCATGGTGCACACCTGAAGGTTTCAGGGCAAGCCTTTGCCGGCCCTTTCGCGGGCACGCCCGCTCCCACAAGGACCGCACAATGTTCAGGCCTGTGGTAATCCCTTTGGGAGCGGGCGTGCCCGCGAAAGCGGCAGTGCAGGCAACATCAATGCCTGGCCGGCTCCCCACCTTCAGCTTCTGCCACAGGCTCACCCATGCGCCGGAACCAGGTCGACAGCAGCGCCCCGGAAATATTGTGCCAAACGCTGAACAACGCACTCGGCACCGCAGCCAGCGGCGAAAAATGCGCCGCCGCCAGTGCTGCGCCCAGCCCGGAGTTCTGCATGCCCACCTCCAGCGCCAGCGACTTGCGCTGTGCCAGCGGCAGCTTGCACAGCCTGCCGGTCAGGTACCCCAGCAAGTAGCCAAAGCTGTTGTGCAATACCACCACCGCCATGATCAGCAGCCCCGACTCGGCGATCTTGGCCTGGCTGGCCGCCACCACCGCGCACACGATCATCACGATGCTCACCACCGACACCAGCGGCAGCACCTGCACCGCCGCCTGCACCCGGGCGCCAAGCAGCCGTTGGGCCAACACGCCGAGCACGATCGGCAGCATCACCAACTGCAGGATCGACCAGAACATGTCCATGAAGGACACCGGCAGCCAGGCGGAGGCGAGGAACCAGATCAGTGCCGGGGTCAACAGCGGGGCGAGCAGGGTGGTCACCGCAGCGATCGCCACCGCTAGCGCCAGGTCGCCCTTGGACAGCCAGACCATCACGTTCGACGCCGTGCCGCTTGGGCAGCAACCGACCAGGATCACGCCCACGGCGATTTCCGCCGGCAGGTGGAACAGCTGGCACAGCAGCCAGGCCATGCCCGGCATGATCACGAAGTGCGCAACCACGCCGAGGGCCACACGCCAAGGCTGGCGGGCGAGGGCGGCGAAGTCATCGAGCTTGAGGGTGAGGCCCATGCCGAACATCACCAGGCCCAGCAGCGGCACGATGGCCACCTTCAGGGCGATGAACCATTGCGGTTGCAGGAAGGCCAGCACGGCGAACACCAGCACCCACAGGGCGAAGGTGTTGCCGACGAAGCGGCTGAGGGCGGCGAGGGCACGCATGGGGCAAGTCCTTTTCCATTTTACAGCTTCAAGAATTTCACTGGCCTCTTCGCGGGCTTGCCCGCTCCCACAGGTACGCCACAGTCTTCAGAAACGGTGGTGTACCTGGGGGAGCGGGCAAGCCCGCGAAGAGGCCAGTACTGTCTGAGGATAACTCCCAGGCCAGCACCGGCATTTCAAAACACATCAGACCCCTTGCGGAATCTCTTCCCCACCCAGCGCCTCGAACAGCACCGGCAGGAATTCGGCAAAGGTCATCATCATCAACTGGAAGCTGGCATCGAACTGCTGCGCAGCCTCATCACCACCATCCTGTTCGGCCTGCTCCTGCAGCAGCTCTTCGAACTTCAGGCGCTTGATCACCATCTTGTCATCCAGTATGAACGACAGCTTGTCCTGCCAGGCCAGGGCCAGCTGGGTGACAACCTTGCCAGTGCTCAGGTGCAGCTGGATTTCCTCGCCGGTCAGGTCCTGGCGCTTGCAGCGCACGATGCCGCCGTCTTCGGCGGTGTCGCGCAGTTCGCACTCGTCCAGCACATAGAAGCCTTCGGCAGCTTCCTGCGATTTGACCCACTCGGTCATGGTGGCAACCGGTGCGATTTTCACGGTGGCCGGGCGCACCGGCAGCGAGCCCATAACTTCACGCAGGGTCGACAGCAGGTCTTCGGCACGCTTGGCGCTGGCCGAGTTGACCAGGATCATGCCCAGGCGCGGGGCGATGGCGGCGAAGATCATCGAGCGGCGGATGAACGCGCGCGGCAGGAAGGCCTGGATGATCTCGTCCTTGATCTGGTCGCGCTCCTTTTTATAGACCTTGCGCATCTGCTCGGTCTCGATCTCTTCGACCTTTTCCTTCACCGCGTCGTTGACCACGCTGCTGGGCAGGATGCGTTCTTCCTTGCGCGCGGCAATCAGCAGGTACTCGCCGCTGACATGCACCAGGGGAGCGTCTTCGCCCTTGCCGAACGGCGCGACGAAACCATAGGTGGTCAGCTCCTGGCTGGCGCAGGGGCGGGCCGGCTTGCTGGCCAGGGCCGCTTCCAGCGCTTCAGGCTCGAACGGGACTTCCTGGGTCAGGCGGTAGGTCAGCAGGTTCTTGAACCACATGAGGGGCAATCTCTCCTTAATGCATAGGGCGGGCATTATTCTCCGAGCGGTGCTCTCAGGCCAACCCTGTCGGAGTGCCAGTAGCGGTTGCTGGAGGTAAAGATGCGCGTAGCAACGCTAGGTCTTTGAAAGGCCTGAGGTTTTTTTTGAAAAAAGTTAAAAAAGTGCTTGCCAGGGTACAGGGCCGTCCGTAGAATGCGCGCCACACCGAGACGAAGGGTGATTAGCTCAGCCGGGAGAGCATCTGCCTTACAAGCAGAGGGTCGGCGGTTCGATCCCGTCATCACCCACCACTCGATGTTTAGCGCAGCGGTAGTTCAGTCGGTTAGAATACCGGCCTGTCACGCCGGGGGTCGCGGGTTCGAGTCCCGTCCGCTGCGCCATATTTCACTTCCAGGGCCTACTGAACACCCGGAAGTATCAGAGAAAGCGACCTTAGGGTCGCTTTTTTTGTGCCTGTGATTTGGTGTTTCGCCGAAATTTGCAAAAAGTTCGATAAGTGCTTGCCAGAGCGTCAAGTCGCCCGTAGAATGCGCGCCACACCGAGAGACATGGGTGATTAGCTCAGCCGGGAGAGCATCTGCCTTACAAGCAGAGGGTCGGCGGTTCGATCCCGTCATCACCCACCACTCGATGTTTAGCGCAGCGGTAGTTCAGTCGGTTAGAATACCGGCCTGTCACGCCGGGGGTCGCGGGTTCGAGTCCCGTCCGCTGCGCCATATTTCACTTCCAGGGCCTACTGAACACCCGGAAGTAACAAAGAAAGCGACCTTAGGGTCGCTTTTTTTGTTTCTGCGCCTGGCCTCTGTGGGAGCGGGTTTACCCGCTCCCACAGAGGATCTGTAGCAATTTCAGCTACGACGTTCTTCTTCTCGCAACGTCAGCACTTCAAACCCATCCTCGGTCACCGCCACCGTATGCTCCCACTGCGCTGACAGGCTGTGGTCACGGGTAATCACCGTCCAGCCATCCTTCAGCGTGCGCGTCCCGCGCCCACCCTGGTTGATCATCGGTTCGATGGTAAACACCATCCCCGGCTTCAACTTCATGCCCATCCCGCGCTGGCCAACGTGCAGCACCTCAGGCCCTTCATGCATCTGCTGGCCAATGCCATGTCCGCAATACTCACGTACAACGCTGTAACCCGCCGCTTCGGCATGGGTCTGGATGGCATGGCCGATATCACCCAGCGTCGCCCCGGGGCGTACCTGTTCGATGCCTTTCCATAGCGCGTCATAGGTGGTGTCGACCAGGCGCTGCGCCTCATCGCTGATCGGCCCGATGCTGTACATCTTCGACGAGTCGGCGATATAGCCGCCTTGTTCCAGAGTGATGTCGACGTTGATGATTGAGCCTTCCTTCAGCACTTCATCGACCTTGGGCATGCCATGGCACACCACATGGTCCACCGAGGTGTTGAGCGAATAGGGGAAACCATACTGGCCCTTGCTCGCCGGGCGGGCCTTGAGCGTGCCGACGATGAACGCCTCGGCACGGTCGTTGATCTGCATGGTGGTCACGCCGGGGCGGATGAAGCTGTCGAGGTCGGCGAACACCTGGGCCAGCAACTCGCCGGCGCGGCGCATCAGGTCGAGTTGGGCGGGGGTCTTGAGAATCACCTGGGACATGGGGGGAGGGCAGTGGCTCATGCTGGAATGTGCCCCAGCATAGCGCCACGGGGTGCGGGGTTGCCACCGCATGGTGCGCTCCTGTGCCGGCCTCTTCGCGGGTGAACCCGCTCCCACAGGGACTGCACAGTCTGCAAACCTGTGGTGATCCTGTGGGAGCGGGTTTACCCGCGAAAGGGCAGGCACAGCTGGCCCATTAATTGCTGATCTACCGCTACCCAGGGCTATCAACGTCGACAGCCCACAAACCTTCACGACAAAGGCGCCGTGTTGCCCCGCTTGCCCAGCAAGCAGGGGCAGCCGGCGCCTTTTTGCGTTTCCCACAGGAGCCCGCCCATGGCCAACAGCGAAGTGCGCAGCGTCTGCCCTTACTGCGGCGTCGGTTGCGGCATCGTCATGAGCGTTGCCGATGGCAAGGTCGGCAAGATCAGCGGCGACAAGCTGCACCCCAGTAACTTCGGCCGCCTGTGCACCAAAGGCCTCACCGCACACCTGCCGCTGACCGCCGCCGGCCGCATGGAAGATGCCTATGTGCGCCAGCAGCGCAGCCAGCAGCCAGCGCGTACCGGCATCGACCAGGCCATCGCCGCTGCCGCCACGCGCCTGCGCGGCATCATCGACCAGCATGGCCCCGACGCCGTGGCGCTATACGTGTCCGGGCAGATGTCGCTGGAGGCCCAGTACCTGGCCAACAAGCTGGCCAAGGGTTTTATCCGCACTCGCCACATCGAGTCCAACTCACGCCTGTGCATGGCCAGCGCCGGCAGCGGCTACAAGTTGTCGCTAGGTGCCGACGGGCCACCCGGCAGCTACCAGGATTTCGAGCAAGCCGACGTATTTCTGGTGATCGGCGCCAACATGGCCGACTGTCACCCGATTCTGTTCCTGCGCCTGCTCGACCGGGTGAGGGCGGGCGCCAAGCTTATCGTCGTCGACCCGCGGCGCAGCGCCACCGCCGATAAGGCCGACCTGTTCCTGCAAGTGCGTCCCGGTAGCGACATGGCCTTGCTCAACGGCCTGCTGTATCTGTTGCAGCGCAACGGCCACACCAACCCCGACTTCATCGCCCGCCACACAGAAGGCTGGGACGAACTACCGGCTTTCCTCGACGACTACACCCCTGAACGCGTGGCCGCCATCACCGGGCTGGCCGAGGCCGACATCATCAGGGCCGCCGAATGGATCGGCGGCGCCAGCAACTGGATGAGCTGCTGGACCATGGGCCTGAACCAGAGCATCCATGGCACCTGGCACACCAATGCGATCTGCAACCTGCATCTGGCCACGGGCGCCATCTGCCGCCCCGGCAGCGGGCCGTTCTCGCTGACCGGCCAGCCCAATGCCATGGGCGGCCGCGAGATGGGCTATATGGGCCCGGGCTTGCCAGGCCAGCGCTCGGCGCTGGTAGCGCAAGACCGCGCCTTCGTCGAACAGCAGTGGCAACTGGCGCCGGGCAGCCTGCGCAGCGAAGGCGGCGAGGGTACGGTGGCGCTGTTCGAGCAGATGAAAAGTGGCGAAGTGAAGGCGTGCTGGGTTATCTGCAGCAACCCGGTGGCCAGCGTCGCCAACCGTCAGCAAGTGATCGACGGCCTGCGCCAGGCCGAGTTGGTGATTACCCAGGATGCCTTCCTCGACACCGAGACCAACCACTACGCTGACATCCTCCTGCCGGCCGCGCTGTGGGCCGAAGGCGAGGGTGTGATGATCAACAGCGAGCGCAACCTCACCCTGATGCCACGCGCTGTCGAACCACCTGGGCAGAGCCTGCCTGATTGGCAGATCATCGCCCGGGTCGCTTGCGCCATGGGCTACGCCGACGCCTTCGACTACCCCGATGCCGAAGCGGTGTACGAGGAGATCCGCCGCTTCCACAACCCGGTGACCGGCTACGATCTGCGTGGCATCGGCTACGCCGAACTGCGCGAACAGCCGCGCCAGTGGCCCTGTGCCCCGGGCCGCGACAACCCGCGCAGCCCGCTGCGATATTGCAACGACGGCAGCAGCCAGGCGCTGCTGCACGATGCCCAGGGCGAGTGCCCGGCGTTGGCCTTCCCGACTGCCAGCGGCAAGGCCCGTTTTTTCGCCCGACCTTGGCTGCCGGCACCGGACTTGCCGGATGACGACTACCCCATGGTACTGAACACCGGCCGAGTACAGCACCAGTGGCACACCCTGACCAAGACCGGCAAGGTGCCGGCGCTGAACAAGCTGGAGCCCGGCCCCTTCGTCGAAATCCATCCTGAAGATGCTGTATGGCTGGGCATCGCTGAAAAGGACCAGGTGGCCATACGCTCGCGCCGTGGGCAGGCCGTGTTGCCCGCGCGAATCAGCGACCGGGTCATGCCAGGCAACTGCTTTGCTCCGTTCCACTGGAACGACCTCACTGGCGAGCAGTTGGCGATCAACGCCGTAACCTGCGATACGGTCGATCCGCTGTCGCTACAGCCGGCGTTCAAGCACTGTGCCGTGACCCTGGAGCGGGTTGCTGGCGAGCGGATCGAAGCCCTTGATCTGAACACTGCCATTCCGGAGCCAGCTCGCATGCCGACCGCTATCCTGTCCCGTCTGCTTGGCCTGGACACCCTGCCAGCCCCGGTGCTGGCCGAGGAAGAGCGCCATTACCTGCAAGGCTTCCTGCTGGGCCTCGACCAGGCCCGCGCCGAGGGCGTGCCCTGCCTGCCTGCCAGTGCGCCGCTGGCCGGCAACCGCCGGCTGTTCGTCGATGGTTTGCTGGCCGGGCTGTTCGCCCAGCCGGCGGTGCTGCCCAATGCAGCGTTGGCGGCACCCCGGCACCAAGTGTTGTGGGCCTCCCAGACCGGCAACGGCGAGCTGTTGGCCGAACGTTGTGCCGAGCGGTTGCGCAGTGCCGGTTTCGATGTGCAGCTCAGCTGCATGGACGCGGTCAGCCCGCGTCAGTTGCAGGGCGCCGCCAGCGTGGTGCTGATCGCCAGCACCTTTGGCGATGGCGACGCGCCCGACAGCGCGGCGGCGTTCTGGCACGCCTTGCAGGGGGAAGAGGGCGCCCACTGCACCGAACTGCCCTATGCCGTGCTGGCCTTGGGCGACTCCAGTTACGACCAGTTCTGCGGCTTTGGCCGCAAGCTTGACCAACGTCTGGCCGAGCTGGGTGGGCGGCGCCTGCTGCAACGGGTGGACTGCGAGCCGGACTTCGACGACGCCTTCGCTGCCTGGCTCGATGCGCTGCTGCCCATGCTGGGCAGTGCCGCCGCACCGCAACCGGTCACCAAGCCTACGCCCGTGGCGGCTTACAGCAAGCAGCAACCCTGGGCTGCCACCTTGCTGGAAAACCGCCTGCTCAACGGCCCGGGTGCCAGCAAGGAAACCCGTCAACTGGTGTTCGACCTGAGTGGCAGCGGCTTCACCTATGCCGCGGGCGATGCCTTGGGCGTGTGGCCGCGCAACTGCCCGCAGCTGGTCGACGAACTGCTGGCGCTGATGCAGCTCGATGGCCAAACCATGGTCGAGCTCAAAGGCCAGCCCGCCATGCCGCTGACTGAAGCCCTGCAAGCGCACCTGGAGATTGCCAAGGTCACCGCGCAGCAGTTGCAGGCCTTCGCCAGCAATGCCCCGGACCTGCAGCGCCTGCTGCAGCCCGAGTGCAAGGCCGAGCTGCAGGACTGGTTGTGGGGCCGGCAACTGGTCGATGTCTTGCGCGCCTTCCCCCAGCAGTTGCCGCTGGCCAGCTGGCTGGCCCTGCTCAAACCGTTGCAGCCGCGCCTCTATTCGATCAGCTCCAGCCTGCTGGCGCACCCGGAGCAGGTGCACCTGACCGTTTCCACGGTGCGCTATGGTGCGCGCAAAGGGGTGTGTTCAAGCTTTCTTGCCGACCGTGCACAGGCGCTGAAGGTGGCCATCTTCCCGCAGGTGTCGAAGCACTTCCGCCTGCCCGAGGATGACTGCGTGCCGGTGATCATGGTCGGCCCCGGCACTGGTATTGCGCCGTTCAGGGCTTTCCTCGAAGAACGAGAGGCACGCGGGGCGAAAGGGGCTAACTGGCTGTTCTTCGGCGAGCAGTACGCGGCCACCGATTTCTATTACCAGGAGCAGCTACAAGCTTGGCAGGCTGCAGGGCACTTGCGGCTGGACACGGCGTTTTCACGCGACCAGGCCGAGAAGGTCTACGTGCAGCAGCGCATGCTCGAACAGGGCGCGCAGTTGTGGCAGTGGCTGGAGGCGGGGGCGTACTTCTTTGTGTGTGGCGATGCGCAGCGCATGGCCAGGGATGTGGATGCGGCGTTGCGGGCCATCGTGGCCGAGCATGGCGGGATGGATGCGGCGGCGGCGGGGGCTTATGTCGAAGCGCTGGGCAAGGCCAGGCGGTATCGGCGGGATGTGTATTGATGTGCTCCAAGATGGGGAGTGATGCACTTGGAATGTGCACTTGCTGTGCTGGCCTCCTTGCGGGCACGCCCGCTCCCACAGGTACTGCACAGGTCTGAAAAAACGTGGAGAACCCTGTGGGAGCGGGCGTGCCCGCGAAGAGGCCAGTACAGGAAACAGGGTTGGCACAGTCCCTGCTTTATCCCAGTTACAACAAAGCCCACTGATCAACGGCGATCAACCCGGGCCCCCTACCGTGATGAATACAGGCAAAGGCGCCTGGAGCTTCGGCTCCAGGCGCTTTTTTTTTTTTGATCGAGGATCGGCTTATGAAGGCAACAGCGAGCAGCGGGCAACGAGAGCGACTGGTCATCGTCGGCAACGGCATGGTCGGCCACCATTGCGTTGAACAACTGGTCAGCCGCGGCGCCCTGCAGCGCTTCGAGGTGCATGTGTTCGGCGAAGAGCGCCAACGCGCCTACGACCGCGTGCACCTGTCCGAGTACTTCGGCGGCAGCTGTGCCGAAACCCTGGCCCTGTGCGGGCAGGACTTCTACGGCGCCAACGGTGTAAACCTGCACCTCGGCGAAGCGGTACTGGAAATCGACCGTGATTGCGGCGAAGTGGTCACCGCCGAGGGCCGCTACGGTTACGACCACCTGGTGCTGGCCACAGGCTCCTATCCCTTCGTGCCACCGATCGAAGGCTCCAGCGGCAATGCTCGCCTGGTCTACCGCACCCTCGATGACCTCGACGCCATCCGCGCTGCCGCAGCCCGTGCCCGCCGTGGTGTGGTAGTGGGCGGTGGCCTGCTTGGCCTGGAAGCGGCCAACGCCCTCAAGTCGCTGGGCCTGGAAGCCCATGTGGTGGAATTCGCCCCACGGCTGATGCCGGTGCAACTGGACGGCGAGGGCGGCGCCGCGCTCAAGGCACAGATCGAAGCGCTGGGCGTGGGTGTGCATCTGTCGCGTGCCACCCAGTCGATCAGTGCGGGTGAAGACTACCGCTACCGCATGAACTTCGATGGCGGCGAGCACCTGGAAACCGACCTGATCGTGTTCTCCGCGGGTATCCGCCCGCAGGATGCCCTGGGCCGTGCCTGTGGCCTGGATATCGCCGCGCGTGGCGGGGTGGTGATCGACAACCACTGCCGCAGCAGCGACCCCCGCATTTTCGCCATCGGTGAGTGCGCCTCGTGGAACGGCAGCGTGTTCGGCCTGGTTGCCCCGGGCTACAGCATGGCGCGCAACCTGGCGGCGCTGCTGATGGGGGAAGCCGCTGGCGAATTCACCGGTGCCGACATGTCCACCAAGCTCAAGTTGCTGGGCGTGGATGTCGGCTCCATCGGCGATGCCCATGGCGCCACCCCGGGCGCACGCAGCTACCGCTTCATTGACGAAGCCAACAGCGCCTACCGCCGGCTGGTGGTGGATGCCAGTGGCAAGCACGTACTTGGTGCGGTGCTGGTCGGCGACAACAGCTATTACGACATCCTGTTGCAGTACGCCCAGAACGGCATTGCCCTGCCGGCCGACCCGGCGGTACTGATCCTGCCGCAAGGCGGCGCACCGGCCCTGGGCGCCGATGCGCTGCCCGACAGCGCGACCATCTGCTCCTGCCACAACGTCAGCAAGGGCGCGGTCTGCGCCGCCATCGACAGCGGCTGCGGCGACCTTGCCGCAGTCAAGGGCTGCACCAAAGCTGCCACCGGTTGTGGTGGATGCGCGGCCCTGCTCAAGCAGGTGTTCGAGCACGAGCTGACCGCCCGTGGTGTGGCGGTGGACAAGAGCCTGTGCGAGCACTTTGCCTACACCCGCCAGGAGCTGTACGGGCTGGTGCGGGTGGAGGGCATCCGCACCTTCAGCGAGCTGCTCGAACGTCACGGCAAAGGCCATGTTGGGTGCGATATCTGCAAGCCGGCGGTGGGCAACATCCTGGCCTCTTGCTGGAACCAGCCGATCATGGACCCGGCGCTGGTGCCGCTACAGGACACCAACGACACCTTCATGGCCAACATGCAGAAGAACGGCACCTACTCGGTGGTGCCGCGCATACCCGGTGGTGAAATCACCCCCGACAAGCTCATCGTGATTGGCCAGGTGGCCAAGAAGTACGACCTGTACACCAAGATCACTGGTGGCCAGCGCATCGACCTGTTCGGCGCCCAGTTGCACGAACTGCCGCTGATCTGGGGCGAGCTGATCGAAGCCGGCTTCGAAACCGGCCATGCCTATGGCAAGTCGACCCGCACGGTGAAGTCGTGCGTGGGCAGCACCTGGTGCCGTTACGGCGTGCAGGACAGTGTTGGCATGGCCCTGCGCCTGGAAGACCGCTACAAAGGCTTGCGCAGCCCGCATAAGCTCAAGTTCGCCGTTTCTGGCTGCACCCGTGAATGTGCCGAGGCGCAGAGCAAGGACATCGGCGTGATCGCCACCGACAAGGGCTGGAATCTGTACGTGTGTGGCAACGGCGGCATGCGCCCGCGGCATGCCGAGCTGTTCGCCACCGACCTCGATGACGAGACCCTGGTACGCCTGATCGACCGCGTGCTGATGTTCTACATCCGCACCGCCGACAAGCTGCAGCGCACCTCGGTATGGCGCGAGAACCTGGAAGGCGGGCTGGACTACCTGAAACAGGTAGTCATCGATGACAGCCTGGGCCTGGCCAGCGAGCTGGAAGCGCAGATGCAGCATGTGGTCGACCAGTATGAATGCGAGTGGGCCAACGCCCTCAACGACCCCGAGAAGCTCAAGCGCTTCCGGACTTTCGTCAACGACCGCCGCGCCGACCCGGACGTGCATTTTGTGCGCGAACGCGAACAGCGCCGGCCTGCTGCGCCGCTGCACCTGATCCCAACCGTCGAGGAGGCTGTCTGATGAACCTGTCCAATGCTGCTGTGAAAACCCAAGAGAACTGGCAGGCGGTGTGCCAGGCGGATGACCTGGTGGCCGATTCCGGGGTGGTGGTTTGGCTCGACGGGGCCCAGGTGGCGTTGTTCTACCTGCCGGGGCAGGCGCAGCCGCTGTACGCGGTGGACAACCGCGACCCGCGGTCCGGCGCCAACATCATCGGCCGCGGGCTGGTCGGTAGCTTGCAGGGGGAGTTGGTGGTGGCGGCGCCGTTGTACAAGCAGCACTTCAGCCTGGTGAGCGGGGAGTGCCTGGAGGATAGCGGGCAGCGCCTGCGGGTTTGGCCGGTGCGTTTGAATGGTGGGGCGGTGGAGTTGGCTGTGGCCTGACCCCGCCATCCGCTGCCTTCGCCAACAAACCCGCTCTCAAGGCGTGTACAGGACCTGTAGGAGAGGCCTTGCGTCGCGAAAGGTCTGCACAGCAGCCCCGGAAACTGTTGCCATGATGCTGATATCCCGGGGCCGCTTTGCGGCCCGTCGCAGGCAAGCCTGCTCCTGCAGGGTACAGGCCTTATCGCAACTGGTATATCTGTCAGTACATTTATCTTGATGGTGCGTTCATGATAGCCGGTAGCGCAGGGGTTAAAGGAAACTAGCACCATGGCCATAATGAGATCCGTGATCCGAAAGTACTTCTATGGGCGCAATGGTGTTTCAACGCTTGGCGGCGGGGATGAGTTTCTTTCCTGTATGCGCGTTGATATGGGGCTATTAACCATTCGCTCATCAGTTGGTTTAACTAGAATTATCGGTAGCGATTCACAAGGTTCGGCGCTATCTGAAATCCAAAGTGCGGCTTGCGCTCAACGATGTTTCACTGTTCATGGGCTTGCTGCGCATCTGCCGGTAAGGGATATCGGATTTAAAGGTGAACACTACGATGTGTTGACGCAGTGCTACCTTCTGGGAAATGGCTACCGTACCTACAGCCCGGTGTTGATGCGCTTTCAAAGCGCCGATAACCAATCACCGTTTGGTAATGGTGGGTTGAATGCATATGCCTTTGTCAAAGGGGACCCTGTCAACTTGAGCGACCCCAGCGGTCATTCACCAATAGCTGGAAATGGCCAGGGCTTTTACTACAGAGGCCCCATAAAATTGATTGAAGGGATGCGGGTTTTCTACTCGCAGAATGTTTCTGGAAAGCAGGTTCTGAATATCGGGGCTCATGGTGTTGCCGGCAGAATTGGAAGTCAGCGGGTTAACCATCCCGCGCGTGCAGTTGTGCAGACTTTGCAAAAACATGGCTACTCTATGAGCGGGCAAGAGACGCATATCTTGGCATGCAATTCGGCTAATGGCCAACCCTCATTTATCCAAGACATGGCGAACATTACTCAGGCACCTTCGACAGGCTATCAGGGCAGTTTGTGGACGGATGATAATCGGCCGGCCATGATCAATGGCAGCATGGACAATTACTGGGTCAAGCTGATCAAAACGATGGCTTCCGATGACCCCGATTTTGCGCGGTTCGCCTATGCGCCTGTCACGGTCAAGCCGGCAATTGCGCCACGTGAAGTGTCGAACGAACCAAAAGACTTGGCTACCAAGTTGAGGCAGTGACCACCTGAAGGCGTAAAGTGGTAGCTCGTTTTAATAGATTGCCCCCGACATGAACCTCGACACCCGCATCAAGTACCGCCACCTGCTGTGCTTCCTGGAGATTGCCCGGCAGGGCAGCCTGGCCAGGGCTGCCGACATCCTGGCAATCAGCCAGCCGGCCATCTCCAAGACCCTCAAGGAACTCGAAGACCTGCTGGAAACACGCCTGTTTGCGCGCAGCCGCCAGGGCGTCGAGCTGACCCCGGCTGGCACGCGTTTCATGCGCTATGCCGGGCCCAGCGTGCAGGCCCTGCGCGATGGCGTCAGCAGCCTGCGTGGCGAAGCGCGGGCGGCGTCGCAGGTGCGCATCGGCGTGCTGTCCACGGTCGAAGGCCTGCTCATGCCCGAAGTGCTGTGCCGCCTGCACCAGCGGCATGAGGCGCTGGTGATCAGTGTGGTCACCGGGGTCAGCGCGCAACTGCTCGGCCAGTTGCGCCTGGGCGAACTGGAGCTGGTGGTCGGGCGCATGACCGACAGCCCGCAAATCCAGGGCCTCTCGTTCGAGCACCTGTACAGCGAGTCGATGAGCCTGGTGGTGCGGCCTGGCCACCCGTTGCTGACCGGCACGCCGGTGGAGCGGGCGCAGGTGGGGCGTTACCCGTTGGTATTGCCGCCCGCAGGCACCACCATCCGCCAACATGCCGACAGCCTGTTTGTGCAATGTGGCATCCAGATGCCGGCCCAGCGCCTGGAAACCCTGTCACTGGCACTGAGCCGGCGCTACTTGCTGGGCAGCGATGCAGTGTGGGTGGCGCCGCGCGATGCGGTGCTGCTCGACCTGCGCCGGGGCGAACTGGTCGAGCTCGACCTGGGGGTGCGCGAGCCGGGCGGCTCGGTGGGCATCTGCCGTAATGCTGCGTTGCCGCAGAGCCTGCCGGGGCAGTGGGTGTGCGAAGTGCTGCGCGAGGTGGCGGGGGAATATCGCGAGGGGCGGTATCCTTGAGGGGCGGTGCGGCTGGTAGGGTTCGCCGGTAGCTGGTCGGCGCCTGTGAGATCGAGCGCCGCCCGCGCGGCGCTCGATCTCACAGGCGCCGCAAACCTCTCGGCATACGCCCATGGTGGCAAAAATAAATCCCCCGCAAAACCGGGCAAAGGCGGCACAACCGGTCAATACTGGCCAATGGCTGCACATCCTTCGATGAATAACCGTTTAACTACTGAACTTCCTTACCAAAACCCGCTCCTATGCCGGTAGCCATTGGTCATGGCCGCCTGCTAAGCTCGCGGCTTTACCCTGATTGCCCTTATGGCGCATGAACAAGGAAATAGCATGAAACAGCATCGTTTGGCGGCTGCGGTTGCCCTGGTAGGCCTGGTACTGGCTGGCTGTGATCAACAGACCAGCAGCCCCGAGCTGAAGACTCCGGCACAGAAAGCCTCCTACGGTATCGGCCTGAACATGGGCAAGAGCCTGGCTCAGGAAGGCATGGAAGACCTTGATTCGAAAGCAGTCGCCCTCGGCATCGAAGACGCCGTTGGCAAGAAAGAACAGCGCATCAAGGACGAAGAGCTGGTAGAGGCCTTCACCGCGCTGCAGAAGCGTGCCGAAGAGCGCTTGGCCAAGGCCAGCGAAGAAGCCGCCTCCGCCGGCAAGAAATTCCTTGAGGAAAACGCCAAGAAGCCAGGCGTGGTCACCACTGCCTCGGGCCTGCAGTACGAAGTGGTCAAGAAGGCCGACGGCCCGCAGCCCAAGCCGACCGACGTGGTCACTGTCCACTACGAAGGCAAGCTGATCGATGGCAAGGTGTTCGACAGCTCCGTCGAGCGCGGTAGCCCGATCGACCTGCCGGTCAGCGGCGTGATCCCGGGTTGGGTCGAAGGCCTGCAACTGATGCACGTCGGCGAGAAGTACAAGCTGTTCATCCCGGCTGAGCTGGCCTACGGCGCGCAGAGCCCAAGCCCGCTGATCCCGGCCAACTCGGTACTGGTGTTCGACCTGGAACTGATCGCCATCAAGGATCCGGCCCAGCTGCAAGGCGCCGAGCCGGAAGCTGAAGCCCCTGCTGACGCTCCAGCCGAAGCGCCTGCCAAGTAACACTGGCTGGCCCACGCAAAACGCCCCGTCCTGACGGGGCGTTTTCGTTTGTGCAGGGTGGTTGGACGAACCTGCAACTGCTGATACTGTCCGAGGAAATGCAGCGTGAAGCAGCAAGATGCTTCTGGCGCAAATCGTTTGCGACGTAGGCACCCATGGTGTGAAACGACTGTGTAAAAAACGCCCGATCTGACCGGGGCCCTTGCCTGGCAGGCACCCGGGGTCAGAAACGTCGCCCTGTTCACAAGGTTATCCACAATAAATGTGGATAACCTTTTCCGCCTGGAGGCTCCATGAGCGCACCCTGGAATTTCGCCCGTTTCCTGCCCTTGGCCGAGCGCCTGCTCAGCCGTGGCCGGTTGCCGGCCTTGCTGTTCGCAGTCGCCCGCAAAGGCCCGCGCATCGGCCAGCTGCGTGAAGACGTGAAGCTGCTGCAGTCGTTGTGCCTGGCCTGGTGGCGCGGCGAGTACCGTGCCATCAGCCCCAAGGCCCTGGTCACCATCGTCGCTGGCCTACTGTATTTCGTCAGCCCCATCGATGCCATCCCCGACTGGTTGCTGGGCGTGGGTTTCCTCGACGACATCGCGGTGCTGGGTTGGGTACTGAAGACCGTGGCCGACGAACTGGCGCGCTTCAAGGCCTGGCGCGACAGCCAGGCGCCCGAGCGGCTGCGTGTGGTCGAGCGCCTGCCGGCCACTCCCGAAGCCCTGCGTTTGGAGCGCAATACGCAGTGAAACTGGCCCGAGCTACTCCTCAACTGCACAGACCCCGGAGTTGGTAATATAATTGGCATAAGGGTTATGCCTACGGATTACATGCTGTAATCCTTTTTAAAGGGGTTTGTAATGGGTATTCAGGTCATCAGCCGGGACGGTCAACCCGAGTACGCCGTCGTTCCCTGGGAGCAGTACCAGGCACTGCTCAAGGCTGCGGGGCAGGCGCCTGCCGAGGTGGTTGCCATTGAAGCGCAGGGCGATGCAGCCAGTGCGCCATTGCCGGCCTTCAGCGAAGTGGCACAGATTCGCCAGGCCAAGGGCATAGCCCCTGAGCAACTGGCGCGCAATGTCGGCGTGAGCCCGGCTTACCTGGCCATGATCGAATCGGGCGAACGCCAGCCTGATGCTGCCATCCGCCGCGCCCTGGCCTGGCATCTGGGGGTGGCTGGCTGGAGCGAGCCATCATGAGCCAGGTCAGGATCAGCCGTCAGCACTGGGATAACCTGCTGGGCGAGCTTGACCTGGCCCGTCGTCAACGTCACTTGCTGACATACCGAGCGTTGATCGAACGCTTGCAATTACCCAGCCCGGCCATGCAGACGCTGACCGCCGCGCTGGAGTACCTGGCGGTGCTGGACGCCCGCGCCGAGCAACCATTGCGCAGCTCGCTGGTGATCAGCCAGGGTGCCAGCCGTTTGCCGCGTACCGGCTTCTTCGAGTGCGTTGAACGGTTGGGCCGATTTTCCGGGCCGGTCGACGGCATGGAAGCGGCCTCATGGCATGCCTCCGAGGTGGTCAGGGTGTTCGAGTACAGCTACCCCGAATCGGCCTGAAGCGTTGCCTGTTCCGGCCTCTTCGCGGGCACGCCCGCTCCCACAGGTACAGCACAAGGCTCAAGATCCGTGATGAACCTGTGGGAGCGGGCGTGCCCGCGAAGAGGCCATAACAGGCAGTGCATGCCTGTGAATCAATCCACAAGCCCGGCCATCGGCATCCACCACCTCCAATGCCTCCAGGTGCTGATGCCGGCCAAACAGCTCCAGCAACTGCCCAATCGTGGCATTGAGCCGCACCGTCGGCTGTTCGGCCAACGGCAGCTTCATCAGCGCCGGTAATGGCTGGTTTTCACGCACCCCCAGCTCCTGCGGCCGCCCCAGCAGGTAACCCTGCACCAGGTCCACGCCCATCTCCATCAGCACCGCCAGCTCCTCCGCCAACTCGATGCCTTCGGCAATCACCTGCGCCTTCGACGCCCGGGCAATCTGCAATATCGACCCGACGAACTCACGCTTGAGTGGGTCGCGGTGGATGCCGTCGATGAAATGCCGGTCGATCTTCACATATTCGGGGCGCAGCTCCGACCACAGGCGCAGGCTCGAATAACCCGCCCCCAGATCGTCGATTGCAATCGAGAAGCCCATGTCACGGTAGTGGTGCAGGGCATTGGATAGCAGCTGGAAGTCGTCGGTCGGGGTATGTTCGGTCAGCTCGATCACTACCCGGCTGGGCGACAGGCCGACCTGCTCAAGCAGCTTCAGGGTCTGGCCGGACGGGTAATGTGGCTCCAGCAGCGTCTCCGGCGAGACGTTGAGAAACAGCTTGCCCTGCAACTGCTGTTCGCTGAAACGCCGGCAGGCGCTTTCCCGGCAGGCGGCCTCCAGCTCGGTCAGGCGACCGGCCTGGTGCGCGATGGTAAACAGGTTCAGCGGAGCGTGCAGTGGGCTGTTGGACGGCCCGCGGCTCAGCGCCTCATGGCCGTAAACCCGTTGTTCGCTCAGGCACATGATCGGCTGGAACAGACTGTGAATGCTGCGTTGAGCCAGGATGGCACTCAAGGCACTGAGCTGCTCGGCAACGGTCATGACGTATTCCTGAAAATGAAAGGGCCGGGCGCTTCCACGCCCGGCCCCTCTATTTCACGACAGCGCGATGACTGTTTGATGACAGGTCACATTATTCTGCCATCATTGCCGTTGCGCCTTACTTCTTGGCCACCTTGGTGCTCGCACTCAGGTAGTCGATCAGGATGCGACCGGTTTCCGACAGGTAGGCATCGTCTTCCGGCTTGGTGTTTTCATCCTCGGTCGGCAGCGCATCCTCGTCCTCTTTCTTCAGCTCTTTCAGCGGCTCTTCACCCTTGGCCTTGCGGCGGATGTTCTCCAGCGCCAGCTGCTTGGCCTCGATCTCATCGTGGCGTGCGCGACGGTCCTGCTCGTTGAGGCTGACGGTCTTCTCGTTCAGCAGCTTCTGGGTCAGGGCCAGGCGGTCGCGGATGTAGGTGAACTCCGCGTCCTTGTCGCTGCGGGCTTCATGCTGGGCTTTCAGCTGGGCCAGGAACGGCTTGAACGGATCGGCCGCCGGCTTGACTACCGGGCGGATGGTGTCCCACGGCATGGCCTCGGGCAGGGCGCTCTCGCCGATTTCCTTGGTGTCGATGATCGATGGGTAGTCGATGTCCGGCAGCACGCCCTGGTGCTGGGTGCTCTGCCCGGAAACCCGGTAGAACTTGGCCAGGGTCAGCTTCAGCTCGCCATGGTTGAGTGGCTGGATGGTCTGCACGGTGCCTTTGCCGAAGGTCTGGCCACCGATGATCAGCGCGCGGTGGTAGTCCTGCATGGCACCGGCGAAGATCTCCGAAGCCGAGGCCGACAGGCGGTTGACCAGCAACGCCAGCGGGCCCTTGTAGAAGGCACCTGGGTTTTCGTCTTCCAGCACGTCGACGCGGCCGTCGCTGTTGCGTACCAGCACGGTCGGGCCTTTTTCGATGAACAGGCTGGTCAGTTCGGTGGCTTCCTGCAGCGAGCCGCCGCCGTTGTTACGCAGGTCGATGACTACGCCGTCGACCTTCTCTTTCTGCAGCTCGGTGAGCAGTTTCTTCACGTCACGCGTGGTGCTCTTGTACTCCGGATCACCGGCGCGGTAGGCCTTGAAGTCCAGGTAGAAGGCCGGGATCTCGATGATGCCCAGCTTGTAGTCACGCCCGTCCTGCTTGAGCTTGAGCACCGACTTCTTCGCCGCCTGCTCTTCAAGCTTCACCGCCTCGCGGGTGATCGCCACGATCTTGCTGGTCTGGTCGCTAGGCGCGTTGCTGGCCGGGATGATCTCCAGGCGCACCACCGAGCCTTTCGGGCCGCGGATCAGCTTGACCACTTCGTCCAGGCGCCAGCCGACCACGTCGACCATTTCCTTGTTGCCCTGGGCCACACCGATGATCTTGTCGGCCGGGGCCACCTGTTTGGTCTTGGCCGCCGGGCCTGCCGGCACCAGGCGCACGATCTTGACCTGGTCGTTGTCGCTTTGCAGCACCGCACCAATGCCTTCGAGCGACAGGCTCATGTTGATGTCGAAGTTCTCGGCGTTGTCCGGCGACAGGTAGTTGGTGTGCGGGTCGTAGGACTGGGCGAAGGTGTTGATGTAGGCCTGGAAGATATCTTCGGCACGTGTCTGGTCCAGGCGCGCCAGTTGGTTCTTGTAGCGCTTGGTCAGGGTTTCCTGGATCTGCTTGGGTTCCTTGCCGGCGATCTTCTGGCGCAGCACTTCGTCCTTGACGCGTTTGCGCCACAAGTCGTCGAGCTCGGCCTGGTCCTTCATCCACGGGGCATCCTTGCGGTCGATCAGCAAGGTTTCCTTGGCGTTGAAGTCGATCTTGTCCACGCCTTTGTTCAGCTCGGCCAGGGCGAAGTCCAGACGTTGCTTGACGCGGTCCAGGTAGCGTTTGTAGATGGTGAAGCCCGGGTCGAGGTTACCGCTCTTGAGGAAATCGTCGAATTGCGTTTTCCATTTGTCGAATTCGGCAATGTCGGCAGCGGTGAAGTAGCTGCGCGCCGGGTCCAGCAGCTTGATGTAGCTGTCATAGATGATGACCGAGCGGGCGTCGTCCAGCGGCGGCTTGCTGTAGTGGTGGCGCTTGAGCAATTCCACCACGTTGAGGCTGGCGACGATCTCGTCGCGGTCCGGCTGCAGGCTGTCCCACTTGTTGGCGGCCGCCGCATTGCCGCCGAGCGTGAGGCTGCCCAGGCCGATCATCAGCGCCAGGGCGGTGCTTGGGAGGAAATGCTTCATGCTGATTCGACGTGGAGACAATTGATCACGCATAGTAGGCCGTCTTTTCTGTTCACCGGTTGTAAAAAACCGGATGCATACTGCAAAAAGCCTGGGGACTTGGCGTTCCCAGGCTCGGTCATATGATTCAACTATGGAGGCACTGTGAAGGCATTGCAAGGCGTTGACGGACATGTGGCCTGGGTCGAGGCCGAACGCCCGACCTGCGACGCGGGCCAAGTGCGCATTCGCGTGGCTGCTGCGGGGCTGAACCGCGCCGATCTGCTGCAGATGAAAGGTTTGTACCCACCACCGCCAGGCGCCAGCCCGTACATGGGCCTGGAGTGTTCCGGCGTGATCGAAGAAGTGGGCGCCGGTGCCGACTGGCGCGTGGGTGACCGTGTTTGCGCGCTGCTGGCCAGCGGCGCCATGGCCGAGGAAGTGGTGGTCGATGCCCGCCACGTGCTGCCGGTACCCGAGGGCCTGAGCCTGCATGAAGCGGCAGCGTTGCCGGAAGTGTATGCCACTGCCTGGCTGAACATCTTCCAGCTGGGTGGCGTGAAAGCTGGCGAGAAGGTGCTGGTGCACGCTGGCGCCAGCGGCGTTGGCTCGGCCGCGATCCAGCTGTGCAAGGCGTTCGGCAGCCCGGTGTGGGTCAGCGTCGGCTCGCAGGACCGCCTGGCCTACTGCGAGGCGCTGGGCGCTGCCGGTGGCGTGGTACGTAACGAGAACCTGGAGGCGCTGGAAGGTTTCGGCCCGTTCGATGTGATTCTCGACCCGGTGGGTGCCAGCTACGGCGAGCTCAACCTCAAGCTGCTGGCCCGTGACGGCCGCTGGGTGATCATCGGCCTGATGGGCGGGCGCAAGTTCGAGCTGGACCTGGCACAGGTACTGGGCAAGCGTCTGGAGATTACCGGTTCCACGTTGCGCAACCGCGATGACGGCTTCAAGGCCGAACTGCTGCGCGAGTTGCAGCAGCAGGTGTGGCCGCTGTTTGCCGAAGGGCGCCTGTCGCCGCAACTGGTGGATACCTACCCGGTTGAGTTTGCCCAGGCGGCGTATGCCGAGCTTGAGACCAACCAGGTGTCGGGCAAGCTGGTAATGGTGATAGACCCTAGCCTGGCGTAGGCAGGCCCGGCCTCTTCGCGGGTAAACCCGCTCCCACAGGGATTACCACAGGCTTGAAAACTGTGTGGTCCCTGTGGGAGCGGGTTTACCCGCGAAAGGGCCGGTGCAGGCGATGCGATTACCTCAGGCCCAGCTCAGGATCGGCCACTTGTTGATCTCGGCATGCTCCCGCAACACCGCATCCGGGTTCACCACATGCGGATGATCCACCTTCAGCAACAGTGGTAAATCATTCCGCGAATCGGAATAGAAACTCGCCCCCTCCAGGTTCTCCTGCTCCTGGTCCAGCCACTCCAGCAACCGCGTGATCTTCCCTTCGCGGTAGGTCAGCACCCCATGGGTCTTGCCGGTATACACCCCGTTCACCGCCTCCAGCTCGATCGCCAGGTATTCATCCACCCCCAGCCGCGCCGCAATCGGCCCAACCAGGTGCGTACCCGAAGCTGAAATGATCAGGACGCGATCCCCGCGCTTGCGGTGCTCGGCAATGCAGCGGCAGGCGTCGCCGTAGATGATCGGCTCGATCACCTCTTCGACCCACGGCTCCACCAGGTGCTTGACCTCTTCCAGGGTACGCCCGGCAATCGGCTCCAGGCTGAAGGCCATGTACTCCTCCATGCGCAGGTGGCCCCTGCCATAGGCTTCCATCAGTTCATGGTCGCGGCGCAGGAACGCCTTGCCGTCGACCCAGCCCAGCCGGGCCATCTGCTCGCTCCACAGCGACGCGCAGTCGCCGTGGATCAGGGTTTCGTCCAGATCGAAAATTGCCAGTGCCATGATGTTGATTCTCCTTAGGCCACTTCCCGCAGCGCCGTGGGGTCGATCGACAAGCTTACCCGTTGCCCGTCCGCGTGCAGGTCGGCCGGTGAGCGGTTGAGCACGTCGACCACCAGTTCCACCTCGCGCACCTGCACCCGGTAGCGGATCACATTGCCCAGCAGGCTGTGGCTACGCACTTCGGCGTCCAGTTCGCCGTTGATGCCCAGGGTGATCGACTCGGGGCGGATCGCCAGGCGGCTGGCCACCGGGCGCTGCAGCAGGCGGCTGGCGCTGTCGGCGTCGAGCAGGTTGTAGTTGCCGATGAAGCCGGCGGCAAACAGGTCCACCGGCGCGGTGTAGAGGGTTTCGGCATCGCCGCTCTGGACGATACGCCCCTGGTTCATCAGGAAGATGCGGTCGGACAGGGTCAGCGCCTCTTCCTGGTCGTGGGTGACGAAGATGGTGGTCAGCCCCAGCTCGCGCTGGATGGCGCGGATCTGCTCGCGCAGGTGCTTGCGGATGCGCGCATCCAGCGCCGACAGCGGCTCGTCTAGCAGCAGCAGGCGCGGGCGGGTGACCAGCGAGCGGGCCAGGGCCACGCGCTGGCACTGGCCGCCGGACAACTGGTGCGGGTAACGCCCGGCGAAGTTGGCCAGCTCCACCAGTTCCAGCGCCTCGCGCACCCGGGCCTGGCTTTCATCGGCCTTGACCTTCTGCATGCGCAGGCCGAAGGCGACGTTCTGCTCCACGGTCATGTTGGGGAACAGTGCATAGCTCTGGAACACCATGCCAATGCCACGCTTTTGCGGGCTCAGCGGCACGATGTCATGGCCGTCGAGCAGGATCTGCCCGCTGTCTACCGGGGTCAGCCCGGCGATGCAGCGCAGCAGCGTGGACTTGCCGCAACCGGACGGGCCAAGCAGAGTGACGAACTCGCCGCGTTCGATGCGGCAGTCGATGTTTTCGAACACCGGGCTGCCGGCGTAGCTTTTTTGCAGTTTCTGTACGCTGACGAAGCTCATGTCAGGTCTTGTCCTTGTTCAGGCGGTTGGCGACCCAGGTCAGTACCAGCACAAAGGCGAAGTACGAGATCACCAGCGCGCTGTTGAAGTGGCCGCTGCTGTTGCGCATGTTGTTCAGGTACACCTGCAGGGTCTCGTAGCGGGTGCCGACCAGCAGGTTGGCAAACACGAACTCGCCGAACAGGAACGAGAACGACAGCAGCAATGCCACCATCAGGCCCTTGCGCAGGTTCGGCAGCACAACCAGCAGCGCCGCCTGCCAGGTGTTGGCGCCCAGTAGTTGGGCGGCGTCCATCAGGTCGCGCAGGTTGATCGCCTGCAGGTTGTTGGTGATGGCCCGGTACATGAATGGCAGGGCGATGGTGAAGTAGCAGCCGATCAGGATCCACGGTGTACCGACCATGGCCATGGGACCGCTGCCATACAGCTGCAGCAGCCCCACCGACGACACCACCGGCGGCACTGCGAACGGCAGCAAGATCAGGATGTTCATCAGTGCATCGAGCCTGGGGAAGTGGTAATGCACCACGAACAGCAGCGGCAGGATCAGCACCACCGAAAGCAGCAGCGCGCCCACGCACACCAGCAGCGACTGGCCAAAGGCAGCCAGGAAACGCGGTTCGCTCCACAGTGCGATGTACCACTTGAAGGTCAGTCCGCTGGGCAGCAGGCTGGCCGACCAGCTGGTGGCCAGCGAGTAGAGCAGGGTGCCTGCCAGCGGCAGCAGCAGGATGAGGAACAGCAGGTAGACCACGACGCGGTGGTACCAGCCGCCGGAACGGGCGTCAGCGCGCATGGTAGCTCCTTTTCAGCAGCCATTGATGCACCACCGTGACCAGCGTCATCAGCCCCACCAGGACCATCGCCAGGGCGCTGGCCAGGTTGGGGTCTAGGCTGATGTCACCGGCCACCAGGCCGGCGATGCGGATCGGCAGTACGTTGAAGTTGCCGGTTGTCAGCGCATACACGGTGGCGTAGGCACCGAGGGCGTTGGCCAGCAGGATGACGAAGGTGCCCAGCAGTGCCGGGGTCAGCACCGGCAGACCGATGTGCCGCCAGAATTGCCAGTGGCTGGCGCCCAGCAGCGCGGCCGACTCGCGCCAGTCTTCACGCAGGGCATCGAACGCGGGGTACAGCAGCAACACGCCAAGCGGGATCTGGAAGTAGGTGTACACCAGGATCAGCCCACTCTTGGAATAGATGCTGAAGTCTTCCAGCAGGCCGACCTGCTTCAGCAGCAGGGTCAGCGCGCCGTTGAAGCCGAGCAGGATGATGAAGGCGAAGGCCAGCGGCACCCCGGCGAAGTTGCTGGTCATGTTGGCGAAGGCGCTGACGAAGTCGCGCAGCTTCGAGTCCACCTTGCGCAGCGAGTAGGCGCCGAGGGTGGCGATGACGATGCCGAACAGGCTCGACCAGAAGCTGATCTCCAGGCTGCGTTGCAGGGCCTGCAGGTAGAACTTCGAGGCGAACACCTTGCTGAAGTTTTCCACGCCCCAGCCCGCTTCCGATTGCAGGCTGTTGATCGCCACCCAGGCCAGCGGGGCGATCTGGAAGATGACGAAGAACACGGCGAACGGTAACAGGCAGAGCAGGGCCAGGTAGCGGCCGCGAGCGCTGCTGCTCTTGGCTGTAGTCACTTCAGCAGCTCCCGGCAGACGCTCTTGTCATGTGGCGCGCCGAGCAGCTCGCAGATGGTCCCGCACAGCTCGGTCTGCAGCGGTTTGGCTGCCGGGTCCAGGCTGAAGGCATCGCCGAAGACGAACAGCGGCACTTCGCGCTCCTCGGCCAGCAGGCCATTGTGCGAGCGGTCGTTGTTCATGCCGTGGTCGGCAGTGACCAGTACCTGGTAGCCTTCCTCAAGCCAGTCTGGCAGGTAGTCGGCCAGCAGGATGTCGGCGCTGCGCGCGGCGTTACGGTATTGGCTGCTATCCAGACCATGGCGGTGGCCGATGTCGTCGATACTCATCGGGTGCACCAGCAGGAAGTTAGGGGCGTGGCGGCGGCGCAGGTATTCGCCATCTGCCAGCAGGTGCGAATCGGGGTAACGGTCGTCCCAGTAGAACAGCCCGTGCTGAATCGGCAGCTTCGGCGCGTGGGTATGGCGGTCGCGCTGCGGGTCGAAGGGTGAGCGGTTGTACAGCTCGCTGATCCAGTGATAAGCCGCCGCCGCAGTGCCCAGGTTGGCCTCGCGGGCGTAATGGAACACGCTGCGCTGGTTGGACAAGCGGTTGACGTTGTTGTGCACGATGCCGCTGTCGATCGGTGGTACACCGGTGAGAATGCACTCGTACAGTGGCCGCGACAGCGACGGCAGTTCGCATTCCACGCGGTACAGCGCGGCACGGTCGGCCTCGACGTAGGCGTGCAGGTGGCCCATGGCGTGGTGGGCGACCTGGTAGTTGAGGCCGTCGAGCAGGACCAGGATGACGTTGTGTTGCATGGTGGCTCCAGTCATAAACCGCGTTGGCTTCTTCGCGGGTAAACCCGCTCCCACAGGGTCATGCGCCAGCCTTGAGACGCGTGCTTTACCTGTGGGAGCGGGTTCACCCGCGAAAGGGCCCGTCCAGGCGCTAGAGAAGCTAGCCCCTTACTCCATCTCGATGATCACTTGCTCCTGCCACATCTGCGGCAGTTTCTTCGAGGTCGCTTCCCAGGCCTCGGCGTTCTTGATCGGCTGCGCGGCCTTGTACTGTTCGTTGGGCAGCAGCTTGGCCTGCACATCGTCCGGCAGCTTCAGGTGCTCGGCACGGATCGGTCGCGCATGCCCCTTGGCCAGGTTGATCTGCCCGGCGTCGCTGAAGATGTATTCACGTGTCAGCTTGGCCGCGTTCGGGTTCTTTGCGTACTTGTTGATGACAGTGGTATAGCCGGAGATCACCGTGCCATCCGATGGGATCAGCACTTCGAAACGCTTGGGGTCGATCTGTTCACGGTAGCTCAGGCCGTTGAAGTCCCACACCACGCCCACTTCCACCTCGCCCTTCTCCAGGGTCTGGATGGTTGGGTTGGCCAGCGACAGGCGCTTCTGCTGGGCCAGCTTGGTGAACAGTTGCAGGCCCGGTGCCAGGTTGGTTTCGTCACCCTTGTAGGCGATCGCCGCAGCCAGCACGCCGTTGGCGGCCTGGGCAGCGGTGCCGACGTCACCGATGGCGACCTTGTACTTGCCTTTTTCCAGGTCATGCCAGGAGGTTGGCCGTTCGCCTTCCTTGACCAGGTCCTTGTTGATGATGAAGGCGATGGTACCGGTATAGGCCAGCGCCCAGTGGCCGTCCTTGTCCTTGGCCCAGGTCGGCACCTGTTCCCAGGTGCTCGGTTTGTACGCTTGGCTGACGCCCTTGGCCACGGCGATCGGGCCGAAGGCGGCACCCACGTCGCCGATGTCGGCGCTGGCGTTGTCCTTCTCGGCTTCGAACTTGGCGATTTCCTGGGCCGAGCTCATGTCGGTGTCGCTGTGCTTGAGGCCGTACTTGCTGGCCAGGTCTTCCCAGGTGCCTTTCCAGTTAGCCCAGGCGTCGGGCATGCCCACGCTGTTGACGGTGCCTTCCTTGCGGGCGGCGTCTTCCAGGGCCTTGAGGTCGGTGCCGGCGGCCATGGCCGTGGTACACAACGCGATGGCCGAACCAAGCAGTGACGCCATGAAGAACTTTTTCATCCGAAGCTCCTTTGGGTGGGTGCCTTTGCGATCGTTGTTCTGGGTAAAACCGTTGCAAGCCGTTGACTGGCACCTTTGGTCTAGGTCAGCAAACCTTGAGCCAAGGTAGGCCGCTTGCGTGACAGTTTGATGTAGGGAAGGGCCGGTGAAGGCCCTGAAGCTACAGCGTAGACCACGCAACCAACCCGGTTCTGCTGGCTTGGCGCGTTTCTGGTAGTGTCTGGCCAAAGCCTTTGTCACAGGATGTTCATCAGCCCTGCCTAGGCTTGCACTATTCTCCACATGCCCTGTGATGGGGCTGGACTAGTCCAGATAGGTAACCTTTCGATGCAGTCGATGCCACCGCGTGCGGTAACAGCCATCTGCCATGCCTTGCAGGAGCAGATCGAGCACGGCCTGCTGGCGCCGGGCGGCAAGCTGCCGGCCGAGCGCAGGCTCAGCGAGGTGTTCGATACCACGCGCATTACCCTGCGTGAGGCGCTGGTGCAGCTGGAAGCCCAGGGGCTGATCTACCGCGAAGAGCGCCGTGGCTGGTTCGTCGCGCCCGAGCGGCTGACCTACGACCTGATCGAGCGCAGCCACTTCCATGCCATGGTCCGCGACCAGGGGCGGGAGCCCAGTACCGAACTGTTGTCGGCGCGGCTGCAGCCGGCCTCGGCGGCCATCTGTGCGCGCTTGCAGCTGCCAGCGTTGTCCAGCGTGGTGCGTATCTGCAGGTTACGGCGGATCGATGGTCGGGCGGTGCTGTATGCCGAGCACTACCTCAACCCCCGGTACTTTCCGGAGATTCTCGAACAGGACCTGGCGCAGTCGCTGACCGAGATTTATGGGCGGGTGTATGGCATCCAGTATGGGCAGGTGTGCTTCGAGATCTTGCCGACGGCGTTGCCGGTGGAGGCGGCCAGCGCCTTGAAAGTATCGGCGGGAAGCCCGGGGTTGCATATCACCCGGGTCAACAGTGACCAGCATGGGCACCTGATCGACTGTGACCTGGAGTATTGGCGGCATGATGCCATCCGCATTCGCGCCCAGGCGGGTTGAGGTGTTGGCTTCTTCGCGGGCTCGCCCGCTCCCACAGGGACCGCGCAGGTTTCAGCCTTTGCGCAGTACTTGTGGGAGCGGGTTCACCCGCGAAGAGGCCCTAACTGGAGGAACCGGCAGTCACTACCTGCACTGACAACCTTGGCGTTGCCAAATCCAGCCCCGCCTCATCCAGCTGCCGCTTCAACGCCAGGTTGAACGCCCGCGACACTTCCCACTGCTTGATCGGTGCGGTCTTGAACCGCGCCCGCAAGATCGCCGAACCCGACTCGAAGCTCTCCACCCCCTGCAGCTCCAGCGGCGACCAGATGTTGCGGCGCATCAGCGGGTCGTTGCGCAGCTTCTGCCCCACCTCGCGAATCAGCGTGATCGCCTGGTCGATGTTCATCCTGTGCGGGATCGCCACGCGGAAAATCGCGTAGCCGAACTCGCGCGAGTAGTTCTTGATGCTCTTGATCTCGCTGAACGGGATGGTATGCACGATGCCGTCGATATCCCGCAGGCGCACGGTACGGATGGTCAGCCCCTCCACCGTGCCCAGGTGCCCGCCCACATCCACGTAGTCGTCGATGGCCAGCGAGTCCTCGATGATGATGAACAACCCGGTGATCAGGTCGGCCACCAGCGACTGCGCACCAAAGCCGATAGCCAGGCCGATCACACCGGCACCGGCCAGCAGCGGGGTGACGTTCATGCCCATGTTGGCCAGGGCGACGATCACCGCGATGATGAAGATGACCACGAACATCACGTTGCGGATCAGCGGCATCATGGTTTGCGCGCGGGCGTTGGCCAGGCCCCGGCGCGAACGCACCAGGGCGTGGTGCACGGCGGTGTCGGCCAGGATCCACACCAGCCAGGCGACGATCAGCGTGCCGGCCAGGCCCAGCAGGCGCACGCTTATGTCGTGGCCGTCGCCCTCGGCGAAGCTGATCATCGACAGGCCCCACACGCGCAACCCCAGTTCGATGAACACCAGCCAGATGAACAGGTGCACCAGCAGGTAGCCGAAGTTGCGCAAGCGCTCGGCGTACACTGCCTGGCGCTTGTTGGCGCGCTTGGGGCTGGCGGCGTGGCGGCGTACCAGGCCGTTGAGCACCATGCACACCACCACCAGCACCGTGCACATCAGCGACTGGCGCAGGGCGGTGCTGGTGTCGCCGGCCGAGATGAAGGTAGCGAACAGCGAAATCGCCACCAGGATCAGTGCCGGCACGAACCAGAAGCTGCCGAGGATTTCGATGGTGTCGCTGAGGGTGCGCCGGGTCAGGCGCCGTGACAGCGGCTGGTTGCGGATCAGGTGGGCGATCGGGCGGCGGAAGCGCAGGATGAACAGCCCGGTGCACAGCGCTGCAATCACGTTGGCCAGGGTGGCCAGGGCGTGGGCCAGGTGGGTGCCGAGGGCGACCATCAGGCGCGGGTCGCTCATCGCTTCGCCAAACGCGGCGAAGCTGCCGATCAGCCACAGCGGGCGGAACGCCTGGTGGCGCAGAATGTGCAGGGCGCGGTGGCGGTGCGGGCCGTCGAGCAGCGAGAAGGCGATCACGCAGATGGCCGAGAAGCAGGTGCCGACCACCAGTGCGTAGGCCAGCACCATGGCCAGCGACTTGCCGAGTGACGGCGGGAGAACGACGCTCAGGTACACGGTGAACACCAGCGCCACCAGCCACGGGCCCAGCTTGCGCAGGGCAAAGCGCACCAGGTCCCAGGTGCGGGGGTGCTGCGGCAGTTCCTCGCTCAGGCCAAAGCGCAGGCGTACCCGGTGGCCGACCCAGTTGAAGGCGTAGGCCAGCACGCTCCAGACGGCGATGACGGCGGCAAAGCCGAACAGGATGGCCGGCCACTGGTGCACCGGTACTATCAACTCGGTCAGTTCGGCCTGGGCCTGTTCGATTTCCGCGGCCCAGCGATGGAACGGGCTGGCTTCGCCGCTGAACTGTTTCTCGAAGTCATTCAGGGCGCCGCCGATCAGGCCGAGCACGCCCTGTTCGACGGTGGGTTGCGATTGCCTGGTGGCGTCGCGCAGCTTTTTCAGGTCGGCCAGCAGCTTGGCCCGTTGCTGGTCGTTTTCCAGGTTCTTGATCACCTCGTCCAGCGACTTGCCCAGCGGTTCGGTCGCTTCCGGCTGTGCGGGCGCGCTGCCACCAAGCAGGCCGGGCAGGCCCGCCGCCTGTACCGGGGTTACAAAGAGGAACAGCAGCAGGAACAGGCAACGCAGAAGGGCAGGCACTGGCAAAACTACCTCAGGTCAAACGATTGACCGAGTGTAGAGGTTTATGACGGCAGTTTCTCGAGGATCTTCCAGCAGGTGAGGCCGAAGATGCCCAAGGTGCCGATCCACATCATCAGCACGCCGATGTTGCGCTCGCGCAGGCTGAAACCGATGGTCAGCAGCATCAGGAACAGGAACACCGGCACGAACAGGGAAAGGAACGGGGACATGGACAGCAATCCTTTTGCAGTGGGGCCATGTAACAAGCATAGCGGGTGGCAGGCGAAGCGGGATTGACCTTGAGCAGGCCCGGCCTCTTCGCGGGCATGCCCGCTCCCACAGGTACCGCACAGGCCTTGAATCCTGTGATGCTCCTGTGGGAGCGGGCAAGCCCGCGAAGAGGCCGGGCCTGGCTACATCAAAGCATCAAGGCAACTCGCGGCAACGGTAGAAGGCGCTCAGCACCTTCACCAGGTGCGCCAGGTCATGGCTACCGCACAGCTCGCGAATCGAATGCATGGCAAAGGTTGGCAAGCCGATATCCACCGTACGCACGCCCAGGTGGCTGGCCGCAATCGGACCGATGGTCGAGCCACAGCCCATGTCGCTGCGCACCACAAAGCTCTGCACCGGCACTTCCTCGGCCATGCACAGGTGGCGGAAGAACCCGGCGGTTTCGCTGTTGGTGGCGTAGCGCTGGTTGTTGTTGACCTTGATGACCGGCCCGGCGTTGAGCTTGGGCCCGTGGTTGCCGTCGTGCTTGTCGGCGTAGTTGGGGTGCACGCCGTGGGCGTTGTCGGCCGACACCATCAGCGAGCGCTGGATGGTGCGCACGTAGGCGTCGCCATCCGGCAGCAGGCGCTGCAGGGTCTGCTCCAGCATCGGGCCGTCGGCACCACAGGCCGAGCAGCTGCCGACTTCTTCATGGTCGTTGCACACCAGTACGCAGGTTTCGTCGCTGTCGGCGGCCAGCAGGGCCTGCAGGCCGGCGTAGCACGACAACAGGTTGTCCAGGCGCGCACCGGCGATGAAGTCGCCGTTCAGGCCGACCAGGGCGGCGTCCTGGGTGTCGTAGAAGCTCAGCTCGTAATCCAGCACCACGTCGGCGATCAGCTCGTGCTCGCGGGCCAGTTGCTCGGTGAGCAGGGCGCGGAAGTCGATGCGTTCGTCACCCGCCACCTGGGCCAGGATTGGCGGCAGCTCGTTCTGCGGGTTGATCGCCCAGCCTTCGTTGGCGGTGCGATTGAGATGGATGGCCAGGTTGGGGATGATCGCGATTGGCAGCTTGAAGTCGATCAGCTGGCTTTCGACCTTGCCGTCACGGCGATAGGTGACCCGGCCGGCCAGCGACAGGTCGCGGTCGAACCATGGCGCCAGCAAGGCGCCGCCATACACTTCTACACCCAGCTGCAGGAAGCCCTGGCGCTGCAGTTCAGGCTGCGGCTTGACGCGCAGGCACGGGCTGTCGGTGTGGGCACCGACCATGCGGATACCGTTCAGCAGTGGGGCTTGCTTGCCCAGCTTGATGGCGATGATCGACGAGTCGTTACGGGTGACGTAATAGCGGCCGCCAGGCACTGTGGCCCAGCTGTCGCGCTCGTCCAGGCGCTGGTAGCCGGCAGCTTCCAGGCGCTGAGCCAGGCTGGCGGTGGCATGGAAGGGCGTGGGGGAGGCCTTGAGGAAGTCGATAAGGCCAGAATTCAGTGCGTCGCGCATAGCTCACTCCAGACAGCAGTGGCGCGAGTTTAGCCTATTAGGTCGACAAATTGTGTCTGCCTCTTCGCGGGCTTGCCCGCGAAGAGGCCAGTACAGAGCCTGAAAAATCAGAAGGGGGCAGGGCACTCGAACTTCAAGCGCTCCCCGGACACCGGGTGGGTAAAGCTCAGCATCGAGGCATGCAGGCACAGCCGCTCATGGGCCGCCAGTGCCTCGGGGTTGGCATACAGCCGGTCGCCCAGCAGCGGGTGCCCGATCGACAGCATGTGCACGCGCAACTGGTGCGAACGCCCGGTAATCGGTGTCAGTTCTACCCGGCAGTAATCACCGCAGCGCTCGACGATGCGCCAGAAGGTCAGCGCATGCTTGCCCTGCTCGTGGTCCACCACATGCCGTGGCTTGGTCGGCGGGTCGTAGCGCAGCGGCAGGTCGATGCTGCCGCTGTCCAGCGCCGGTTGGCCCCAGCACAGCGCGGTGTAGGCCTTTTCGGTTTCGCGGTCGTGGAACTGCCGCGACAGCTCTCGGTGGCTGTCGGCATCCCGGGCCAGCAGGATGATGCCAGAGGTTTCCCAGTCCAGGCGGTGCACGATCAGCGCGTCGGGGTAGCCGTTTTCCTGCAGGCGGGTGATCAGGCAGTCCTTGTTGTCCTCGGCGCGGCCGGGTACCGACAGCAGCAGGGTCGGTTTGTTGATCACCAGGATGGCGGCGTCTTCGTGCAGGATCTGGATGTTGGACAGCGGCATTGCAGTATCTCTGTGATATCGGGGAAAACCATCGGGGCCGCCTTGCGGCCCATTCGCGGCACAAGGCCGCTCCTACAAGGAAATGTGTACCCCTGTAGGAGCGGCCTTGTGCCGCGAATGGGCTGCAAGGCAGCCCCGATGGCCAATTGCGCGGATCAGCGATCCGGCAAGGTGATGTTCAGCTCAAGAATCGAGCAGCTACCCTGGTTTTCCAGCTCGATATGCACATCATCGTTGCCGATGTTCACATACTTGCGGATCACTTCCAGCAGTTCTTTCTGCAGCGCTGGCAGGTAGTCCGGTTCGCTGCGTTGGCCGCGCTCGTGCGCCACGATGATCTGTAGACGCTCTTTCGCTACCGACGCGCTGGTCTGTTTCTGTCTGCCACGAAAGAAGTCAAAAAGGTTCATGGTTTACTTGCCTCCAAACAGGCGCGCGAAGAATCCTTGCTTCGGCACTTCGATGAACCGCAGGGGCTTTTCTTTGCCCAGCAGACGGTCGACGGTATCGCTATAGGCCTGGCCGGCATCGCTCTGGTCGTCGAGGATGACCGGGATACCCTGGTTGGAAGCCTTGAGCACGGCCTGGCTCTCGGGGATGACACCCTTGAGTTTGATCGCCAGGATTTCTTCGACGTCGGCGATGCTCAGCATTTCGCCCTTTTCCACGCGCTCCGGGTGGTAGCGGGTGATCAGCAGGTGTTCCTTGATCGGCTCTTCGCCGTTCTCGGAGCGGCGCGACTTGCTCGACAGGATGCCTAGCATGCGGTCGGAGTCACGTACCGAGGACACCTCGGGGTTGGTGACCACGACGGCTTCGTCGGCAAAGTACATGGCCAGGTGTGCGCCTTTCTCGATACCGGCTGGCGAGTCGCAGATGACAAAGTCGAAGTCTTTCTTCAGCTCCATCAGGACCTTTTCCACGCCTTCCTGGGTCAGCGCGTCCTTGTCACGGGTCTGGCTGGCGGCCAGCACGTACAGGTTTTCGAGGCGCTTGTCCTTGATCAGGGCCTGTTGCAGGTTGGCTTCGCCGTTGACCACGTTGACGAAGTCGTACACAACGCGGCGTTCGCAGCCCATGATCAGGTCGAGGTTACGCAGGCCCACGTCGAAGTCGACGATGACGGTCTTGTGGCCACGCAGTGCGAGGCCGGTACCAATGGCGGCGCTGGTAGTGGTCTTGCCCACCCCCCCCTTGCCGGAAGTAACCACGATAATCTTGGCCAAGGTGTTTCACCCCTAAAATAATCGGGACACAAGTCCCTGCAAAAATACAAATAAATGGCAACGGTAAAAAAGTTGCACTAAAAATGCTGGCAAGTATCCGTTAAAGACGGGTGATGTTCAACACGTCGCCAGACAGGCTGACTTGCACGCCGGTGCCCCACAGCGGGTCGCGGCGCAGGTCTTCGCAGACCTTGTACTGGCCGGCGATGGAGACCATTTCGGCGGTCATCTGCTGGCAGAAGATACGTGCCTTGGTATTGCCTTTGATGCCGGCCAGGGCGCGGCCGCGCATGGCGCCGTACACATGGATGTTGCCATCGGCCAGAAGTTCCGCCCCCGGGCTGACCGAACCGGTCACCACCAGGTCGCCGCCCTGGGCATAGATCTGCTGGCCGCCACGTACTGGCGAAGTGATGATGCGGGTCGGGCGCACCTCGGGTTCAAGGATCGGCGGCGGGACCGGGGCCGGCTCGGGCTTCTTCACCTCGGGCTCGGGCTCCAGCGGCCGTTCGCGGGCGCCGGATGGTGGCAGCACCGGCAGGTCGATGGCGATGGCCGCGGCGATGTCTTCGATACGGCTGGCGCGGATGGCCAGGGTGCGCAGGCCGTGGTGGCGGCAGATCCGCATCAAGCCGGGCAGGTCGATTGCCCCTTCGCCGGCCGGCAGCTTGTCCAGCGCCAGCACCAGCGGCGTGTTGCTGAAGAAGTTCGGTGCCTGGGCGACTTTGGCCGCCAGTTGGCGGTCGAGGGCCTCAAGGTCATTGCGCGCCAGCTCCAGCACTGTAATGGCGAGCATGCTGCCCTTGAGCTGGAACACGGAGGCGGTATCGGGTGTGTGGTTTGGGCTCATGGTCTGCATAGACGGCTTGTTGCGAAAAAAGTGCCCTGACTTATAACGATAAGACCGGTTGCCCGCAACATGCGCTGATCCGTTGTAGAATGCGCGGCCTTTGTCTTTCCGGAAGCTTCAATGGAACGCCCGCGTTTTCGTCCCTATTTCCTTCACCCACGTTTCTGGGGCCTGTGGTTGGGCCTGGGCCTGCTGTGGCTTGTGGTCCAGTTGCCGTACCGGGTCCTGTTGAAAGTCGGTGCCGCGCTGGGTGCGGTGATGTACCGCTTTGCCGGTGAGCGGCGGCGCATTGCCGCGCGCAACCTGGAACTGTGCTTCCCGGAGCTGTCGGTCGACGAACGGCAGCGTCTGCTCAAGGCCAACTTCGCCTCCACCGGTATCGCCTTCTTCGAAATGGCCATGAGCTGGTGGTGGCCCAAGGCCCGGCTGGCGCGCCTGGCCCATGTCGAGGGGCTGGAGCACCTGCAGGCCGCCCAGCAGGCGGGGCAGGGTGCCATCCTGATGGCGGTGCACTTCACCACCCTGGAAATTGGCGCCGCGCTGCTCGGCCAGCAGCACACCATCGACGGCATGTACCGCGAGCACGGCAACCCGCTGTTCGACTTCATCCAGCGCAGCGGCCGCGAGCGGCATAACCTCGACTCGCTGGCGGTGGAGCGCGAGGATGTGCGCGGGATGCTCAAGCTGCTGCGTTCGGGCCGGGCGATCTGGTACGCGCCGGACCAGGACTACGGCGCCAAGCAGAGCCTGTTCGTGCCGCTGTTCGGCATTCCGGCGGCGACGGTGACGGCCACCACCAAGTTTGCCCGGTTGGGCAAGGCGCAGGTGATTCCGTTCACCCAGAAGCGCCTGGAGGATGGCAGCGGCTATCGTCTGGTGATCCACCCGCCGTTGGCGGATTTCCCCGGGGAGAGCGAAGAGGCCGACTGCCTGCGCATCAACCAGTGGGTCGAAAGCGTGTTGCGCGAATGCCCCGAGCAGTACCTGTGGGCGCATCGCCGGTTCAAGTCGCGGCCCGAAGGGGCGCCGCGGTTGTATGACAAGAAGAAGCGTTGAATCTTGTTTTGCCTGTGCCGGCCTATTCGCGGGTGAACCCGCTCCCACAGGTTTTCCACAGGCCCTGAAGGCTTTGTAATACCTGTGGGAGCGGGTTTACCCGCGAATAGGCCGGCACTGACAGCACATCAACCCCAGGAAGGACTCCTATGGCGCCACCCCCGGTAACCGGTCTCATCCTTTCTGGCGGTGGCGCCCGCGCCGCCTACCAGGTCGGCGTGCTGGCCGGCATTGCCGAGTTGCTGCCCGCCGGCGCGCACAACCCGTTCCCGGTCATCGTCGGTACCTCCGCCGGCGCCATCAACGCCGTCACCCTGGCCAGCGGCGCCACCCATTTCAGCGAAGCCGTACAACGGCTCACCGCCTTCTGGCAGAACTTCCGCAGCCATCTGGTGATCCGCAGCGACTGGCCTGGCGTGGTCCGCCAGGCCAGCCGCTTCGTCGGCCACAACCTGCTGGGCCTGGGTGGCCCGGCGCCGGTGGCGCTACTGGACAGCAGCCCATTGCGCGGCTTGCTGCAGGCGCACCTGAACCTGGACGGCATCGCCCACTCCCTGGCCACCGAGCAACTGCGCGCCGTCGCGGTGACCGCCTTTGGCTACGAATCCGGCCAGGCGGTAACCTTCTACCAGGGCCGCGGCACCATCGAAGCCTGGTTGCGCCACCGCCGCATCGGCATGCCCACGCCGTTGACCATCGACCACCTGTTGGCCAGCGCGGCCATCCCGCTGCTGTTCGCCCCGGTGCGGCTGGGCGACGAATATTTCGGTGACGGCGCGGTACGCCAGTCGGCACCGATCAGCCCGGCCCTGCACCTGGGCGCCAGCCGGGTACTGGTAGTCGGGGTCAGTGGTAACCCGCAGCGGCCGGCGCCACCATTGCCGACCCAGCGCGTGTTCAGCGGGCAGCAGCCGAGCCTGGCGCAGATCGGCGGGCACATGCTCAACAGCACGTTCATTGACAGCCTGGAAGACGATATCGAGCTGCTGCAGCGCCTGAACCACCTGAGCCACTTGTTGCCGGCGCACCTGGATGCCCGGCGCCTGGGCCTGGCGCCAATCGACGTGTTGGTGGTGGCGCCCAGCCAGCCGCTGGACGAGATTGCCGCACGGCACCGGCGCGAGTTGCCGGCGGCGTTGCGCGTGTTCCTGCGTGGGCCGGGGGCGACGCGTACCAGCGGGGCAGGGGTGTTGAGCTATTTGCTGTTCGAGGCCAGTTACTGCAGCGAGCTGATCGAGCTGGGGCGAAAGGATGCCTTGGCCAAGAAGCGGGAGCTGTGTCAGTTCCTGGGGATGTGATGTTGCCTGTGCCGGCCTCTTCGCAGCACAAGGCTGCTCCTACAGGTGAGCGCGTCACCTTGTAGGAGCAGCCTTGTGCTGCGAAGAGGCCTGGCCTGCTTACTCGGCTATCTGCAACTTGCGCGCCTGGGTATACACATACCGCACCTTTTCGTACTCGAACGGCGAGTTGAGCTGGCCATAGCGGAATTTGGTGCTGTAGCGCTTGTCCACCACTCGCAGGACGGAAATTTCCGGGTGGTCGCTGCTGGCTTCGGCCACGTTCAGGTAGTTGATCGCCTGTTCGCCCGCATAGTCCACCACCAGCCCGGTGGTATCGCGCAGGTTCGACGGTCCCAGCACTGGCAGCATCAGGTACGGCCCGTCCGGTACGCCGTAGAAGCCCAAGGTCTGGCCGAAGTCTTCACTTTGCCGCGGCAGGCCCATGCTGGTAGCCGGGTCCCACAGCCCACCCACGCCGATGATGGTATTGAACATCAGCCGTGCGGTGATCTCCGCGGAGCGCTTGGCCTTCAACTGCAGCACACTGTTGAACAGGTTCGGCACGTCGCCCAGGTTGTTGAAGAAGTTGGTCACCCCAGTGCGCACGAAGCGCGGGGTGACGTACTGGTAGCCGCTTACCATGGGCAGCAGCACCCATTGGTCCAGGCGGTAGTTGAAGTGATAGACGCGCCGGTTGATCGACTCCAGCGGGTCGTACACGTTCAGTGCCTGCAGGGTAGAGCGCTCGAACTCGCGCTGGTCCAGCCCCGGGTTGAATTTCAGCTCGCGCAGCGGGTCGAGGAAACCATCGGCCTCGGGGGCCGGTGGTGTTTCGGTAACTTGCGGGTCGGCTTCGACCACGCTGGCCCGGGGGGCTGTTTCTGCGGCCAGGGCATGGCCGGCGACGAACAGGGCAGTGGCGAAGAGGAGTTTGTTAACCACGGAAGAACTCCAGCATGGCGTCACTGTTGACGCGGTAATTGAGGTTGCCGCAATGGCCGCCGTGGGGGTAAAGGGTCAGGCGCTCACCGAACACCTTGCGCAGGAAACCGATGTCGCCGGGGCCGAGGATGACGTCGTCGGCGTTGTGCATCACGGCGATCTTGTCGCTGCTGCTCAGGTAGTCTTCCAGCGCATACAGGCTGACCTGGTTGACCAGTTGCAGGATGCTGTTGCCATCAGTGCGGGCGCGCCACATGGGGATGACCTGTTCGGTCATGTAGCAGTCGAAGTCGCACTGCAGGGCACGCTTGAAGAACGGCGTGAGGCTGCTGCCCTCGGTGATCGGGAACTTCGGCGGAATGATCAGGCCGCGGCGGTTGATCAGGTCGGAGGTGAAGGCAATGTCGGCCGCGGAGAAGCGGAACGAGGTGCCGATCAGCATGGCCATCTGCTCGTTGGACAGGTGCTGGCGCGACTGCTGGAAGTCGTACAGCAGGGCTTCATTGAGGTCGATGTAGCCCTTTTCCTGGAAGTAGCGGGTCAGCTTGGCCAGCATCAGCTCGTAGAAGGTGGTGCTGCGGTCGATGCCCTTGACCTGGGTCTGTACCAGCTTGTCGAGGTTGTTGATCGAGGTGTACAGGTTGACCGGCGGGTTCAGTAGCAGCACGCGCTTGAAGTTGAAGCTGCGGCGGGTTTCGTCCAGGTGGCTGACGAAGGCCGCGTCGAGTGCGCCCAGGCTGTAGCCGGTGAGGTAGAACTCGCTGATTGGCAGGCGCGGGTGCTGGGCGCGCACGGCCTGCATCACCCGGTACATGTCTTCGGCATCCTCCTGGCTGACGCCGGGGGTGGCGAAGCGCGAGGCGGCGCTCATGAAGTCGTAGCTGGTGGGCGACGACAACTGCACCACGTGGAAGCCGGCCTGGTAGAACAGCTTTTTCAGGTATTCGTTGATGCTGCTGGTGTAGGGCGCACCGGTGCCGGCGATGATGAATATCAGCGGTGCCTCGTGGTCCTGGCGGGCCAGGCGGTACTTGAGTTTTTTCACTGCCCAGAAGTTGTCGGGCAGGGTGAACTCACGGTCCGGGCGCAGGTTGAGGCTGTAGTCGGCCTGGCTGATTTCGTCGTCGCCGGGCAGGGTGGGGCGCTGGTCCGGCGGCGTGGTGGCGATGGTGGCCTCGAACGGGTTGGTCAAGGGGTAGCCATAGCTCGCGGCGTCGATATCCCGCGCCGAAACGGCCACAGCCATGAGCAGGCCGCCGAGCAAGGCAGCGAGGCGCAAAGATCGAAGCATGTAATCCCCCAAAAGAACGCAAGGTCGAGCATTGTGCAGGCTAGGACCACAGCGGGCCGGGCAAAGTTGCCAGGTGCGGTGGTCTTTGGTGTGCTTGTTATCCGCAACATAGCTGCAGAAATGTGATTTTGCCTTACAACAGGGCATAAGCGATCATGGATGCTTTCGATTACCGCTATTGGAGAACTGGATGTCTCGTTCGCTGCCGGCTGCGCTGCTTTTGCTGTTTCTAGGGCTGTGGCTTGCTGCCAGTTATGGCGTGCGCTACGGGCTGATGGAAGACGGGCAATGGGTTGGGCTGTGCACGGCGCCGGCGGCGTACTGGCAGTGTGAAGTGCGGTCGTTGCTGGGGTTGGGTATTCATCATCAGGTGATGGCCTGGAGCGGGCTGGCGCTGGCGCTGCTGGCGCAGGTAGTTGCCGGCCGTGGCGGCTGGTGGCTGGCGGTGGTGGCGTTGGTGTTCGCGGTGCCGGCGCTGGTGCTGTATACCGCCAGCATTGCTGTGTTCGCGCTGGTGCTGGCGGGGTTGCGGTTGGTCAGGCAACCGCGGCGCGGCTGACAGGTGCCTGGCTTGGGTTTTGGGGAAGGGCAGAAATCGAGCGCCGCCACAACAATCAAGCCTGGCGCAGCCGCAAGCTTCGCCACAAAGCCGCCGTCATCAGCACACTCACCCCGGCCCACCCCCAGGCCTGCTGGTTCTCCAGCCCTTCCACAAACAACTGCGGCGCCACCCCGGCACCGACGATGAACGCCAGCAACGCCACCTCCGCCCGTGGCGCCCGTACCGGCCACAGTGCAAACACCAGCGCCGGCAACGCCAGCGCTGCGCTGGGGAAGCTGCGATAGCGTGGGTCGAACACCATCGCCAGCATGCTCACCGCTGCGGCAAAACCTGCCGCCAGCAACAACCAGCCGGCCCGCGCCTGCAGCCAGGCGTACAGGCGCTCGCGCCAGCCCGTGCGCCGCGCCAGGGCCAGCACGGCATGGGCCAGTACCAACAGGTTCAGCCCCGCCAGCAGCAGCGCCCACAGCCATTCCCCGGCAAACCGCGCATGGGTGCGCATCAGCTCACCCCAAAGCCCCAGGCAACCGGCACCAAACGCCGCCAGCAACGGCAGCAATATGGCCGCTGTCGGGGTGGAAGGGCGCCCGGCAAGCATCAGCATCAGCACCATCAGCACGGCACCGGCCAGCAACCATTGCGGCCAGTAAGGCAGGTTGCTCACCGGCCCTTCAAGTACGCCCTTGTCCTGCCGGTCGGCATCGTAAAGCCCCCAGTAACCACCGACCGCCCCTTCATTGGCGCGCTTCCATGGTTGGTCGAACGCCTCGATCAGGTTGTAATGCCAACCGTTGTTTTCGGCCATGGCCACAAACCCACGAATGAAGCGCGCCTCGTTGACCCGGCTGGGCTCCGCGGTCTCGCGCTGGCGGCCTTCGCTGGGCCAGCCGGTTTCGCCGATCAGAATGTCCTTGGGCGCGAAGCGCGTGCCAAACACCCGGCGCACATCGGCGACGTGGGCCAGGGCTTCGTCGATGCCTCGCGGGTCGTCTTCCCAGTAAGGCAGCAGGTGGATAGTCAGGAAGTCCACCGCAGGTGCCACCTGCGGGTGCTGCAACCAGAACTCCCACACATCGGCGTAGGTTACCGGCACCTTGACCTGGCTTTTCACCCGGGCGATCAGCGTGGCCAGGTGCGCACCAGTTACTTCCTTGCGTAGCAGCGTCTCGTTGCCGACGATCACCGCGCTGACCACGTCGGGGTTGGCGTTGGCGGCGGCGATCAGCAGGTCGATTTCTTTCTCGGTGTCTGCCGGGTGGGCGTTGACCCAGGCACCCAGCATCACCTTCAGGCCATGCTTGCGCGCCAGCGCCGGGATCGCCTCAAGACCGGTCTGGGAATAGGTACGGATGCACTGAAAACGCTCGGCCAGCAACGCCAGGTCGGCATCCATGCGTGCCGGGCGCAGGCGCAACGGCTGGTCGTAGGGCGACTGGTCCTTGTCGAACGGGGTGTACGAGGCGCATTGCAGCTTGTGTGTCGGGCTGGCCGCGTCGGGCAGTTGCACCGGCTTGCCAAGCCCGTACCAGAGCCCTCCGAGCCCGATCAGGGCCAGCAGGCAGGCAAGCAGGTATAACGGCAGCAGCAGGCGGGTAGAACTGGGCATCGGGCGGTCCATCGTCAGGCGCAAAAGGGTAGATAGTAGCCCGGCGCCAAACCTTTGGCATGCAAGGATCGCGCAGGTCGGCGTAGGCCGATGGCGCTAATGGCATAGTGCTGTCGCATATGGGGCGGCTACAGGTCGTAGCTGGAGCAGGTCGACTATTGTTGCAGGACGATGATGCAAATTCCGAGACCTGACGAGGGGATGCTTTGATGGCTGCTATTACAAGAATGCGACGTTTCCTGGGTGTGGGCACTGCCATGGTACTGGCCATGAGTGCGGCACAGGCAATGGCCAAAGAAGTAAGCATTGGTTACGTGGATGGTTGGGCTGACAGCGTGGCGACCACCAACGTGGCCGCCGAAGTGATCAAGCAGAAACTCGGCTACGACGTGAAGTTGCAGGCCGTGGCCACCGGGATCATGTGGCAGGGCGTGGCAACCGGCAAACTCGACGCCATGTTGTCGGCCTGGTTGCCGGTGACCCATGGCGAGTACTGGACCAAGAACAAGGACAACGTGGTCGACTACGGCCCGAACTTCAAGGACGCCAAGATCGGCCTGATCGTCCCCGAGTACGTCAAGGCGGTGAGCATCGCCGACCTCAAGACCGACGACACCTTCAAGCAGAAGATCGTCGGCATCGACGCAGGCTCCGGCGTGATGCTCAAGACCGACCAGGCCATCAAGGACTACGACCTGACCGGGTACAAGCTGCAGGCCAGCTCCGGCGCGGCGATGACCGCGGAGCTGGGCCGTGCCTATGCCAAGCAGCAGTCGATTGCAGTGACTGGCTGGGTACCGCACTGGATGTTCGCCAAGTGGAAGCTGAAGTTCCTCGAAGACCCGAAAGGCGTGTATGGCGCCGCGGAAACCGTGAACAGCATCGGCAGCAAGGAACTGGCGACCAAGGCCCCGGAAGTGGCGGAGTTCCTGAAGAAGTTCAACTGGCAGTCGAAGGACGAGATTGGCGAAGTGATGCTGGCGATTCAGGAAGGCGCCAAGCCTGAAGCGGCGGCCAAGGACTGGGTGGCCAAGCACCCTGATCGCGTGAAGGAGTGGACTGGCAAGTAACAACCTGTCAGGACCAGTTTTGCTGCTTCGCGGGTAAACCCGCTCCCACAGGGATATCCACAGTCTTCAGGCTTGTGCACATCCCTTGTGGGAGCGGGTTTACCCGCGAAGAGGCGATCACTTTGTTACGCAACCGGTAAAACACCGTTGCATCTAAGACTAAGGTCGTCTGGTTGGCGTCCGATAGCCGCATAAAGTAAGGGTCGTGGGTTCCACCCCTATCTGTGCTGCTAGGACAAAAACAATGAACGACAGCATTTACCTCTCGATACAAAACAGCCCCCGCTTCAAGGAGCTGGTCACCAAACGCGAACGGTTCGCCTGGATTCTCTCGGCGATCATGCTCGGCCTGTACTGCGCCTTCATCCTCCTGATCGCCTACGGTCCTCAGATCCTGGGCACCAAGCTCAGCCCTGAGTCATCGATTACCTGGGGTATTCCCCTGGGCGTCGGCCTGATCGTCTCGGCATTCGTCCTGACCGCCATCTACGTACGCCGTGCCAACGGCGAATTCGATGAGCTGAACAAGGCCATCCTGAAGGAGGCGCAACAATGATTCGCCATGCCAAAGCCCTGGCCGTACTGGCCTGCGGAGCCTTCGCACCCGCCGTGTGGGCCGCCGATGCCCTGACCGGCGAGGTGCAGAAGCAACCGCTGAACGTTTCCGCGATCGCCATGTTCGTGGCTTTCGTCGCCTTCACCCTCGGCATTACCTACTGGGCCTCCAAGCGCAACAAGTCGGCGTCGGACTACTACGCCGCCGGTGGCAAGATCACCGGCTTCCAGAACGGCCTGGCGATTGCCGGTGACTACATGTCGGCTGCCTCGTTCCTGGGTATTTCCGCACTTGTGTTCACCTCTGGCTACGACGGCCTGATCTACTCGATCGGCTTCCTGGTCGGCTGGCCGATCATTCTCTTCCTGATCGCCGAACGCCTGCGCAACCTGGGCAAGTACACTTTCGCCGACGTGGCCTCGTACCGCCTCGGGCAGAAAGAGATCCGCACCCTGTCGGCCTCCGGCTCGCTGGTGGTAGTGGCCTTCTACCTGATCGCCCAGATGGTCGGTGCTGGCAAGCTGATCGAGCTGCTGTTCGGCCTGGACTACCATGTGGCGGTGATCCTGGTGGGTATCCTGATGTGCCTGTACGTACTGTTCGGCGGCATGCTGGCCACCACCTGGGTACAGATCATCAAGGCCGTGCTGTTGCTGTCCGGTGCCAGCTTCATGGCGCTGATGGTGATGAAGCACGTGGGCTTCGATTTCAACACCCTGTTCTCCGAAGCGATCAAGGTGCACGCCAAGGGCGAGGCGATCATGAGCCCGGGCGGCCTGGTCAAGGACCCGATCTCTGCGTTCTCGCTTGGCCTGGCGCTGATGTTCGGTACCGCCGGCCTGCCGCACATCCTGATGCGCTTCTTCACCGTCAGTGACGCCAAGGAAGCGCGCAAGAGCGTGTTGTACGCCACCGGCTTCATCGGCTACTTCTACATCCTCACCTTCATCATCGGCTTTGGCGCCATCCTGCTGGTCAGCACCAACCCGGACTTCAAGGACGCCGCTGGCGCCCTGCTGGGCGGCAACAACATGGCAGCGGTGCACCTGGCCAACGCCGTGGGTGGCAGCGTGTTCCTCGGCTTCATCTCGGCGGTGGCCTTCGCCACCATCCTGGCGGTGGTTGCCGGCCTGACCCTGGCCGGTGCCTCGGCGGTGTCCCACGACCTGTACGCCAGTGTATGGCGCAAGGGCAAGGCCAACGACAAGGACGAGATCCGCGTGTCGAAGATCACTACCGTTGCCCTGGGCGTGCTGGCGATCGGCCTGGGCATCCTGTTCGAGAAGCAGAACATCGCCTTCATGGTCGGCCTGGCGTTCTCCATCGCGGCCAGCTGCAACTTCCCGGTACTGCTGCTCTCGATGTACTGGAAGAAGCTGACCACCCGCGGCGCCATGATCGGCGGCTGGCTGGGCCTGGTGAGTGCGGTGACGCTGATGATCCTCGGCCCGACCATCTGGGTACAGATCCTCGGCCACGAGAAGCCGATCTACCCGTACGAGTACCCGGCGCTGTTCTCCATGGCTATTGCCTTCGTCAGCATCTGGTTCTTCTCGGTCACCGACAAGTCCAAGGCTGCTGAAGACGAACGTGCACTGTTCTTCCCGCAGTTCGTGCGTTCGCAGACTGGCCTGGGGGCTTCGGGGGCTGTTTCGCACTGATCCTTCCGGCAATGAAAAAACCGCGCTTCGGCGCGGTTTTTTTGTGTTTTCGCCGCTAGATCATGCCTAGCAGCAACAACACCAACAGGACAACCAGCACCACGCCGATGATGCCGGACGGGCCATAGCCCCAGCTGCGCGAGTGCGGGAAGACCGGTAAGCCACCAATCAGCAGAAGGATCAGGATGATGATGAGGATCGTGGTCATGACGGAGTCCTTGCGTGGTTGAAGGTCAAGGGCCTCGGACTGCTGGCCTCTTGCAAGTAGGGACCAGTGGGGGGTGTAAAAAATTCCATTTGAGTGGTTGCTTGGGCCGACCTCTTCGCGGGTAGACCCGCTCCCACAGGATCACCACAGGCCTGTGGTTTGCGCTGTCCTTGTGGGAGCGGGTTTACCCGCGAAGAGGCCGGAACTGACCACACAATCATGCCCTTCCATTCACTACCCTGATGAACCCTGCCTGCCCCCGAGGCCTTGATTAGACTTGTTGCTCAACCCATCAGAACAAGGCCAGCCACCATGCAAAACCGCATCATGATCACCGGCGCCGGGTCCGGCCTCGGTCGCGAGATCGCCCTGCGCTGGGCGCGTGAGGGCTGGCGCCTGGCGCTGGCCGATGTCAACGAAGCCGGCCTGCGCGAAACCCTGGCGCTGGCCCGCGCGGCTGGCGGCGAGGGCTTCGTCCAGCGCTGCGATGTGCGCGACTACAGCCAGCTCACTGCCCTGGCCCAGGCCTGCACCGAGCAGTTCGGCGGCATCGACGTGATCGTCAATAATGCCGGCGTCGCCTCGGGCGGGTTCTTCGCCGAACTTTCGCTGGAGGACTGGGACTGGCAGATCGCGGTCAACCTGATGGGCGTGGTCAAGGGCTGCAAAGCCTTCCTGCCGCTGCTGGAGCGCAGTAAGGGGCGGATCATCAATATCGCCTCGATGGCCGCGCTGATGCAGGGCCCGGGCATGAGCAACTACAACGTGGCCAAGGCCGGCGTGCTGGCCCTGTCGGAAAGCCTGCTGGTAGAGCTGCGCCAGCTGGAGGTGGCGGTGCACGTGGTGTGCCCGTCGTTCTTCCAGACAAACCTGCTGGACTCGTTCCGCGGGCCGAACCCGGCGATGAAAGCGCAGGTTGGCAAGCTGCTGGAAGGCTCGCCGATCAATGCGGCGGAAATCGCCGACTACATCCACCAGCAGGTTGGCGCGGGTGAGTTCCTGATCCTGCCCCATGAGACCGGGCGCCAGGCCTGGCAACTGAAGCGCCAGGCGCCCGAGCAGCTGTATGACGAGATGGCTGAAATGGCAGTGAAAATGCGGGCAAAGGCTCAGTCGCGATGATTAGTCTGTAAGGAAAATTACCTCAAGATGTAGGGTGCTTCTGATTCGCAGCAGAGCTATTGAGTAGCCGAATGCCATCAAGGCAGGCTCCGGTTTTCCCTTTCGCTGGAGGATCGGAGCATGCTGGTAATAGGGCGCGAAGTAGGGGAGGTCATCGTGATTGGTGATGACATTCGGATCATGGTGGTGGAGACGCGAGAAGGGGTGGTGCGCTTTGGCGTGGATGCCCCGCGCCAGGTGCCGGTGCATCGGGCCGAGGTGTACAAGCGCATCAAGGAAGGGCAGCAGGGTAAAGCCCGCAGAGTTTGATGTTGCCTGAGCCGGTCTCTTCGCGGGCACGCCCGCTCCCACAGGTACTGCACCGCCCTCAAGGCTTGTGAAACTCCTGGGGGAGCGGGCCCGCGAAGAGGCCATAACTGCTAGTCGAGCAGCTCCCGGGGCACATCATGCTTGGCCAGCAACTGGCACTGCTGGCTCTCCGGGTCGAACAGGATGAACGCCTGCCCTTTGGCCAAGGCCTGGCGCACCCGCAACACGCGGGTTTCCAGCGGGGTGTCGTCGCCGTTGTCGGTGCCGTCGCGGGTGACGAAGTCCTCGATCAGGCGGGTCAGGGTTTCGGCTTGCAGTTGCTCGTAGGGGATCAGCATGGTGGGCGTTGCCTAGGGTGTTGGTGGGGGCATGCTACGCGAAACATTCGGAATTTTGGGGGCGCGTTGCAGCTCCCAGGGCCCTTACGCCTTGTTCCCGACCAGGCTATCCACCGCCGGCACCCGCGTATCGCTCTCCATCTGCGCATCATGCTCCAGCTGGTGGCTGAAGCGTTCCAACGACGCATTGGCCGGTTGCGAATCACTGGCAAACACCGGCGGGCTCAGCAGGTACGCCGACAGCAACCGGCTCAGCGCCGCCAGGCTGTCGATATGGGTTCGCTCATACCCATGGGTGGCATCGCAGCCAAACGCCACCAGCGCGGTACGTATATCGTGCCCCGCCGTCACCGCAGAATGGGCATCGCTGAAGTAGTAACGGAACACATCGCGCCGCACCGGCAGGTCGTGGTCGTTGGCCAGTTTCAGCAGGTGGCGGGACAGGTGGTAGTCGTAAGGCCCTGACGAGTCCTGCATGGCCACGCTCACCGCATGTTCGCTGGAGGCCTGCCCGGGCGCCACCGGGGCAATGTCAATGCCGAGGAACTCGCTGACATCCCAGGGCAGGGCGCCAGCCGCGCCAGAGCCGGTCTCCTCGGTGATGGTGAATAGCGGGTGGCAGTCGATCAGCGGTTGGCGGCCGCTTTCCACGACGGCTTTCAGCGCTGCCAGCAGCGCTGCAACACCGGCCTTGTCGTCCAGGTGGCGGGCGCTGATGTGGCCGCTTTCGGTGAATTCGGGCAGTGGGTCGAAGGCAACGAAATCACCGATGCTCACGCCTAGCGCCTCGCAGTCGGCACGGGTGGCGCAGTAGGCATCCAGGCGTACCTCCACGTTTTCCCAACTGATCGGCATCTGGTCGATGGCGGTATTGAAGGCGTGCCCGCTGGCCATCAGCGGCAGCACGCTGCCACGGTATATGCCAGTGTCGGTGAACACACTGACCCGGCTGCCTTCGGCAAAGCGGCTGGACCAGCAACCGACCGGTGCCAGGGCCAGGCGGCCATTGTCCTGCAACTGGCGCACGCTGGCGCCGATGGTGTCCAGGTGGGCGGATACAGCGCGGTCGGGTGAGGTCTGCCGGCCCTTGAGGGTGGCGCGGATGGTGCCACGGCGGGTCAGCTCGAAAGGGATGCCCAGCTCGTCCAGGCGTTCGGCCACGTAGCGCACGATGGTGTCGGTGAAACCGGTGGGGCTGGGGATGGCAAGCATCTCCAGCAGCACGCGCTTGAGGTAGTCGAGATCGGGTTCGGGATGTCGGTCGGACATGGTCGGGGACTCCTTTAATCCTGTGCTGGCCTCTTCGCGGGCAGGCCCGCTCCCACAGGGATGAGGTGGACCTGTGGGAGCGGGCGAGCCCGCGAATAGGCCATCAGCCTTTACGCCAGAGGCCGGCTATGCGGAAACAGCAGGTCGATAAAACGCTCGGCGGTCGGCTGTGGTTCATGGTTGGCCAAGCCGGCACGCTCGTTGGCCTCGATGATCACGTACTCCGGTTGCCCGGCATCACGCACCATGAAGTCCAGCCCCACCACCGGAATCTCCAGCGCCCGCGCAGCGCGTATGGCGGCGTCGGCCAGCACCGGGTGCAGGCGTTCGGTCACGTCCTCCAGGGTGCCGCCGGTGTGCAGGTTGGCGGTGCGCCGCACGGCCAGGCGCTGGCTGGCGGGCAACACGTCGTCGTAGCCAAAGCCCGCTGCGCGCAGGGTGCGCTCGGTTTCGTCGTCCAGTGGAATGCGGCTTTCGCCAGCGGTTGCCGCCTGGCGTCGGCGGCTCTGGGCATCGATCAGCTGGCGGATGCTGTGCTTGCCATCACCCAGCACCTGCGCCGGGTGACGGATGGCGGCGGCGACCACTTCATAGCCGATCACCACGATGCGCAGGTCTTGCCCGGCATGGAAGCTTTCCAGCAACACGCGGCTGTCGAACTGGCGGGCATGCGCCACGGCGTGGGTGATGTCTTCGATGCAGGTGAGGTTCACCGCCACCCCCTGGCCTTGCTCGCCATCGATCGGTTTGACCACTACCGCACCATGCTCTTCGAGAAACGTCAGGTTATCGTCGGCATTGCCGGCCAGCTGTTGCGCCGGCACCTGCAACCCGGCGTTGCACAGGGCCTGCCGGGTCAGGCGCTTGTCCTGGCACAGGGTCATGGTCACGGAGCTGGTCAGGTCGCTGAGCGACTCACGGCAGCGAATGCGGCGCCCGCCCAGGCTGAGGGTGAACAGCCCGCCGGCGGCATCGTCCACTTGTACCTCGATGCCTCGACGCATCGCTTCGTCGACGATGATGCGCGCGTACGGGTTGAGGTCGGCTTGCGGCCCTGGCCCGAGAAACAGCTGCTCGTTGATGCCGTTCTTGCGCTTGACCGCGAAGGTCGGCAGGTTGCGAAAGCCCAGCTTCTGGTACAGGCGCTTGGCCTGGCGGTTGTCGTGCAGCACCGACAGGTCCAGGTAGGCCAGGCCGCGGCTCATGAAGTGCTCGATCAGGTGGCGTACCAGCACTTCCCCCACACCGGGGCGGGTGCAGTGCGGGTCTACCGCCAGGCACCACAGGCTGCTGCCGTGCTCGGGGTCGTCGAACGCCTTGGCGTGGTTCAGGCCCATGACGCTGCCGATCACCGCGCCGCTGTCTTCGTCCTCGGCCAGCCAGTACACCGGGCCGCCCAGCTGCAGAGGGGTGAGCAGTTCGGCGTCGACCGGCAGCATGCCGCGTGCCTGGTACAGGGTGTTGATCGCCTGCCAGTCGCCCGGGTTCTGCGCCCGGCGCACGCGGAAGCCGCGGAACACGCGCTGCGCCGGGCGGTAGTCGGTGAACCACAGGCGCAGGGTGTCGGACGGGTCGAGAAACAGTTGCTGCGGGGCCTGGGCCAGCAGCTGCTGCGGCGCGGCCACGTACAGGGCGATGTCGCGCTCGCCGGGGCGTTCTTCCAGCAGGTCGGCGGCCAGGTCGGCCGGGTTGGGGTAAGTGTGGCCGATCAGCAGCCGGCCCCAGCCGCAATGCACGGCGCGCGGCTGGTCGTGGGGCTGGCTGCCATCGCCGGCCAGGCGCGCTTGCAAGCGCTCGTAGGACGGCACCTGGCCGCGCAGCAGGCGCTGACCGTAAGCAGTTTCGTGAGCTTTCATCGGTCAGATTCCTTGTTCGCTCAGCCACAGGTTCAGCGCCGCCAGCTGCCACAGCTTGGAGCCGCGCAGTGGCGTCAACTGGCCGTGCGGGTTGCTCAGCAGGCGGTCGAGCATGGCCGGGTTGAACAACCCGCGGTCTTGGCTGGGGTCTGTCAGCAGCTCACGCACCCAGCCGAGGGTGGCACCTTCCAGGTGTTTCAGGCCCGGCACTGGGAAGTAGCCCTTCTTGCGGTCGATCACCTCGTGCGGGATCACCCGCCGCGCCGCCTGCTTGAGCACCTGCTTGCCGCCGTCGGGCAGCTTGAAGCGTGCCGGAATGCGCGCCGACAGTTCCACCAGGCGGTAGTCGAGGAACGGCGTGCGCGCCTCCAGGCCCCAGGCCATGGTCATGTTGTCGACCCGTTTGACCGGGTCGTCGACCAGCATCACCGTGCTGTCCAGGCGCAGCGCCTTGTCTACCGCATCGGGGGCGCCGGGGTGGGCGAAGTGTTCACGGACGAAGTCGCCGGCCGCGTCGGTTTCGAGCAGCCAGGATGCCTGCACGGTGTCGCGGTACTCGGCGTGGCTACGGTCGAAGAAGGCCTTGCGGTAGGCGGCAAAGGCATCCTCGGCGCCGTCCACCTGCGGGTACCAGTGGTAGCCGGCGAACAGCTCGTCGGCGCCCTGGCCGCTTTGCACGCCCTTGCAGTGCCTGGCCACTTCCCGCGACAGCAGGTAGAAGGCGATGCAGTCATGGCTGACCATCGGCTCGCTCATGGCGCGGAAGGCGGCTGGTAGCTGCTCGATGATCTCGTGCTCGGCGATGCGCAGCTGGTGGTGACGGGTGCCGTAGTGCCTGGCGATCAGGTCGGAATACTGGAACTCGTCGCCGCGTTCGCCGCCGGCATCCTCGAAACCGATAGAGAAGGTCGACAGGTCGTCCACGCCCACCTCGCGCAGCAGGCCGACCAGCAGGCTGGAGTCGACCCCGCCAGACAGCAGCACACCTACGTCCACCGCTGCCCGTTGGCGGATGGCCACGGCGTCGCGGGTGGCGTCGAGTACGCGGGTGGTCCAGCCTTCGAGGTCCAGCTCACGTTCGTCGGGGTTGGCACCGTAGTGCAGCTGCCACCAGGTCTGGCGCTCTACTTCGCCATGGTGGTCGATGCGCATCCAGGTACCGGGTTCCAGCTTTTGCACGTTGGCCAGCAGAGTGCGTGGCGCCGGCACCACGGCGTGGAAGTTCAGGTAGTGGTTGAGCGCTACCGGGTCGAGCATCGGGTCGATGTCTCCACCCTTGAGCAGCGCCGGCAGGGTCGAGGCGAAACGCAGGCGCTCGCCGTTGCGTGACAGATACAAGGGTTTGACGCCCAGGCGGTCGCGGGCGAGGAACAGGCGCTGGCTGTCGCGCTCCCAGATGGCCAGGGCGAACATGCCATTGAGTTTGGGCAGCAAGGCCGCGCCCCAGGCGTGGTAGCCCTTGAGCAGCACCTCGGTGTCGCCGTCGGACCAGAAGCTGTAGCCCAGGGCCTGCAGCTCCTGGCGCAGTTCGGGGAAGTTGTAGATGGCGCCGTTGAAGGCCAGCGAAAGGCCCAGGGTGTTGTCGACCATCGGCTGGGCAGAGCCGTCGGACAGGTCCATGATTTTCAGGCGCCGGTGGCCGAGGGCGATCGGGCCTTGGCTATGGAAGCCCCAGGCATCCGGGCCGCGGGGCGCCAGGTGGTGGGTGATGCGCTCTACCGCAGCCAGGTCGGCTGGGCGAGGGGCTTGATTGATGGGGGTGAAACGCAACTCTCCTGCTAATCCGCACATAGGTCCTTACCGGTTTTTCCGTTGGGGAGGGGGTGCCCCGGATTAGGGCACCTCAAGGAACTGACCCATGTGGTTTGTGAGAGTTTTAGATCGATCTGTTATATGAGGTGGCGTTGGCAGGTGCCTGTCTTGGGTGTTGTGGTGTTGCGGACATCGAGCGCCGCGCGGGCGGCGCTCGATCTCACAGGCGCAACCAATTCAACGGCATGCACCCGATGCAATCACTTCCCGCGGATCAATTTACGCAACCCAAACCGATTCGGGTGGCAGGCCTCCGCCACCGCCCGTGGCAACGGCAGCGGTTCCCCGCACACCCACGCCGCCACCAGTTCGCCGCTCAACGGCGCCGTGATCAACCCGCGTGAGCCATGCCCACTGTTCACATACAACCCACCCAGCCAGGGGCAGGCCACATCCGGCACCTGGCGCGCATCCCGGCCCAGCACTGCGTAGGCCTCGGCGAACGCCTGCGCATCCGCCACCGGCCCGACGATCGGCAGGTAATCCGGGCTGGTGCAACGGAACGCCGCCCGCCCCTGCAATTGCCCGGGGTCCAGTTCGGTGGTGCCCAGGCGCCGGGCCAGGTCGACAGAGATCTCGTCCAGCAATGCCAGGTTGCCCTGGTGCTCGGCCGCCGTCGGCGCCAGGTCTGTGCTGTGGAAGTCGAAGCTCGCGCCCAGGGTATGTTCATCCCCGCGCGGCGGTGCCACATAGCCTTCCGCGCACACCACGGTTCGCAGCGCGCGGCTTTCGGCGGTTGCCGGCAGGCGGGTGATCTGCCCGCGGATGCGCTTGAGCGGCAAGTGCGCGCATGGCTCGAAGCGCAGTACGTCGGCGGCACCGGCCAGGACCACCACCGGCGCGCTGGCCAGCAGGCGTTCGCCAGCCCAGGCTTGCCACAGCCCATCGACCTTGCGCAGCTCGAGCACCTCCTGGTGCGTCAGCAGGCGAATACCCGGGTGCTGCAACTGCTGCTGGCACAGCGCCGGCGGGTGCACCCAGCCACCTTCGGGATAGAACAGCCCACCAGCCGGCAAAGCCACCCCGGCGATGGCTTCGGCCTCTGCACGCTCCAGCGAGTGCAGCAGGTCATGTTCGAAGGCGGCGGCCAGTTTGCCCTGGCGTTCGGCTTCCTTGCTGTCGAAGGCCAGTTGCAGCACGCCACAGGCATCCCAGTCGCGGCCACGTTGCAGGCGCTGCAGCTGGCGCCGGGTGTAGCCGAAACCGGCCAGGATCATCTGCGACAGCGCCGTGCCATGGGCGGACAGCTTGAGGTACAGCACCCCTTGCGGGTTACCCGAAGCTTCCTGTGCCGGGGTGTCGTGGCGTTCCAGCACGGTAACCTGCCAGCCACGCCGGGCCAGGCTGGCGGCGGTTGTGCTGCCGGCGAGCCCGGCGCCTATAACCAGTGCTTCACGCGGCCCTGCTGCGCTAGCCGGGCGCGCGTACCACGGTGCGCCGGGGCAGGGCACGGGGCCGACGTAGGCGCCGCTCATCACCTCCCATTTCTTGCCGATGCCCGGCACCTTCTTCATGGCGAAGCCGGCGTCGACCAGGCTGCGGCGTACCCAGCCGGTGGTGGTGAAGGTGCCTAGCACCGTGCCCGGGTGTGACAGCCGCGCCAGCTGCGCGAACAGCTGTGGGGTCCACATGTCGGGGTTCTTGGCCGGGGCGAAGCCGTCGAGGAACCACACATCGATCTGCGCATCGAGTTGCGGCAGCTGTTCCAGCACATCACCAATCAGCAGGGTGAGGGTGACCCGGCCGTTGTCGAAGGTGAACTGCTGGAAGCCCGGGTGCACTGCCACGTACTGCTCCAACAGTGGCTGGCTGTAGGCCGCCAGTTCCGGCCACAGGCGTATGGCGCGGGCCATGTCGTCGCGACCGAGGGGGTACTTTTCGACGCTGATGAAATGCAGGCGGGTCTCGGCGTGGGCATGTTGCTCGAACAGTTGCCAGGCACAGTAGAAGTTCATGCCAGTGCCGAAACCGGTTTCGCCGATCACCAGGCAGGTGTGCGGGGCGAGGTTGGCAAAGCGCTCGGCCAGGCGGGTTTGCCCAAGGAACACGTGCTTGGTTTCTTCGATGCCTTCGTTGACCGCGAAATAGACGTCGTCGTATTGCCGCGAATGGGGGCGGCCCTGGTCGTCCCAGTCGATCTGGGCGTGCTGGAGGAGGGTGGACATGGTTGGCTCGGTTGCAGCGGATGGGCGGATTTTATGCCATCCGGGAGGTTTGCGCAGGCTGTACCGGCCTCTTCGCGGGCGCGCCCGCTCCCACAGGTACTGCACAAGCCCTGAGTGCGGTGAAATACCTGTGGGAGCGGGCGTGCCCGCGAAGAGGCCAGCACAGGCAACATTCAAATCCGCTAGTCTTGCTTATCCATTGAAGGAGCCAGTGCATGTTCGAATCCGCCGAAATCGGCCACAGCATCGACAAGGAGGCTTACGACGCCGAGGTACCCGCTTTACGCGAGGCCTTGCTCGAAGCCCAGTACGAACTCAAGCAGCAGGCGCGCTTCCCGGTGATCGTGCTGATCAACGGCATCGAAGGCGCCGGCAAGGGCGAGACGGTCAAACTGCTCAATGAGTGGATGGACCCGCGCATGATCGATGTACTCACCTTCGACCAGCAGACCGACGAAGAGCTGGCCCGCCCGCCGGCCTGGCGCTACTGGCGGGCGCTGCCACCGAAGGGGCGGATGGGCGTGTTCTTCGGCAACTGGTACAGCCAGATGCTGCAGGGGCGGGTGCACGGGGTGTTCAAGGATGCCGTGCTCGACCAGGCCATCACCGGCGCCGAACGGCTGGAGGAGATGCTGTGCGACGAAGGTGCGCTGATCATCAAGTTCTGGTTCCACCTGTCCAAGAAGCAGATGAAGGCAAGGCTGAAGTCGCTCAAGGACGACCCGCTGCACAGCTGGAAGATCAGCCCGCTGGACTGGCAGCAGTCGGAAACCTACGACCGTTTCGTGCGCTTTGGTGAGCGCGTGCTGCGCCGCACCAGCCGCGACTATGCGCCTTGGCATATCATCGAGGGCGTCGACCCGAACTACCGCAGCCTGGCGGTAGGGCGCATCTTGCTGGAAAGCCTGCAGGCGGCACTGGCCAACAACCCCAAAGGCAAGCATCAGGGCAACGTCGCCCCGCTGGGCCGCAGCATCGACCAGCGCAGCCTGCTCGGCGCGCTGGACATGACCCTGCGCCTGGACAAGGCCGACTACCAGGAGCAACTGGTCACCGAGCAGGCCCGCCTGGCTGGTCTGCTGCGCCACAAGCACATGCGCCGACATGCCCTGGTGGCGGTGTTCGAAGGCAACGATGCTGCCGGCAAGGGCGGTGCCATCCGCCGCGTGGCCGCCGCGCTGGACCCGCGCCAGTACCGCATCGTGCCGATTGCCGCGCCCACTGAAGAAGAGCGCGCGCAGCCTTACCTGTGGCGGTTCTGGCGGCACATTCCGGCGCGCGGCAAGTTCACCATCTTCGACCGCTCCTGGTATGGCCGGGTGCTGGTGGAGCGGGTGGAAGGCTTCTGCAGCCCGGCCGACTGGATGCGCGCCTACAGCGAGATCAACGATTTCGAGGAGCAGTTGGTGAATGCCGGCACGGTGGTGGTCAAGTTCTGGCTGGCAATCGACCAGCAGACCCAGCTGGAGCGCTTCGAAGAGCGCGAGCAGATCCCGTTCAAGCGCTACAAGATCACCGAGGATGACTGGCGCAACCGCGACAAGTGGGACGACTATGTCCAGGCGGTGGGTGACATGGTCGACCGCACTAGCACCGAGATCGCGCCGTGGACGCTGGTGGAGGCCAACGACAAGCGCTGGGCGCGGGTGAAGGTGCTGCGCACCATCAACCAGGCGCTTGAGGCGGCGTTTGCCAGGGACAAGAAATAGCCAAGCTTGTTGGTTGCCTGTTCTGGCCTCTTCGCGGGCACGCCCGCTCCCACCGGATTCGCACACACTCTGAGTCTAGTGGGGGCCCTGTGGGAGCGGGCGTGCCCGCGAAAGGGCCAGAACAGGCAGCACACCTGCCAAGCCATGCCGTAGAAGAATGACCTGATGAATTCTTTTCCCGGCACCCGCCCCCGCCCCCGCCCTCCAAGCCCGTAGAATTCAATCACCCCCACCACGGGCTTGATCGAGGACGTTATGCACACCACTACTGGCCGCTGGGGCTATGGCCTGTTCCTGGCACTTCTGACTGCGCTGCTGTGGGGCATCCTGCCGATCAAGCTCAAGCAGGTGCTGCAAGTGGTCGACCCGGTCACCGTCACCTGGTACCGCCTGCTGGTCTCCGGCGGCCTGCTGTTCGCCTGGCTGGCCGCCAAGCGCAGGTTGCCTTCCTTCAGCAAACTGGCGCCCAAGGGCAAAGGCCTGGTGGTAGTGGCCGTGTTCGGCCTGATGGGCAACTACGTGCTGTACCTGATCGGCCTCAACCTGCTAAGCCCAGGCACCGCGCAACTGGTCGTGCAGATCGGCCCGGTGCTGTTGCTGGTGGCCAGCGTGTTCGTGTTCCGCGAGCACTTCAGCCTGGGGCAGGGGGTGGGCCTGCTGATCCTGCTGGCGGGGTTTGGCCTGTTTTTCAACCAGCGCCTGGAAGAGCTGTTGACCTCGCTCGGCACCTATACCACTGGTGTACTGACCATCCTGCTGGCGACCACCATCTGGGTGTTCTATGCGCTTAGCCAGAAGCAACTGCTGACTGTGTGGCATTCGCAGCAGGTAATGATGGTGATCTACCTCGGCTGCGCCGCGCTGCTGACGCCCTGGGTCCACCCATTGGAGGCCTTGCAGCTGACCCCGGTGCAAGGCTGGCTGTTGCTGGCCTGTTGCCTGAATACCCTGGTGGCCTATGGCGCGTTTGCCGAGGCGCTGGCGCACTGGGAGGCGTCGCGGGTGAGTGCCACGCTGGCGTTGACCCCGTTGGTGACCTTTGTCGCGGTCGCGCTGGCGGCGTTGGTGTGGCCTGAGTATGTGCATGCCGAGGACATCAATGCCCTGGGCTATGCGGGGGCTGTGACCGTGGTGCTGGGCTCGGCGCTGGTGGCACTGGGGCCGTCGCTGGTGGCCGGGTGGCGGGCCCGCAGAGCGCGCTTGGCCCAGGCTCATTGATCGCCTGTACCGGCCTCTTCGCGGGCGTGCCCGCTCCCACAGGATCTCCACAGTCTTGCAGATTGGTGCAGTACCTGTGGGCGCGGGCAAGCCCGCGAAGAGGCCGGCACAGGCGCTAGGTGATCTAGCCCTTGCCCCCCGGGGCCAGCATGTTCTCAGGCCTCACCCACTGGTCGAACTGCTCATTGGTCAGGTACTTCAACTCCAATGCCGCCTCGCGCAAGGTCTTGCCTTCGCCATAGGCCTTCTTGGCAATTTCCGCCGCCTTGTCATAGCCAATATGCGGGTTCAGCGCCGTCACCAGCATTAACCCCCGCTCCAGGTGCGCCGCCATTTGTTCGGCATCCGGCTCGATGCCCGCCACGCAGTGCTGCTGGAAGTTGCGGCAGCCGTCAGCCAGCAATTCGATCGACTGCAGCAGGTTGTGGATGATCACCGGCTTGAACACGTTCAGTTGCAAATGCCCCTGGCTGGCGGCAAAGCCGATTGCAGCATCGTTGCCCAGCACCTGGCAGGCCAGCATCGACAGCGCTTCGCACTGGGTAGGGTTGACCTTGCCTGGCATGATCGAGCTGCCTGGCTCGTTGGCCGGCAGGCGTACCTCGGCTAGCCCGGCGCGCGGGCCGGAACCCAGCAGGCGCAGGTCGTTGGCGATTTTCATCAGGGCCACGGCCAGGGTCTTCAGGGCGCCAGCCAGGCTGGTCAGCGGCTCGTGGCCGGCGAGGGCGGCGAACTTGTTCGGCGCAGTGACGAATGGCAGGCCAGACAGCGCCGCCAGCTCCGCGGCGACGGCTTCGGCAAAACCATGCGGTGCATTGAGCCCGGTGCCCACGGCAGTGCCGCCCTGGGCCAGTTCGCACACCGCCGGCAGGGTGGCGCGGATGGCGCGCTGGGCATAGTCGAGCTGGGCGACGAAGGCCGACACCTCCTGGCCGAAGGTGATCGGCGTGGCGTCCATCATGTGCGTGCGGCCGGTCTTCACCAGCTTGTGGTGGCGTGCCGACAACTCGGCCAGCCCCGAGGACAGCTCGGCGATGGCCGGCAGCAGCTTGTCGTGCACCGCCTGCGCCGCGGCAATGTGCATGGCAGTGGGGAAGCAGTCGTTGGAACTCTGCGAGCGGTTGACGTGGTCGTTGGGGTGCACGGGTGCCTTGCCGCCACGGCCCTTGCCGGCCAGTTCGTTGGCCCGTCCAGCGATCACTTCGTTGACGTTCATGTTGCTCTGGGTGCCGCTGCCGGTCTGCCAGACCACCAGCGGGAACTGGTTGTCATGCTGGCCGTCCAGCACTTCGTCGGCGGCCTGCTCGATCAGCCGGGCGATGTCGGCCGGCAAGTCGCCATTACGGTCGTTGACACGTGCCGCGGCCTTCTTGATCAGCGCCAGGGCGTGCAGCACCGCGATGGGCATGCGTTCCTTGCCAATGGCGAAGTTGATCAGCGAACGCTGGGTCTGCGCACCCCAGTAGGCGTCCTCAGGAACTTCGACCGGGCCCAGGCTGTCTGTCTCGATACGGCTCATTCTGTACTCACTCCTGTGTAGTTCGAAATCGCAGTTTAGGCCCTGATTCGACCGAGCGGTTCAGTCGCTCGTCGTGCCACTTGAGCACATCGCCACCACGGCGCAGAATGCTCTACTCTGAGGTACCCGCCTCCCTCTCTTCTGAAGGAAAAGCAATGACCCGTCTCCGTGTCCTTTGTGCCGCCGTTGCCCTGGCTTGCGCCAGCGGCCAGGTATTCGCTGCCACCGCCAGCCACAATGCTGCTGCCGAGAAATTCCTGACCCTGGCCAACGCTGACAAGCTGGGCACCCCGGTATACATGCAGGTCCAGCAGATGTTCGCGCAGCGTTTTGCCCAGACCAAGGCCCCGGCCAGCAAGCAGCCGGTGCTGGAAAGTTACCAGGCCAAGGCCAACGCCGCGCTGGACAACGCCATTGGCTGGAACAAGCTGAAGCCGAAGATGGTCGACCTGTACACCCAGACCTTCACCGAGCAGGAGCTCAAGGACCTGGTCAAGTTCTACGAATCGCCGCTGGGCAAGAAAGTGCTGCGCGAAATGCCCAAGGTCACCCAGCAGTCGGCCCAGCTGACCCAGCAGAGCCTGGAGCCAGCGGTACCGGTGGTGAACAAGCTGCTGGACGACATGACCAAGGAACTGGACCCGAACGCTGGCAAGGCCGCCGCCCCGGCGAAGAAGTGAGTACGCCGCGATGACCATGCAACAGCGTATCGAACAGCAACTGGCCGCCCTGGCGCCGCAATACCTGCAAGTGCTCAACGAAAGCCACATGCACAGTCGTGGTCAGGAGACCCACTACAAGGCAGTGATCGTCAGCGAGCAGTTTGCCGGGTTGAACAGCGTCAAGCGCCACCAGAAGGTGTACGCAGCCATGGGTGAGCTGATGGGCGAGATCCATGCTCTGGCCATCCACACCTACACCGCCGAAGAGTGGGCCAAGGTCGGCGTTGCACCCGCCTCGCCGGTGTGCGCGGGCGGCGGGCACTGAAACCTTGCTGTTGTTCTGGTAGAATCCTGCAAAATCCGGGGGCCGCTTTGCGGCCCATTCGCGGCACAAGGCCGCTCCTACAGGGATAGCGCAGCCCGTCGGCTGGTGCATTCCCCTGTAGGAGCGGCCTTGTGCCGCGAATGGGGCGCAAAGCGCCCCCTGCTTTTTTGTCACACTGTCAAACCCGGTCCGCCCCTTACGAGGGCAACCACCTGGAGAACCTGCTTCATGTCCCAACCCATCGTCGTCGCGGCGCTGTACAAGTTCGTCACCCTGGAAGACTACGTCGAGCTGCGCGAGCCGCTGCTCAAGACCATGCTCGACAACAACGTCAAAGGCACCCTGCTGCTGGCCCACGAGGGCATCAACGGCACCGTGTCGGCCACCCGCGAAGGCATCGACGGCCTGCTGGCCTGGCTGCGCAACGACCCCCGCCTGGTCGATGTCGACCACAAGGAATCGTACTGCGACGAACAGCCGTTCTACCGCACCAAGGTCAAGCTCAAGAAAGAGATCGTCACCCTCGGCGTGCCGGGCGTGGACCCGAACCAGGCGGTCGGCACCTACGTCGAGCCCAAGGACTGGAACGCGCTGATCAGCGACCCGGAAGTGCTGCTGATCGACACCCGCAACGACTACGAAGTGGCCATCGGCACCTTCAAGGGCGCCATCGACCCGAAGACCGAAACATTCCGCGAGTTCCCCGACTACATCAAGGCCAACTTCGACCCCAGCAAGCACAAGAAGGTTGCCATGTTCTGCACCGGCGGTATCCGTTGCGAAAAAGCCTCCAGCTACATGCTCGGTGAAGGCTTCGAGGCGGTCTATCATCTTAAAGGCGGCATCCTGAAATACTTCGAGGAAGTGCCTCAGGAAGAAAGCCTGTGGGACGGCGACTGCTTCGTCTTCGACAACCGCGTCACGGTGCGCCATGACCTGAGCGAAGGCGAGTACGACCAGTGCCACGCCTGCCGCCACCCGATCAATGCAGAGGAGCGCGCGTCCGAGCACTATTCGCCAGGGGTCAGCTGCCCGCATTGCTGGGACACCCTGAGCGAGAAGACCCGGCGTAGCGCCATCGACCGGCAGAAGCAGATCGAGCTGGCCAAGGCCCGCAACCTGCCGCACCCGATCGGTTACAACTACAAAGCCGAGGCTTGATGCATGTCTGCACGTCTGATCTATGTGATGGACCCGATGTGCTCCTGGTGCTGGGGTTTTGCGCCAGTGGCCGCGGCCTTGATCGCCCAGGCGCGTGAGGCAGGCGTGCCGACCCGCCTGGTGCCTGGCGGGCTGCGCACCGGCGGCAGCGCCCTGGACAGCTCTACCCGCAAGTACATCCTCGAACACTGGCAGGCGGTGGCCGATGCCACCGGCCAGCCGTTCCGCTTCGAGGGGGCCATGCCCGACGGCTTCGTCTACGACACCGAGCCGGCCTGCCGTGCCTTGGTCACTGCCCGCGAGCTGGACGCCGAGCGCGTCTGGCCGTTGCTGGCGTTGATCCAGCGTTCGTTCTACGAGCAGGGCGTGGATGTGACCGTTGCACCACATCTGGTCGAACTGGCCGAACAGGCAGGCTTCGACCGTGCCGTGTTCGCCGAGGCCTTCGCCCGTGCCGACACCCGCGCCGCCACAGCAGCCGATTTCAGCTGGGCCCAGGACCTGGGCATCGCCGGTTTCCCGACCCTGCTGGCCGAACGCAATGGCCAACTGGCCCTGCTGACCAACGGCTACCAGCCGCTGGAGCGTCTGCAACCCTTGCTCGGCCGCTGGCTGCAGCAGGCCGCCTGTGCTTGATGTGCCTGGGTCACCCGACCCGGTGCCGGGCAAGCCTCACACTGTGGCCGATCGACTGAGCTGGGCGGAAATCCGCCGCCTGGCCCTGCATCACAAGAAAAACCTCTGGTCCGCCAACCTCATCGCCGTATTGGCGGCCTGCTGCAGCGTGCCCATCCCGTTACTGCTGCCGCTGCTGGTGGACGAAGTGCTGCTGGGCCATGGCGATGCCGCGCTGAAGTGGATGAACCACTTGCTGCCGTCCAGCTGGCAGGTGGCGGCCGGCTACATCGGCCTGATGTTGCTGCTGACCCTGTGTCTGCGCCTGGCCGCCCTGGCGTTCAACGTGATCCAGGCCAAGCTGTTCGCCGGCCTGGCCAAGGACATCGTCTATCGTCTGCGCATTCGCCTGATCGAACGGCTCAAGCGTATCTCGCTGAAGGAATACGAAAGCCTGGGCAGCGGTACGGTGACCACCCATCTGGTCACCGACCTGGACACCCTCGACAAATTCGTCGGCGAAACCCTCAGCCGCTTCCTGGTGGCCATGCTGACCCTGACCGGCACGGCGGCCATCCTGATCTGGATGCACTGGCAGCTGGCCTTGCTGATATTGCTGTTCAACCCGCTGGTGATCTACTTCACCGTGCAGCTGGGCAAGCGCGTCAAACACCTGAAGAAACTCGAGAACGACAGCACCGCGCGGTTTACCCAGGCGCTGGCGGAAACCCTCGATGCCATCCAGGAAATCCGCGCTGGCAACCGCCAGGGCTACTTCCTCGGTCGCCTCGGCCTGCGCGCCCGCGAAGTGCGTGACTACGCCGTGGACTCGCAATGGAAGAGCGATGCCAGCGGCCGTGCCAGTGGCCTGCTGTTCCAGTTCGGCATCGATATCTTCCGCGCCGCGGCCATGCTCACCGTGCTGTTCTCCGACTTGTCGATCGGCCAGATGCTGGCGGTGTTCAGCTACCTGTGGTTCATGATCGGCCCGGTGGAGCAGTTGCTCAACCTGCAATATGCCTACTACGCCGCCGGTGGTGCGTTGAGCCGCCTCAACGAACTGCTGGCGCGTGCCGACGAACCGCAGTACCCGGCCGCCAGCGACCCGTTCGCCGGACGCGAAACGGTGGGCATCGAAGTGCGCGACCTGCGCTTTGCCTATGCCGACGAGCCGGTGCTCGAGCACCTCGACCTGTCCATCGCACCGGGCGAGAAGGTGGCGATCGTCGGCGCCAGCGGTGGTGGCAAGAGCACCCTGGTGCAACTGTTGCTGGGCCTTTATAGCGCCCAGGCCGGTACCATCCGCTTTGGCGGTGCCAGCCTGCAGGAAATCGGCCTGGAAACCCTGCGCGAAAACGTCGCGGTGGTGTTGCAGCACCCGTCGTTGTTCAACGACACCGTGCGCGCCAACCTGACCATGGGCCGTGACAGTAGCGACGAGGCCTGCTGGCAGGCACTGCGCATCGCCCAGCTGGATGCCACCATCGCCGCCTTGCCACAGGGCCTGGACAGTGTGGTGGGGCGCTCCGGCGTGCGCTTGTCCGGTGGCCAGCGCCAGCGCCTGGCCATTGCCCGCATGGTGCTGGCCGAGCCCAAGGTGGTGATCCTCGACGAAGCCACGTCGGCCCTGGATGCCGCTACCGAATACAACCTGCACCAGGCCTTGGCGCGCTTCCTCAGCGGCCGTACCACGCTGATCATCGCCCACCGCCTGTCGGCGGTGAAACAGGCCGACCGGGTGCTGGTGTTCGATGGCGGGCATGTGGCCGAGGATGGCGACCATCAGCAGCTGATTGCCGAGGGTGGGTTGTATGCCAAGTTGTATGGGCACCTGCAACAGAGCTGAATTCTTGGCAGCCTGTGCGGGCCCCTGTGGGAGATAGCCCTTTGGGCTGCGCTGTTGCACAGGGAACAATGTTCGAGAGTGTGTCGCCTTCCCTTGTGGGAGCGGGCGTGTCGAGGCGTCGAACCGCCGCGAAGCAGACGACGCGGTGTATGGCACCGGCTTCGCCGGTGTTCGCGGGCACGCCCGCTCCCACAGTGCCAGTACAGGCCATACGCAAATCACCCCCTTTCCTGTCATAAAAAACCCAACCGTGGGGATGGCAAATGGCCTACGCTGTGCTTGTCTGGGTTGATTTGCGCCTTATCTGCTCTGTGACAGGGACTCCATGAAGGGACATCGCACTCTAGAAGCGCCAAAGTTGCTCGGCATCACCTGGCCCTTCATCGCCGTTGTGGTCTTCCAGGTAGCCTTGGGCAGCCTCAGCCTTTATACGCTCTCGGCCGTGCGTGCCTATGTCGCGGGCGAAAGCCTGTGGTCCAAGGCACAGAAAGACGCCATCTACTACCTCAACCTCTACGCCGAAACCCGCGACGACAGCACCTACCAGCGCTATCGCCAGGCTATCACCGTGCCCCAGGGCGACCACCAGCTGCGCGAGGTGCTGGACCAGCCCAGCCCAGACCTGAACGCCGCGCGCCAGGCCGTACTGCAAGGCGGCAACCACCCCGACGATGTCGAGCGGATCATCTGGTTCTACCGCAACTTTCGCAACGTCAGCTACATGCAGACGGCAATCGACTACTGGGACATCGGCGACGACTACCTGGGCAAGCTGGACATGCTGGCCGTGGAGATGCGCAGCAGCTTCGCCGCTGGCCCGGTCGACGCCCGCACGATCAGCGACTGGAAGGCGCGCATCGTCACCATCAATGAAGGGGTAACCCCGGCCGCCAGGGCTTTCAGCGATGCCCTGGGCGAAGGCTCGCGCATGCTGCTGCGGGTACTGCTGATCACCAACCTGCTGACCGCGATGTTCCTGATTGCCATTGCCTGGCGTCGCTCCAGCAAGCTGCTGGCCCAGCGCCAGGCCTTTGCCAGCGCCCTGCAGGAAGAAAAGGAGCGGGCGCAGATTACCCTGCAGGCCATCGGCGATGCTGTGATTGCCGCTGATGTGGAGGGCAGTATCGGCTACATGAACCCGGCCGCCGAGCAACTGACCCACTGGCAGGCTGGCCAGGCCCAGGGCCTGCCGCTGTCGGCGCTGTTCAGCCTGGTGGACGAGCAGGCCGAGGAAGACGGCCGCAGCCTGGTGGAGCAGGTGCTCAGCGGCAGCCTCAAGGGCGGCGCCGAACATGCCCGGCTGATCCAGCGCCTGGACGGTAGCACTGTGTCGGTCAACCTGGTCGGTTCGCCGATCGTCAGTGACGGCCAGGTCAGCGGCATCGTGCTGGTGCTGCACGACATGACTCAGGAGCGCCAGTACATCGCCAACCTGTCCTGGCAGGCCACCCACGACGCCCTGACCGGCCTGGCCAACCGCCGCGAGTTCGAATACCGCCTGGAGCAGGCGCTCAATGACCTGGCGCGCCAGGCCGGGCGGCATTCGCTGATGTTCCTCGACCTTGACCAGTTCAAGCTGGTCAACGACACCTGCGGGCATGCCGCCGGCGACGAGCTGCTGCGGCACATCTGCGCCGTGCTTCAATCCGGCCTGCGCGAAGGCGACACCTTGGCCCGGCTGGGGGGGGACGAATTTGGTGTGCTGTTGGAAAACTGCCCCCCCGACCAGGCCGAGCGCATTGCCGAGCAGCTTCGCCAGCTGGTGCAGAGCCTGCATTTCGTGTGGAAGGGGCGGCCGTTCGTCACCACCGTCAGTGTCGGTCTGGTGCACATGGCCCAGGCCCCCGGCACCCTCGAAAGCTCGCTGCGCGCCGCCGATATGGCCTGCTACATGGCCAAGGAAAAGGGCCGCAACCGCGTGCAGGTGTACCATGCCGACGACAGCGAGCTGTCCATGCGTTTTGGCGAAATGGCCTGGATCCAGCGCTTGCACGTGGCCCTGGAAGAAAACCGCTTCTGCCTGTACGCTCAGGAAATCGCCCCGCTCAAAACCTTCGAAGGCCCCGGCCATATCGAGATCCTGCTGCGCCTGCACGACGAAAGCGGCCGCACCATTCTGCCCAGCAGCTTCATCCCGGCGGCCGAGCGCTACGGCCTGATGACCGCGCTGGACCGCTGGGTGGTGCGCAATGTGTTCCAGGTCATTCGCCAGTGCCTGGACGAAGGGCGCGAGGGGCCGCTGTCGATCTGCGCGATCAACCTGTCGGGCTCGAGCATTGGCGACGACAAGTTCCTCGAATACTTGCAGCGCCTGTTCGTCGAATACGCCATCCCGCCGCGGATGATCTGTTTCGAAATCACCGAAACCAGCGCCATAGCCAACCTTGGCAGCGCCATCCGCTTCATCAACGAGCTGAAGGGGCTGGGTTGTCGCTTCTCGCTCGATGATTTCTGCGCCGGCATGTCGTCGTTCGCCTATCTCAAGCATTTGCCCGTTGATTACCTGAAGATCGACGGGAGTTTCGTCAAGGACATGCTCGACGACCCGGTCAACCGGGCCATGGTCGAGGTCATCAACCACATCGGTCACGTAATGGGCAAACGCACCATTGTCGAATTCGTCGAAACACCCTTGATCGAGCAGGCTTTGCAGGAAATTGGCGTGGATTACGCTCAGGGCTATCTCATCGAGCGCCCCCAGGTGTTCACCTGTGACAGTCTGCAGCGCCAACGGATCGCCGCCCGGCCTCTGTTGCAGCGGGCACCTGGCACGTTTCGCTAGCTAGAAATCACAAGGATCAAGGAGCTGAAAGTGATTGACGCATTCGTTCGTATCGGGCCTTTGATGGATCCCGCCAGCTACCCTCAATGGGCCCAGCAACTGATTGAAGACTGCCGCGAGAGCAAACGCCGGGTAGTTGAGCATGAGTTCTACGCGCGCCTGCGCGATGGCCAGTTGAAACAATCGACCATTCGCCAGTACCTGATCGGTGGCTGGCCGGTGGTGGAGCAATTCTCGCTGTACATGGCTCACAACCTGACCAAGACCCGCTATGGCCGGCACCAGGGCGAAGACATGGCGCGGCGCTGGCTGATGCGCAACATTCGTGTCGAGCTCAACCACGCCGACTACTGGGTGAACTGGTGCCAGGCGCATGGCGTGCACCTGCACGAGTTGCAGGCCCAGGAAGTGCCGCCTGAGCTGAACGGGCTGAACGACTGGTGCTGGCGCGTGTGCGCTACCGAGAACCTGGCCATTTCCATGGCGGCGACCAACTACGCCATCGAAGGTGCGACTGGCGAATGGTCGGCGGTGGTGTGTTCCACCGACACCTATGCGCTGGGCTTCCCGGAGGAGCAGCGCAAGCGGGCGATGAAGTGGCTGAAGATGCATGCCCAGTATGATGACGCGCACCCGTGGGAGGCGCTGGAGATCATCTGCACCCTGGCCGGCGAGAATCCGACCCTGGGGCTGCGCAACGAACTGCGCAGGGCGATTTGCAAGAGTTATGACTGCATGTACCTGTTCCTGGAGCGGTGCATGCAGCTGGAAGGGCGCCAGCAGGGGCGCATGCGCCCGGCGTTGGCCGCGGGCTGATCGCTCTCCTGTCCTGGCCTCTTCGTGGGTAAACCCGCTCCCACAACTACTGCGCTGCCCTCATGGCGGTGAATAACCCTGTGGGAGCGGGCGTGCCCGCGAAGAGGCCGGTGCAAGCCTACTGGGCGTTGAACGCCTGCCCATTCACCCCTTTGCTATCCGGACCCATCAGGTACAGGTACACCGGCATGATCTCTTCCGGCAGCGGGTTGTTCTGCGGGTTTTCGCTGGGGTATGCCTGTGCCCGCATCGCCGTGCGCGTGGCGCCCGGGTTGATGCTGTTGGAGCGCACCGGTGCCACGCCTTCCAGTTCATCGGCCAGGGTTTGCATCAGGCCCTCGGTGGCGAACTTGGACACGCCATAGGCGCCCCAGTAGGCCCGCCCCTTGCGCCCGACGCTGCTGCTGGTGAACACCACCGAAGCGTCTTCCGACAGCTTCAGCAGCGGCAGCAGGGTGCTGGTGAGCATGAAGGTGGCATTGACGTTGATGTGCATCACGCGCATGAAGTTGTCACCCGACAGCTGCTCCAGCGGCGTGCGCGGGCCGATGATCGAAGCGTTGTTCAGCAGGCCGTCGAGGCGGCCGAACTGGTCCTCGATCATCACCGCCAGTTCGTCGTACTGGTGGGGCAGGGCGGTTTCCAGGTTGAACGGGATCACCACCGGTTGCGGGTGCCCGGCGGCTTCGATCTGGTCGTAGACCTCGTTGAGGTTGGCCTCGGTCTTGCCCAGCAGCAACACGGTAGCGCCCAGCGCAGCGTAGGCCTTGGCGGCGGCGGCGCCGATGCCGCGGCCGGCACCGGTAACCAGGATGACCCGGCCTTGCAGCAGGTCGGGGCGGGCGGTGTAGTCGAACATGGTAGGTCCTTCGAGTTCGTTGGCGCGGCACCGTCCCCTGTGGGAGCGGGTTTACCCGCGAATGCGTGCGATCAGGCGCCGTTGTCATCTGGGCTGACGCATTCGCGGGTAAACCCGCTCCCACAGGGGCTGTGCTGCGGTCTAGACGGGGTTCAGCAGCCGCACAGCGCGCTGTCGATCACTTTGCGCAGTTCCAGCGGGTGGTCCACCACCACGTCGGCGCCCCAATTGTTGGGGTTGTCCTCTGGATGAATATAGCCGTAGCGCACCGCCGCCGTGCGGGTGCCGGCGTCGCGGCCAGACTCGATGTCGCGCAGGTCGTCGCCGACGAACAGCACGCTGGCCGGGTCCAGGTTCAGGGTCTTGCAGGCCAGGATCAGCGGCTCAGGGTCGGGCTTGCTGTTTTTCACGTGGTCCGGGCAGATCAGCAGAGCCGAACGCTCGGCCAGCCCCAGCTGCTGCATGATTGGCTCGGCGAAGCGCACCGGCTTGTTGGTGACCACACCCCACAGCAGGTTGCCTTTCTCGATATCGGCCAGCAGTTCGGCCATGCCGTCGAACAGCTTGCTGTGCACCGCGCAGTCGCGCTGGTAACGCTCGAGGAACTCCAGGCGCAGGGGCTCGAAGCCTTCGGCCTCCGGGTTCATGGCGAAGGTGGCGGCGACCATCGCCCGGGCACCGCCGGAGATCACGTCGCGGATCAGCTTGTCATCGACGGCCGGCAGGCCGCGCTCGGCGAGCATGGCCTGGCAGATGGCGATGAAGTCCGGCGCCGTGTCGAGCAAGGTGCCGTCCATGTCGAAGAGTACTGCTTGCAAGCGCATGCTCATTCCTCGCGCAGGGTCTGGATCATGTAGTTGACGTCAACGTCGCTGCTGAGCTTGTAATGCTTGGTCAGCGGGTTGTAGGTCAGGCCGATGATGTCCTTCACCTGCAGGCCGGCAACGCGGCTCCAGGCGCCCAGCTCGGACGGGCGGATGAACTTCTTGAAGTCATGGGTGCCGCGCGGCAGCATCTTCAGGATGTACTCGGCGCCGACGATGGCCAGCAGGTAGGCTTTGGGGTTGCGGTTGATGGTGGAGAAGAACACCTGGCCACCAGGCTTGACCATGCGGTAGCAGGCGCGGATGACCGAAGACGGGTCGGGCACGTGCTCGAGCATTTCCAGGCAGGTGACCACGTCGAACTGCTCGGGCATTTCCTCGGCCAGGGCCTCGGCGGTGATCTGCCGGTATTCCACTTGCACGCCCGACTCCAGCTGGTGCAACTGGGCCACGGCCAGCGGCGCCTCACCCATGTCGATGCCGGTGACCGTGGCGCCGCGCAGGGCCATGGCCTCGCTGAGGATGCCGCCACCGCAACCCACGTCCAGCACTTTTTTGCCGGCCAGGCTGGCGCGCTCGTCGATCCAGTTGACGCGCAGCGGGTTTATTTCGTGCAGCGGCTTGAACTCGCTTTCGCGGTCCCACCAGCGGTGGGCCAGCGCTTCGAACTTGGCGATTTCGGCGCGGTCGACGTTGCTCATTGAACAGTCCTCTGAAACTTCGCAAAATTGCGCCGGAGTATACCCGAGCGCTCGGCCCCGAGGGTCGCTATAATCGCCGGCTTTTGATATCCGAACGACGGGGAGAGGCGATGCGCGAGCGACTTTTGGCGGCGGAGAAGGTGACCGGGATCCGCTGGCAGGACGGCGTCTTGCATCTGCTCGACCAGCGCCTGCTGCCGTCAGAAGAACGCTGGCTGGCCTGCGACAATGTCGCGCAGGTGGCGGCGGCGATCCGCGACATGGTCGTGCGCGGCGCCTCGGCCATCGGCATTGCCGCGGCCTATGGCCTGGTGCTGGCCTTGGAAGAGCGGCTGGCCGAGGGGGGCGACTGGGAAATGGACCTGGAAGATGACTTCCTCACCCTGGCCGAAGCGCGCCCTACCGCCGCCAACCTGTTCTGGGCGCTGAACCGCATGCGCGAGCGCCTGCAGCGCCTGCGTCCGGATGAGGGCGTGCTGGCGGCGCTGGAGGCCGAAGCGGTGGCCATTCATGAAAGTGACCGCGAAGCCAACCTGACCATGGCCCAGCAGGGTATCGAGCTGATTCGCCGTCACCAGGGCAACGCCCAGACCCTGCTCACCTACGGTAATGCCGGCGCCCTGGCCGGTGGTGGTTTCGGCACTGCGCTGGGGGTGATCCGCGCCGGCTACCTGGAGGGCATGGTCGAGCGGGTGTATGCCGGCGAGACACGCCCCTGGCTGCATGGCTCGCGCCTGACCGCCTGGGAACTGGCCAACGAAGGTATCCCGGTGACCCTGTGCGCCGACTCGGCGCTGGCCCACCTGATGAAGAGCAAGGGCATCACCTGGGTGGTGGTGGGCGCGGACTGCATCGCCGCCAACGGCGACGTTGCCAGCAAGATCGGCACCTACCAGCTGGCGGTCAGCGCCATGCACCACGGCGTACGTTTCATGGTGGTGGCGCCGAGCACCAGCATCGACCTGAACCTGGCCACGGGTGAGGACATCCCGCTGGAAGAGCGCGCTGCCGACGAGTTGCTGGACATTGGCGGCACCCGCGTGGCGCCGGATGTCGAGGTATTCAACCCGGTATTCGACGTGACCCCGGCCGACCTGATCGACGTGATCGTGACCGAGCGCGGCATCGTCGAGCGGCCGGATACCGCCAAGCTGGCGCAACTGATCTGCCGCAAGCGGTTGCACTGATATTCGTAGTGCCTGTGCCGGCCTCTTCGCGGGTAAACCCGCTCCCACAGGTGTGCCGTCTCCCTCAGGCCTTGTGATAACCCTGTGGGAGCGGGTTCACCCGCGAAGAGGCCGGCACAGGTTATGGAAGATCAATATCCAAACCCGCTTGAGGCCACCTGCCACATCTCCCCACCGCCCCTGCCTTTGTGATAACATCCGGCAGTTTCCAAGACCGCCCACCACAGCGGCCTTCATTGCGCAGATCCATGGCACAACTCATTGATTTGTCGTAAGTCGTCGCACCCTTATGCGCTGCGGCGGCGAGCTTCGTTCGGCCCTTGATGGAGCTGCGAAGTTTCACCAGAAAAAGGAATCAGGCTTCTCATGGGCGAACTGGCCAAAGAAATCCTCCCGGTCAATATCGAAGACGAACTGAGACAGTCTTACCTCGACTACGCGATGAGCGTGATTGTCGGGCGAGCGCTGCCCGATGCGCGTGACGGCTTGAAGCCCGTGCATCGTCGCGTTCTCTATGCGATGAGCGAACTGGGCAACGACTGGAACAAGCCGTACAAGAAATCCGCCCGTGTGGTCGGTGACGTGATCGGTAAGTACCACCCGCACGGCGACACCGCGGTCTACGACACCATCGTGCGTATGGCCCAGCCGTTCTCGCTGCGCTACCTGCTGGTCGACGGCCAGGGCAACTTCGGTTCGGTGGACGGCGACAACGCCGCGGCCATGCGATACACCGAAGTGCGCATGGCCAAGCTGGCCCACGAGTTGCTGGCCGACCTGCACAAAGAGACCGTCGACTGGGTGCCCAACTACGACGGCACCGAGCAGATCCCGGCGGTCATGCCGACCCGTATTCCCAACCTGCTGGTCAACGGTTCCAGCGGTATCGCCGTGGGCATGGCAACCAACATCCCGCCGCACAACCTCGGCGAGGTCATCGATGGCTGCCTGGCACTCATCGACAACCCCGAAGTCACCATCGATGAGCTGATGCAGCACATCCCTGGTCCGGACTTCCCGACTGCCGGCCTGATCAACGGCCGCCAGGGCATCATCGAGGCCTATCGCACCGGCCGTGGCCGCATCTACATGCGTGCCCGCTCCGAAATCGAAGACATCGACAAGGTTGGCGGCCGCCAGCAGATCGTGGTTACCGAGCTGCCGTACCAGCTGAACAAGGCGCGCCTGATCGAGAAGATCGCCGAGCTGGTCAAAGAGAAGAAGATCGAAGGCATCACCGAGCTGCGCGACGAGTCCGACAAGGACGGCATGCGCATCGTCATCGAGCTGCGTCGCGGCGAGGTGCCGGAGGTGGTGCTCAACAACCTGTATTCGCAGACCCAGCTGCAGAGCGTGTTCGGCATCAACGTCGTCGCCCTGGTAGACGGTCGTCCGCGCCTGCTCAACCTCAAGGACCTGCTCGAAGCGTTCGTCCGTCACCGCCGTGAAGTGGTGACCCGCCGTACCGTGTTCGAGCTGCGCAAGGCCCGTGAACGCGGCCACATCCTCGAAGGCCAGGCGGTCGCGCTGTCCAACATCGATCCGGTCATCGCCCTGATCAAGGCCTCGCCGACCCCGTCCGAAGCCAAGGAAGCCCTGGTCTCCACTGCCTGGGAATCCAGTGCCGTGCAGGTCATGGTCGAGCGCGCCGGCGCCGATTCCTGCCGCCCTGAGGACCTGCCGGAGCAGTACGGCCTGCGTGAAGGCAAGTACTACCTGTCGCCGGAACAGGCACAAGCCATTCTCGACCTGCGCCTGCACCGCCTGACCGGCCTGGAGCACGAGAAACTGCTGGCCGAGTACCAGGAAATCCTCGAGCAGATCGGTGAGCTGATCCGTATCCTCAGCAGCGCCGAGCGCCTGATGGAAGTGATCCGCGAAGAGCTGGAAGCCATCCGTGCCGAATACGGCGATGCCCGCCGCACCGAAATTCTCGATGCGCGCCACGACCTCAACTACGGCGACATGATCCCGGAAGAAGAGCGCGTGGTGACCATTTCCCACGGCGGCTACGCCAAGACCCAGCCGCTGTCCGCCTACCAGGCCCAGCGCCGTGGCGGCAAAGGCAAGTCGGCTACCGGGGTGAAGGACGAGGACTACGTCGAGCATCTGCTGGTTGCCAACAGCCACGCCACCCTGCTGCTGTTCTCCAGCAAGGGCAAGGTTTACTGGCTGAAGACCTACGACATCCCTGAAGCGTCCCGCGCCGCTCGCGGCCGCCCACTGGTCAACCTGTTGCCGCTGGAGGAAGGTGAGCGCATCACCGCCATGCTGCAGATCGACCTCGAGGCCCTGCAGCAGAACGCTGACGCCGACGAAGAGCTGGAGGACGCGGAAGACACCGTGCTCGAAGGTGAAGTGGTCGAGGCCGAGGAAGTGGACGAGGAAGACGGCGACACCCCTGAGTGGGTGGCCGAGCCGACCGGTGCCTACATCTTCATGGCCACCGCTTCGGGTACCGTAAAGAAGACCCCGCTGGTGCAGTTCGCCCGTCCGCGCTCCAACGGCCTGATCGCCCTGAAGCTGAAGGAAGGCGACACCCTGATTGCCGCGGCCATCACCGATGGTGCCAAGGAAGTCATGATGTTCTCCGACGCCGGCAAGGTGATCCGCTTCGCTGAAAGCGTGGTGCGCGAGATGGGCCGGAACGCCCGTGGCGTGCGCGGCATGAAGCTGGGCAAGGGCCAGCAGATCATCTCCATGCTGATCCCGGAATCCGGCGCGCAGATCCTCACCGCCTCCGAGCGTGGCTTTGGCAAGCGCACCCCGCTGTCCAAGTTCCCGCGTCGCGGCCGTGGTGGCCAGGGCGTGATCGCCATGGGCACCAAGGGGCGCAACGGCCTGCTGATCGGCGCCATCCAGGTGCAGGAAGGCGAAGAGATCATGCTGATCTCCGACCAGGGCACGCTGGTGCGTACCCGCGTTGGCGAAGTGTCCAGCCTGGGTCGTAACACCCAGGGTGTGACCTTGATCAAGCTGGCTACCGACGAGACACTGGTGGGCCTGGAGCGTATCCAGGAGCCGTCCGAGGAGGAGCTCGATGATGTGATCGAGACGGACGAAGAGGGCGTCGAGGCTGAAGCGCCAGACAACGAAGAAGCTGCTGGCGCCGAAGAGGCCCCGCAGGAGTAAGCAAGCGTAGAACCCGAACGGGGCGACCAAGGTCGCCCCGTTTGACTGATTAGAGTTGGCAACGTCCTCAAGGGCGGTGCAATAGCCTGTGGGAGCGGGTTTACCCGCGAAGAAGACACCGCGGTGCATGGCAAGGGCTTCGCCCTTGTTCGCGGGTAAACCCGCTCCCACAGGGTTACTGGCAGCATCGAAGATTGACGATTTGTTCTATTTGGCAGAGCGAGAGTGGATGTGAGCAAACGAGCCTTTAACTTCTGCGCGGGCCCTGCCGCGCTTCCTGACGCTGTTCTGCAGCGCGCCCAGGCCGAGATGCTGGATTGGCGTGGCAAGGGCTTGTCGGTGATGGAAATGAGCCATCGCAGCGACGATTACGTGGCCATCGCCGAAAAGGCCGAGCAGGACCTGCGTGACCTGCTTTCCGTCCCCTCCAACTACAAGGTGCTGTTCCTGCAGGGTGGCGCCAGCCAGCAGTTCGCCGAAATCCCGCTGAACCTGCTGCCGGAAAATGGCACCGCCGATTACATCGAGACCGGCATCTGGTCGAAAAAGGCCATCGAGGAAGCGCGCCGCTTCGGCAACGTCAACGTCGCCGCCAGCGCCAAGCCCTACGACTACCTGGCCATCCCGGGCCAGAACGAGTGGAAGCTGACCAAGAACGCCGCCTACGTGCACTATGCGTCCAACGAGACCATCGGTGGTCTGCAGTTCGACTGGGTGCCGGAAACCGGTGACGTGCCGCTGGTGGTCGATATGTCGTCCGACATTCTCTCGCGCCCGATTGACGTATCGCAGTACGGCCTGATCTACGCCGGCGCGCAGAAGAACATCGGCCCGAGCGGCCTGGTGGTGGTGATCGTGCGTGAAGATCTGCTGGGCCACGCCCGCAGCAGCTGCCCGACCATGCTCGACTACAAGGTCTCGGCCGACAACGGCTCGATGTACAACACCCCGGCCACCTACTCCTGGTACCTCTCGGGCCTGGTGTTCGAGTGGCTGAAAGAGCAGGGTGGCGTCGATGCCATGGAGCAGCGCAACCGCGCCAAGAAAGACCGCCTGTACGGCTACATCGACAGCAGCGAGTTCTACACCAACCCGATCAGTCACAACGCCCGTTCGTGGATGAACGTGCCGTTCCGCCTGGCTGACGAGCGCCTGGACAAGGCCTTCCTCGCCGGCGCCGATGCCCGTGGCCTGCTCAACCTCAAGGGCCACCGTTCGGTAGGCGGCATGCGCGCCTCCATCTACAACGCCCTGGGCCTTGAGGCAGTCGAAGCCCTGGTGGCCTACATGGCTGAATTCGAGAAGGAGCACGGCTGATGTCCGAGCACGAACTGAAGGCGCTGCGCGTTCGCATCGACAGCCTCGACGAGAAGATCCTCGAGCTGATCAGCGAGCGCGCCCGTTGCGCCCAGGAAGTGGCCAAGGTCAAGACCGCCTCGCTGGCCGAGGGCGAAAAGCCGGTGTTCTACCGCCCCGAGCGTGAAGCTGCCGTGCTCAAGCGCGTGATGGAGCGCAACAAGGGCCCGTTGGACAACGAAGAGATGGCGCGGCTGTTCCGCGAAATCATGTCGTCGTGCCTGGCTCTGGAAGAACCGCTGAAAATCGCCTACCTCGGCCCTGAAGGTACCTTCACCCAGGCTGCGGCCATGAAGCACTTCGGCCACGCGGTGATCAGCCGGCCGATGGCGGCCATCGACGAAGTGTTCCGCGAAGTGGCGGCTGGTGCCGTCAACTTCGGCGTGGTGCCGGTGGAAAACTCCACCGAAGGCGCGGTCAGCCACACCCTGGACAGCTTCCTCGAGCACGACATGGTGATTTGCGGCGAGGTCGAACTGCGCATCCACCACCACCTGCTGGTGGGCGAGAACACCAAGACCGACAGCATTACCCGCATCTACTCCCACGCCCAGTCGCTGGCCCAGTGCCGCAAGTGGCTGGATGCGCACTACCCGAACGTGGAGCGCGTGGCCGTGTCGAGCAATGCCGAGGCGGCCAAACGGGTCAAGGGCGAGTGGAACTCGGCGGCGATCGCCGGCGATATGGCGGCCAACCTGTATGGTTTGACTCGCCTGGCCGAGAAGATCGAAGACCGCCCGGACAACTCCACGCGCTTCCTGATGATCGGCAGCCAGGAAGTGCCGCCGACCGGCGACGACAAGACTTCGATCATCGTTTCGATGAGCAACAAGCCGGGTGCTTTGCACGAGTTGCTGGTGCCGTTCCACCAGAACGGCATCGACCTGACTCGCATCGAGACCCGCCCGTCGCGCAGCGGCAAGTGGACCTACGTGTTCTTCATCGACTTCGTCGGCCACCACCGCGACCCGCTGATCAAGGCGGTGCTCGAGCAGATCAGCCAAGAGGCTGTGGCGCTGAAGGTGCTGGGGTCTTATCCGAAGGCAGTGCTTTGATCTGAGGTTGTTGGGGCCGCTTCGCGCCCCATCGCGACGCAAGGCCGCTCCCACAGGTGTTGTGCAGACCTCGAAACTGTACTGGCCCCTGTGGGAGCGGCCTTGCGTCGCGATGGGCTGCAAAGCAGCCCCAATGGCCCTCACAGGCTGTCTAGATTTCTGAACAGGGTTCGCACCAGTGGTAAAAGCAGTAACAACCAAACCCGCGCCAATCATCAACCGCCTGGTCGTGGTCGGTCTCGGCCTGATCGGTGGCTCGTTCGCCAAGGGGCTGCGTGAAAGCGGCCTGTGCCGCGAAGTGGTCGGTGTCGATCTGGATGCCCCCTCGCGCAAGCAGGCCGTGGCCCTGGGTGTGGTCGACCGCTGCGAGGAAGACCTTGCCGCCGCCTGTGTCGGTGCCGATGTCATCCAGTTGGCCGTGCCGATCCTGGCCATGGAAAAAGTCCTGGCCCGCTTGGCCAGGCTTGACCTTGGCGATGCCATCATCACCGACGTTGGTAGCGCCAAGGGCAATGTCGTGCGTGAGGCGCGTGCTGTTTTTGTAAACGAGAGCGGTGAGCGCCTGCCCCGCTTCGTCCCCGGCCACCCCATCGCCGGCTCCGAGCAGAGCGGGGTAGAGGCCTCCAATGCCGCCCTGTTCCGCCGGCACAAGGTCATTCTCACGCCGTTGGCCGAAACCGACCCGGCTGCTTTGGCCCTGGTCGACCGCCTGTGGCGCGCGCTGGACGCCGATGTGGAGCACATGTCGGTCGAGCGCCACGACGAAGTGCTGGCTGCCACCAGCCACCTGCCGCACTTGCTGGCCTTCGGCCTGGTGGATTCACTGGCCAAGCGCAATGAAAACCTCGAGATCTTCCGGTACGCTGCGGGAGGCTTCCGCGATTTCACGAGAATCGCCGGCAGCGACCCGACCATGTGGCACGACATCTTCCTCGCCAACCGCGACGCTGTCCTGCGCACGCTTGATACATATCGCAGTGATCTCGACGCCTTGCGCGACGCGATCGCTGAAGGGGACGGGCACCAGCTGCTGGGTGTATTCACCCGCGCACGCGTTGCCCGCGAGCATTTCAGTAAAATCCTGGCCCGACGGGCCTATGTGGACGCTATGAACGCCAACGATCTGATTTTCCTGGCCCAACCGGGTGGCCGCCTGTCCGGGCGAATCCGCGTACCGGGCGACAAGTCGATTTCCCACCGCTCGATCATGCTCGGCTCGCTGGCCGAAGGCACCACCGAGGTCGAAGGCTTCCTCGAGGGTGAGGACGCGCTGGCGACCCTGCAGGCATTCCGTGACATGGGTGTGGTCATCGAAGGGCCCAACCATGGTCGTGTGACCATTCACGGCGTTGGCCTGCACGGCCTCAAGCCGCCACCCGGGCCGCTGTATGTGGGTAACTCGGGTACCTCGATGCGTCTGCTGTCGGGCCTGCTGGCCGGCCAGCCGTTCGACGTGACCATGACCGGCGACGCTTCGCTGTCCAAGCGCCCGATGAACCGTGTGGCCAACCCGCTGCGCGAAATGGGTGCCGTGGTCGAGACCGGGCCGGACGGCCGCCCGCCGCTGACCATCCGCGGTGGCCACAAGCTCAAGGCGCTGACCTACACCCTGCCGATGGCCAGTGCCCAGGTCAAATCCTGCCTGCTGCTGGCCGGCCTGTACGCCGAAGGCAAAACCACCGTCACCGAGCCTGCACCCACCCGTGACCACACCGAGCGCATGCTGCGCGGCTTCGGCTACAGCGTCGAGAGCAATGGCCCGGTAGCCTCGCTGCAGTCCGGCGGCAAGCTCACTGCCACCCGTATCGAAGTGCCGGCCGACATTTCCTCGGCAGCGTTCTTCCTGGTGGCAGCGTCCATTGCCGAAGGCTCCGAGCTGGTGCTGGAACACGTTGGCATCAACCCGACCCGCACCGGCGTGATCGACATCCTGCGCCTGATGGGTGGCGACATCACCCTGGAAAACCAGCGTGAAGTCGGCGGCGAGCCAGTGGCCGACCTGCGTGTGCGCGGTGCCAAACTGAAGGGTATCGATATCCCTGAAGAACTGGTGCCACTGGCCATCGACGAATTCCCGGTGCTGTTCGTCGCCGCTGCGTGCGCCGAAGGGCGTACCGTGCTGCGTGGTGCCGAAGAACTCCGGGTGAAGGAATCCGACCGCATTCAGGTCATGGCCGACGGCCTGATCACCCTGGGCATCAAGTGCGAGCCGACCCCGGACGGCATCATCATCGACGGCGGCCAGCTCGGCGGCGGCGAAGTGCACGGCCACGGCGACCACCGTATCGCCATGGCCTTCAGCGTTGCCTCGCTGCGCGCCAGCGCGCCGATCCGCATTCACGACTGCGCCAACGTCGCCACCTCGTTCCCCAACTTCCTGGCACTGTGCGCCGAAGTGGGCATCCGCGTGGCGGAAGAGGGCAAGTCGTGAGTGCCCTGGCGCCGGTCATCACCATCGACGGGCCAAGCGGCTCGGGCAAGGGCACGGTCGCCGGGCTGCTGGCTCGCGAGCTGGGCTGGAAGCTGCTGGACTCCGGTGCGCTGTACCGGTTGCTGGCGTTCAACGCCAGCAACCACGGTGTCGACCTGACCAACGAAGAGTTGCTGACCAAGCTTGCCGCCCATCTGGATGTGCAGTTCATCGCCGCCGAGCCCGGTAAGCTGCAACAAATCATCCTTGAGGGTGAGGACGTCAGCAACGTCATCCGCACCGAAACCGTCGGCGCCGGTGCATCGATGGTTGCCTCGCTGCCGGCCGTGCGGGATGCGCTGCTGGTGCGTCAGCGCGAATTCCGCGAGGCTCCGGGCCTGATCGCCGACGGCCGCGACATGGGCACCGTGGTGTTCCCGGACGCGCCGTTGAAAGTCTTCCTCACCGCCAGCGCGGAGGAGCGCGCGCGTCGCCGCTACCTGCAGTTGAAGGACAAGGGTGAAGATGTTAGTCTGTCGAGTCTGCTGGATGAGATTCGTGCGCGTGATGAGCGCGACACCCAACGTGCAGTGGCCCCGCTGAAGCCAGCGGCCGACGCCATTCAGTTGGACTCTACCGAGTTGTCCATCGAGCAGGTGTTGCAACGTATCAGGAGCGAGATCGCGCTGCGCGACCTTCTCTGATAGCCAGGAGAGCAGGCAGGGGCACCAGTCAACGTCCTGCCGGCTTTCCTTTACTTAAAACAAACCCACATTGTCTGGAATGTGGCGATGGGCGTCTGTTTCGCCCGAATCTACAGGAATTAAAATGAGCGAAAGCTTTGCAGAACTCTTTGAAGAAAGCCTGAAAACCCTCAATCTTCAGCCGGGTGCCATCATCACCGGTATCGTTGTCGACATCGACGGCGACTGGGTTACCGTACACGCTGGCCTGAAGTCCGAGGGCGTCATCCCGCTCGAGCAGTTCTACAACGAAGCTGGCGAGCTGACCATCAAGGTCGGTGACGAAGTTCACGTTGCGCTGGACGCGGTCGAAGACGGCTTTGGCGAAACCAAACTGTCCCGTGAAAAAGCCAAGCGCGCCGAGTGCTGGATTGTTCTGGAAGCAGCTTTCGCCGCCGAAGAAGTGGTCAAGGGCGTTATCAACGGTAAGGTTAAGGGCGGCTTCACTGTCGACGTTAACGGCATCCGTGCGTTCCTGCCGGGCTCCCTGGTTGATGTCCGCCCTGTGCGCGACACCACCCACCTGGAAGGCAAAGAGCTGGAATTCAAGGTCATCAAGCTGGACCAGAAGCGCAACAACGTTGTCGTTTCCCGTCGCAGCGTGCTGGAAGCCGAGAACAGCGCCGAGCGCGAAGCCCTGCTGGAAACCCTGCAGGAAGGCCAACAAGTCAAAGGTATCGTCAAGAACCTCACCGACTACGGCGCCTTCGTGGACCTGGGCGGTATCGACGGCCTGCTGCACATCACCGACATGGCCTGGAAGCGCATCAAGCACCCATCGGAAATCGTTAACGTTGGCGACGAAGTCGACGTACGCGTTCTGAAGTTCGACCGCGAGCGCAACCGCGTTTCGCTGGGTCTGAAGCAGATGGGCGAAGATCCGTGGGTAGCTATCACTGCCCGCTACCCAGAAGGTACTCGCGTACAAGCTCGCGTTACCAACCTGACCGACTACGGCTGCTTCGCTGAGCTGGAAGAAGGCGTTGAAGGTCTGGTACACGTTTCCGAAATGGACTGGACCAACAAGAACATCCACCCGTCGAAAGTCGTTCAGGTTGGCGACGAAGTGGAAGTCATGGTTCTGGACATCGACGAAGAGCGTCGTCGTATCTCCCTGGGCATCAAGCAGTGCAAGTCCAACCCATGGGAAGACTTCTCCGGCCAGTTCAACAAGGGTGACAAGATCACCGGTACCATCAAGTCGATCACCGACTTCGGTATCTTCATCGGTCTGGACGGCGGCATCGACGGCCTGGTTCACCTGTCCGACATCTCCTGGAACGAAACCGGCGAAGAAGCCGTACGTCGTTTCAAGAAGGGCGACGAGCTGGAAACCGTCATCCTGTCGGTCGACCCAGAGCGCGAGCGCATCTCCCTGGGCATCAAGCAGCTGGAAGACGATCCGTTCTCCAACTTCGTTGCTGTCAATGACAAGGGCGCTATCGTCAAGGGCATCGTGAAAGAAGTTGACGCCAAAGGCGCCATCGTCACTCTGGCCGACGACATCGAAGCTACTCTGAAAGCTTCCGAAATCAGCCGTGACCGCGTTGAAGACGCGCGTAACGTCCTGAAGGAAGGCGAAGAGATCGAAGCCAAGATCATCAGCGTTGACCGCAAGTCCCGCGTTATCAGCCTGTCCATCAAGTCGAAGGACGATGCTGAAGAGCGCGAAGCCATCCAGAGCCTGAAAAACGCTCCGGAAGCTGCTGCCGACACCACCATGGCTGCGCTGCTGCGCGAAGCAATGGCCAAGCAGAACTGAGTTCTGTTTGATCGGTAAAAAAGGGCGACCCTCGGGTCGCCCTTTTTTTATGTCGGAAATGGGTCATTTCAAGGAGTGTGGATGATGTTGATGTTTGGCGACGTCATGAAAGGTCGCGGGCGTGATAACAATTTCCTGATTATCAGGTTGCTGGCGGCAACCGCTGTGGTGGTTGGGCATTCCTTTGCTCTGTCCTACCTGGAGTGCCTGAGTTGTACCGACCCGGCGCTGCTGCTGGGTATGCCGGTGCCGGTTCACAGCCTGGGCGTTGAAGTGTTCTTCATGGTTAGCGGTTTTTTGATCGCTGCCAGTGGTGAGAGGAATGATGCCCGGGATTTCTACCTGGCGCGTGCGCTGAGGATCTTGCCTGGTTTGCTGGTGTGCCTGTTGCTCATGGCCTTTGTGCTGGGGCCTGTGGTTACCTCGTTGCCGCTTGCCGAGTATTTGGCGAAAGGCCAGGTTTACAAGTACGTCTATAGCCCGCTATTGATATTCAAGGACGCCCAGTTCGTGCTGCCCGGGGTGAGCTTTACCCCGCGCTTCCATGGGGTATCGGTCAATGGCAGCTTGTGGACCATTCCGCTGGAAATGCGCATGTACCTGGTGCTGGGGGTGTTGGTGCTGGTGGCCAGGGTTTGTCGATGGCCAATGGCAGGGCTGACGCTGGCGGCGCTGGTGATTGCGCTGGGGCTGCATACCCTGCATCCGGCTTATGGGGAGTATCCGTTCAAGTTGGTGGTGTGCTTCCTGGCGGGTTCAGCGTTCTATTCGTGCCGGGCGGTGATCCCGCATCGGTGGTGGTTGCTGCTTGCCTGTGCTGGGCTGTTCCTGCTGAGCAAGGGTGGGCGCTTTGAGGTGTTCACCTGTGCCATCCTGACGCTTTACGGCACGTTGTACTTTGCTTACTGCCCGCAGGTGAAGCTGCCTTCGTGGGTGCAGGATTACTCGTACGGCATCTACCTGTATGCATTTCCGATCCAGCAAGTGTTGGCGGGTGCGATGCCATGGGCCGGGCCATATTGGTTGATGTTGGCTGCCGTGCCGGCGTCCTGGTTGGCCGGGTATGTGTCGTGGGAGCTGGTAGAGAAGCCAGCCCTGGCGATGCGAAAGCGCTTTTCCCGAGCGGACTCCCGGCAGCAATTGGCATAGGCGCACGGGGTAACGGTGTACCCAGCTCTCGAGCAACTGGCGCGATACCCTGTGGGAGCGGGCGCGTCGATGCGTCGAACCGCCGCGAAGCAGGCGGTGCGGTGGATGGCACGGGCTTCGCCCGTGTTCGCGGGCACGCCCGCTCCCACAGGGGGCGCGCCAGCTTTTAGAAATTGAGCAAGACAGTTGCTCCCACATAGGCGTGCATAGCCTCCAAGGCATGTGCTGCCCAGCGATGAGGCCGGGCCTGCCCATCCCCGCCGGCTAGACCATTCCTGTAAAACTTCAATCTTGAATTTTTTTATTAAGTCAAGAACCACCCTGTTCAAATCCCTCCCAGCGTGCTACAAACTGGTTAAGCAATGATCTAGCTGCTTGATAACGAAGGGAAAAATATGACGAAGTCGGAGCTGATCGAACGTATTGTCACCCATCAGGGGCTGCTCTCGTCCAAGGACGTGGAGCTGGCCATCAAGACCATGCTTGAGCAGATGTCACAATGCCTTGCCACTGGCGATCGCATCGAGATCCGCGGTTTTGGCAGCTTCTCGCTGCACTATCGCGCCCCTCGCGTAGGCCGTAACCCGAAGACCGGCCAGTCGGTGAGCCTCGAAGGCAAGTTCGTGCCGCACTTCAAGCCTGGCAAAGAGCTGCGCGACCGGGTCAATGAAGACGAGCATGATGAGGTCCATACCTGATTCCACAAGGAGCAATCTGATGCGTAACCTCAAGCGCGCCCTGGCGGCGGTGTTCGTGCTGCTGTTGGCGGCTGTGGTGCTGTTCTTCGTGCTGGAGAACCAGCAAACCGTCTCGTTGGTCCTGTTCGGTTGGGCAGCCCCGGCCATGCCGGTCGCCGTGCTGGTCCTGGCCGCCCTGGTCATTGGCCTGGCAGTCGGGCCGTTGTTGGGGGCCTACGGCGTGCAGCGCAGCAAGCGCAAGATCAGGGCTTCTGCCCGCCAGGCAGCACTGAGCGGTAACTAAGGACATTTCCTACACCTGTTTGGGAAAGTCTCACCTATGCCTGCACCGGCCGTCATGGAGTAATAACGCACTTCATTTTCGGCCCAGGCGAGTGTGCGCAGCATGGATTTTCCCGTCCTTTCCCATCACGGTGGTACCCGCGGCGTCACCGGCTCCTGCCATCAACTGCACCTCGGCCCGTCCAGCAGCCTGCTGATCGACTGCGGTCTGGAGCAGGGCGCCGATGCAGCGCCAGGCGCAGCATCGGCGCCTCTGGGTTTCGAGGTGCAGGGCATTCAGGCCCTGGTCATCACTCATGTGCATCTCGACCACGTTGGTCGCATCCCGGCGCTACTGGCTGCTGGCTACCGTGGCCCCATCCTGTGCAGTGAGCCGTCTGCCCGGCTGCTGCCACTGGTGCTGGAAGACGCCTACAAGCTGAGCATCAGCAGCGAGCCCGCCCATGTGGCGAGGTATCTCGATTTCATTCGCGACCTGATCATGCCCCTGCCTTTCGAGCAGTGGCACACCCTCGTAGAGCACCCTGGCCTTGCCTGCCGCATTCGCCTGCAACGCGCCGGCCACCTGCTGGGTTCGGCCTATGTCGAATGCGACGTGCAGCACGAGCAAGCCAACACCCGCTACGTGTTCTCCGGTGACCTGGGCGCCTGTGGCAACCCCTTGCTGCGCCCCGTGCATTCCCCGGAACGGGCCGATGTGCTGGTGCTGGAAAGCACCTACGGCGACCGCCTGCACCCGCCTGCAGGCGACCGTCAGCAGCGTCTGGAAGCTGCCATCGATCGCGCCCTGGCCGACCAGGGCACACTCCTCATTCCGGCCTTCAGCCTCGGCCGCACCCAGGAACTGCTGTACGAACTCGAAGGCATTCTTCATCGCAAGGCCTTGCTGAACAAAGCCGGCCCGGCCCCCGATGGCGATCCGCTCGACTGGTCGCAGCTGCCCATCATTCTTGACTCACCCCTGGCCCAGCGCATTACCGGTGTGTACCGGGAGCTGCACGACTACTGGAATGCCGAAGCCAAGGCACGCCTTGCCGAAGGGCGCGACCCGCTGGGTTTCAGTCAGTTGATCAGCGTGGACACCCATGCCCGTCACCAGCAAGTGGTCAATTATCTCAAGAGCACCGGGCGGCCGGCGATCGTCATTGCCGGCAATGGCATGTGCTCGGGCGGGCGCATCGTCAATTACCTCAAGGCCATGCTGGGGGACTCGCGGCACGAGGTGATGTTTGTCGGTTACCAGGCCAAGGGCACGCCAGGTGCGGTGATACAAGCCAGCGAAGGGGCGGAAGGGTTTGTGCAGATCGACCTGGATGGGCAGATGCATGAGCTGCGGGCCAAGGTCATGACATTGCCGGGATATTCCGGGCATGCGGACCAGCAGGGGCTGGTGCGGTTTGCCTTGGGCGGCCAGGTGCAGCCCGCGAAGGTGGTGCTGGTACATGGCGAAATGGGTGCAAAAAAGGCCCTGCAAGGGGCGTTGCGCCAGCAGGCTGAGCAGGCGGGTGCCTGCCTGGAGGTTTCGATACCCTGAACCCTTGGTCTGACAATGCATGCTGGCCGACGCCAGGCGGGAACTAATCCAGGTGGGGTCTATCTACTGCGGCTAACCCCGACGCTGGATGGGCTAGATATTGGCATATTGCCGCTACACTGGGGAGGGAGCGCGTCTTGCCAGTTTCCATGCAGTCGCTCGTGTTGTTTTGGTATACCAGAAACCGTGCACACAGTCAGACCCAAGGAAAAACCCAAGAAATGCGCAATGACGTTGAGCACCGCAGTAGCAATAGTGAAGAAGTTGACTTGTTGGAGTTTCTGGAGGGGGTATGGCGGCAAAAGCTTCTCATCTTTCTGGTGACGATTGCTGTCACTGCGGTTGCACTGGCTTATGCGCTGTTGGCCAAGCCGGTTTATGAGGCGAAAGTTTTTCTGGCGGCGCCTTCGTCCAGCGATATTGCCGACCTGAACTATGGGCGCACTAACCACACCGGGCTCGAGCCTTTTACCTCGCGGAAGGTCTTTGATATCTTTGTCGAACATTTGAACGGTGAGACCCTGCGCCGGCAGTTCTTCAAGGAAGTGTACTTGCCTTCCATGCCCCCGGGGCAGGGTACGCAAGGCGCATTGTATGCTGCGTTCAATGGCTCCTTTGACGTGGTGCAACTGGCAGGTGAGCCGGCGCGGGCCTATGTGGCCTTCCGCGGTCGTGACCCTGCCGTCGCGTCCGAGTGGGCTGCCGCCTATGTCGACAAGGCCAGCGCCGCCGCCAAGGCAGAGTTGTTGCACGATGCGACCAAGGAGGCCGAGGTCCGCGCCAGCGCGCTGCAACTGGAGCTCGACAACCTGCGGGAAAACGGTCAGCGGGAACGTGAAGACAAGATCACCCGCTTGCAAGAGGCGCTGCGCATTGCAACTGCCATTGGCCTGGAAAATCCACCGCTGATAAGCGGTGAAGTTTCCAAGGCGTTGTCGTCAAAAATGGACGGCGAGCTGACTTACATGCGCGGGAGCAAGGCACTGGCTGCGGAAATTGGTAATTTGCAGCAGCGTAAAAGCGAAGATCCGTTCATTCTTGAACTCCGCGACCTACAAACAAGACAGCAGTTTTACCAAGGGCTCGTAGCCGCGAAGCGCAGTTTTAGTGTTTATCAACTTGACGGCACGATAGAACAACCGGACGCGCCGGTTAAACCCAGGCGCAACTTGATCATTGCACTGGGTGTGATTGTTGGTCTTGGCCTGGGTTGCCTGGTTGCAACCCTCAGATATGCCTTGCAAAATTTGCAAAGACGCCGGGCCTGATCCGGACAATGAACATCAGCGCGCACGCCACATTTAGCGCGAGACATTTGCCGTGCAAACGGTGAAACTGCCGTAATAAAGGGGGCTGGCCTGGCTGGCCCCGACAAAAAATCATGCCAAAGGTTTACCGATGAAGCTTGTTCAAACGAACATTCCCGATGTAGTCATAGTGGAACCCGCCGTGTACGAGGATGATCGCGGGTGGTTCACGGAAACCTTCAATGAAACCCGCTTTCATGGCGCATTGCTCGAGCTTGGCCTGAGCAAGCCCCGTGCGTTTGTCCAGGACAACCATTCCATGTCCCACCGCGGCGTCTTGCGCGGGCTGCATTTTCAGCGCGCACCGCACGCCCAGGGCAAGCTGGTGCGGGTGGTGCGTGGCGCGGTCTATGACGTGGCCGTCGATATCCGCCCGGGCTCCCCGACCTTCGGGCAGTGGGTGGGGGTGGAACTGAGCGAGCGCAACAACCGCATGCTGTGGATCCCCGAAGGGTTTGCGCACGGTTTTATCGCCCTCGAGGACGACACCCACTTCCTGTACAAAACCACGGATGTGTACAACAAGGAAGCCGAAGGCAGTATCCACTGGGATGACCCCGACCTGGCAATCGACTGGCCAATGCGCGATGGCCTCATCGTCAGCGAAAAGGACAACCATGCCCCATCGTTCCGGCACCACCTGAGTGTCGCCGAGGAAGGTGCCCTGGCACAGATCGAGCTGTTCAAGGTGCTGGGTGATCATCGCGGTCAGTTGGTGGCCCTGCAAGCCCTGGACAACGTGCCGTTCGCCATCCAGCGGGTGTATTACCTGACCGAGACGCTGCCCGGGGTTTCCCGAGGCTTCCACGCCCACAAGGAACTCAACCAGCTGGCCATCTGCGTGTCCGGGCGCTGCCGGATGTTGATGGATGATGGTACCACCCGCACCGACCATTGGCTGGACGCCTTCAACAAGGGCATCCTGATTCCGCCCATGGTCTGGCATGAAATGCATGATTTCAGCCCGGATTGCGTGCTGCTGGTACTGGCCGACGCGCATTACGACGAGGCCGACTACATTCGTGACTACACCACCTTCACGGAGCTGAAGCGCGATGCCTAGCATTCATCAACTGGCCGATGTGAAAAGCGACGCCATCGGCGAAGGCACCCGGGTCTGGCAGTTTGTCGTGATCATGAAAGGTGCGCAGATCGGGCGTAACTGCAACATCTGCGCACATACCCTGATTGAAGGCGATGTGGTGCTGGGCGATAACGTCACGGTCAAGTCTGGCGTTTACCTGTGGGACGGTACCCGCATTGCCGATGACGTGTTCATCGGCCCCAATGCCACCTTTACCAACGACGCGATGCCGCGTTCCAAGGTTTACCCGGAGCAGTTCAACGGCATTACCCTGGAGCGCGGCGCCAGCATCGGTGCCAATGCCACCTTGCTGCCAGGCGTTGTCGTAGGCGAGTACGCCATGGTGGGGGCAGGGGCGGTGGTGACCAAGAACGTCCCGCCTTATGCCGTCGTTGTAGGCAATCCAGCAAAAATTATCAGGGTGATAGACCGCAATGGTTAAGTTTCTCGATCTGCAGGGTGTGAATGCGCAATACCGTCAGGCATTGATCGATGCCTGCACCGAGGTCATCGACTCTGGCTGGTACATCATGGGCGAGAAGCTCAAGCAGTTCGAAGCCCAGTTCGCCCGTTACTGTGGGGTAAAGCACTGCATTGGCGTGGCCAACGGCCTGGACGCGCTGATACTGACCTTGCGTGCCTGGAAACAACTGGGCCGTATCGCCGAGGGCGACGAGGTGCTGGTACCTGCCAACACCTATATCGCCACCATCCTCGCGATTACCGAGAACAAGTTGGTGCCGGTGCTGGTGGAGCCCGATGAGGCCAGCTTCAACCTGGGCGCACACAACCTGGCGCAAGCGCTGACCCCGCGCACCCGGGTGATCATGCCGGTGCACCTGTACGGGCGCTTGGCCGACATGCCTGCGATCAACGCATTCGCCAGGCAGCATGGCCTGCTGGTGCTGGAGGACTCTGCCCAGTCCCACGCTGCCGAGCTGGACGGGCGTCGCGCGGGTGCCTGGGGCGATGCCTCGGGCTTCAGCTTCTACCCGGGCAAGAACCTGGGGGCGCTGGGAGACGCCGGTGCGGTCACTACCAACGACGATGCGCTGGCCGAGACGCTGAAATCGTTGCGCAACTATGGCTCGCACGTGAAGTACATGAATATGTACCAAGGGGTGAACAGCCGCCTGGACGAACTGCAGGCTGCGCTGCTGAGTGTGAAGCTGCCGTACCTGGACGAAGAAACTCGCTTGCGCCAGCAGGTTGCACAGCAGTACCTGGCCGGCATCGACAACCCGGCCATCCAGTTGCCTGACCCGGGCGTTGCCGGCCAGCATGCCTGGCACCTGTTCGTGGTGCGCAGCGAATGCCGTGAACAGTTGCAGCAGCATCTGGCCCAGCACGGTGTACAGACCCTGGTGCACTACCCGATTCCGCCGCACCGGCAGCAGGCCTACCCGCAGCTGGCCGACCTGTCGCTGCCGCTGACCGAGCGGCTGCATGAGCAGGTGCTGAGCCTGCCCATGGATCCAACCTTGACTGCATCCTCAGTCCAGCACGTCATTGACGCCTGCAACAGCTTTTCGCGTCCTTGAGTGCCAGGTATGACCCTGATCAGAACTAGCCTGCTCAATGCCATAGCGGTTGCGGTAAAAATGGCCACCTTGCTTGGCCTAAACAAGGTGCTGGCCCTTTACGTAGGGCCGGCCGGGTATGCGGCCATCGGCCAGTTGCAGAATGCGGTGACCATGTTCACCACCCTGGCCAGCGGTGCCGTCAGCACGGGTGTGACCAAGTACACGGCAGAGTTTGCCGAACAGCCCGAAGAGCAACGCAAGGTGTGGAAAACCGCCGGCACATTGTCGGTACTGGTTTCGCTGCTGCTTGCGGTGCTGATCATCGTGCTGCGCAAACCCTTGGCCAGTTGGTTCTTCAATGATGAATCGCTGGCTTCGGTGCTGCTGTGGTTTGCCGCCACCCTGGTGTTCTTTGCCTTCAACTCGTTGTTGCTGGGGGTGCTCAATGGCAAGAAGGATGTGCCCCGCTATGTGCTGGCCAACATCCTCGGCAGCCTGATTTCGCTGGTCGTCACCTGTGCGCTGACCATCCAGCTGGGGCTGTACGGTGCGCTGGTGGCCCTGGCCGTGTACCAGTCGTTAAGCTTTGTGGCCACCTTGCTGATCTGCATGCGCACACCCTGGTTCCACCTGGCCGACTTTTTTGGTGGCCTGGACCGGCAGGCCCTGGGCCGGCTCTCGAAGTTCGCGCTGATGGCCGTGGTCACGGCCTGCTCCCTGCCGGTTTGCCATGTGTTCCTGCGGGACTACCTGGGCAACACCTTCGGCTGGGAGCAAGCCGGCTACTGGGAAGCCATGTGGCGCCTGAGTTCGGCGTACCTGATGCTGATCACCACCACCCTGGCGGTGTATTACCTGCCGCGTCTGTCCGAACTGGCAGATGCCGGCGAGCTGCGCCGGGAGATTTTGCAAGGCTACAAGCTGATCCTGCCCATGACCATTCTCGCCGGGTTGGTGATCTACCTGCTGCGCGACTTCATCATCCAGGTGCTGTTCTCCGAATCGTTCCTGCCAATGCGCGAGCTGTTCGCCTGGCAGATGGTCGGCGACAGCCTGAAGATCGCCAGCTGGCTGATGGCCTACCTGATGTTGGGCAAGGCCCTGACGCGGCTGTACCTGGTGACGGAAATCCTCGCCACCCTGTCGCTGTACGCATTGACGGTATACCTCACGCAGCTCTGGGGGTACGAGAAGGTCACACTGGCCTATGCAGTCAATTACCTGTTGTACGCGATCGTCATGTATTTCACGGTTTTCCGGCGTTTGTCGTCGATTGTCGCTGATTCGGCACGGAGCTGAGCAATGAAGCAAGTGGTAGAGCAGCTGCAGGCACGGATACAGAAGGCAGCGCCGGGGCCGGCTTTGATCCAGGCGCAAGTCTATGGCGCGCTGCTCTGGGCCGTGGACCTGAACATCTACGAGGCGGCCGCGCTGGAGCGCCACCTGGTGGCCAAGTGCGCCAGCCAGGTTACGCTGCCGGCTGCCAGCAGCGTATCGCGTGGCTGCCTGCATGTGGTCAGCGAACCCTATATGCAAGGCGGGCACACCCGGCTGATGGAGCGCCTGGCGCACATGCACGAGGGGCCTGTGGACCTGCTGGTGGCGCGCAGCGCCAAGCCTCAGGTGCTTGAACGCCTGGCAGGCTATTTCGCCCATATCGAGGTAGCGCGCGGCGATGACCCGTGCGCCCGCCTGCAGTCCATCGTCGACACCCTGGCCCAGTACGACAAGGTGGTGCTGCACATTCATCCGGACGACATCATCACCACCGTCGCCTGCGGCCTGCTGAAGCAGCAGCGTGGCGCTGCGCTGACGGTGTATTTCGTCAACCACGCCGACCATGTGTTCAGCTTTGGCGCGTCGGTGGCCGATGTGTATTTCGAGATCAGCGCCTACGGGCACCACCTGGACAAGAAAAAACACCTCACTTGCCAGAAGAGCTTCCTGGCAATCCCGATCGAGACCAGCGGCGCCAAAGTGCCGGATGCCGTGCCCACTCACGAGCGGATCAAGGTGTTCAGCGCTGCCTCGGCGGCCAAGTACAAGCCCCACGGCGGCCTGGACATGCGCCCGTCGATCACCGCGATTCTCGAGCGTTTCCCCAATGCCGAGTGCTGGATCATCGGCGCCAACCCCCTGACCAACACCTGGTGGTGGACAGTGAAGCTGCGCTACCCCAGGCGTTTCTTCATTCGCCGCCACCTGCCGTACAAGGACTACCTGGCCTTTGCGGAAAAAGCCGACTTCTACCTGGACAGCTACCCTATACCCGGTGGCACGGCGTTCGCCGAGCAGTTGCTCAAGGGCCGGCGTTGCGTGGGGCTGGTGGCGCCGATCCAGGGCTACTCCCCCGCAGACAGCCTGAAGGTGGCCAGCGTCGACCAGTTGCTGGCCAGTATCGAACATCCCCGCCCCAGTGCCCCGGTGGTGGAGGCGGTGCAGCGGGTCAACTCGGTGGAGGCGGTGAAAGCGCGTTATCTGGCCTGCATCGAGCGGGGCGAATTCAGTGAGAACGAACTGGCAGCCATGTTGCCGTGGACGGGCAACCTCGATTTCATGAAACCGACAGGTAAGGTCACTAGCATGATCCCTGCGGATGTCTTTGACGCCCTGTGCCGCATAGACACGAACCTGGCGCTGCGAACTCTGCTTTCCTACGCCTGGGTGCCGAGAATCAAGCTCCTGATCAAGGTCACGCTATTCCGGCTGGCCAGGCTGACCAGAGCGCGAGGGTGAGTGTGATCAGGATCTTTATCGGCGTGCTGTTCTGTCTGCTGTTCTTCAGCGACTTCGTCGTGTTGACGCTGGGGCTGGGCAGTGCGTTTGCCGGTTGGCGAGAAATGATCAGCCTGTTGATGATCACGTGGTTGCTGCTGCGGGCGCTGGCCAGCGTCACGGCGCGTGGCATGGTCAACCTCGAAGTTGGGCGTTGGTTGCTGGTCGTGCTGTTTTTCGCCTTCCTGTACCTGCTGTTCGGCGACCTGAGCGCATCGTCCGTGCGCATGTTCCGCGCACTGGCCGTGCCGGTGTTCGTCGGCATGGCGGTGGCCATCTGGGCGCAGGCGGTGTCGACCGAGAAGAAGCTGCGCCATGTGTATTGGTCGGTGCTGGCAATGAGCGTACTCACCGGCGTGTATGCGTTGTACCAGTACCTGACCATAGCCTCGGCCGAGCAGTTCTGGTACTGGCCGCTGCTTACCGCCAAAGGCTATGAACTGCAACCCTACAACTCGATGCGTGACGGGCTGCCGCGGGTTTCCGGCTTCTTTACCGGCACGCTGGAGTTTTCTGCAGTAATCCTCAACACCGCCGCCATGACCCTGGCTGTGTTGCTCAGTGGGCGCAACTGGTCGCTGATCCGGCGCCTGCTGCTGAGTGCCGCCTTCCTGCTGCTGTGCGGGCTGGTTGTGATCGGATCGGTACGCACGGCCATGATCGGCCTGGTGTGCATCTGCACGATGCTGGTGGCGGCCCGGGTACTGCGCACGGCCTGGTTGATCTCGCTGTTGGGTTATTTGCAGTTCGTTGGCCTGACCGTGGCGATTTTCGTCTACCTGTCGATGGGCTACACCCAGGACTTGTCGGCGCTGGACCGCGAGCGCCAGTGGCTGCACATGTATGAGGTGCTGAGCACGCACCCCATGGGTTATGGCTTTGGCGCGGTGGGCCCGGGCCAGCCGCACTGGTTCGATTCGTTCTGGCTCAACCTGCTGGCTACCTGTGGCTGGGTCGGCCTGTTGATCATGGCCGGGTTGATCCTTTGGTATCACAAGCTGGTGACGATCATCGTCCGGGACAGGGCCCATGCCAGCTCCTGGAAAAACGGCCTGGGCAACTTCGTGATTGCCAGCTACCCGTTCTTCCTGAGCTCGTTCTTTTTCCAGTCCTATACGAACAGTGTTGTCCTTTACATTTTCGCGATCGTGGTGATGGTGATCATTGGTGAAAACAGAAGAACAAAAGTTGAGCCTGGCAGTCCTGATCGTTCTGTATCGGAAAACTAGCCAGGACTCGATTGCCCTGCAGTCGCTGCTCGCGCAGCAGGCGCTGCTGCGTGACGAGGGTATCGACCTGCAGCTGTACGTCTGGAACAACTCCCCCGGCGTGGCGCAGCCGTGCCCGGGCGTGCGCTGGTACGAGGCGGACAACCAGCGGCTCTCGGTGGTCTACAACCAGGTGGCCGAACAGGCGTTTGCCGCTGGGGTCGACCTGTTCATGATCTCGGACGACGATACCAACTACTCGAACATCCGCCTGTCCAGCTGCCTGGCGCAGATCGGCCAGGTGCGCCGTGCGGCGGGTGGGGACCAAGTGGGTGTGTTCATGCCCCGGCTGGTCAGCCATGGGCAACTGGTCAGCCCCGGCAAGCGCTGGCTGTTCATGGGCCGCCTCACGCCCAACGTAGCTGCCGGGCTGGTGGACTCGAAAAACCTGCTGGGCATCAACAGCGGCCTGATCTTCACCCGTGAGTGCTTTCAGCGCATGACGCCGTTCTATGACGAGCGACTGCGCTTCTATGCCACCGATACCGACTTTTTCATCCGCTACGAGGGGTATTTCCCCAAGGCCTGCGTGCTGGATGTGGAGATTGCCCACGACCTGTCCGAGCACAGCGCCGATACCCCTGAGCGTGCCTTGTTCCGCTTCGAGGAAATGATCCACGGGCTGCGTATCAGCTTCCATTCCCACGGCCTGCTGGAGCGCGGCCTGCTTGACCTGTACCTGGTCTATGCGGCCATTCGCAAAGCGGTGGCTTACCGCCGTCCGGCCTTCGTCAAGGCCTTGTTTACCCAGATGAGGGCCGTGAAATGATGCATGCCTTGCTCGAAAAGCTGGTGCTGCTGGTTAAAAAGCGCCCATTGGTGGTCGACCGGCGCATCTCGTCGGGCTACCTGCTGGGGCTGTTCGTGACCAAGCTGCTGATGGCCTGCCGCGGCGTGATCCGCCTGCGCCGGCGGCGCCTGGCGTTCATTGGCTCGGGGGTAACCCTGAAGGAAGTGGGCAAGATCGAGTACGGCCCGGGGCTGGTCATCGACCAGGGCTGTTTCGTCGATGCCTTGTCCAATGACGGCATCCGCTTCGGCACCGCCGTGTCGCTTAACAAGCACATCATCATCGAGTGCACCGGCAGCCTGGCCAATATCGGCAAGGGCCTGGTGATTGGCGACAACGTCGGCCTGGGTGCCGGCTGCTTCCTGGGCTGCGCCGGCGGCATCGAGATTGGCAGTGACACCATCATCGGCAACTTCGTCAGCTTCCATTCGGAAAACCACAACTTCGAAGACCCGCTGCAACCCATCCGCCTGCAGGGCGTGAGCCGCCAGGGCATCAAGGTGGGCCGCAACTGCTGGATCGGTGCCAAGGTGACCGTGCTCGATGGCGCGGTGATCGAAGACGGCTGCGTGTTCGCAGCAGGGGCGGTGGTGGCTGCGGGCGTGTACCGCAAGAATTCGATTTATGGCGGGGTGCCGGCCAAGTTCATCAAGGCGCGCGTAGCGGAAGAAGGGGTGGCATGAAAACGTTGCACTTTGTCCATCTGCTGAATGACTACAGCGGCAGCCCCCGGGTATTGAACCAGACCATCACCGCGCTGCAGCAACATGGCGCCGACTGCACCCTGCATGTGGGCAGCAGCGGCCACGGTGTGCTCGACGAACTGCAGGTACGCACCTGCAAGTTTGCCTACAAGCGCTTCGACAACCGCTGGCTGACCTTGCTGGCGTATGCCGGCTCACAGGTGGCGCTGTTCTTCAGCCTGTTGCGTCAGGTGCGGCCGGGGTCGGTCGTGCTGGTGAACACCATGCTGCCCTTTGGCGCCGCTCTGGCCGCCCGTTTGCGCGGTGCCAAGGTGGTTTACCACGTGCACGAAACCTCAATCCGGCCTGCGCTGCTCAAGGCATTCCTGCGCCGGGTGATTGCTGGCTGTGCCAGCAAGGTGGTCTACGTGTCGAAGTACCTGCAGGTACAAGAGGGTGTGGCCGGCGTACCGGCGGTAACCGTGTACAACGGCTTGGCCGAGGGCTTCCAGCAGCAGGCGATGGCCACCCCGTACCAGCCCTTGCACGACGGCCGCTTCAATGTGCTGATGCTGGCGTCGTTGAAGGGCTACAAGGGGGTGGACGAATTCGTTGCCCTGGCCACGGCACTGGCCGCGAACCCTGTGCTGAAGTTCACCCTGGTGCTCAACGCCAGCCCTCAGGAAGTGGACGCCTATTTCGCCGGCAAGGCGCTGCCGCAAAACCTCATGCTCAGCCCGGCCAGTGCCGAGGTGGCGAAGTTCTACCGCAATGCCAGCCTGGTGCTGAACCTGTCCCATGTGGATGGCTGGGTCGAAACCTTTGGCCTGACCATTCTCGAGGCGATGGCCTTCGGCATCCCGACCATCGTGCCTCCGGTAGGCGGCCCGGTCGAACTGGTCAGCGACGGGGTAGAGGGCTACCAGATCGACTCGAAGAACCATGAACAACTGGTGCGCACCGTTGCGCGCCTGTCGCAAGACCCACAAGTGTGCCAGGCACTGTCCGAGCGCGCACGCAGGAAAGCGAGTGAGTTTTCCACCGCCAACTTCCAGAAGAATATCGTGATGGTGTTTGATGACCTATAAGATTGCAGTGATTGGTACGGTCGGTTTACCCGCTCAATATGGCGGTTGGGAAACATTGACCGAACAATTGGTGCGCAACCTGCCGGGTGACTGCGAACTCACCGTGTATTGCAGCGCGCCACACTACCCCCAGCGCCCGAAGTTTTTCGAGCGTGCCCGCCTGGTCTACCTGAACCTCAAGGCCAATGGCGTGCAAAGCATCCCATACGATGTGCTGAGCATGCTGCACGCCTACCGCAAGCATGACCTGATGCTGATTCTGGGGGTTTCCGGCTGCATTGCCCTGCCATTCATGCGCCTTCTGACCCGCAAGCCGATCGTGGTGAACATCGACGGCTATGAATGGAAGCGCGCCAAGTGGTCCAACTTTGCCCGCTGGTTCCTGAAGTTGTCCGAAGCGGTGGCCGTACGTTTTGCCCATGCGGTCATCACCGACAACAAGGTACTGCAGGAATACGTGACCGCCGAATACAACAAGCCCAGCGAACTGATTGCCTACGGTGGCGACCAGGCCCGGGCCGGTGAGCCAACCGAACAAGCCCGCCTGGCTTACCCGTTCCTTGGTGCGCCCTATGCCTTTACGGTGTGCCGCATCGAGCCGGAGAACAACATCCATGTCATTCTCGAAGCCTTCGCCGGCTCTGGCATGCCGCTGGCGATCATCGGCAACTGGAACCACAGCGAATACGGCGTGCAACTGCGCAAGCAATACGAAGGGATAAGCAACATTCACCTGCTGGACCCGATCTACGACGTGGAGCAACTGAGCCCGCTGCGCAGCAATGCCACGGTGTACCTGCATGGCCACAGTGCCGGCGGCACCAACCCCTCGCTGGTCGAAGCCATGTGGCTGGGCCTGCCGGTGGTAGCCTTCGATGTGTCGTTCAACCGCGCTACCACCGAAGACCAGGCGCTTTACTTTGCCGACAGCACTTCGCTGCGCAACCACGCCCAGGCACTGTTTGCCGATGAGGGCGCCCGTGCGCAACTGTCTGTGCGCCTGCACGAAATTGCCAACCGCCGTTACCGCTGGTCGGTGGTGGCAGACCAGTATCGCAGCGTGTTCACCCGCCTGCTGGGCCGGGCGGGGAGAGGCTGATGGCCGGGCAAGGCAACGTGCAACGGCCGAGTATCCTGATCACCGGCGGTAGCGGTTTTGTCGGCAAGGTGTTGCTGCAGCGCCTTGCTGCGGACACACGCTGGGCACCGCGCGTATTGGTGCGGCAGTCGCCCGGCCAGCGGCTGGCTGGCGTCGATTACCGGCCATTCAGCGAGCTGGCGGCGGTAGATGTGGCATCCGGGCATTTCGAGCAGGTCGACACCGTGATCCACCTGGCCTCCCGCGTGCACGTCATGCAGGAAACCGCCGCCGACCCGCTGGCCGAGTTCCGCCGGGTAAACGTGGAAGGCACCCTGAGCCTGGCCCGGGCCGCTGCACAGGCCGGCGTGCGGCGCTTCATTTTTGTAAGCTCGGTAAAGGTGAACGGTGAAACCACCGACGGCCGCCGGCCCTTCACCGCCGACGAGGCCCCTGCGCCTTCGGACCCGTACGGCATCTCCAAGCGCGAGGCCGAAGACGGCCTGCGCCAACTGGCGGTTGAAACCGGGCTGGAAGTGGTGATCGTGCGCCCGGTGCTGGTGTATGGCCCGGGCGTGAAAGCCAACTTCCGCAGCATGATGAACTGGCTGAGCAAAGGCGTGCCGCTGCCGTTTGGTGCCATCCACAACCAACGCAGCCTGGTGGCGCTGGACAACCTGGTGGACCTGCTGGTGACCTGCATCGACCACCCGGCCGCCGCCAACCAGACCTTTCTGGCCAGCGATGGCCACGACCTGTCCACCACCGAACTGCTGCAACGGCTGGGCAAGGCGCTGGGCAAGCCAGCCAGATTGCTGCCTGTGCCCGCCGCCTGGTTGAAGGGCGCGGCCACCTTGGCCGGCAAGGGTGGGCTGGCCCAGCGCCTGTGCGGTTCGCTGCAGGTAGACATTGGCAAAACCCGTGAACTGCTGGGCTGGCAGCCCCCGCTGGATGTCGACCAGGCACTGCGGGCCACGGCACTCAACTTTTTGAAAGAGCAAGACAAATGACGGCATGGTGGCTTATTCCCCTGGTCGCGGGGGCATCCCTGCTTTTGACTGCAGCGCTGCGGCGCTACGCCCTGAACAAGCAGATCATCGACGTGCCCAACGCGCGCAGTTCGCACACCGTGCCCACTCCACGGGGTGGCGGTGTGGCCATTGTGCTGAGCTTTCTGGGCTGCCTGCCGCTACTGGGCCTAGCCGGTGCGGTGCCGCTGCCGGCGCTGGTCGCCATCGGCGGGGCAGGGGCACTGATTGCGGTAATCGGCTTCATGGACGACCACGGCCACATCGCCGCCCGCTGGCGCCTGCTCGGCCACTTCGCCGCAGCCGCCTGGATGCTTTACTGGCTGGGCGGCCTGGCGCCGCTGCAGGTGTTCGGCTTTACCCTGGACTTGCAGTGGTTCGGCTACATCCTGGCCGCGCTCTACTGTGTGTGGATGCTCAACCTGTATAACTTCATGGACGGCATCGACGGCATCGCCAGCGTCGAAGCGGTGACTGCCTGCCTGGGCATGGTGCTGCTCTCGGCCCTGGCCGGTGCGCCGCAACTGATGGCGTTGCCACTGTTGCTGGCTGCGGCCACGTTCGGCTTCCTGTGCTGGAACTTCCCGCCAGCCAGGATCTTCATGGGTGACGCCGGCAGCGGCTTTCTTGGCATCGTGCTGGCTGGCCTGTCGCTGCAGGCGGCCTGGGCGGCGCCACAGCTGTTCTGGTGCTGGCTGATTCTGCTGGGCGTGTTCGTGGTCGACGCCACCTTCACCCTGATCCGCCGCCTGCTGCGCGGTGACAAGGTGTATGAAGCGCACCGCAGCCACGCCTACCAGTTCGCCTCGCGTCACTACGGCAAGCACCTGCCGGTGACTCTGGCGGTGGCCGCGCTCAACCTGTTCTGGCTGCTGCCGATAGCCCTGTGCGTGCTGTTGCTTGGTCTGGACGGCGTGTGGGGCGTGATCATCGCCTACTTGCCATTGGCATTTCTGGCCGTGCGCTGGCGCGCCGGCGAACTCGAACACTAGCTAGAGTGATAGAAAGAAGACGCCAGACATGTCACTTTGTAAAGCTCTCAGAGGTTCTATGGATAAGCTGCGCTCAAGACTGCTTGGACTACCTCGGCGCCACAAGCGGGCGATCCAGGTAGCGACTGATGTCATTCTGGTCTGGTTTGCGCTGTGGCTGGCGTTTGTCGTGCGCCTGGGTATCGATGACCTGGCCAACCCTGTCCGTGACCACACCTGGCTGTTCATCACGGCACCGATCATCTCGATTCCGCTGTTTATCCGCTTTGGCCTGTACCGGGCGGTGATGCGCTACTTCGGCAACGATGCACTGATCGCCATCATCAAGGCCGTGACCCTGTCGGCGCTGATCCTCGGCTTCATCATCTACTGGGCCAGCAACCACCAGAACGTGGTGCCGCGCTCGATCACCTTCAACTACTGGTGGCTGAGCCTGATCATGGTCGGCGGCCTGCGCCTGGCCATGCGCCAGTACTTCCTCGGTGACTGGTTTGCCACTGCCGTGCAGCACGTGCCTTTTGCCAACCGCGATGACGGCCTGCCACGGGTGGCCATCTATGGTGCCGGCTCGGCCGGTAACCAGCTGGTGGCGGCGCTGCGCATGGGCAAGGCCATGCGCCCGGTCGCCTTCATCGACGACGATGCCAGCATCACCGACCGGGTGATTGCCGGGCTGCAGGTGTACCAGCCGGAACAGCTGCAACGCATGATCGACGACACTGGTGCCGAAGAAATCCTGCTGGCGTTACCCTCGGTCAGCCGCAGCCGCCGCCGCGAAATCCTCAACCTGCTGGAGGGCTACCCGCTGCACGTGCGCAGTGTGCCCGGCTTCATGGACCTGGCCAGCGGCCGGGTCAAGGTGGACGACATCCAGGAAGTGGACATTGCCGACCTGCTGGGCCGCGACGCGGTGCCGGCGCAAGGCGACCTGCTGCAACACTGCATCATCGACCAAACGGTGATGGTGACCGGTGCCGGCGGCTCGATCGGCTCCGAACTGTGCCGCCAGATCCTTGGGCAGGCGCCGCGCACCCTGCTGTTGTTCGAACACAGCGAATTCAACCTGTACACCATTGCCGGCGAACTGGAACAGCGCATTATCCGTGAAGGCCTGGCCGTGCAGTTGATCCCCATCCTCGGCTCGGTACGCGACCAGGCCAAGATGCTAGATGTGATGCGCGCCTGGCAGGTGGACACCGTGTACCACGCCGCAGCCTACAAGCACGTGCCGATTGTCGAGCACAACATTGCCGAAGGCCTGTCGAACAACGTGTTCGGCACCCTGTACACCGCCCAGGCGGCGCTGCAGGCCGGCGTTGCCAACTTCGTGCTGATTTCCACCGACAAGGCCGTGCGCCCGACCAACGTGATGGGCAGTACCAAGCGCCTGGCCGAAATGGTGCTGCAGGCCCTTAGCCGCGAGGTGGCGCCGGTATTGATGGGTGACACCGGCAATGTCTCGCAGGTGAACAAGACCCGCTTCACCATGGTGCGCTTCGGCAACGTGCTGGGCTCGTCGGGCTCGGTCATTCCGCTGTTCCACAAGCAGATCAAGGCCGGTGGGCCGCTGACCGTGACCCACCCGAAAATCACCCGCTACTTCATGACCATCCCCGAGGCCGCGCAACTGGTGATCCAGGCCGGCTCCATGGGGCAGGGCGGTGATGTGTTCGTGCTGGACATGGGCGAGCCGGTGAAGATTGTGGAGTTGGCGGAAAAGATGATTCACCTGTCCGGCTTCAGCATCCGCTCCGAGCGCAACCCGCTGGGCGATATCGCCATCAATTTCACCGGCCTGCGCCCGGGCGAGAAGTTGTACGAAGAGTTGCTGATCGGCGACAACGTGATTGCCACGCGCCACCCCATGATCATGAGCGCCCACGAGGACTACCTGCCCTGGGAGGTGCTGAAGCAGCGCCTTGACGCCCTGCGCGCGGCGACTGCGGAGGATGACTTTGCCACCGTGCGCCAGCTGCTGCGCGACACCGTAAGTGGCTACGTGCCAGGTGGGGATATTGTGGATTGGCTATACCAGCGCCGGCGCATGGAGCCCTGAACGCTGCCCCATAACAACAGGCGTTGCCGGCGGTGCAACGCCCACATGAACTTCAAGCGTTGTGAAGTTTGAACGCGGGAATTGGGAAGAACTGAACGATGACTATTCTGGTAACTGGTGGTGCGGGCTTCATTGGCGCGAACTTCGTGCTGGACTGGCTGGCTGGCAATGAGGAGCCCGTGGTCAACCTCGACAAACTCACCTACGCAGGCAACTTGCAAACCCTGAGCAGCCTGCAGGGCGACAAGCGCCATATCTTCGTACACGGCGATATCGGCGACTCCGAACTGGTTGACCGTCTGCTCAAGGAGCACCAGCCGCGCGCGATCGTCAACTTTGCTGCCGAGTCCCACGTGGACCGCTCGATCCACGGCCCGGAAGACTTCATCGAAACCAACATCGTCGGCACCTTCCGCCTGCTGGAAGCCGTGCGCGCCTACTGGGGCGGCCTGGACGAACAGGCGCGCCAGGCGTTCCGCTTCCTGCATGTCTCCACCGACGAAGTGTACGGCTCGCTGGCCGCCGACGAACCGGCCTTCACCGAAACCCACCAGTACCAGCCCAACAGCCCGTATTCGGCCAGCAAGGCCGCCAGCGACCATCTGGTGCGCTCGTATCACCATACCTACGGCCTGCCGGTGCTGACCACCAACTGCTCGAACAACTACGGCCCGTACCACTTCCCGGAAAAGCTCATCCCGCTGATGATCGTCAACGCGCTGGCCGGCAAGCCGCTGCCGGTGTACGGCGATGGCCAGCAGATTCGCGACTGGCTGTACGTCAAGGACCACTGCAGCGCCATCCGCCGCGTGCTGGAAGCCGGTAAAACCGGCGAGGTGTACAACGTGGGCGGCTGGAACGAAAAGCCCAACCTGGAGATCGTCAACCGCGTGTGTGCCTTGCTGGACGAACTGCGCCCCCGCGCCGACGGCAAGCCCTACGCCGAACAGATCACCTACGTGACCGACCGCCCCGGCCATGACCGCCGCTACGCCATTGACGCCCGCAAGCTCGAGCGCGAACTGGGCTGGAAGCCTGCCGAAACCTTCGAAACCGGCATACGCAAGACCGTGGCCTGGTACCTCGACAACCAGGAGTGGGTGCAGAACGTACAGTCCGGCAGCTACCGCGACTGGGTCGAGAAAAACTACGCAGGGCGCTCGGCATGAAGATTCTGCTACTGGGCAAGGACGGCCAGGTAGGCTGGGAACTGCAACGCAGCCTGGCCCCGTTGGGCCAGGTGCTGGCGTTGAATTCCCGCAGCCAGGCACACTGCGGCGACCTGGCCAACCTGTCGGGCCTGGCCGAAACCGTGCGTGCCTACACCCCCGATGTAATCGTCAACGCCGCCGCCTACACCGCCGTGGACAAGGCGGAAAGCGACCGCGAGCAAGCCTTCAAGGTAAACGCCGACGCTGTCGGCGTGCTGGCCCGTGCTGCTGCCGATTGCGGGGCACTGCTGGTGCATTACTCCACCGACTACGTGTTCCCGGGGCAGGGCACCCAGGCCTGGCGCGAAGACGACGCCGTCGGCCCGCTGAATGCCTATGGCGAAAGCAAGCTGGCCGGCGAACAGGCCATCCAGGCTGCCGGTTGCCGGCACCTGATCTTCCGCACCTGCTGGGTGTATGCCGCACGCGGCAACAACTTCGCCAAGACCATGCTGCGCCTGGCTGCGGAACGCGACAGCCTGGGTGTGATCGACGACCAGCACGGCGCCCCGACCGGTGCCGAACTGATCGCCGACATCACCGCCCACGCCATCACCGCCACCCGCCGCGACCCGGCCTTGGCCGGGCTGTACCACCTGGCGGCGGCCGGCGAAACCACCTGGTGCGGCTACGCCCGTTACGTGCTGGAGCAGGCAGAGGCCCTGGGTGTGCCCTTGAAAGCCCATGCCGAGCAGGTCAACCCGTTGACCACCGATGCCTACCCGACCCCGGCGAAGCGGCCGGCCAATTCGCGTCTGGACACCCATAAACTGCAGAAAGCCTTTGCCCTGACCCTGCCAGACTGGCGCCTGGGTGTGGCTCGCATGCTTACGGAAATACACGAGAAAGGATCACTATGAAGCGTAAAGGCATCATTCTGGCAGGCGGGTCGGGTACCCGCCTGCATCCGGCGACCCTGGCAATTTCCAAGCAGCTGCTGCCGGTGTACGACAAACCGATGATCTATTACCCGCTGACCACCCTGATGCTGGCGGGTATCCAGGACATCCTGATCATTTCCACCCCGCAAGACACCCCCCGTTTCGAGCAACTGTTGGGTGACGGCCACCAGTGGGGCATCAACATCAGCTACGCCGTGCAGGCCTCGCCAGACGGCCTGGCACAGGCCTTCCTGATTGGTGAAGACTTCATCGGCAACGACCTGTCGGCGCTGGTGCTCGGCGACAACATTTATTACGGCCACGACTTCCAGCAATTGCTGCGCAACGCCATGGGGCGCGGCGAAGGTGCCAGCGTGTTCGCCTACCACGTGCACGACCCCGAGCGTTACGGCGTGGTGGAGTTCGATGACCAGGGCAAGGCGATCAGCCTGGAAGAAAAACCGGCGAAGCCGAAGTCCAGCTATGCCGTCACCGGGTTGTACTTCTACGACAAGGATGTGGTCGAGATTGCCAAAGGCATCAAGCCGTCTGCGCGGGGCGAGCTGGAGATTACCGATCTGAACCGGGTGTACCTGGAGCAGAACCGCTTGTCGGTGGAGATCATGGGGCGCGGGTATGCATGGCTGGATACCGGGACGCATGATTCGTTGCTGGAGGCTAGCGGGTATATCGCGACCATCGAACGCCGGCAAGGGTTGAAGGTGGCTTGCCCGGAAGAGGTGGCGTACAGGCAGGGGTGGATTGGGGCGGAGCAGTTGTTGAAGCTGGCTGAGCCGTTGGCCAAGAATGGGTATGGGCAGTATTTGAAGCGGTTGGTGCAAGATAAGGTTTATTGAAACAGGCCTTGAGCCTTATCTATGTGACTATGGGAAATTGACGATGAAGTATGAGCTGCATATTCGCCTTCATCATCTGCTCTTTGTCTGATGCAATTCAGGATCACGCTTGGTTTCCTTGTTCTTGGTCGAACTGGACGCCCTGAATTGGGGTAGTGCAGTTCGATCAACACAACCAGCCCGCTCCAAGGCTCAATCTGTCTCACTTCGGCTAAAAGCGCTCGTGGTGGGTCTGCTTGCGTTTACCGGTGTACTGAAACCTGGAAAGCTCATCTGTACCCACGACTGCGAGACGACAGCGCGGATCGCGGCGACTCGGAGTGCGAAATTGGCTTGCACCGCCTTGGACAGGTAGCCAATTTGGAATCAGGCTTCGAGCGTAGGATGCGGTGTTACGGTAATATGGCTCCAGGCACGCAGCAGCAAACAGTCTGAAATCAAAGAACAATATAGAGATTTTTAATGGTCCATGGCACTAAACTAAGGAATGATATTCAGGCCCTTCGGGCAGTTGCCGTTCTTGGTGTGATATTGTTTCACTTTAATAAAAATTGGCTTCCAGGCGGATTCATTGGTGTAGATGTTTTTTTCGTGATTTCAGGGTTTTTAATAACTCATATTGTTGTGCAAAAGAAAGAAATTGGTGCGTTTTCTTTTTTCGGCTTTTATATTAGTAGGGTTTGCAGGATATTTCCGGCGTATTTTACGTTGTTGATTGTTGTCTCTTTATGTATGGCTTTGCTGCTTATACCGCTAGATTTTGAGTTGTTTAAGGATAGTGCTATTTCGGCGCTTTACTTTAATGGTAATGCGTTCTTCGCATCGCAAAATGATTATTTTGCACCTGCTGGTTACGAACTGCCGTTACTCCACACATGGTCGCTTGCCGTAGAAATGCAGTTTTATTTGCTGCTTCCCTTGGGCTTGGTGTTCGTGCCGAGTCGGCTCTTAATGCCGACTATGCTGGCAGTAATTGTATTATTTGTCGCTTTTTCGGAGTATCGCCTTCGGCAGGGGCATCAACAGGAAATGTATTTTTCGCTGTTAGCAAGAGTTCCCGAGTTTCTGATCGGTGGAGTGGCTGCGGCGTGGTCAATTCGGCGAAGCATCTCGCAGGTATCATCAACCGTATTTGCATGTTTAGGGGTGGTTCTGCTTTGTTGTAGTTTTTTCTTTATTACGGAGAATCACAGCTTTCCCGGCCTAATGGCTCTACCCGCATGCATCGGGACAGCTTTGATCCTGATCAGCCCGAAGAGTTCGTTCAATAAGGCAGTTTCATGTCGGCCTCTAATCTTTTTGGGGGCGCTTTCGTATTCCCTATACCTCTGGCATTGGCCTATTCTGGCGTCCATTCGCTACTATTCGGGTACTTATGAGCTGCAGGGGGGGAGCGCACTGGTATTTGTTGCGCTGACGTTGGGTAGCGCATACCTGTCCTACCGGTTTGTAGAATCACCTTTCCGGGGTAGGTTATCTATTAAGCCAGTTATAGCCCGTTTGGTTGGGTTGGGGGCAGTTACCGTCTCAGCTATCCTTCTGGCGGGTATCGTAAATCCAAGGCTGGTTGAACCTCTGCAGTCGGATTTGACCCGATATGCTGATAGTGCAGTAATCTGCCATGGGAAAATTGTAGGTGATTGCGTTCTGGGGGACCGCGAAGCCAGCCGCACAATAATGATGCTTGGTGATAGTCACGCCGCACAGTTGAACGCCTTTGCTGATGTGGTTGGTAAGGCACTTCATGCCAAAATAAGAGTTATCACGGCAAGTGGCTGTGTAAACATCCCTGGTTTTGACGTTAGTCGAATCGCGGAGTGGGCGCGTATGGCTTGTCTTAATCAAATTGCTGAAGCAGAGAAATTTGTGCCTCAGGCTGATGGATTGATTCTTGCTGGAATGTGGCAGCTTCATTCATCCAGCGAAAATTTTATGAGGCAGTTGGATGGCTTTATTTCAAGAGCCGCTGAGAGAAAGCAACAAGTGCTCGTTCTTGCTCAAGTACCCATGCTTTCGTCAAATCCGCAGCGGATCTATCGTGCCAATAGTATTGGCCTGCGTCTTCCGGTCTCTGTGAATTCAGAGTGGGCTGGCGCTAATGCGAAAGTCAAGAGACTCGTTTCAAAATATTCTAATGTGACGTTCCTGGACTTGACAGATAATCCATTTTTTTCCGATGCGCCGCTGCAAGATCATACATTGATCTATCAGGATACTAATCATTTAAATAAGGTCGGATCGCAGCGATATGGCGTGATGGCAGTCCCATTTCTGGAAGACTTCATGACCCGCGTAGACGTATCAAAGGAGGCTACTGCCGATTTTGCATCGACGCCGCGGTAAACCGGTGTTGGGGAACGAAAGCACATAGGATGAGTCGGGTGTCCGGTCCTTGGTGCCCAAGTGACCGGAATGGCCGTAAGCGTACCATGATCTCCATGTTCGCTGCGCTTACCTATAAGCACTTGAACAAACGCTGTCTTCTCTACAAAGCCAAACGACAGATCGGTAAGGTCCATCTCGGCCAGGAAAGGCTGATAGTGGGTCTGCTTGCGCTTACCGGCGTACTCGAAATCGGAAAGCTCATTGGGCTCATGGGCAAGGCTTGTGCGGGGCTGGTTGAACGGGGGCTATTTCAGCACAGGTCGGGCGACCTGTGCTCATTTGGTCGGAGAATCCTTAACTGTCTATTCAACTTGGGCACTGAACCTTACATGCGATCGGTTGAAAGGCGCTCGAATGCATGCCTAGACAGCTGGCTAATTGTTGCGCCCTCCGACAACTTCAAGGCGACAGTGAAACTAGCGACAGGGTCGGTGGAAATAAATTCTAGACAAGAATTTTCAAGGATTTCTCCGAACTTAATGGAGTGCCAACCACGAATGTCGGGCTCGGTCTGGCCGAAGATTAATCGACCACCGACGGAACTTAGCGAAAACAAACTTCCACTGATGCCACCTCCTTGGAGAGTGAAGACTCCCGGATCGCACTGGCTGATCATGATATTAGGTCCAAAAAGAAATCTTTGGACTTTGGCCTCTGAAAATACCCGAGAGGATGAGGTTTTATCTATTTTAATAATGTCGTTTATCCAAATTTCATCAGGCCAACAAACTATTATGGTTCTAGTGGCTGAAACGGTGCCATCCTCCGTTGTGTAGTGGCACTTCACCTCAAAGCCTGAGTCGGTCTCGCAGAAATGATCAATTGACCCCAGAATCCGACCGAAGGTCTTGATGATTTCTCTTCGACGCTGATGATCGAAAGCTACTGGATATATACCTGTGTGCCCGGTCGCTGACTCAACATATCTGCCAAACCCAGCTTCTCTATCGTAAGAGTAAGAGCCCGCATCAATTAGAATATCTACTCCTTTATATCTTAGTGTAATGCTGGAGTCGTCCATTTGCTTGTGTGTTTCTGCTCTAGATCCGCACTGCAAGGAAAGATAGAAGTCATCGTTCTTGATAACTGCAAATCCGGAGTCAGGGAAAAACTTTGACTGATTTATTGATGATTTCTTCAATAAATATACAGGAGAATCCCCAATTGGGGGGACGCTGTTGTCTTGGTGTACACAATGGCGCAACGCAATTTCAGCCCGGTCTATGATGTTTCTTAAATTCGAGAATTCACGTGATGTCAATTCTTCTGTATCAAGTAAATTGCAGAAAATCTGATAAAGGTTGAGGTTGTAATTATGGTAGCCTATGGTGTTTTCATCGCATAGGCCGTCTTTGCAAAAAGCTTTGTTTGCGAGTTTCAAGGTCCTTGATGTGGAGATGTAATAATATTTTTTTCTTAAGTCACTGGACAAAGAGAAGCAATGGCTTGCGGCGGCAAGTGCTATGTTGCACATGAGTCCGTGATTATTTTCGTAAAAATTATCATCAGAAGAGAGCCATTCCAAACATCGATACAGTTCACAAAAAATTTTGAAACGCAAGTCTTTATATTCTGCGTTAGAGTGGTGTGTGATTTGTAGGTATTTGATAAGTACCTTGGCGCGAGTGGCTGTTGAGTGGTCGCCAGAAGGAATCGATTCAACATACAATCTGTTTTCTGATGTGGCTACGAATTGCAAGAAACTCTCGATGCTTTGAGTTGCCATCGAAAGAAAAATTGGCTTTCTATTTGCTTCAAACGTTGACAGCAAGCAGCCTGCAAAGTTAAGGGAGAGCAACCACATAACATTGGAATTATTGTTGTTTTTGAATTTGCGCCTCCAATCAAGCTGCGTCAATTCTCTAAGCTCAATTTTTTCACAATATTTAGCGAGAGGGATGTATAGAAATCCGGTTTCGTTAAGATCTTGATTGATTATGGGGTCAAAATCTTGCGGAATTCGAGTGAATGGCTGAGGAAAGGAAGAGTTAAATTCAGCGGTTAAGTCCTGTAATTCTTTTTGCGAAAGTTCATTGTGGTTAGATTTGTAGCGGTCTACGAAGATTTGATTGGATTTTTTAACCTCAATGGGCTCTTTTTCGGTTCTCAAAAAGCCTACTACTTGATAATTGCCTGCAATTTGTTTTGTGTCAAAGTGAAGTGATGGATTTGGTGAATACCAGGAAGTATGAATCCGTTCATCATTTCTAAAAATATAGTATGCAAACTGGGCGCTCTCTAAGCGTTCATTTAACAGGATTAAGCAATTTATCTTCCCGTCAATGAGTTCTGCTTGCACCTTTTTTATTCTCTTCATTTTCCATCCTGGATGACTTTGAGTTTCTGTGTGATCTATTTTATAGAAAGAATGCTCACCCAACGCAATGAAGCTTGCGTTCTGATCGTGTAGTGCGTAGCCGTTTTTCCGGAGTGCTGCTTCCGGTCGATGAGAAGTGGCTGGAGTGGGGTAGCGCACCTAGCTAGCCTCTGTACGAAAAGCCTTGATACTCGGTAATGCTGAGTTGAAAACAGCCTCGGAATGCTCATTTACAACCCGTAAACTCCGCTTCCTCGGCTGTTTTCGCCTTGCCTGACCTTCGTCTCAAGACTTTTCATACAGACCCTAGGTGTTCAGTCCCAGAAAGTCATGGTACATCCTTAGTGCCTCATGAGGAGGATGCATTTTGGAAGGACGTATCGATGGCCCAGCCCGTACGACGCCGATAATCCGAGCCGGGCTCCAAGCGTCGAAAGAGTCGAGCCGAGAGCACGCCGCCTGCTATCGACTGAACGTGAAGACCGTCATCAAATGGCGATCACGATCCACCACGCAGGATTCTTGGATGGGGCCAGCCAAACCATGTAGTGCCAAGCTGACAGCCGCTGAGGAGGCAATGGTGGTCGAGTTCTGATAGCGGACGATGATGCCCGTGGGCAACATGCTGGGCCACCTCCTTGATTATTTACCACTGGTGACCCGCAGCGCCTTAAAGCGCTGTCTGGTGCGTCACGGGATCAACCAAGCGCCCAGCAGAACCGCAGCCAAACGGGGCAAGTTCGACAAAACGGGGCTATCTGCACATCGATAGCTCGGAGTTACGTCTTGAGAGCTGCAAGCAGCACCTGTTCGTGGCAATTGATCGGGTAACGAAGTTCTCCTAGGTTGCGTTCTTCGACTCCGCGACCAAGCGCAATGGCGCTGAGTTTCTACGTCAGGCAGTGCAGGCGTTTCCATACAAAATCCACACCGTCCTGACTGACAACGGTGTGGCGTTCACTGATCAGCCCCGGTATCGCAATGGCGCGACCAATGTGCTCGGCGGACACATTTTTGATCGCGTCTGCCACGAGCATGGCATAAAACATCGACCGACCAAGGCCTATTACTCTTGGACCAATGGCCAGGTCGAGCGTATGAACCGGACGATCAAAGAGGCCACGATCAAGGCCTTCCACTATCCCGACTTCGCTGCGCTGAAAGCGCACGTGCTTGCGTTCGTGATGGCCTGCAACCTCGTCAGACACTCAGAGCCTTGCGATAGCGAACTCCCTTCAAGATGATCTGTGAGGCTTGGACGAAAAGTCCAGAGCTATTCACTATCAATTCGCACCATCTCATTCCGGGACCGTATACCTAGAATTCAGTAGTGAGTGCTGATCTTCATGTCGTCCATGCAATTTCAAGCGCTTAGAAAACCAAAGAGCTTACAGTGCATTTGCAAGAAATTTTTTCACCTAAAGAGTCCTGATAGAAGGCCGTTACGGTTAGCTCTCCGAGCGTATCAGGAATAGGGAAGCGAGCATTCGATGAAGCTTCATACCAACGAACGTCATGTCGATCACCATCAACGTGTAAATAGAATGCGAATTCACCACCCTCGTGTATGCTTCCATCCATTACCAATGAGCATTGCGCAAAAATACCACGCTCAGATTTGCATGCAGCGACCGTGATGGTTGCACCTTCAGAAATAAGTGGCGATTTCTTCGGCGCAGGATCTTCACGCAATAGGTCTTCGGCGCTACTTTCAGATATGATCGAATTCAATTGTGCGAGCGCTTCTTTGTAATATTGTGCGCAATAGTGAAAAGGGGAGACGCCCCAGTGGTGATGTTCGTCTGATGTTAAGAGCTGTGGTGGGAAATGTAGGAACTGATGCTTGTGGAGCTTCTTTTCCAGTTCATTATACATCCAGTCCAGCTCTTGGTTGGCCTTTTCAATAGCAGCTAAAGGAACTGGGAAGTTCGTATCGCTTGCATTTTCAAAGCGTGAAGCCCAATAGACTTTGTTGACGACCAGGCGGCCAAGTTTATTATGCTGCTCCAAGACTGCAAGGAACTTGTGCATTCCTTGAATCCACAGGTCTCGGCGCTCAGGTGAGCCGGGCTTTATTAGTTGGAAACCTTTAACGCTGCTGTCAGTTAATAGACCGCTCTCAGCGAGCTCGTTAGAGCTCGTGATAATATGCCCGGATGGTAGGGCTACAAGATCAAACCTCTCATCGATTAGGTCGATTAGTATTATGTCGGCGTTCTCAAACGCTTCTGGTTGCGTGAGAATTTGTTTGGAGAAATCGTATGCAACCATACGCCGTCTGAATGCAGAAGGTATACGGCCAAGTGCTTCTTCATTTTCGTATGAGGAACTGCATAGTGAAGCCATTGAAGATCTTGCAAAGTAATCCGTTAACTTAAATGATTGGCTTTCCTCTAGATTGAATATGTCTCTAGATACACAGCTACCGTAAATAGTTAAGTTCTTGATCACTATCTTCTTCGGCCTTTTATTCTTACGTCACATAAATGGGTATGGGTCCTGTTCCGTCAGGCCTTTCAGTTTTCTCCGCGCCCAATGTGGAGGACAGCTTGGCAGTATCCAACATGTCATTTAGCGGTAGCGGAATCTCATTATCCATAGACTGCTTAGGAATGCAACGCAGGCCTTGCGATCACCTTACCATTTTTCTGTCTGGAGAGTAGGAACATACAACTATTGGATCCAATACATGAAAAGGCTTAAGATTATTTGAACCAACTGGTATCAAAATTGTCGTTCATGCGATATCGCACACGATCATCGTCTAGGGGTATGAGCGCAGAAAAATGTGAAGTTCGTCACATTAATAGCAGCTTTGTGGTACTAGGCTTGCTCAAAGAAACATATGGCGAAACAAGATGAGGCGGAGAATTTCAGTACCTTAATTGGGTATCCTGATGGTCGCCCAAGAGTGTAGTGTGAACCATCATTGATAGCTTCGCTGCTTTCCTTTCCCTGCCAATGGGACCTCAAACTCCTGGCGTATGGCCTTCGTCCCAATGACCAGGAGCCCCATGCTTGGCTGCGCCACGTACTGGAACGCATGCCGCAGGCGTCCTCAGTGGAAGATTGCGAGGCACTTCTGCCGTGGACCTTTACGCCCCATTCACGTAGCTGGTCGCACTGATCATCTTGGGCAGGTAAGGTTTATAGAGCGTTTACGATGCACCTGTGCCTCCATGGGCAGCCGCCGGCCTGCGAAAGACCGACGGACTGGAAAGATGCGCGCTCTGCTTGCAGAGAGGAGGCAGAGGATAGAGTAGAAAAGTAGCTACTGGCCTCTGTGCTGTCATGCCAGTGATGCCTCTATGCGGTCTTAATGGGTGATGCTCTGGCCTATATTGCGATTCGCTGGGCTTAGGGCTGCAATGGGCGGAGGGACTTGCCCAGACTTCACAACGGCCTTGCCGATCAACTCCGAGCCAACCATGCTGATGTGGCGAGAGTCGTAGTAAAGCAGGGTACCCTGGTCGTAAGCAGAGCAGGTTCCGTTTTTGCAAATTTGCGATCGAACATCAAATGTTGTTACGTTCGAGTATCTTTTCGCTTGCTTCTTCAGGAATTTATTCACTTCAATGTCACCATTGTCCGGCATCACTGCTTTCGACGGGCAGTCCATTCCAGGGATCCGAATAGCTTTTGCAGTGCACATGCGATCCAGCCCAGTGAATACCGGTACGTTTAGCGCGATGATTACTTGGTTACCATTGGCCGCCAACTCGCGGATGGTCTTCGCTATCTGTGCGTTACCACCCTTCTTTGAATAGTCTTCCCACGCAGCCCCGATAATCACAGTCTTGTATTTTTTTGATTCCGCGAAAGCACTCTCGTTGAACGCCTTGCACGAATCTACTAGTGCAGGAGGCGCTAGGCCATCTGCAGCCCTCACAGGCGGGCACGACGCGTGGGATATATTGCGGATAGAGAAGTGGCCGCTTTCGGCAACTTCCTTCAGGTAGCCGACGTAGTGCGCGGCATTAGAATCACCCCAAAGCAGAGTTTCCGGCTCTACGGATTTGTATCCGTTTATACATTGGTCAAGTTTCCATTTTTCCGGATCATACTTGTTCATCTGGCAATTGAATGGGAATTTGCTTGCCGGCAGTGTGTTGAAATTTTGGGTGTAGATTTCCTTTCTGTATGCGTAGCTTCCAGCCGTTGGCCAATACCCATTGTTCTTGATCAGTATGTAACCGACTACCATAACTGCCGCGCTGGTAGCTAAGATTGGGCCTGCCTTCGTGAATAGCCACTTCGGCGTTCTAGTGCGGAATGGGGTCTCGATCAGGTTGTAAGAAATCAGGGTCAATACGCACATCAGCACCAAGCAGATGATCCCGCCAACAAACGTCGGCTCACCGTAGGCGTAACGGTAGAAGGCGAGCACAGGCCAGTGCCAGAGGTAGAGCGAGAAGGAACGCAGGCCGATGTACCTGGCCACCGGGTTACCGAAGAACTCGGAAAGCGGGCTGGATTGGTTGGTACCAGCCAGGATCAGCAGGGCCGCACCAACCGATGGAATTACAGAGTGAATCCCAGGGAAGCCGTTTTTCTCATCAAGCAGTACGAGCGCACCGGCAACCAGAATAAAGCCAACAATGCCAGCTGTATCTGCTGCTTTCGCAGAAATCTGGCGGGAATCCTGCCACAGGAAAAGCAAAGCGCCTACCAGCAGTTCGCCGGCGCGGGAAGGCAGCATGTAGTAGGCGAAGGATTGGTCGCGCGCCAGGAAAATTTCACTCACCGTGAACGACGCGATGGCGAGAATGACGCTGGTCGCTACCAGCAGGCGCTTTCCGCCAGCCTTCATAGCGATGATCATCAGTGCTGGCCAGATCATGTAGAACTGTTCTTCCACGCCCAACGACCACATGTGCAGCAGCGGTACTGTATCGGAAGAGGCAGCGAAGTAGCCGGTATCAAGGAACAACCAGAAGTAGATATTGGCGGCGGAAAGTGTGGCGCCAATTGCGGACTCCGACAGTGCCTTGACGTCTATTGGCAGCATCATGAGCGAGCCAACAAGCAGAGTGATAACAGTCACGAAGGCTGCTGCTGGCAGGATTCGGCGAACTCGGCGGCCGTAGAAATCACCGAGCGAGAAGCCTTTCCCTTGGCCGTAGATGATCGCGGTGATGAGGTAACCCGAGATCACGAAGAAAATGTCTACACCGACGAACCCACCCGGGAGCCATTGCTTGTTGAAGTGGAATACGGTCACAGCCAAAACGGCTAAAGCCCTTAGTCCGTCTATGTCGGGGCGGTACGTCAAGTGTCTGACTTGCATTTCTGAGTTCCCTGTCATGGGGCTGCGTGGGTAAGCTCCGGAGCATGCCGTTTCGACTAAATACGTGAGCTTTATGGCGCATTTGATACGCTACTGGGTGAGCTAACACATATGTGAAGCTGCACCCAGGTATCGTCTGAGTTAATTGTTCGCTAGTTTAGATTGAGCAATATTCGAAAGTGGTGCGGGGATTCTGCCAGTTTCAATGGCTATACTCCCTAGCTTTTCAGATCCTTCTCGGCTGAGGTGCCCGCCATCGTAATAAAGCTGGGTTTTTCCAGCGAAGGCCGAGCATGTTGTTCCGTTACAGATTAGTTCGCGAACACTAAAGTAGGAAAAATTAGTCCGAGCAGATACTTTCTTAATAATCTCTTGATTGAGACGATTTTCTCCATTATCAGACACGACTGTTTTCTGTTCGCAGTTCATGAGCGGGATTTTCAATGCTTTTTCAGGGCACTGCCGGTCTACTGAATTGAATGTAGGCACCTTCAGAGCGATAACTATTTTTTTGCCGCTTTGGCTCAATATATCTAGCATGGCGTCGAAGTCAGCCATGAATGCCGCCTTGTCTACGGCTTCATATGCCGGCCAACTGCCCCCTACGATAACGGTGTCGTAGTTGGTGATCTGTTTAAATGCTTCCGCGTTGTATGCAGGGCAGCTTACTTTGTAGCCTTCCTTGATATACCTTGTGCTGCGTTGCCCTGGGAAAGGTGGGCAAGCATGATGCTCAACGTTTCTAATTGCTACGCCTTCATTTTTGGCGATAGCACTTAAATAGCCTGCGTAGTGAGCTGCGTTAGAGTCACCGATTAAAAGTACGCTTGGCGGCTTGGATGTGTCTCCAGCAATACATTTTGCCGAAGAAAAATACTCAGGTTTGAAAACGCTCTGGCAAACGTACGGAGCAGATGAAGCTGGCGCGGAGCCTGAGCGTTTTTCTGCCAGGGAGTCCTGGTAACCACTTGGGCTGATAGGTGAGATGATGCCGTTGCTGGTATAAATAACTCCAGCAATTGATAGGGCAAGGGCTGCTGATGCCGGGGTGGCCATGGTGAATTTCCACCCTTTGTTGGCTCGGAACGGCACCTCAATCAAGAAATAGCTGAACAAAGTCATTGCCACCATTACCGAGAGGCAGATCAGGTTTCCCAGCATGTCAGGCTCGCCATAGGCATAGCGGTAAAACGCCAAGACCGGCCAATGCCACAGGTACAGCGAGAACGAAACCAACCCGATAGAGACCATCGGGCGCACGGCCAAGACGTTGCCTACCAGAGTTTTACCGAAGCTGCCGGCGGCCAGCACCAACGATGCGCCGACTGCAGGAACTATCGATATAAAGCCTGGGAAGCCTTCAGTTTCTCGGATGTAGGCGAGCGACCATGCAAGTACTAGTGCTCCCACCAAGGCCATGACCTGAGCAGTACGCTGGCCTATGCGACCTTTGATCGCATCGGTCAGGAAGAAGGTCATGCCACCGATCAATAGCTCACCGGCCCTGGACGGGAGCATGTAGTAGGCAAAGGTTGGATCTGCAGCAAGCTTGCTCTGGCCGTACCAGAAGCAAGCTGCTGCGATCATTGTGGCAACACCCACCGTCATCGCCCGACCACCAACTCTCAGAGTAATGAGCAGCAGGGCTGGCCAGATAAGATAAAACTGCTCCTCGACACCGAGCGACCACATGTGGAGCAAGGGAACGGTGTCAGAGGACGCTGCGAAGTAGCTCGTATCGAGGAACTTCCAAAAATAGATATTCGCAGCTGACAGAGTGGAAGCGATCGCCGACAGTGACAAGGCTTTCGCATCATCAGGAAGCATGAAGATAGCGCCGAATACCAGGGTCGCCAGCGTCACGAACAAGGCCGCTGGTAGAATGCGTCGCACCCTTCGCATGTAGAAATCAGCGAACGAGAAGGTTCCAGCTGCCGCCTGCCTGGCAACGATCCCGGTAATCAGGAACCCCGAGATCACAAAAAAGATGTCGACGCCTACGAAGCCGCCTGGAAGCCACTGTTTATTGAAGTGAAAAACGGTAACGGCCAGAACGGCCAAAGCCCTGAGCCCGTCTATGTCGGGCCGGTAGGCGAGTGCTTTGTTGCTCATGAAATCCCTTTCTGAGGGCTAGACCCTGGTAAGGAGTGAAGGAGGATGCGAATTCTACAGATGATGTCGCTATGCTGTCAGGGCCGGTGAGCGGAATCTGTGGAAAAGCTCTCCTCGCCTCGGCATGGGCAACCAGCACGGAATTGGCCATTCGATGGGGGGCAAGGCAATCTGCCAACGCCGATATGAGCAGAAAGGCTCAAATTAGACCCATACTGATGGGGAAATTTGGACCAAACCGCGATGGTCTGGTTGCGTAGCTGCGTGCGCTAGCTGCGGCAGCCGCTCTCGAACCAAGCGCAAGAAATTCATGGTGGGGCACATCCCTATGGAAATCTGACACCCAATGAAACTCAAAGCTGTCAGGGAGGAGGGGGCTTGGTGCTATAATCAAGCCCTAGCTTGTGCTCAAGTCACTCTTTGTGTGATTGGGTGATGAGTAGCGTTCTACAGTTTGGTAGGTTGTTGAAGTTGCGATTTGGCCTGTTTATTTAGTTGGAAAGCGTAAATTTTATAAGGTCGTTAGTGGTGATCAAGAATTTATTCATATATGGTAGCTGTGTTTCAAGAGATATTTTTAATCTGGAAGAGAGTCGCAGCTTCAAGATTTCAGATTACTTCGCTAGATCTTCAATGGCTTCCTTGTGTAGCGCACCTTACAAAAATTCAGAGGCACTAAATCGCATCCAGTCAGCTTTCCGGCGAAGGATGGTCGCTAATGATTTTTCCAAAGACTTGCTAGCTGCAGTTGATAAGCTAGAGTCTGCAGACTTGATTCTTATCGATTTGATTGATGAGAGATTTGATCTTGTAGCACTACCTACCGGCGAAATGATTACTCATTCAAATGAGCTTGCTGAAAGCGGTTTGCTAGCTGAAGGAGGCGTTGAAGGCTATAAGGTTATACCACAGGGTAGTGTCGAGCGCCGTGAGTTGTGGCTGCAAGGAATGCATAGGTTTTTAGGTTTGTTGAAAGACCTTAACAAGCTTGACGCTGTACTGGTCAATAAGGTGTATTGGGCATCGAGTTTTGAGTTGGATACTCAGTCTGTCTTCCCTGTGGCTCGCGGGGAAATCGATAAGGCTAACGAAGATCTTGATTGGATGTACGGCGCCATGGAAAGGGTGCTTGATAGAAGCCAGTTTTTGAATTTTGATAAAGATCTTTTGACAGCTGATGAGTTCCATCGTTGGGGTGTGTCGCCATTCCATTATTGCGAAATGTATTACCGTGAAGCACTAGCTCAGATTGTAAAAAAATCTGAAAAAAATATTACTGTAATATCCCCCGATTTAAAGCTTTCGCCGATAAAGCCTCCTCCAGTTTCTTCTGGGATCGAGCTTAACGTGGCGGCACATGTTGTTGACAATGAAATCTATGCACACTGCTCTTTGAACATGAATGGTCAGGAGTGTGAGGGCGGTGATTTTGCATTTTATCTCTTGGTTGATGGGGTTCGTCACGAAACGCGATGGTATGAAAAGTCACCGAGTGCTCGTTTTGCTATCCCTAATCAGTCTGGTAAATTGGAAATTGTCGCATTCTATAAAGATGAGTTTGATGAAAAAGTACTTTCGAAGGGGGAGGTGACGTTGGCCTCTTCTTTTTGAATGGTATTGCAGGTTGCTTACGGCATGTAGCTGCCGCTTGACCAGTTCCTTATCATCTCACCAGTGTGCCCACTGGCTTTGTAGAGTCATGCGCCTAGCGAATGTGGTTCTTTCATCTCATTCGCGCAATTAATTTAGATATATAGTCAAGCAGATTTGTAGCGCTGTCTTTGCTGCGATGTTGGTAAGGGCGAAGGTTTATAAGGGGCAGATGGCCACATCCTCATTTGCTCAGGAAGTCGCTTAAGCAAAAGAGGATGTTGCGTGGCCGCCAGGTTGTGTGTCGACGGATTATAAATTTTGTTCGTCGAGGTTTTGTGTGTGTTTTAAAACATCCGGAATGAGATTTAGCGCCGCCTGGTAGTCTCGGCGATTGACATGTCTTTCAAATGAGAACATATAAGAAGAAAGTATGGTGCCGTCACTGCTCAGGTTCTCTGCGTCAGTTCTGGTGCGCTGAGCTTCTCGGGTAAACTCAAGAAGCTCTGAGTGGGCCGTAAGAGGCCAATACGTCCCTGCAGGCTCCAGCAGCCAGTTCCCCCAGTGCAAAACTGATAGCTCTCCAGTCTCCTTCTTGAGCAAGGAGTCAGTGTTAAGATCAAGCACAATAAGTTGCCTTGGAAGTTTGCTTAGGTGTGCTTTTATACGGTCAAGGCTGTCTGCCAGTTGTTCTATTTTTTTCTGGTCGTCTGCGGTAACTGCATATAGTTTTAGACTTTCCAGCATCTCAATGTTTAGGCGGGATTCTAAATAGCTTTTGGAGCGCTCGTATTTATTGAGAAGGGACTTTGGTGGTGTCAGCTTCATCAAGTCTCCGAGCAGCGTCAGACTTCCTTTATTGTACTCCCTGCCGGTCATTTTTCTTTCTTTTGACCACTCAAAGATATGATAAGTTACACTCTGAAGCTTTCCGGTCTCTCGAAGAGGGGGGCAAGGCAGATTCTTGAATTGAGCGATTAGTGCGCTCTCTTGAGAGGCGGGGTAAGTTCGGCTCTCATCAAATAATTTGATAATAAAAGTTTTTAGCTCGGTTTCGGAGCTACAGTCAACCTCGTAGCAATATATGTCAGGGTGCCCTAGCTGGAAATTTTTAACGCTTTCGACAGTAAATGCAGTTTTGAAAAGAGGGGATAAGATCTGTGGAATCCAGCGCTCGCGCTGCTCTGGTGAGAAGAGAGAGTGGATCCCGTCATTCTTCTGAGTGGTTTCTAATAATAGCGGCTGATTGTGGAAAAATAGTGCACTGACTCGCGAATGTTGCGATCTCAATACTATCAGTTTGGTAGCAAAGCCCACCAACCGCTGCAGGGCTTGCCTGATAAGTAGCAGCGATATTATGGCCATGAACGCTGATGGGGGGGCGAAATAAAGAAAGTCTCCAATTATTCCGAAAAATACAACCAAGAAAATAAAGCCCGATATTGAATTGAGTGTCGCTTGGTGGTGGGCTATTAATGCGGCTCGTAGTTTGGGTGAGGTGTTGAATGCCAGGCAGATCAATGCATAAAAGACTGTGATACTTGTGACAACCAAGGAGAATATTAGCGGGTAAATAGCGCACAGAATTGCGATTGATATTAAAAAGAACAGGAGCTCCGAAAATCCACGAGTGAACTTTGAGTATGCATTGATCGCAATTGAGTCTTGATTGTCAAAGAGTACAATTTTCTTTGTTCTGAGTATGAGTAGGCGTGCGCCCCTTGCAGTGATTTTGGTTGCAGCTAATTCAAATGTTAGATGTGCTGCAAATGCAACCAGGGAGCTTAAGCTCAACCAGATTACCACTGTGTTCTGAGGGTGAGCTTTCAAAAAATCAGGGAAGTAACTCGGGATGCCGCCAGAGCTGAGAACGATAATTGCTTTTAAAGGAAGGAAGAAGGCTAAAAGCAAAAGTAATTGGCTGAGGATGTAGATGAACTGTACTGAGGCGGTATGCAAGGGCGCTGTCCTCAGGAATTTTCTGCCTAAGGAAAAAGACCAGCGTAAGCATTGGTTTAGCTCTGTATTAAGGTGTGCTTTCATATTGTTTGCTTAACAGGTGGCCAGTGTTTTTGGCGCAGAATATGTGCGTCGATTTGAATGGCTCTCAAGGTTTGTATTTTAAGATATCTAGCCGCAATTGATGCCTTCTCTTCTCGTTGCGGTACCTGATAATAAAAGCATATTAAGTGTTTTGTGCATGGTTCAAAAGTTCAGTTGCCATGCTTTCTACAATGTATTTGCGCGAGTATCGCTTTACGAAGTCGCGTCGATCAGTTGTTTCGATATTCAAGCTTTCTAAGGCCGCAATTGCTGACTCTACATCGCAAGGGGGGAAAATGCTCATGTTTTTGATGTTGTCGGTTGCAAATTTGGCAGAATAGCCACTAAGTCCTCCAAGAATAGGCTTCTCGGTGGCGGCGTATTCAAATAATTTTGAAGGAATCACATTCTTCAGCGAAGGGAGATTATTTAGGTGCAAAAACAGAACGTCTGCCGTATTGTAGTACGATAGTAGATCAGTTCGTTTCATGGGTTCGATAAGGTCTACATTTGTGACCTTATGCTGAAGTAGTGCGCTTTTCAGTTGTTTCATTGCGCTGCCGCTTCCTACTACAATAAACTTCGCTCTGTTGGAAAGTCTATTTGCTAGTGTCGGCAGAATATGATGAAGGCCTTGTCCTGCGCCTATGTTGCCTGCATATAAAATACGGATCTGGCGTGAAGTGCGCTCTTCCATTGCGGCTGGGTTTTCAATGAATAGATCATCAACGCCGTTTGTGTAAACAGTAAAAGGTTTGTTCGGGTACTGTGATTTAAAATAGCTGACGAAACCTGGGGAAGCTAAGTTGACTGAGTGAGCTTGTTTCACGGTCCAGCGCTCAATGTGGCGGAAGAACCATGCAGTGGGAGTTCCGATCGGAGACGGTAGTAAATCTGGCAATATATCAGTCAGTAAGTCTCGGAAATCCAAATAAAGCGGTGCATTAACGCGTCTGGCTACCCAGGCACCTAAGGTAGCGGTCATCATGCGTGATGAGGTAGCAAAAACAAGATCATACTCATTCGACTTGACCGCTTGCAGCACACCTCGTACATATTGGGCGAATAGATGGGCCTGGCCAAGGATTCCACCGCCACGCGAAAACACTGGAATTCGTTTGATCGTAAGCCCCTCGCAGCTTTCTATAGAGGAAGCACTCGGAGCATAACTATCGTATCTGCTCGGTTGGGTCGTCAGTACGGTTATCGTGATGTTCTTCTGAGAATTCTGCAAAAGTGAATTGACTAATGCTTTCGTCCTGAACGAACCAGCAGAAAGATCAGGAGGATAGTAAAAACTCAGTATCAGGATATTCACGTTCTGGCCGCTTCACGTTTGCCGTTGGAGGTGGCTTTTTTGTACATGTCTACCAATAGGCTTTCTTGGCTTTCCCAACATAGGTTTTTTGCAGCAATCTTCGAGTTATTGGCTAATTTTGCGCGTAATTCCGGATCCTCGATGAGCCTGTTAAGGCAGTTCACGAGGTCGTCTTCATTGCCTTCGGCAACCAAAAGCCCGATGTCATATTGATTCACTATCTTCCGGATTTCAGGGAAGTTGGTTGCTATTGACGGCACACCTGCAATGATGTACTCAAACAGTTTGTTGGAGTCAGTACTGAAGTGATTGAAGCAAGTGTTTTCTATCGGCTGCACGGCGATGTCGGCCGCTGCAGTATATTTTGGAAGCTCGGACAGTGCTACTGTTGGAATGAAATGAACGCGGTCCTGCAAACCAAGATTGTCACGTAAGTCGATAAGAGGTTGTGTTAGACGACCTCCACCAATAAGTACGACGTGAGCGCTTTTTTTTAGGCGTGCAGTGCAACGCACTAGCTTTTCTAAACCTCTACCGCTTTGAAGTCCGCCCTGGTAAAGGACTACTGGGCACTCTTCTCGTATACCTAGCTCTTGATGAAGCAAGCGGCTCTTTTGAGGGGTAACATATCTGGGGCGATTTTGAAGCACTGCAGGTCTTGCTATTTTATAAAGTCGAGCAAGGTATTTGGCTCGGGTTTCAGTTGTGGTGATGACCGCACATGCGCGAGGAATCAATAGTTTTTCAATGTGCGCAACAAGCTTTGAGAGCTTTCCATAACCCTCTCTGCTAGTGCTTATTTCGTGCGCATCATAAACCAGTTTGGAGTTACTGATGACTGAGGCTAGCCAAGCAGTAGGAAGGGTATTTACGTCATGGGAGTGAACGACAGTCGGTCGAAAACGTATGATGCTTAAAAGGAGCATCAAATGAGTCCATGCGCGAGTGATCACCCTGAAAACTGAGATGTGGGCGCTAGTAGAAGTTCCTCCAGTTGAAGGCAATGGTGTTTTGGAGTCGAATTGTTTCGACTTCCTCCAACGCCATAGAGGCGACCTTTCTACCCGGCATACATCCAGGTTCTTTTGTAGGGTCTCTGTTTTTGCAGTTTTCCCTGGGGTATGTAGTGCGAAGACCCTAACGGCATAATCTGAGGTGGCAAGTGTTTGTGCTTCTTTTAATACTCGTGCGTCATTGACGAATTCATTCCACACGATCATTGCAACTTTTTTCACTGCTTTACCTACTATTCGATTATACCCGACAGGGTCTTCAGGACACTATTCTGGGAAGACTCAGGTCTCGGTCCAGTAGATTTTCATTTTTGTAGTGTTGACGTTGTTAGCGCTGGACTCGGTATAGATTGCGCCAATGGTGGAATAACCGGTTTTCTTGTAGTGGACTTTGAATTGGGTTGGGTTGTCTTCCATTACGGTGCGCTGGAAGCCTTGGTTCTTCAATTGAGTGTAGATGGCATTCTCAGCTACTTTGGCAAGCGAATTGGTGCTGATTTCATAATGCTTCATCTTTCCGTTCGAGGTTTCTTTCTCGTACTCTTTGAAGACCTCACCATTGGTGTTCAATTTTTCACCGTTCTGAAGAACGATGGAATTGCTTTGAGCGCTTTGCGAGGAAGGCGCTTGGGTTGTTTTTTGCTCGTTCTCAGCTCCGCAGCCGAAGAGTGCCAGAGACATAAGAAGTGCTGCTGCGGTTTTGGTGTTGATTTTCATAGTAATCGTATTCGTCATTAAAGGTAGGGTGGTGGTTTTTTATTGGGCGATGAGTGCCAATTCTTTGTCGATAATGTTTTTCTTCGCTGTTTGGCCCATGACTCGGAGATGAGCAGCAGCGGACATCTTATTGAAGAGCTCTGGAGATTCGACAATTCTCTTGATGCCATCGGCCATCCCTTGTGCATCGTCTGCACCCGCAAGAATGCCGCAGTCGTTGCTTACAAATTCTGGAATGGCTGTAACACCGTTGGTCACTGCAATGAGTCCGGATGACATAGCTTCGTCACGAGAAACACCTTGAGCGTCCATGCGAGTTGGGCAAAGGAAGACCCCATACTCTTTGTGCAATGCCGCGATCTGGTTGTGCTTCAAGAAACCGCGTTCGATTGTGACGTTTGAGAGCCCCTTTAGTGGCTCCAAGGTTTCTTCGAAAAGAGCACCATCGCCGATCATCCGGAACTCCATTTTCTCAAAAAATGGCTCTTTCGAAAGCAGTTTGATTGCAGCGACACTTAAGTCATTTGCATATTTTGCTGATGCGTAAGGGCGGATGGAAAGTACCTTGAAACGCTGGTTTTCAGGCTTTTTCCTGTAATCGAAAATATCGGTATCAATAGGGTTGTGGATGATCTCGTAGCTCTCCTCTGGAATCCGGAAGCCCACATCCTCCATCACTTCTTCAGCAAAGTAACGAGACACGAAAACGAGTTTCAGATTTGCAGGCATGTTCGTTAGCGTCTCGCGCCAGAACGCCATGCGCTTTTCGCTCTCTACTTTTGCCAGTGCCAACTGATGTTCATCCGAGTAGTTGTACTCGCGACGCCACCAAGGCTGTATCTCCGAGCCGTGCACCCAGACTACTACCTTGACCAAGTGAGTGAAGCGCTTGAGCACTTCCCACATATCGGGTTCCAGGAAGTGCACCAATACGCTCTTGTACTGGCCACTTTCAAGCATCTTGGCGAGCGTAGTCTGGCACCCGGTTACCACGTCCACGTTCTGGAACTCGTGATAGCTGACAGCCTCGTTCTTGCGAAGGCGGAAGATGTCGACGTTCAGGTTCTGTTCCTGATACGCCATCACGCGGCTGTGCACAAAACCGTTGCGATACAGGTCGTCATAAGCGGGGTAATGGTTGGTTACAACCAAGTGTTGCGAGCGGCCCAGCATCTCCGAAGGTTGGAGGTTGCGGTGGCCAAGGACCAGCGCCTTGATCTCGGTATTGCCAGATGCGTAGGCTCGCAGGCCGAAGCGCACGAAGGCGGCTTCCGGAGGAACCTCGGAAGTCTGGTTACGGTTGGCATGCTGCATCACATGGCTGATCCGCTGCTTCTCGGCATCGAGGAACAGCACCACCAACTGTACGTTCAGGCCAGGCGTGCAGTCGAGGTACAGCTTGAGCTTACGGTCCTGGATATTCAGCTGGTCCAGGCTGACTTCATTCAGTGCATACACATACTCATGCTTGCCATCTGCCAGCTTGGAGTTCACGCGCCAGCTATCCACATCGACGGCCAGGTCGAGGAATTTGTTGTGCTTGACTCCGAACATCTCGGCCAAGGCGCGGCCGGTGATTTCCGGCGAGTCATGGCTGACTTTCAGAGGCGCAATGGCCTGGGCCCGAGCCTGCAGTTGGTCGATGGTCATGCCAAGGTTCAGGTCCAGGTCGTCAACCTTGGCGCTGATGTTTTGCTGCTGTGCCGCACCATTCTCGCAATAGTTGAATGGGTCGATAGCCAGGCCTTGCTCGTGTGCGTACTCCAGCGATGGCAGGCCCTTCAACCAGCTTAGCAATGGCTGACCGGCAATGATCTCGGTCGCCACCAACGAGCGCCGTGCGCTCAGCGATTGAGCCGGACGGTATGCCAGTTCATTCGACTGCAGCTCGGCATCTTGCCCCTTGCAGGCGAAGTGAGCGGCTTTACCAACCACCTGTGCAAGGCTGTAGCGCGTAGCCAGCGCCAGGTCCAGCAGGTAGTTAGGGCCGTAGTAGTCGCCCGGTACAAACGCGGCAACCCACGGGGTGTTGCCAACCAGCTCGCCAAGGCTGGATTTCTTCAGTTGGGCTGGTTTGAGCACCAGAATACGAGGGTCATCACTTACGATGCTGCTCTGATAGGCATCGGTGATGATGACCATGCGCACCTGGCTGTAGGTCTGGCGGTTCAGATGGGCACGCAGCATGTCGAACTGCTGACGATCCTGGGCTTCGCAGACGACCACGATTTCCGGCAGGCGCTGGGCCTTGATGGTGCCTGTCACTTTGCTGAGTACGTATTCCAGGCGCTGGGTGTAAGTGTGCTCTTGCATCACTTTACGCAGGGCAGCGAGCTTCAGCTTGTCACTGTTGAGTGGGTCTTCGGCCAGCAGCTGCAGGCGGCGCAGCATTTCTTCGCCATTGTCGGTGGTGACGACCAGGTCGCCGAACAACAGGCGTACACCGCGCGAGAAGTTGCTGACGGTGATGGTGTTGCAGCCCAGCAGCTCGAATACTCGACGTGCGAACATCGATTGCGATTGCTTGATCGAGTTCAGGTTGATCGCGTAGCGGTAGCCCTTGTAAGCCGTGTCGATTTTTTCGAAGGGCAGGGTGCCGACGATGTACGGCTGGTATTCCTCGGGGAACTGATAGTTTGCATCGTTCTTGCCGAAGTTGCGGTCGAAGATTTCCAGCGGTCGGAACTTCGGCAGCTCGCAGACGAAGTTGCCCAGGTCGCGGGTACGCTCCGGGTAACGGGCGTAGTAGGCACCAGCGAAGCAGAAGGCGTCTTTGCGCTCGTACAGCTCGATCGGGTTATGCAGCGCTGGCTGGCAGGCGAACGGCAGCAGGTAGACGCGGTCGTGACCGAGCGCACCTTTATAGCGGTGAATACAGTCGATGTCGGTGGTGAACACGTGGTCGAACTGCTTGGCAGTGGTCAGGAAGGTCTCGAAGTGAACCGGGTCTTCCTTGTTCCAGAACACAGTCGGTACCTTGTTCTGACGGCACCACGCCAGGATGTCCTGCAATTCCTGACTGTTGTGGCCAACCTTGCTACCCCACAGCTCATCCTTACCGCGCCAGGCAGACTCGATGAACAGCAATTCGGGGCCAAAGCCTTCCAGTTCTGCCTTCCAATTGCTAGGCGTGAGCTGCATCAGGTCGCATTCGTAGCGGTAGGAGCCGAAGGTGAACTCATCCATTACGCAGGCCATTTTCAGGCGGCTTGCGGGTTGGTCGGCTTGGCGCAACAGCGTAGAACGGCTCTGCGCGCTGGTCGGCAGGGCCTCTGGCAGTTTCAGGTAGTTCTCATCCTGGACGATCGGTGCAGGAGGCAGCAGTGCCTTCATCGGCTCATTGGCGATCCGCTTCTGTTCATTCTGCTGGCGTTGCTGGTTGGCCTTGCGGTACAGGCGTAGCAAGCGTACTGGCAGTTTGACCAGCCCGCCCAAGGAGCTGGCGCTGCTCTTGATCTGGTAACCCAACTGGTAAGTCATGCTGGTGCGTGTCTTGACCAGGCGCTGTTCGGCCAGATGGCGCTGTGTGTTGGCACGTTCCAGATTTGCATTGAGTTCGTCGATCTTGCGTTGCTGCGCCGCAGAGCGCTCCAGCAACTGATTGAGGTTGGCCTTCAGTTGCGGGATCTGCTCAGCGCTGACGGTGCGGTACTTCATGTTTGCCGCCCCCAAGTCTGCTTTCGACGAGTTCAGCTCGTTCTCCAGCTGCATGCGCAGGCCTTGCCACTGTTCGTTGGTGGCCGCCAGGCTTGCCTCCGCCGCCAGGCGGCTGGCAGTTTCGAGCGACAGTTGTTCGGCCAGCACATCCTTGGCCTGATTCAGAGAGGCAATGGTTTCTGCCTGTTCTGCCTGGGCATCTTGTGCTTGGGCATTAGCCTGCGTCATTGCGTGCAGTTGCTCTTCCAAGCCATTGCGCAGGTCAACCAGTGTATTGATGGTGTTGGCCTGGGCAGCATGCTCACGCTCGCTGCGTGCCTGTCTTTCGCTCATCGCCTGCAACTGGCTTTCCAGTTCAGTTTGACGCGCTTTCAACAGGGCAATGGTTTCGGCCTGTGCAGCGTCGGCCCTCTGGGTTTGGGCCTGCAATTCGTTCATATACTCCAACTCGCTTTCAAGTTCGGCTTCCAGTTCCGCTTGGCGCATGCGCAGCGTGGTGATGCATTCATCCTTCTCGGCAATATCCTGATTGCTTTCGTTTTGCAGCTGGCTCATTGCCTCCTTCTGATTCTCCAGCGCGGCTTCCATCGTCGTCAGGCGTTCGCGCAAGGTGGCAATGGTGTCGATGTAATCGGTGTTGGCCTCAAGTGTTTGATCCCGTGATTCGACTGCTGCTTCTACCTGCGCCTCCAGATCAGTGATACGTGAGTGCAGAGCAGTGATGGTGTATTCATGGGCAGCACTTGTCTGTTCAGCCAGGGCCTGAGTTTCGGCCAATACCTGCCGCTGGCTTTCCAGCGCAGCTTGTAGGGCTGCCTGCTCAGCGCGGAGGGCGGTGATGGTGCCTTCGTGGGCAGCACTTGTCTGTTCAGCCTGGGCCTGAGTTTCGGCCGATACCTGCCGCTGGCTTTCCAGCGCAGCTTGTAGGGCTGCCTGCTCGGCGCGGAGGGCAGTGATGGTGTCTACATGACCAGCATTCGTTTGCTCGGCCCGAGTCTGCAGTTCGGCTGCCGCCTGCTGCTGATTTTCCAGCTTGGCTTGCAAGACGGCCTGCTGTGCACGAAGCACTGTGATGGTTTCTATATGACCATCGTTGATCTGCTGGTCTTGGACAAGCTGCTCAGACAACGCCTCAACCTGAGCCGCCAGTTCGTCACGTTGTTTCTGAAGTGCACCCACGCTTTCATTCAGGGCTGCATTGTCGAGTTGGTCTTTTGCCTGGAGCTCCAACATTTGCTGAAGCTGGCTTTCCAGTGCATCGTGTTGAGCCTGCAGTGCGGCTATCTTTGCCGTCTCGTTAGCTGCCAGCTCTTCAGCAGCCACACGCTGCTGATCGGTGGCCAGCAATTGTTCTTCGATGGTGTGAAGGGATTGCTGCAGGGTCTCCAGCTCCTGATTCCGCTGCCCCAGTTCGTCGTTGGCTACGGTCAGTTCCTGGCATGTCTGCACCTGAGCTTCTTCAAGCGCCGCGATTTGCTGTTCCAACTCGGCATACTGCCTGGCAGTAGCGAGGTACTTTTCATTCGCCTCGCCCAACTTGGACTTGAGCGAATCAAGCTCTTCATTGAGCTCCATGATGCTGCGCGCGCTGGCCTCAAGGGCTTCCCGGCTCGCTTGCTCAATAGAAGCTATATGTGATTCGCGATCCTGAAGCTGACGCGAGAGTGCCTCGGCCTTCTGTGCTTCGGGCTTTAGCTGGGAAAGTTGTTCAGTGGCCAGGCGGTACTTTCTGTTAGCGTCATCCAGGCGCTCCTTGATTTCCTCAAGTTCTTTTACCCGCTTTGCCTTGGCGTCGAGAATTTCGCGGTTGGCCTGTTGCAGTGTCGCAATTTCGGCATCGCGGGTTTGTAACGTTCTGGACAGCGTTTCAGCCTTCTGGGCTTCGGGCTTGAGTTGAGCAATCTGTTCGTTGACGGTGCGATACTTCTTGTTTGTATCTTCCAACCGCTTACCGATCACACCGAGATTCTCGCGCAGGGTGCGCTCGATGGATTCGAAGGCTTTTTCAAGCTCACGAACGCGATCAATGCTCAGCGAGTCGATGACACCCGGCTTATGTGTTTCGCTCTTCACGGCAACGATACCCAGCCACTTGCCGAGCATCTTCACGTCGATGATCTGCAAGTGCTCGGCCAGCAGCCGGAACGGTTCCATCAGGTAGAACGTGTGCTTGTGGTCAATGAAGTCATTGACCCCGAACGGCACGGTAATCACCACTCGGCCACCCTGCTTGAGCAGGTCGTAGGCCTTTTCGATGAACAGCTCCGGGCGTACCAGGTGCTCGAGCACTTCGCTGATGACAACGGTGTCCGGTTCGACCTCGAGCGTATCCAGCGCGAGGAAGTCTGAATTGATATACGTGACGTTCTGCTGGATGTGGGCCGGTTCGGAAGACAGGTAGCCCTTGGCCTCTTCAATGGCCTGCGGGCTGGTGTCCACACCGGTGACCTGGCAGCCTTCACGTGCCAGCAGCAGGGGCACGATGCCCTGCGAGCAGCCAACATCCAGGATCCGGCGCCCTTTGACCTGGGCGCAGATCCAGTGGATGCGGGACTGCGTTTCCCGCATGAACTGATCCCCCAGCTTGCCGTAATAGGCTTCCATCACGCGGTCATGAATATCGGCCAAGGGTGAAGGCAGCTCTGTGTTCACGGTAGGTTTCTCAAGCGTGGGGTTATTCATGCGGTTTGATCCATCAAGCCTGGGTAACGCCAGCGGCGTCGATCACGAATGCTGCTTCACGTACGTTGAAGGTGCCGCGGAATTCGCGGTGCTTTACCAGCAGTACGTGGATGTCGGCGCTATCCTGCGCGTAGTCGAAGTCCACGTGCTCGTGGCGCGCCAGGCGCTGCGGCAAGGCTTCGATGTTCGGTTCGACCAGTTGCAGGGTGGCTTCCAGCTCATTGCCCAGGCGCTCGGCAATGCTCAGGGCAGGGCTTTCGCGCAGGTCGTCGATATCGGCCTTGAAGGCCAGGCCGTAGCAGGCAATTTTCACTTGCTGGGCCGACTTGCCCGGGTTCTTGATCAGGAAGTTGGCCAGGGCCATCTTGACCTTGTCGATCACCCACTCAGGCTTGCTGTCGTTGACCACCCGGGCAGTGCGGATCAGGCGCGCTTGCTCTGGGGTCTGGCTGACGATGAACCATGGGTCGACGGCGATGCAGTGGCCGCCCACGCCTGGGCCTGGCTGCAGGATGTTGACGCGCGGGTGGTGGTTGGCCAGGCGAATCAGCTCCCACACATCGATGTCCAGCTTGTCGCAGATGATCGACAGTTCGTTGGCGAAGGCAATGTTCACGTCACGGAAGCTGTTTTCGGTCAGCTTGCACATTTCCGCGGTGCGGGCGTTGGTGACGATGCACTCGCCTTCAACGAAGGTGCGGTACAGGCGTACGGCCGCTTCGGAGCACTTGTTGGTCATGCCGCCGATGATGCGGTCGTTTTCCACCAGCTCGCGCAGCACGTGGCCTGGCAGTACACGCTCAGGGCAGTGGGCAACGCGGATGTCGGAGTCTTCGCCGTGGGTTTGCGGGAAGCTCAGGTCCGGGCGGGCCTGGGCCAGCCAGAAGGCCATCTGCTCGGTGGCGCCGACCGGGGAGGTGGATTCCAGGATGACCAGGTCACCCTTTTTCAGCACGGGCGCGATGGCCTTGCTGGCGGACTCGATGTAGCTCAGGTCCGGCTGGTGGTCATCCATGAACGGGGTTGGCACGGCGATCAGGAAGGCGTCGGCAGCTTCCGGAACGGTGGAGGCACGCAGGAAGCCTTCGGTTACGGCAGCGTGTACCACCATGTCCAGCTCAGGCTCGACGATGTGGATTTCGCCACGGTTGATGGTGTCGACTGCGTGCTGGTTTACATCGATACCGATCACGTGCTTCTTGCGGGCGGCGAAAACGGCTGCGGTTGGCAGGCCGATATAGCCCAGGCCTACGACGGAAATCTTGTTGAAGCTCATGCTACTTCCTTGGAACGAGAGAAGTTGGAAAGTGCGTCGAGGATTCGCGCGCACGCTTTTCCATCGCCGTAGGGGTTGTGGGCAAAGCTCATCTCGCGATAGGTCGCATCGTCGGTGAGCAGTTTCGCCAAGTGTTCGGTGATCGATTCCACATCGGTACCCACCAGTTTGACAGTGCCGGCGGCCACGGCTTCCGGGCGCTCGGTGGTGTCACGCATGACCAGTACCGGCTTGCCCAGGGCAGGGGCTTCTTCCTGGATGCCGCCGGAGTCGGTCAGGATCAGGTAGGAACGGGTCATCAGGTAGACGAACGGCAGGTAGTCCAGCGGCTCGATCAGGTGAATGTTGTTGACGTCGGCCAGCAGGCGGTTGACCGGTTCGCGCACGTTCGGGTTGAGGTGTACCGGGTACACGATGTCCACGTCAGGGAATTGGCGCGCGGTTTGTACCAGCGCTTGGCAGATGCGCTCGAAGCCGCCACCAAAGTTTTCGCGGCGATGGCCGGTGACCAGCACCATGCGGCGCTCGGGGTTCAGGAAGCTGAACTGGTCTTCGAACTGGCTCTTCAGTGCAGGGCTTTCCAGCTTGCGGACCACTTCCAGCAGCGCGTCGATCACGGTGTTGCCGGTGGTATGGATGGTCGCGGCGTCGATGCCTTCACGCAGCAGGTTGTCCTGCGAGGTGGAGGTGGGCGCGAAGTGCAGGGCGGCCAGTGCGCCGGTCAGGCGGCGGTTGCCTTCTTCCGGCCATGGCGAATACAGGTTGCCAGTGCGCAGGCCGGCTTCCACGTGGGCAATCGGAATCTGCTGGTAGTACGCGGCCAAGCTGGTGGCCAGGGTTGTTGCGGTGTCCCCGTGCACCAGCACCACATCGGGCTTGAACTCGGCCAGCACAGGCTTCAGACCCTGCAGGATGGCAGTGGTCACGTCGGTCAGGTCCTGACCGGGCTTCATGATGTTCAAGTCGTAGTCGGGCGTGATCTCGAACAGCTCCAGTACCTGGTCGAGCATCTGGCGGTGCTGGCCAGTAACGCAGACGCGCGACTCGAAACGGTCGTCCTGGGCAAGGTTGAGGGCCAGGGGGGCCATTTTGATGGCCTCTGGGCGGGTGCCAAATACAGTGAGGGTCTTGAGGGACACGGCGACGGTCTTCTTTGTGTGAATGAAGGCGGTTGGATCAGGTGCTACGGGTGCAAATCGCGGGTATTACGCAAATCGGCCGGGGGGGCTGGCCTGGGTAGCGCTACGCACGCAAAAGCGAGCTGGGGACGTGGAGGGCGGTGAAGAAAAATTCATTTTGGCTCGGATCCTTCAAGCATAGCGGTTGTCCAATGACCGCAAATTTATCACTTCGTCATCAATATGACATCCCGTCTGGCACGTTTTTTTCCCCTGATCGTCCGAATTTGCCCATATCTATCGATTGATTGGATCCTATTTTTGGAAGTTGCATCAGGAAAAACGATTGTTTGATGTTATTCAGGCATCATGCCAATAAAGTCAATTCGACTGAGGCATACGACGAACGGGCGGGGGCCTTGTCCGGCAAGGCTTGTGGGAAAAACAACAGCTTTTGGTCTGAATGAAACCTAGGTTAAACGGGAATTTACCTAGCGGCGATTTGCCATCGCCTTTGTTTCATGAAGTTAACCTGAAATATGGCGTAACGCCATTACTTTTGGGTGGGCGAAGTTGTTTTTTTAAATGTCGGATCCGGTAACGATTAATCGGGCCAACTGCTTGTTTGCAAAATGGCAGAACCGCTAGGGTTGATTGCGCAGCCGAAGGAAAACGGCTGCTGGAAAATGACCAACCCAAGGAGTGTTCACCATGCGTAACAACGTTCTGTCGTACCTGCTGCTGCCGCTGTTCGCCAGCTTGTCCTTTTCTCTTAGCGCCGCCCCGGCCAGCGCCACGGCGGTGCCCGAGCCGGTGCCGGTGGTAAGCCAGCATCAGGCCCAGCAGCCGCAGCGGTTGGACCTGAACACCGCCGATGCGCTGACGTTGCAGAAGGAATTGAACGGCATAGGGAAGGCCAAGGCCGAGGCCATCGTGGCCTATCGGGAGGCCAATGGGCCGTTTGCTTCGGTGGATGAACTGCTGGAGATCAAGGGCATTGGCAATGCGTTGCTGGAGCGTAACCGGGACAAGGTGATGGTGGAGTAAGTGGGGGAGGAGGGTGAGCCTGTTGGTTTGGGGTTGCCCTTCTGGAACCTGGGGCTGCTTTGCAGCCCATCGTGACACAAGGGGCGCAAAGCGCCCCAACAAATACCCGATAAAACAAAAAGTTAGTTTTTTACTTTGCGGGGCGTCAAAATATTGCCTGAAGAAGTGGCTCTTAAACCCTTTACTTTGACCTTTTAGCGGTCTTGCCCATCCTTGGCATCCGCTTCGGCATTGCGCTCGTGCACCTTGCGCAGCTGTTCTTCGGTCAGTGGCAGTTTTTTTGCCGTGTCGCGCAGCAGCATCAGCCCGCCGACGATCGAGCCGAGGGCTATGATGAGTATCAGCCAGGCATACCAGGGCATTGTCGTTCTCCTTTGCTGGTGATGGGCAGCGCCTGTACGAATATTGAGCAATTGCCCGTTCCGTTGGTTCAATTATAGGAGCCAGCCACTGTCGGGCCAATTCCGTGACCCGCGGGCCCCAAAGCCTGCGCCACTTCGTTTACAATGCGCGCCGTTTTCGACTTGCCAAGAGACCCTGCCCATGTCCGCCTGCCAGACGCCCCTGATCGTCGCCCTGGATTTCCCTACCCGTGAGGCCGCCCTGAAGCTGGCTGACCAGCTTGACCCTGCGCTGTGCCGGGTGAAGGTTGGCAAGGAGCTGTTCACCAGCAGCGCTTCGGGCATTGTCGAAACCCTGTGCGACAAGGGCTTCGAAGTGTTCCTGGACCTCAAGTTCCACGACATCCCCAATACCACCGCCATGGCGGTGAGGGCTGCGGCCGAGATGGGTGTGTGGATGGTGAACGTGCACTGCTCCGGTGGCCTGCGCATGATGGCGGCTTGCCGCGAAGAGCTGGCCAAGCGCAGCGGCCCGCAGCCGTTGCTGATTGGTGTGACCGTGCTGACCAGCATGGAGCGTGAAGACCTGGCCGGTATCGGTCTGGATGTCGACCCGCAAGAGCAGGTGCTGCGCCTGGCGGCGCTGGCCCAGAAGGCTGGCATGGATGGTTTGGTGTGCTCGGCGCTCGAGGCCCCGGCGTTGAAGGCGGCGCACCCGTCGCTGCAGCTGGTGACCCCGGGCATTCGCCCGGCGGGCAGTGCGCAGGATGACCAGCGCCGTATCCTCACCCCGCGCCAGGCACTGGATGCGGGTTCGGATTACCTGGTGATCGGCCGCCCGATCAGCCAGGCCGCCGACCCGGCGCAGGCGCTGGCTGCGGTGGTGGCCGAGATTCGTGGGTAACTAGCTCGTGTTGTGAGGAAAGGCCGGCATGAGAGTGCTGGCCTTTTTTGTTTGGCTGCTCCGCGAATGGCACCGCCTTCGGCGGTGATCGCCGGCAAGCCGGCTCCCACAAAAGAGCCCAACCTCATGGGCCAGCGCAGGACCTGTGGGAGCGGGCGCGTCCGCGAAGCAGACGCTGCGGTGGATGGCACGGGCTTCGCCCGTGTTCGCGGGCACGCCCGCTCCCACAGGGACTGCGTTGGTTTGTAAGTGTTCAGCTGCAACTGAAGCCATCGCTCAGCTTCGGAAAATACCTACAGTGTGGCTTCGCTGGTCAGATCACGGCGCGCACGGGCTTGATCAGCCTGATCAGGTAAATCGGTATCAGCGTCAACATGAACACCCCCACCGCCAGCAGCGGTATCAGCCACGCCAGTGAATGCCCTTCGATCAGCGGGCCATAGACGATGCTGGCCCTGTTCATGATGAACACGTGCAAACAGTACAGCCCCAGCGTGCAGCCAGACAACTCGGCTAGCAGCTTGCTGTGCCGTACCAGCTGGCCGCCCAGCGCAAGCAGCAAGCGGAACGCGCAGATGGCGGCCAGCACCACCAGCGGCGACACGTAGGAATAGAAGACCTGGCTGGGCACGCCTTGCTGCACCGACATGGCGTGGGTGGCGGCGGCGGTCAGGGCACCGCTGATGAAGAACCCGCCAAGGTTTACCCAGGCGTTGCCAGGGCCATGCAGCCGGATGTGCTCGAATACATAAGCCCCCAGGAATGCGTAACCCGCAAACCCCATGAACGAAAACAATTCATAGGTATTGGTCAGGTTGGCCAACGCTGGAGCGAACTGCGCGACGGTGGGGAGCAGGCAACTGACCGCCAGCCACAGGCCCAGGAAAACCCGCTTTTCCTGTGGCTCGGAATGCTGGTAGACCTTGGCCATGAACGGCATGAACAAGTAGATGCCGATGATCGCGTACAAGTACCAGAGGTGGTAGTAGACGGGGCCTTGGAGAATGGCCAGTGCGGCTTGCCACAAACTGCCATGCCCGACGCCCATTGTGGCCCGCCACAGCGCATAGAACACAGACCAGAACAGCAGCGGCGGCAGTATGCGCACGAAACGCTTCTGATAGAACCTGACGGCACCCTCCGAGCGATTCAATAGCAGGGCGCCGGACAGCATCAGGAACAGCGGTACGCAAGACCGGACCAGCGAGTTGTAGATATTGGACGACATCCAGTTGTCATCCAGTTGTAGCGCCCCTGCCGACGCGATGTGAAGAACTACCACCATGAAGCAGGCGGCGATCCTGCAAAAGTCCAGCCCGGCATTCAAACGTTGCTGCATTGGTTGCCCACCTTTTCGCTGCCTTGCGCAATGGGTGCTTGTGGATGCCTGAATTTAAGTCCGGCGGGCGAAACTGCAAGCGGCGAAAGTGCCACAACACGGGTTTGCGACGCGATTTCAAGGCCCGCAGGGGGCTGCGTTCTAGACCTTCAGCACCAACTTGCCAAAGTTCTCCCCACTGAACAGCTTCAGCAAGGTCTCGGGGAAGGTCTCCAGCCCTTCCACTACATCTTCCTTGCTCTTCACCTGCCCGCTGGCCAGCCACCCGGCAATCTCCAGCGCGGCCTTGCCATAGTCCTTGGCGTAATCCATTACCACAAAGCCTTCCATGCGCGCGCGGTTCACCAGCAGCGACAGATAGTTGGCCGGGCCTTTCACCGCTTCCTTGTTGTTGTACTGGCTGATTGCGCCGCAAATCACGATGCGTGCCTTGAAGTTGATGCGGGTCAGCACTGCGTCGAGGATGTCGCCGCCGACGTTGTCGAAGTACACGTCCACGCCTTTGGGGCATTCGCGCTTCAGGCCGGCCAGCACGTCTTCGGCCTTGTAGTCGATCACCCCGTCAAAGCCCAGTTCGTCCTTCAGGTACTGGCACTTCTCGGCACCGCCGGCGATACCGACCACGCGGCAGCCTTTGATCTTGGCAATTTGCCCGACAATGCTGCCCACCGCGCCGGCCGCGCCGGAAATGACCACGGTATCACCGGCCTTGGGCTGGCCGACGTCCAGCAGGGCGAAGTAGGCGGTCATGCCGGTCATGCCCAGCGCCGACAGGTAGCGGGGCAGGGGCGCCAGGCTGGGGTCGATCTTGTGCAGGCCCTGGGCTTCGCCCGTGAAGTAGTCCTGCACGCCAAGGGCGCCGCTTACATGGTCGCCCGGCTTGTAGGCGGGGTGCTTGGAGGCAACAACCTCGCCAACGCCCAGCGCGCGCATCACCTGGCCCAGGGCCACGGGCGGGATGTAGGACTTGCCTTCGTTCATCCAGCCGCGCATGGCCGGGTCCAGCGACAGGTACAGGTTGCGCACCAGTACCTGGCCTTCGCCGGGTTGTTCGGCGGGCACGGTCTCGAAGCTGAAGTCGTCACGGCGCACGGCGCCGGCCGGGCGTTTGGCGAGCAGGAAGCGGCGGTTGGTGTGGGTCATGGCGGGTCCTTGTGGGCAGTGGAGGGGGGATGCGTTAAATCTACCCTGTTGATGTAGGCAGGTCCTTAACATCACTGACAAGCATGGTAGCCCAACCGGTGGGGTGATGATGCTGCCCGGCCGGTTGGTGGCTGACTATGCTCTGAACCCCACCAAGCACGCTTTGGAGCACGCGATGAGCATGACCTTTTCCGGCCAGGTAGCCCTGGTCACCGGCGGTGCCGCCGGCATCGGCCGGGCAACCGCCCTGGCTTTCGCCCAGGAGGGCCTGAAGGTGGTGGTGGCCGACCTCGACCCGACCGGTGGCGAGGCCACTGTGGCCATGATCCATGCGGCGGGCGGCGAGGCGCTGTTCATTGCCTGTGACGTCACCCGCGACGCCGATGTGCGCCAGCTGCACGAGCGCCTGATTGCCGCCTATGGCCGGTTGGACTATGCCTACAACAACGCAGGTATCGAGATAGAGCAAGGCCGCCTGGCCGAGGGTAGCGAGGCGGAGTTCGATGCCATCATGGGCGTTAACGTGAAGGGAGTGTGGCTGTGCATGAAGTACCAGCTGCCGTTGCTGCTGGCCCAGGGCGGAGGGGCCATCGTCAATACCGCTTCGGTGGCGGGCTTGGGGGCGGCGCCGAAGATGAGCATCTACAGCGCCTCCAAGCACGCGGTGATCGGCCTGACCAAGTCGGCGGCCATCGAGTACGCCAAGAAGGGCATTCGTGTGAATGCGGTGTGCCCGGCGGTGATCGACACCGACATGTTCCGCCGCGCCTACCAGGCTGACCCGCGCAAGGCCGAGTTTGCCGCCGCCATGCACCCGGTGGGGCGCATTGGCAAGGTCGAGGAAATTGCCAGCGCCGTGCTGTACCTGTGCAGTGACGGTGCAGCGTTTACTACCGGGCATTGCCTGACGGTGGATGGCGGGGCTACGGCTATCTGAGCCGATATCGGTGTGGCCTTCTTCGCGGGTAAACCCGCTCCCACAGGTACCCCGCTGGCCTCAGGGCTGGTGATACCCCTGTGGGAGCGGGTTTGCCCGCGAAGGGGCCCTGGCAGACCACCACAATGCCAACCCAACCACCCCACACCCCACCACCAACACCCCACCAAATACCAGCAAGGCCAACCGCGACCCCAGCCGGTCACTCAGCAACCCGGTAAAGATCACCGGCAAGCTGAACCCCAGGTACGCCAGCAAAAAGAACCCGGCACTGGCCCGGGTCTTCTCGCTGCCGGCCAGCTGGTTCACCGCCGCCAACCCGCCCAGGTAGATAAACCCGTAGCACGCACTGCTGGCCGCCATCGCACCCAGCAACACCGCGCCCAGCGTCCCGCTGTCCGCCCCCCAGGCCAGCACGGCATAGCTGCACGGCAATATCACCAGCCCCAGTAGCGTGGCCGTACGGCTGCTGAGGCGCCGCGCCATCGGCTGGAACAACAAGCCGCAGCTGATCACGCAAAAGGTCGAGAACCCCGACCAGGCGCTAAGCCCATGCTGGTGCAGGATGCCGGGCAGTAGGGCGATCACCAGCCCCACGCAGGCCCACGCCAGCAAAATGGCCAAGCCATAGGCCACGCTGCCACGTGGGTAGCAGGGCAGGCGCAGCATGGGGTTGCGTTGTGCCGGGCGTGGGTCGGGCAGGCGCCATACCAGCAGTATTGCCAGGGCCGCCAGCAGCAATTGCAGGTGGAAGCTGCCCGGGGTCAGGCTGGGGCCGCGCAGCAGGAACAGGCTGGTCAGCGCCGCGCCCAGGCCAAAGCCCAGCGAGGTGCTGGCGGTAACCCAGTTGGCGGCGCGAGTGTTGTCCGCGCCGCCCATCAGCTCACCCATGTAAGCGGTGGCCGTGGCTGAGGCCAGGCCGGTGCCCAGGCCGAGGAAGAGTCGCGCCAGGCCCAGGGTTTGCAGGCTGGGGGCCAGCAGCGTCAGCACGGTGGCTACCATCGAAAGGGCAAGTGCGGCAAGCACCAGTGGCCGGCGCCCAACCCGGTCGGCCAGCCCGCCCAGGGCCAACAGCACGGGTAGTACGCCGAGCACATAGCCAGAGAAAGCCACTGCGATGGCGGCGGCGCCTTGGCCGGAGAGGTCGGCGTAGGTGATGTACAGCGGGGCCTGCAGGTTGACGGCCAGGGTTATCAGGCAGAGGGCGAAGGCCAGGCGGGCCGGGGCGGAGGGCATGGGTAGGGATCCTGGTTTACTGGTGGTTGTTCCGGCCTCTTCGCGGGCACGCCCGCTCCCCCAGGGATTGCGCAAAACCTGTAGGAGCGGGCGTGCCCGCGAAAGGGCCGGCCCTGCCAACTCTGATGCCAGCCCATTCCCCTCACCAGACACACTGCCAACCCTTTTATGCTTAACTGTTCGCTAAAAACTGGCAAACACTTCCCCCATGTACTTCCCCCTCGACCGCACCAACCCTACCCCGCTGGTGCAGCAACTCTCCGACCACCTGCAAACCTGGATCGACCAGCAACGCCTGCGCCCCGGCGCGCGCCTGCCGTCAATCCGGGCCTTGGCCCGCAGCCAGGCGGTCAGTGCGTCCTGTGTGATCGAGGCCTACGACCGCCTGGTCGCCAGCGGCTGGCTGGAGGCCCGCCACGGCACCGGCTTTTTCGTCGCCGAGCGCAAACCCGGCCTGGCCGTGGAAGACACCCAGCCCTGGGGCGAGGCCGGCGACGGCAGCTGGCGGCAGTTCCGCGAGGGCCATGACGAGCTGCTCAAGCTGGGCTGCGGCTGGCTGCCCAGCAGCTGGCGTGCCGCCACCGAACTGGCCCAGGCAGTTCGCCAGGTCAGCCGCGGCAACCCGCAGGACCTGTTCGACTATTGCCCACCCCTGGGCCTGGCCAGCCTGCGCCAGCAGCTGCACAAGCGCCTGGCGCAGCTGGGTATCGCCGCCGGCCCCGAACGCATCCTCACCACCCACGGCGCCAGCCACGGCCTCGACCTGCTGGTGCGCACCCTGCTGCGCCCGGGCGACACGGTGCTGGTGGAAAACCCCGGCTACTACAACCTCTACAACCTGCTGCGTCAGCACCAGGTGCACATGTTGCCGGTGCCACGCACCGCCGAAGGCCCGGACCTGGCCTCCCTCGAAGCCCTGCTGGCCGCGCACAAGCCGCGCTGCCTGTTCATCAACAGCCTGTACCACAACCCCACCGGCACCAGCCTGACGCCCAAGGTGGCCTACCGCCTGCTGGAGCTGGCCCGCGAGCACGACCTGCGCATCATCGAGGACGATATCTACGCCGACTTCCAGGAGGGCTCGGCCACCCGTCTGGCAACCCTCGACAGTGAGCAGCGGGTGATCTACATGGCCAGCTTCTCGAAAACCCTCAGCAGCTCGCTGCGGGTCGGTTATCTGGTCGCTGAGCCGGCGTTGCTGGCGCGCCTGGCCGAATTGAAGATGGTCAGCGGCATCGGCACCTCGCGCTTTGCCGAACAGGTGGTGGGGCAGATGCTGGCCAACGGCAGTTACCGCAAGAGCGTGCAGCGCCTGCGCGTGCGCCTGGGGCAGCACATGGCCCGGCTGCTCGGCCAGCTGGAACAGGCGGGCTGGCAGGTGTTCTGCGAGCCCTACGGTGGCATGTTCGTCTGGGCCCGCGTGCCGGGCCGGGATTTCGCCAGCCTGGAGTGCTTGGCCCTGGAACACGAGGTGCTGCTCACCCCCGGCAGCGCCTTCGATTACCAGGGCGAGGCCAGTGCCTGGCTGCGTATCAATGTCGCCTACGGGCAGGACTCCCGCGCCCAGGCCTTCCTTCAGCACGCAGGGCGACCTCTGCCAAGCTGATAACGACACGCTCATAGCTATTTGACACTATTCTGACGTCAGGCCCTTGTTCATCGGCTGGCAACGTTGCCACCCTTGGCCTTCGGGATAACCTCGCACGCAGAAGGGGAATCGGCATGGGCGCGAGCAAGCACGGTGTGCTGGCCAACCTGGGCATGGCCCGCAAACTCGGCCTGGGCTTTGCCCTGGTGCTGGTGCTGACCCTGGCGGTGGCGGCCATTGGCATTGCTGCGCTGCACAGCGTTGGCCAGCGCTTCGACAGCCTGCGCCAGCTGGCCCAGTTCAATACCGACCTGCTGCGCTTGCGCCAGCACGAGCAGGCCTTTGCCCTGCGCTCCGACATGCAGCAGGCCGAGGCCTTGCGCAGCGGCCTGCAGGGTCTGGCCGAGCGCGCCCGTGGTCTGCCGGCGCTGGCGGCAGCGGAAGCCGACCTGGCAGCCTATGGCCAGGCGTTCGAGGCCTTTGTCGAGGCGGTGCAGGCCAAGGAGCTGGCGCTGGACATGGCCAGCTGGTCGGTATCCAGCGTGGCCAACAACCTTGATGTACTGCAGGCCGGCCTGGCCGATGACGGCGTGTACACCCTGAAGCAGTCCCAGGGCCAGCAGGGTGGCGCGTTTCTCGAGCAGGCCGCGCAGGTGGCGCAGGTGTCGCGGCTGATGTTGCAGGCCATGGATGAAGCGCGGGTACGCCTGGAAAAAAGCCGCAAGGGCGAAGAGGGCGTCAGCCAGGAGCGCATCGCCCAGACCGTCGAGGCCGCCAGCCTGGTCAGCCAGTTGCAGGGTGCCGTCAGCGATGCCGGCTACCAGAGTGTGCTGGGCGAAGTAGCGGGGCACATTGGCAGCTTCTCGGAAAAACTCAACGAATACACCGACCAACTGGCCCGCGAGCAGGGGCTGAAGGCGCAGTTGCAGGCCAGTGCCGAGCAAGTCACCGGGCGGGTTGACCAGGCCTACCTGGGGCAGGAGCAGGCCCTGCAGGGTGAACTGCAACGCAATGCTGTGGCCATCGGCCTGGCCACGGCATTGGCACTGCTGGTGGGTGTGCTGGCCGCCTGGCTGATCACCCGCGCCGTGGTCGGGCCGCTCAAGCATGTGATTGCCCGCGCCCAGCGCATCGCTGCCGGCGAGCTGGGCTTTGACGCCCAGGTGCCACGCCGCGACGAAGTAGGGCAGCTGATGCAGGCCATGCAGCAGATGGCGGAGGGCCTGTCGGGCATTGTCAGTGGTTTGCAGCAGGGTATCGAGCAACTGGCCGGCAATGCGCAGGCGCTGTCGGCGGTGACTGAGCAGACCAACCGTGAGGTGGGCAGCCAGAAGGAAGAGACCGAGCAGGTGGCGACCGCCATGCAACAGATGACCGCCACCGTGCACGATGTGGCGCGCAATGCCGAAGAGGCGGCGCAGGCGGCCCAGGCTGCGGATGAGAAGGTGGATTCCGGGCAGCAGGTGGTGCGCCAGAGCATGCAGCGCATCGAGCAACTGGCGGCTGCGGCGGAGACGGCCAGCGCCGGTATCGACAGCCTCAGTGCCGAGATCCACACCATTGGCGACGTGCTGGAAGTGATCAAGAGTGTGGCCGAACAGACCAACCTGCTGGCGCTGAATGCCGCTATCGAAGCGGCCCGGGCCGGTGAGCAAGGGCGTGGCTTTGCCGTGGTAGCTGATGAGGTGCGCGCGTTGGCGCGGCGTACCCGGCAGTCTACCGAGCAGATCGAGACCTTGGTGGCCAGCCTGCGCGGTAATGCCCAGCAGTCGGTGGCGCAGATTCGCGGCAGTACCGAGCTGGTGCGCCTGGCGGTAGCCGATGCGCTGCAGACCGAAAGCGCGCTGGGCAGCATTGCGGCGGCGGTGTCATTGATTCAGCAGATGAACCAGCAGATTGCCGCGGCGGCCGAGCAGCAGAGCTCGGTGGCGGAAGAGATCAGCCGCAGCGTCACGCAGATTCGCGGCAGTGCCGATCAGGCAGCGTTGGCGATGCAGGACAATGCCCGGTCGAGTATCGAGTTGGCGCAGTTGGGGACTGACCTGAAGGGGATGGTGGGGCATTTCAGATTGTGATCTGGGTCTCTGGGCTTTGTGTTGCCTGTACCGGCCTCTTCGCGGGTAAACCCGCTCCCACAGGGGGCACACAACATTCAGCCCTGTGGTATTCCTGTGGGAGCGGGCGTGCCCGCGAAGAGGCCGGTACAGGTAACAAATACCTTCAGGCCCTGCGCGGGTTGAGGATCATCAAGGTCAACACCCCCGCCACAATCCCCCAGAACGCCGAGCCGATCGAGAACAAGGTCAGCCCCGACGCCGTGACCATGAAGGTGATCAACGCCGCCTCCCGCTCACGCACTTCGCTCATGGCCACGGTCAGCCCGTTCATGATCGAGCCGAACAGCGCCAGCGCCGCAATCGACAGCACCAGCTCTTTCGGCAATGCCGCAAACAGCGCCGCCAAGGTCGCGCCGAACACCCCGGCAATGCCGTAGAAAATCCCGCACCACACTGCCGCGGTATAACGCTTGGCCGGGTCTTCATGGGCATGCGGCCCGGTGCAGATCGCCGCGCTGATCGCTGCCAGGTTGACCCCGTGCGAGCCAAACGGTGCCAGCAGCAGCGAGGCAAAGCCGGTGGTCGAGATCAGTGGTGAGGCCGGTACCTGGTAGCCGTCCGCGCGCAGCACGGCCACACCCGGCATGTTCTGCGAAGTCATCGCCACCACGAACAGCGGAATGCCAATGCTGATGGTCGCCGCCAGCGAGAAGCTTGGCGTGGTCCACACTGGCGTGGCCGCTTCCAGGCGGAAGCCGCTGAAGTCCAGCAGGCCCAGGGCGCCGGACAGCGCCGTGCCCACCAGCAGCGCGGCCAGCACGCAGTAACGCGGCGACAGGCGCTTGACCAGCAGGTAGCTGAAGAACATGCCCAGTACCAGCAAGGTGCGGTGCTGGGCGGCGACGAAGATTTCACTGCCGATCTTGAACAGGATGCCCGCCAACAGCGCCGAGGCCAGTGAGGCCGGGATGCGCTTGACCAGGCGTTCGAAGCTTCCGGTCAGGCCACAGATCAGCACCAGCACGGCGCAGGTGATGTAGGCGCCGATCGCCTCGCCATAGCTGACCCCGCCCAGGCTGGTGATCAGCAAGGCGGCACCGGGGGTGGACCAGGCCACGGTGATCGGCGTGCGGTAACGCAGCGACAGACCGATGCTGCATACCGCCATGCCGATCGACAACGCCCAGATCCATGACGAAATCTGCGCGCTGGTCAGCCCGGCTGCCTGGCCGGCCTGGAACATCAGCACCAGCGAGCTGGTATAGCCGGTGAGCATGGCGATAAAGCCGGCGACCACCGCTGATGGGGAGCTGTCTGCCAGGGGCCGCAGGCGTACGGAAGTGGCATTGGTCATGAACAAAATCCTTGTAAAGGTGTAAGCAGTTTTTTCAGACTACAGCGAGCAAGGTTGATCCTTGCCATACAGCGGCCATTGCTTTTAGCCGTACAGTCGCCAACTATTGGGCGAAAATGCAGAACTGCGTGGGAGTGGAGGGGCGATGTACAAGGTCTATGGCGACTACCAGTCGGGCAACTGCTACAAGGTCAAGCTGATGTTGAACTTGCTGGGCCGGCCGTATGAATGGCACCCGGTGGACATCCTCAAGGGCGAGACCGAAACGCCGGAGTTCCTGGCGATGAACCCCAACGGCAAGGTACCAGTGCTGGAACTGGAAGACGGCAGCTACCTGTGGGAGTCCAATGCCATTCTCAACTTCCTGGCCGATGGCAGCGAGTTCCTGCCTACCGAGCCGCGCCTGCGCACCCAGGTGTTGCAGTGGCAGTTCTTCGAGCAGTACAGCCATGAGCCATACATTGCCGTGGCGCGCTTCATCCAGTTCTACCTGGGGTTGCCGGACGAGCGCCTGGACGAGTACCGCAAGCTGCACAAGGGCGGGTACAAGGCGCTTAGGGTGATGGAGCGGCAGTTGCAGATGACGCCGTACCTGGTCGGTGACCAGTACTCGATTGCCGACGTGGCGTTGTATGCCTATACCCATGTGGCGCATCAGGGTGGGTTCGACCTGGCCGATTACCCGGCAGTGAGGGCCTGGCTGGATCGGGTCAGCAGCCACCCACGGCATGTGCCGATGATGGGGTAGTATCTAGCCTGTGGCGGCCTCTTCGCGGGCATGCCCGCTCCCACAGGTATCCCACAATATTCAGCCCTGTGGTGAACCTGTGGGAGCGGGCGTGCCCGCGAAAGGGCCAGAACAGGCTGCCCGCAAACCGTCAGGCCGAAGCGAACCGCTCATCGAGGTAGGCAATGATGGCCTTGGACTCATACATCCAGGTCACCTTGCCCGCTTCTTCAATACGCAGACACGGCACTTTCACCCGGCCGCCACCTTCCTGCAGGGCCTGGCGGTGCGCGGGGTCATTCTTGGCATCGCGCAGCGCCACAGGCACGTTCAACCGGTGCAGGGTGCGTCGTGTCTTGACGCAGAACGGGCAGGCGTGGAACTGGTACAGCGCCAGGCCCTTGGCCGCTTGCTCGACGCGGGCCTGGGCGGCGGCGTCGCGCTTGCGCTTGGCCGGGCGGCTGATCCAGTCGCCGAACACGATGAGCTGGCCGAGGCCAACCCGCAGGGCTTTGACGATCATGGGCAACTCCTGAAATGAAAAAGCCGACCCGGGAGGGTCGGCTTGGGGTCAGCAGCCAATCACTTGATCAGGCTGAGGAACTCGCTGCGGGTGGCGGCGTTTTCGCGGAACTCACCCAGCATCACCGAGGTGATCATGGTCGAGTTCTGCTTCTCGACACCGCGCATCATCATGCACATGTGCTTGGCTTCGATGACCACGGCCACACCGGCGGCCCCGGTTACCTGCTGCACGGCCTCGGCAACCTGGCGGCTGAGGTTTTCCTGGATCTGCAGGCGGCGGGCGTACATGTCGACGATGCGCGCCACCTTCGACAGGCCCAGTACCTTGCCCTTGGGCAGGTAGGCCACGTGCGCCTTGCCGATGAACGGCAGCATGTGGTGTTCGCACATCGAATACAGCTCGATGTCCCGGACCAGCACCATTTCGCTGTTGTCAGAGCTGAACAGCGCGTTGTTGGTGACTTCTTCCAGTGTTTGCTCATAACCGCGGCAAAGGTACTTCATCGCCTTTGCAGCCCGCTTGGGCGTGTCGAGCAGGCCCTCACGGGAGACGTCCTCGCCAATCTGGCTGAGGATCTCGGTGTAGTTCTGTTCCAGGGACATGGATCTACCTGTGGGAAAAAATCGCAAAAACGAAGGGTACGGCGGTGAGGGCGGCGCTGCAAGCGCGGCGTTACTCGTCGCGGCCTTCGAGCATGGTTCGCTTGAGCATCACATACACCGCGCCGGTGCCGCCGTGGCGGGCGTTGCACGAGGCAAAACCGAGCACCTGCGGGTGCTGGCGCAGCCAGGTGTTGACGTGGCTCTTGATCATCGGGCGCTTGCCGTCCAGGCGCGCGGCCTTGCCGTGGGTAACCCGCACGCAGCGCACTTCCAGCCTGGTGGCTTCGGCGATGAAGTCCCACAGGGTTTCGCGGGCCTTTTCCACGGTCATGCCGTGCAGGTCGAGGCTGCCCTCGAACGGGATCTGCCCCAGTTTCAGCTTGCGCAGCTGGCCTTCCTGCACGCCATCGCGGCGCCACAGTAACTCGTCTTCGGCGCCAACGTCGATGACGAACTGGTCGGACATGCCGTCGATCACCAGCGCCTTGTCACTGCGCACAGTCGCCGCCTGGCGCAGGCCGGCCAGCTGCTGGCGGTCGGCCTTGGGCTTGCCGACTTCGGCGCGGTCGTGCCTGATCGGTTTGACACCGCGCACTTCGGCCTTGAACAGGGAAAAATCGTCGTCTTGCATGATGCCTCCACGTGGGCGGCGTAGTTTACGCGACTGTGGGGGCTTGTGCAGCCTGTGCCGGCCTCTTCGCGGGCGCGCCCGCTCCTACAGGGATATCACAGGGCCGAAGGGCAGTGGGGTACCTGTGGGAGCTGGCTTGCCGGCGAGAGGGCCGGTACAGTTTCAGTCATGCTTCTTCATCAGGTGCGGCGACAGGTTCAATTCCCGCCCTCGGCGCAGGCGAATGCGGCTGCGCCGCCAGAAGCGCACGCCCAGCCACAGCAGCAGCAAGCCGGCCCCGGTGAGGATGCCGGCCAGCGGTTTGTTGGCATTGAGTTCCGCCAGGGCAGGGTAGTTGCCCAGCAGGCCGGCGACGCCGGCCATTGCCAGCAGCACGCCCAGGGTTGCCAGCAGGGCCGACAGGCCGGCCGCCAGGCGGGCGCCCCAGTTACGCGGTTCGCGCTGGCGAAGGCGCTTGGCGTCGAAACTGCCTTTGAGCTTCATTCCGCTCTCCTCTGTGGATATCCGGAATTCGACCTGGGGCCGCCCATCGGGTTCCGTCCGGCTGCCGGGCGGTTGTACCCAGCCGGTCAGATCAGGCTGGCGGTGGGGGCCACGCAAGCGAAGTTGTCGGCCATCACGGCCATTTCGCACTGGTGAATCTGCGCGGCCGGGATTACCCCATCCTTGAATGCCAGGTCGCGGGTTGCCGAAGCGTCTTCCACCAGGGTGCAGCGGTAACCATAGTCCTTGGCACGACGCACGGTGGTGCTGACGCTGGAATGGCTCATGAAGCCGCACACGATCAGATCCAGGTGGCCCAGTTCCTGGAGGGTCTCGTGCAGCTTGGTGTTCTTGAATGCGTTGGGCATGCGTTTTTCGATGACGATTTCGCCTTCCAGCGGCTCCAGCCCCGGAATGAACTGGCCGGCCGGACCTTGCGGGTCGAAGCGGCCACCGACAGTGCCCAGGTGGCGAACATGGATGATCGGACGGCCACTCTTGCGCGCGGCGTCGAGCAACCTGGCGATGTTGGCCACGGCCTCGTCCATGCCCGACAGCGCCAGGGGCCCGCTGAGGTACTCCTTTTGCGCATCGATGATGATCAGGCTGGCGTGGCTCAGCTTGGCCGGCGGATAGTCGCGGCCAGTGAGGCGGAACATCGTGGTTGGAACGGACATCAAGGGCTCCTTGGATAGGGCTTTTGTATACCTATTGTCCCCTGCCTTGGCGCCAATGGGAATGGTTGACAACGTAAGCGGCATGGTTACTGGCTTGTGGCTAGCCATTGGGTAATGCAAAGGAACAAATGTGCGAGTGGGGCTGTTAGACTTTTGTCCGGTCTGAATTAGGAGTACCCCGTGATCACATCCCGCCTGCGCACGCTGCGCGACTACATCCGCTGGGCGGTCAGCCGCTTTCACGAGCACGACCTGTTCTTCGGCCACGGTGCCGACAACGCCTGGGACGAGGCCCGCCTGCTGGTGCTGGGTGCGGTGCACCTGCCGTGGGAAGTGGCCGACAGTTACCTGGACTGCATGCTCGAGGACGACGAGCGGGTACGCCTGCAGCACTTGCTCAAGCGCCGTATCGAAGAGCGCGTGCCGGCCGCCTACCTGCTGGGCGAGGCCTGGTTCTGCGGCATGTCGTTCATCGTCGACGAGCGCGTGCTGGTGCCGCGTTCGCCGATTGGCGAACTGATCGAGAAACGCTTCGAACCGTGGCTGGCGAGCGAGCCGGCGCGCATTCTCGACCTGTGCACAGGTTCCGGCTGCATCGGCATCGTTGCCGCCGACGTGTTCCCCGAGGCCGAGGTGGTGCTGGCCGACCTGTCGTTCGAGGCGCTCGAAGTGGCCAACCAGAACATCGAACGCCACGGCCTGGACGGGCGCGTGTACACCGTGCAAGGCGATGGTTTTGGCGGATTGCCGGGGCAGCGTTTCGACCTGATCCTGTCCAACCCGCCGTATGTCGATGCCGAGGACTTCGACGACATGCCGGCCGAGTACCACCACGAGCCCGAGTTGGGCCTGGCCTGCGGCAACGATGGTCTGGACCTGGTGCGGCGCATGCTGGCCGAAGCGGCGGACCACCTGACCGACAAGGGCTTGCTGATTGTCGAGGTGGGTAACAGCCAGGTGCATGTCGAGGCGCTGTACCCCGAGGTGGACTTCGCCTGGCTGGAGTTCGAGCACGGCGGGCATGGGGTGTTCATGCTGACCGCCGAGCAGTGCCGCCAGCATCAGGAACTGTTCAAGGCCCGCGTCTGATTCCAGGGCCTCTTCGCGGGTAAACCCGCCCCTACAGGTATGGCGTTGCCCTCAGGTGCGACGCAATCCCTGTGGGAGCGGGTTTACCCGCGAAGCAGGCAACGCGGTGTCAGCGCGTGGCAATCCAGATCAGCAACCCCGCCTGGAACACTGCAAACGCCACCAGGCAGGTAATGGTAAAGCGCAACCCGCTGTCTTCACGCTGATACTTGGCCACTCGCTCATCGCGCTCACGCAGTTGCCCTTCCTTCTCCTGCAACTGCTGGTCGGCCTGCTGCAGCAGGTTGGCAGTATCCAGTATCTCCATTCGCTGCAAGCGCTCGCTGTTCCACGCGCCCTTGAGCTGGCCGACCGTCATTTCCACGGTACGGCCCTTCAGGTGCTGGCTGTCCTCGTACTCCACCTCGATACCCACCCCGCGCAGGCAGTGGTCACGGCGCAGGCGTGAGTCTTCGTTCAGCGCATCCTTGCTCGGCAGCGCCATGCCCTCGACCCGGTAGTGCGACCACTTGCGCTGCAGCCACTGCGCGGCCTGGGCCAGCAGGAAGCGGCCGATGCCACGGTTCAGCGGCTCCACTTGCAGGCCATGTTCATTGCCGATGCGCACCAGGCGTTCGGCATGGTCGACGCGGATGTCCAGGCGGTTCTGTTCCTTGTGCACCTTCTGGCCCGGCAATTTTATTTCCATGCGCAGCAGGCTGTGAGCCTTGTCGTGGCGCTCGGCATAGCCGAACTGCACAAAGCGCAGCGGCCGTGCGCCGGTGTTGCGGTCAGTGGGCAGGGCGGCCAGGCGCAGCAACTGGAAATGTTCGGCGGTCAGCTCGGCCCAAGGAAGGGCAGGGCTTTCCTGAGGTTCTTCGGCCGGCTCTGCGGCGACGGGGGTGGTTGTCATCGGGGCTTGTCCTCGGCAATGCCTGCTGTATCGGCAGGCGTGTCCGAGACCTGAGCCCGTTTACCTTACGCTGAAGGCAAATGCTGGATGAACGTCACAATCCGTTCACCCAGCTCCCGCGCCAGCGGCAGTTCGGGGTTGAGGTAGCTGTCGCGCTGCTGGCTCATCGCCTTGGGGCTGATGCGCAGCATGTGGTTCATGCCATCGATCAGCACCAGCTGCGCATCCGGCTTGGCCGCCTTCAGCCGTTCGGCGTCGATCACGCCCACCTGCACGTCGTTGCGCCCCTGCACGATCAGTGCAGGCATGGGCAGGCGGGCAAAGGCCGCCGCCGGGTTCTGCTGGAACAGCGAAATCAGGTAGGGCTGCACGCTGGGGCGGAACACCTGGCGCAGCGGCGCCGGCACCTCCAGGCTGGTCTGCCCGGCCTGCAGGCGGTCGAGCAGGGCGCTGCCACCGGCCAGTTGTGCCGGTGGCAGGCGCTGGGCCAGCTGTTCGCGCAGCACCTCGGCCAGCGGCCGGCCGCTGCCGGCCAGGGTGATCACCGCGCTGGCGCCGGCCTGCTCGGCGGCCAGGCTGGCGATCAGCGCGCCCTCGCTGTGGCCGATCAGGATCAGCGGGCCAAAGCGCGGGTCTGCCTTGAGCTTGTGGCTCCAGGCGACCACATCGGCCACGTAGCGCTCCACGCTGAGGTCACGCTCGTCGGGCGTGGCCGGCTGGCTGGCGGCCACCCCACGCTTGTCGTAGCGCACGCTGGCGATGTGCTCGTTGGCCAGCAGCAGGGCCAGGCGCTTGAGGTTGTCGACCCGGCCAGACGCCGGGTTGTTGCCGTCACGGTCGGTTGGGCCGGAGCCGGCGATGATCAGCACCACCGGTGGCGGGGTGGCCTGTTCCGGCAACAGCAGGCTGCCGTGCAGCACGCCCTGGCCGGTGTCGAGGTCGATCGGGCGTTGCAGCACGGTGGGGGCGGCGGCCTGGGCCAGGCCGGTGCACAGCAGGAAGAAGAGGGCGACGAGGCGCGACATCATGCGGTACTACATGGGGAGATAAGGGTTTGACCCAGTGTTTGCGGGAAGGTTCTCGGGCTGTGCATCGCAGGTTCTGCCTTTTCGCGGGCTTGCCCGCACCTACAGGTCTACCGCAGGCCTGAGTGCTGTGGGATGCCTGTGGGAGCGGGCGAGCCCGCGAAGAGGCCAGCACAGGCGATCAATCCATCTGTATACTGCCCCTTTCGTTCACTTCAGGCAGATCTCGCGGAGCGTCCATGTCCGGCAATACCTACGGCAAGCTGTTCACTGTCACCACCGCTGGCGAGAGCCATGGCCCGGCGTTGGTCGCCATTGTCGATGGATGCCCACCAGGCCTGGAAATTTCCCTCGCCGACCTGCAGCACGACCTCGACCGGCGCAAGCCCGGCACCAGCCGGCACACCACCCAGCGCCAGGAAGCCGATGAGGTGGAAATCCTCTCCGGTGTGTTCGAAGGCCGCACCACCGGCTGCTCGATCGGCCTGCTGATCCGCAACACCGACCAGAAGTCCAAGGACTACTCGGCGATCAAGGACCTGTTCCGCCCGGCTCACGCCGACTACACCTACCACCACAAGTACGGCATCCGCGACTACCGCGGCGGTGGCCGTAGCTCGGCCCGCGAAACCGCCATGCGCGTAGCTGCCGGTGCCATCGCCAAGAAGTATCTGGCCACCCAGGGCATCACCGTGCGCGGCTACATGAGCCAGCTGGGCCCGATCGAAATCCCGTTCCAGACCTGGGAGTCGGTGGAGCAGAACGCTTTCTTCAGCCCTGACCCGAGCAAGGTGCCGGAGCTGGAGGCCTACATGGACCAGCTGCGCCGTGACCAGGACTCGGTGGGCGCCAAGATCACCGTGGTCGCCGAAGGCGTGATGCCGGGCCTGGGCGAGCCGATCTTCGACCGCCTCGACGCCGAACTGGCCCACGCGCTGATGAGCATCAACGCGGTCAAGGGCGTGGAAATCGGCGCCGGCTTCGCCAGCGTGGCCCAGCGCGGCACCGAGCACCGTGACGAGCTGACCCCGGAAGGCTTCCTCAGCAACAACGCTGGCGGCATCCTCGGCGGTATTTCTTCGGGCCAGCCGATCGTTGCCCACCTGGCGCTGAAGCCGACCTCCAGCATCACCACCCCGGGCCGCTCCATCGACATCGACGGCAACCCGGTGGACGTCGTCACCAAAGGCCGCCACGACCCGTGCGTGGGCATCCGCGCCACGCCGATCGCCGAGGCGATGATGGCCATCGTGCTGATGGACCACCTGCTGCGCCATCGTGCGCAGAATGCCGATGTGAAAGTGAATACCCCGGTGCTGGGCCAGCTCTGATCCCCCAGTACCGGCCTCTTCGCGGGCGCGCCCGCTCCCACAGGTTCATCATGGCTTTCAGAATCTGTGGGGTCCCTGTGGGAGCGGGCGTGCCCGCGAAGAGGCCGGTACAGGTTTCCACAAGGCCATCCGATGCAACCCATCCCCTACTGGCGCCTGTCCAGCTTCTACCTGTTCTACTTCGCCCTGCTTGGTTCCACCGCCCCCTTCCTGGCGCTGTACTTCGACCACCTGGGCTTCTCCCCGGCGCGCATCGGCGAGCTGGTGGCCATCCCCATGCTCATGCGTTGCATCGCACCCAACCTGTGGGGCTGGCTGGGTGACCGCACCGGCCAGCGCCTGCTGATCGTGCGCCTGGGCGCGTTGTCGACGCTGGCCACTTTCGCCCTGATCTTCCTTGGCAAAAGCTACGCCTGGCTGGCGCTGGTCATGGCCCTGCATGCATTCTTCTGGCATGCGGTGCTGCCGCAGTTCGAGGTCATCACCCTGGCCCACCTGCACGGGCAAACCGCGCGCTACAGCCAGGTGCGCCTGTGGGGCTCGATCGGTTTCATCCTCACCGTGGTCGGCCTGGGCCGACTGTTCGAGTGGCTGAGCCTGGATATCTACCCGGTGGCGCTGGTCACGATCATGGCCGGCATCGTCGCCGCCAGCCTGTGGGTACCCAATGCCCAGCCGGTGGAGCAGGGCGAGCGCAGCGGCGCCGGCGGCTTCCTGCAGCAGCTGCGGGCGCCGGGGGTGATCGCGTTCTATGCCTGCGTGGCGCTGATGCAGCTCAGCCACGGGCCGTACTACACCTTCCTGACCCTGCACCTTGAACACCTGGGCTATGCCCGTGGTGCCATCGGCTTGCTGTGGGCACTGGGGGTGGTGGCCGAAGTACTGGTGTTCATGGCCATGAGCCGCATCTTCGCGCGCTTTTCCGTGCAGCGGGTGCTGCTGGCCAGCTTCGTGCTGGCGGCGCTGCGCTGGCTGTTGCTGGGTAACCTGGCCGGCGAGCCGGCGGTGCTGGTGTTCGCCCAGGTGCTGCACGCGGCCACCTTCGGCTGCTTCCATGCCGCCAGCATCGCTTTTGTCCAGGGCAGCTTCGGCGCCCGCCAGCAGGGCCAGGGCCAGGCGCTGTATGCGGCGCTGTCGGGCACCGGCGGTGCGTTGGGGGCGTTGTATTCAGGCTACAGCTGGAAACTGCTGGGGCCCACCTTCACCTTTGGTATGGCCAGTGCCGCAGCCTTGGCTGCAGCCGTTATCATTGCCCTTTGTTCGCAACCGACCAGGACCCGCCCCTGATGAGCATTCTCAGCGTTTTCCACCCCTCCAGCCCGGAACTGCCGAACAAGGTGCTGACCCATCACGACGACATCGCCGTCACCCTGGCCGAGCAGGGCGTGCACTTTACCCATGCCGAGCATGGCCTGCGGGTGCGCCCGGGCACGGCCCAGGACGAGGTGCTGGAGGCCTGCCGCGGGCTCTTGGACCAGTTGATGACGGCGCATGGCAGCAAGGCCTTCGTGTTGCTCAACCGTGATGGAGAGGCCCCGGCGCAGGTGGATGTGCGCGATGAGCATGTGCATGACGCCGACGAGGTGTTTGCCGTGGTCAGCGGGCGGGCGCAGGTTGGCCTGCGAGTGGGGGAGTGGGTGTATTCGGTGCTGTGCGAGAAGGGTGACCAGCTCGTGGTGCCGGCGGGGACCCGTCGCTGGGTTGAGCTGGGCGATGCGCCGTTTTGCCTGGCGTTGCGGCTGTATGGCAGCGAGCAGGGTATGCAACCGCGTTTTACCGGGGATGTGACGGCGCGGGCGTTCCTGGGCATCGACGAACTGTAATGGCTTTACCGGCCTCTTCGCGGGCTTGCCCGCTCCCACAGGGATATCGCCGGGCCTGAGGGCAGCGCATTGTCTGTGGGAGCGGGCAAGCCCGCGAAGAGGCCAGATCAGCCAACACAAAACTCAGCGATAAGTCGGCAAGGCAAACCGCTGCTGGCTCTGCAGCATCGAGATCACTGGCAATTCACTGGCCTGCTCGGCCAAATCCCGGCGAATCGCACTGATCGCCCAGGACAGCTGCTCGGCACTGTGCAGTTGCGCATAGGTCAGCACCCGGCGGGTTACCTTGCCATCAGCAGCGCGCAGGGTCAGCAGCACACCGCCGTCGGGTCGGGCCTGTGTATTCACCTGGTAGGCCGAAAATACCGAATCGAACTTTTCCTGGATGAGGTCCATATCAACTCCTGGCTGTTGCGTGGCAGTAAGTTGATCTCTGCAGTGACCATGCCAGGATTTGAATTTATAAAAACTCCTTAAAATCAATGACTTGAATGGTTTATGCAAAAGCGCCATCGTGCAACCTGCATGGTCGTGCATTTTGCATAGTGCATATTGCACGACCCGCTGGCCAGCTATCGGCCCGATAGAATCTGAACCTTTGACCCGGCAGCCTTGCCTGACAAAAACTTGGGCAACGATTTCTGCCAGGAGGTTCCAAATGTCCCGCCAACCCACGCCTGCCGCCATGACCGACGACGAAACCGCCGCCTTCGCCGAGCAGGTGTTCGAACGTGCCCGTCAGGGCGATGCCGAGATGCTCGGGCGCCTGCTTGTCAGCGGGCTGCCGGCCAACCTGCGCAACCACAAGGGCGACACCCTGCTGATGCTGGCCAGCTACCACGGCCACCACGACGCAGTGCGGGTGCTGCTGGCGCACGGCGCCGATCCACTGATTGCCAACGACAACGGCCAGTTGCCCATTGCCGGAGCCGCGTTCAAGGGGGACCTGGCCATGATCCGCCTGTTGCTGGAGCACGGCGTGCCGGTGGACGCCGCCGCGCAGGATGGCCGCACCGCACTGATGCTGGCGGCCATGTTCAACCGCAGCGAAATCCTCGACTACCTGCTGGCCCAGGGCGCCGACCCGGCCCGCCAGGATGCCCGCGGTGCCACTGCGCTGATGGCGGCGCAAACCATGGGTGCCGTGGATACCGCGGCACGCCTGCAAGCGCTGGCCGGCTAACCGCAAGGGGGCATTTGCGGCTATCCTTGGCGACTTTTCACCCGTCGCAGGCCCCCTTTCATGAAAACTCAGTTGCTCGAATTCATCAGCCTCATTGGCGCTGGCTGCATGCGCGAGGAGGACATCGAGCGCATCGCCGACGAGGCCGCACAGGCCTACGCCGACCCCGCCGCCTTCCTGGCTGCCAACCCCGACATCAACTACGACGACAGCTTCCCCATCCCGCTGGGCGAATGGGTGGTGCTGGGCAGCCTGCCGGACACCGTGGTGTTCCAGGCCGACAGCTACCAGGACCTGTTCCAGCAGATCAGCGATTCGTTCGACCAGAGCGTGCCCTTTACCCTAAAACCCAAGCAACTGGCCCGTACCGAGCCGCTGACCGCGCTCAATCGCATCCAGGTGCAGATGGGCGCACTGAATAAAGAGGCTGGTGGTTATGTGCTGCTCAACTTCAGCCAGTTGCTGGATGACGAGCTGCAGATGGTGATGGTGGGGCAGAACGACCTGGCGCGGGTACTGGAGCTGGGGGCAGAGGTGGGGATCAAGGTTGAGCCGGCCCTGGAAGCCCTGAAGGTCGCCGTACACATCTGATTTCAGCGTCTGCTTCTTCGCGGGCTTGCCCGCTCCCACAGGATAATCACTGGGCCTGAGGACAGTGGAGTACCTGTGGGAGCGGGCGAGCCCGCGAAGAGGCCGGCTCAGGCAACCTGAAACTTCAACCCAGCGCGGTATCGAGGAACATCATCACCGCAAACCCACCCATCAACCCCAGGGTCGCCGCCGTCTGGTGCCCATTACGGTGGGTTTCGGGAATCACCTCGTGGCTTACCACAAAGATCATCGCCCCCGCCGCCAGCCCCATGCTCACCGGGTAGGCCAAGGCAAAACCGGTCGAAATCCCCAGGCCGATCACCGCGCCCAGCGGCTCCATCAGCCCCGACCCGATCGCCACCAGCGCGGCCTTCAGGCTCGACAACCCGGTTGCGCGCAAGGCCAGGGCCACAGCCAGCCCCTCGGGGATGTCCTGGATGGCGATGGCGCTGGTCAGCGGCAGGCCGATGTTCATGTCGCCATTGGCAAAGCTCACGCCAATGGCCATGCCCTCAGGCAGGTTGTGCAGGGTAATCGCCAGCACGAACAACCACACCCGGCTGATGCGCTCGGCCTCTGGGCCGCACGGGCCGGTGCTTTCGTGTTCATGCGGGGTGAAGCGGTCCAGGCCCAGCATCAGCAACACACCCAGGCCCATGCCCAGCACCACGGTAAAGGCCGCGGCCGGGCCGTTACCGGTAATTTCGCGGGCGGCATCCAGGCCCGGCAGAATCAGCGAGAACGAACTGGCCGCCAGCATCATGCCGGCGGCAAAGCCCAGCATCACGTCCTGGGTGCGCGCCCTGACATCGCGCAGCACCACCGCCAGCACCGCGCCCAGCGCCGTGGCGCCAAAGCCGGACAACCCGCCCAGCATGGCCAGGTGCAGGTTGTCGGCGTGGTCGCCGTTCACCGCGTTCCACAGGCTGGCGGCCAGCAGTAGCACCACCGCCAGCAGGCTCAACCCCAGACCGGCGCTGAGCCAGGGGGTGTTCATGGCCTGCTGGCGCCAGGCGTTCAGCAGCGAGGGTGGGGTGGCGCTTTGGGTGTGGGCGGGTGGCATGTGAACCTCGAATCTGTGGATACTGGCAGTCTACTCAGGGACCTGCGCCAATCGCCAAGGATTCCCTTCTATTGCCTTGATAGCTGGCTATGCTGTGGCAAAGCCTCTGGACAGGAGTTTAGGCATGGGTTCGACGTTCAACAGCCTGGTCGGGCTGATCATCCTGGCGCTGGATATCTGGGCCATCCTCAATGTGATCAAGAGCGGCAGCGAAGTGGGCATCAAGGTGTTGTGGATCCTGTTGATCGCCTTGCTGCCGGTGGTGGGCCTGGTGATCTGGGCGATTGCCGGGCCGCGGGGGAATGTGCGGATCTGAATGCCTGTTACGGCCTCTTCGCGGGCGTGCCCGCGAAGAGGCCGTAACAGACAAAACCGGCAATACCCCCGTGACAAAATTTTCACATTGGTTTAAACAGAATCCGCACCCGCACAATGCTGCGTTGGTATACACCTGCGCCATCTCCGCAAACCCGCAATCCTAGGACCTTCCCATTCATGGCTAACCCGGACGCCTTGAAGCAACGGGGCGCGCGAGCGTCGTTCTCGCCCACCCTGAAATCCCACCTGGCCTACACGCTGCTTAGCGGCCTGGTGATCATGCTGATGCTCAGCCTCGTGCGCCTGGCGCTGCTGGTCTACAACAGCGACATGGTCGGCGATACCCCCAGCGCGACAGTCGCCGAAGGCTTCCTCAACGGCTTGCGCTTCGACCTGCGGGTGGTGGTGTACATCAGCATTCCGCTGCTGCTGGCCATCCTCAGTCCCTGGGCCATGGCCCGGCGTGGCCTGTTCCGTTTCTGGCTAACCATCACCTCAAGTGTGGTGATGTTCCTCGGCCTGATGGAAATGGACTTCTATCGCGAGTTTCACCAGCGCCTCAACGGCCTGGTGTTCCAGTACATCAAGGAAGACCCGAAAACCGTACTGAGCATGCTCTGGTACGGCTTCCCGGTGGTGCGCTACCTGCTGGCCTGGCTGTTCGGCACCTGGCTTCTGAGCCTGCTGTTCAAGGGCATCGATCGCATGACCCGTGGCAATGGGGCCGTTGAGGTCACCCTGCAGCGCCGTGTGGCGCCCTGGTACAACCGCCTGGCGGTGTTCATGGTGATCCTGCTGGTGGCCGTGGTCGCCGCCCGTGGCACCCTGCGCCAGGGCCCACCGATGCGTTGGGGTGATGCCTTCACCACCGATTCCAACTTCGTCAACCAGCTGGGCCTGAACGGCACCCTGACCCTGATCGATGCCGCCAAGAGCCGCTTCGGCGAGGACCGCGCCAACATCTGGAAGCCGGTGCTGGAGCAGGATGTGGCCACGCAGAGCGTGCGCGAGCAGCTGCTGACCGCCAACGACACCCTGGTCGATGCCGACGAGGCTGCCATCCGCCGTGACTTCGTGCCGCCGGCCGAGCGCACCCTGCCGATCAAGAACGTGGTGGTGATCCTGATGGAGAGCTTCGCCGGCCACTCGGTGGGCGCGCTGGGCAGCCCCAACAACATCACCCCGTACTTCGACAAGCTGGCCAAAGAGGGCCTGCTGTTCGACCGCTTCTTCTCCAATGGCACCCATACCCACCAGGGCATGTTCGCCACCATGGCCTGCTTCCCCAACCTGCCAGGCTTCGAATACCTGATGCAGACCCCGGAAGGCGGCCACAAGCTGTCCGGTCTGCCGGCCTTGCTCAGCGCCCGCGATTACGACGACGTGTACGTCTACAACGGCGACTTTGCCTGGGACAACCAGTCCGGGTTCTTCGGCAACCAGGGCATGACCACCTTCATTGGCCGTAACGACTTCGTCAACCCGGTGTTCTCCGACCCGACCTGGGGCGTGTCCGACCAGGACATGTTCGACCGTGGCGCCGAAGAGCTGGCCAAGCACGACGGCAAGAAGCCGATCTACGCGCTGCTGCAGACCCTGTCCAACCACACCCCGTACGCGCTGCCCAAGGACCTGCCGGTGGAACCGGTAACCGGCCAGGGCCGCCTGGACGAGCACCTGACTGCCATGCGCTATTCGGACTGGGCGCTGGGGCAGTTCTTCGAGAAGGCGCGCAAGGAGCCGTACTTCAAGGAAACCCTGTTCGTCATCGTTGGCGACCATGGCTTCGGCAACCACCAGCAGGTCACCGAGCTGGACCTGGGCCGTTTCAACGTGCCGCTGCTGCTGATTGCCCCGGGCATCCAGGAGAAGTTCGGGGCGGTCAACCACACCGTGGGTACCCAGGTCGATATCGTGCCGACCATCATGGGCCGCCTGGGTGGCCAGGCCCGTCACCAGTGCTGGGGCCGCGACCTGCTCAACCTGCCTGAGGGCGACCAGGGCGTGGGCATGATCAAGCCATCGGGCAGCGAGCAGATTGTCGGCCTGGTGCAGGGCGACCGCATCCTGATCGAGTCCAAGGACATGACCCCACGCATGTACCGCTACCAGCTGGGCAGCGAGTTCAAGGCCGAGCTGATCGAAAGCCCGGACCAGCCGCAGATGCTGAAGAAGCTGGAAGCGTATATCCAGACGGCGACCAAGAGCCTGCTGGATAACACGGCCGGTGTAGTGCACGGCACGCCGAAGTAAATCGGGGCCGTTTCACGGCCCATTCGCGGGCACGCCCGCTCCCACAGGTACAGCACAGGTTTCGAACCTTGTGGTGACCCTGTGGGAGCGGGCATGCCCGCGAATGGGCCCAACACAAATCCCTCAGACTGAACATTCTCCCCGCCTCAAGGTCACTTGTTCAGGCATCACACACCCGGTGTTCGTTGACTGAGAGGGTTCGTTCAATGAAAGAGTGGGAAGTCATCTTTGCCGACCAGAAAGGCGTACTCACCACCTTGACGCTGCATGGCGACCAGTGCCCCAGCGAGGAGGATGCCGCGCGGGCTATCCGTTCGCACCTGTTCCCGGTGATGGACGAGCTGGACCTCAACGACTTTCAGGACCGCGCCGTTTCCCCCACCGCACGCTGGCTCAAGGAACAGAGCGGCGTGACCATCACCAGCATCCACGAAACACCCTGAACCACACGTTTGCGTGGCGCCCTGGCAGGCACTACGCTGCATGAAGGTACCAGCCTATTCTGCGGGTTGGCACTGCATCCCTTCGCGTCTTGCATCAGCTCGAACTGCCCGGCCGCTGCCGGCAGGTGCGTAGTGCACGGAAAGTCTATCCATCGCATTATTCAGGAGGACGTTTCATGAGCAGCCAGAACGACGATATCAGCAGCAACGTCCTGCGCCAGATGAAAGCAGGCGGTTTCGACTTCACCCAGATCCACCCCATCGAGTTCTACGCCATATTCCCCGACGAAGCAGGGGCCCGCCGCGCGGCCGGGCAGTTTCGCGGTGAATCGCTGAATGCCCAGGTGAAGGAACTGGGCGACGGTGCCTGGCATCTGGAGCTGAGCAAGGTCATGTATGCCACCCATGGCGGGATTGGTGACTTCGAAGAGACCTTCGAGCAGCTGGTGACACCTTATGGTGGTGAGGTGGAAGGGTGGGGGGTCAAGCAGGAGCGGCCCATAGCCTGAGAGTCTTGTGTTGCCTTCTTCGCGGGCTTGCCCGCTCCCACAGGTATCTCACGGCATTCAAGCCTGTGGTGATCCTCTGGGAGCGGGCAAGCCCGCGAAGAAGCAAGCACAGCCCTCAAGGCCTACGCCCAGCCATATGTCCCAGATAAGCCAGCAATTCATCCAGCTCCGGTTCACTCAAAACACTCTCTGCAAACCCTGGCATCTTCGCCTGCGGCCACCGCCGCAAACTCTGCGGGTCCCGAATCAGCTTGCGCAGATACTCCGGCCGGAAGTACTCGGTCGGGTTATGCGGCACATTCAAGTCCGGCCCCACCTGCGCATCCCCCGCGCCGTTCAACCGGTGGCACGCCAGGCAGTTCTGCTGGAACAGGGCAAAACCCCGGCGCACCGCGCTGTCGGCCGGTAGCTTCGGGTCGGGCAGCAGTGCCGGAAGGCGCGCTTCGACAGAAGCCAGCTTGCGAATCGTGGAAATCTGGAACGGCCACTGCTCCGGGCGGATGCCGCTGGCCTGCGGCGCAGTCCACACCAGGTAGAACGGCCCTGCACTCGGTTTGCCCTGGCCCAGTGCCGGCCATGGTCTGCCCGGGTCCTCCACCGCCAGCCAGGCCTGTGCCGGCCCGTGCTGCAACAGTGGCGCGGCGGGCATTTCGGCGGCAAAACCGTCCAGCGCCACCGCCTGCAGGTGGTCGCTGGCGCTCACGCCTTCCAGTAGCATGGCCAGCGGCACAGCCCGATAGTGCATGGGCCGCTTGTAGGAAACGTCCTGGTCGATGCTGATGTCCCGGGCCTGCGGGTGGTCGAGCAGTTCGGCACTGTTCCACTGGCGCGTCGTGGCGCCCAGTTCAAGGTGCAGTTGCGCCGCCGACAGCGGCAGGCTCAGGAGCAACACTAACAGTGCAAGGCAGTGGCGCATGGGTAATCTCCGACCATCAAGGCCAGCAGATTACCTGTGCGTTGCCTGTTGGCGCCACAGCAGCAGTCAGCCAAACAAACGTGTCAGGTTCGGCAGGATCAGCAGCAAAGTCGTGGCGAAGAGAATGAGCCCAGCTTGGCGAATTTTCGATTGTCTGAACATGGCGGACCGCCTTCTTGTTGTTATTCCTGAATACCCGTTGGCTTCCCTGTCGCGCTTCGGGTCGATCGCAGTGGCGTTGCGTGACGCCTGAACTGCTTGCCTCTTGAAAGTGGATATACAACCAACAGTAGGGTGTGCGTCATCCATGTTTGAGAACCCTTTCTTCTAATGCTTTGGTCCGTTGATTTCGTTTGGCTATGAGGCCAAGTGCCAGCTGGCTGGCATGCTCTCGCTAGACGGTGGCGCAAGTGCCAGCAGGGCACCGACGAAATGTGACCGTTCGTCAGTGCGGCCTACTTGCTTGTACGTGCCTTTCGCGTCAGTCTCTACAGCAGATTCCCACCCATGTCGTTCAGGACTATCCCTATGTCGTTACGCATCTGCATCCTTGAAACCGATGTCCTGCGACCGGAGTTGACGGCGCAGTACCAGGGCTACGGCAGGATGTTCGAGCAGCTCTTCTCGCGTCAGCCGATCGCCGCCGAATTTCGTGTGTACAACGTGATGAACGGCGATTACCCCGCCGACGACGAAGTGTTCGATGCCTACCTGGTGACGGGTAGCAAGGCCGATTCGTTTGGTACCGACCCATGGATCCAGACCCTCAAGGCCTATCTGCTGAAGCTATACGAGCGTGGCGAGAAGCTGCTGGGGGTATGTTTCGGTCATCAGTTGCTGGCGTTGACCCTGGGTGGCAAGGCCGAACGTGCCGAGCAGGGTTGGGGCGTGGGTATCCACCGCTATTCGCTGGCGGCCCATGCGCCGTGGATGGACCCGGAGGTTTCGGAGCTGACCTTGCTGATCAGCCACCAGGACCAGGTGACCGAGCTGCCGGAAGGCGCCACGGTGATCGCCTCCAGCGATTTCTGCCCGAACGCGGCGTACCACATTCGTGACCAGGTGCTGTGCTTCCAGGGGCACCCGGAGTTCGTGCACGACTACTCCCGCGCGTTGCTCGATGCGCGCCAGGAGCATCTGGGTGATGAGGTGTACCACAAGGCCGTGGCCAGCCTGGCCACCGAGCACCAGGGCGACCTGGTGGGGGAGTGGATGTTGCGGTTTATCCAACAGCCGGTGAGCAAGCACGACGCGGCGTGAGGGCGCGGGGCCGCAGAGCGGCCCCGACAATCTCAAAGCCAGCCAGACTTCTTGAAGCTGGCATACAACCCCGAACACCCCATCGCAATCACCCCCAGCACCCCGAAATACCCATAGTGCCACCCCAGTTCCGGCATGTTCTGGAAGTTCATCCCGTAAACCCCGGCAATCGCCGTGGGGAACGCCAGGATCGCTGCCCAGGCCGCGAACTTGCGCTGCACGATGCTCTGCCGTGACGACTCCAGCAGCATGCCGATCTCGATGGTCTGGCTGGCGATGTCACGGATGCCGGCCAGGTCTTCCATCTGCCGCGTCACGTGGATCTGCACATCACGGAAGTACGGGCGCATGTTCTTGTCGATGAACGGGAAGCTCAGGCGCTGCAGTTCCTCGCTCACCTCGACCATCGGCGCCACGTAGCGCCGCAGGCGCAGGATGTCGCGGCGCAAGCTGTGCAGGCGGCGGATATCGTCTTCCTGCAGCGAGCCGCCAAGCACGCTTTGCTCCAGCTCTTCGATCTCGCCATGAATGGCCTCGCTGACCGGCTGGTAGTTCTCGGTGACGAAGTCGAGCAGGGCGTACAACACGAAGTCTTCGCCGTGCTCCAGCAGCAACGGCCGCGCTTCGCAGCGCTGGCGCACCAGGGCGTAGGACTTGGAGTGGCCGTTGCGGCAGGTGATGATGTAGCCGTTGCCGGCGAAGATGTGGGTTTCGATGAACTCCAGCTTGCCTTCGTGGCGCACCGGCGAGTAGGTGACGATGAACAGGGCATCGCCGAAGGTTTCCAGCTTGGGCCGGCTGTGCTTCTCCAGGGCGTCTTCGATGGCCAGTTCGTGCAGGTTGAACTGGCACTGCAGGTTGGCCAGTTCCTCGGCGTTGGGCTCTTCCAGGCCGATCCACACGAAGTGCCCCGGCTTGCGCGCCCATTCGCTGCCTTCATCGATGCTGATGTTGGTGACCTTTCTGCCGGCGCTGTACACCGCCGATGCCACGACTCGACCCATGGTTGTTCGCTTATTCCGGTTGGACACGGATTACAGCTTGGGCTGTAGTGGGCTCAAGAGCAACCTGCACTGGCCTCTTCGCGGGCTTGCCCGTTCCCACAGGTTCATCACCATCCTCGAGTCTTGTGATATCCCTGTGGGAGCGGGCAAGCCCGCGAAGAGGCCATAACCGGCAACCTAGCTCTTGGCCAGCTCCCCTTCCATGCGGTCGATGCACTGCTGCATCTGCCCCCGGCATTGCTCGATCAGCGCCGGCATGTCTTGCAGGGTCATGCCGGCCGTGGCGATCGGTGGCAGCGAGCGAACGATCACCGTACGCTGGCGCCAGCTGTTCAGGCTCAGGCGCCCTGCATAGCGGCTAACGCATACCGGCACGATTGGCACGCCAGCCTCGATGGCCATGTGAAAGGCGCCTTTCTTGAATGCCATCAGATGCTCGCCGGCATTGCGTGTGCCTTCGGGGAAAATCCAGATCGAGGTGTCGTCCTGCAGCACCCGGGTGGTCTTCTGCATGGCCTTGCGTGCCTGGTAGGCGTTCTTGCGGTCGACCAGTACATTGCCGCCCAGCCAGAACAGCTGGCCGAACAGCGGGATCCAGCCCAGGCTCTTCTTGCCGATGGCCACGGTGCGTTGCGGCACCACCTGGCCCAGCACGAACAGGTCGAAGTTGGACTGGTGGTTGGCGACGATCACGCAGCCGGGCGGCTGGTCCCACAGCGGGCCGACTTCGGCCTTGACCCTGATTCGCATCAGCCAGGTGGCCGGCAGGCTGTAGAGGCGGGCAAACACGCGGCTGTTGTCGGGGTTGAAAGGGCGGCACAGGCCAATGACCAGGCCGAGGGCGCCAACCACAAGGAAATGCAGCGCCAGCAGGAACATGCGCAGTGAATAAAGCATGGTACGACTCACACCAGACAGTCGCCGGGCAGTGTACGGATGTGCACTGGTTGGGGCAAACCCTGGTGTAAGCCTGTTCCGGCCTCTTCGCGGGTAAACCCGCGAAGAGGCCGCTCCGGCTAGCCCATATGCTGCTGGTCCAGCTCGATCGCCTTGTCCAAGGCTTCCAGCAACCCTTTGCGCACCTTCAGCTTGGTGTTCTTGTGCGCCAGCATGTTCAGCTTCTTCAGCTCTCGCGCCGCCGCCAGTGCCGCATCCTGCAACTGCTCGGCCGGCACCACCTTGTCGAGGAAGCCGGCATCCACCGCACCCTGCGGGTCAAATACCTCGGCATTGATCACCGAGCGGTGGAAGGCCGAGCGGCGCAGGCGGTCGCGGGCCAGTTCGATGCCGGCATGGTGCATGGTCATGCCGATCTGCACTTCGTTCAGGCACACCTTGTACGGCCCTTCGACACCAATGCGGTAGTCGCCCGACAGCAGCAGGAAGGCGCCCTTGGCCACGGCATTGCCCGGGCAGGCGACCACCACCGGGAACGGGTGCGACAGCAGGCGGCGGGCGAGGGTGGAGCCGGCGGTGACCAGGCTGATCGCCTCCTTGGGGCCACTGGTCATCACCTTGAGGTCGTAGCCACCAGACAGGATGCCTGGCTGCCCGGTGATGATCACTACCGCGCGTTCTTCGGTGGCGCGGTCGAGCGCGGCGTTGAAGGCGGCGATGACGTCTGGCGAGATGGCGTTGACCTTGCCGTTGTTCAGGGTCAGGGTGACGATGCCGTCTTCGGCGTGGTAGGTAATCAGCTCGCTCATGGCAGAGTCCTTTTGTTGGCGTGGCGACGACGTTACCCAGCGCCGGGGGCGAGGTAAAGCAGTAAGGCTGACCGGTCGGTCAGCGTACGCCGGGGCTCAAATGCAAATGCATGAAAAAATTGAAAAAATGCTTGCCAAAGGGAATGTCTTTCACTAAATTAGCGCACCTCGACAGGCTGCAAGGCTTGAAGAGAAACGGTGAAGTGTCCGAGTGGTCGAAGGAGCACGCCTGGAAAGTGTGTATACGAGAAATCGTATCAAGGGTTCAAATCCCTTCTTCACCGCCACATTCTACGAAGAGCCCCCGAGCTGAAAGGCCGGGGGCTTTTTGTTTTTGGGCCGCTTTGCGGCCCATTCGCAGCACAAGGCTGCTCCTACAGGGTCGCACCCATCCTGTAGGAGCAGCCTTGTGCTGCGAATGGGCTGCAAGGCAGCCCAAAAAACCTAGAAGCTGACCGAAGCCGAAAGCCGAGCCGTCCGCGGCGCTCCCTGGAACAGGTAGTTATCCCCCAGGTAATCCCCCACATCGCGCCAATAACGCTTGTCGAACACGTTATCCACAGTCAGCCGCAGCACCGTGTCATACCCCCCGATGCGCGTGCGGTAGCGGCTACCCACGTCGAACACCGTATACCCGCCAACCTCCACATTACCCGCCTGGCTCGCATACTTGCTGGCGCTGTAGCGCGCCCCGCCCAGCAGTGCCAGCCCCGGCACCGGCAGGGTGTATTCCGCCTGCAGCGCCGCCCGGAACCTGGGCACGTTGATCGCCTGGTGGCCTTCATAGGCATAGGTACCGCTGTTCTGCACCCGCGCCCGAATGGCCGCAGCGCTGGCCTGCACCTGCAGGTTCGAGGTCACCCAGCCGCTGGCGCCCAGCTCCAGGCCGGTGTTCTTTTGCTGGCCTTGCTGCACGTAGGTGAATTTACCGGCGCCGTCCGGGCGGGCGTATTGGTATGCCTGGCGGATCTGGAACAGTGCGGCGCTGAAGCTCAGCCCTTGCCAGTCGTGCTTGAGGCCAAGTTCCAGCTGGTGCGAGGTCGTTGGCGCGAGGATTTCGAATCTGTTCTCGGCGAACCAGGGGGCGGTACCGCCTGCTGACAGGCCCTTGGAGTAGCTGGCGTATACCGTGGTATCCGGCTGCGGCTTGTAGATAAGCGCAGCGTTAGGCAGCAACTCATACTGCCGGGTATGGCGGCCGGCAACGCCGTCCTCATTCCAGGTTTGCTCGTCCAGGCGTACTTCACGGGCACCCAGTACGGTCTGCCATTGCTCGTTGAAGCTGATGCGGTCGCTCACGAACAGCCCGTACTGGCGGCTGTCCAGGCGACGTTCGCTAGACCTGATGGGCTTGTCGGATGGATCAAAGGCCGGCGCGCCGGTGTGGATGTTGCCTGTACCTACCCATTCCATGTAGCTGGGGCGCTGGTCCAGCGTGCGCCGCTGCGCATTGGTGCCCACGGTTAGCTCATGCCCTACGCCCAGCGCATCGAAACGCCCATTGAGCATGGCCTGCGCCTCGTCGGTGCGGCGGGTGTCGTCGGGGCTGCGGAAGTCGTAGATGTCGTAGTCGCCATTGTTGCCGAAGAACGCGCCTTCGCTCGAGCCCCAGGCAAACGAGCTGTAGTCATCGATCACTACCTGGCTGCGCGAGGCACTCAAGGTCCCGCTCCAGGCCTCGTTGAAACGGTACTCGAAGCGCCCGCCCAGGTTCAGCGAATCGTTCTGCACCGGCTTGGCCCAGTGCTGGTAGGCCAGGCGGTCGTCCGGGTCGATGCCGTGGGGCACTTCGCTGCCACCGAGCAACTGGTAACCGGGTACCGAGCGCTGTTCGCGGTGCTGGTATTCGGCATCCAGTTGCAGGGTGGCATCCGGGTTGATCTGCCAGTCGAAGGCCAGCGAGGCGAAGTCGCGCTGGCCATCGGCATGGTCGACATAGGAGCGGATGTCTTCATGGGCCAGGTTGGCGCGTAGGCCGAACTGCCGCTCGCTGCCGAACCAGCCGCCCAGGTCGGTGGCCAGGTAGCGTTCGCCCTGTTCGTTGGTCGAAACCGTGATACTGCGCACGTCTTCGGCGCGCTTGGTCACGTAGTTGACCAGGCCGCCCGGCTCCGACACGCCGCTCTGCAGCCCGGACAGGCCCTTGAGCAGCTCCACCTGCTGCTTGTTCTCCAGGGCTACGTTCTGCTCGCCGGCGATGGTCTGGCCATTGATACGGTAGCTGTTGGCGGCATTCAGCTCGAAGCCGCGCACGTTGAAGTTTTCGTAGTAACCGATGGGGGCATAGCTGTCGCCCACCGAGGCGTCGCTTTGCAGCACCTCGCTGAGCTTGCGCACCTGGCGGTCTTCCAGCAGTTGTTGGCTGAACACGCTGACCGAAGCCGGGGTGTCGAGCAAGGGGGCGGACTGGAAGCCACCTACTGCTGCCTGGCGTGCCTGGTAGCCGTCGTTGGCGTAGGTATCGGACACCTGCAGCGGGGCCAGTAACACGCTGTCTTCGGCAAGCACATGGGGGCAATGCAGGGCCAGGCCCAGGCTGAGCAGGCTCAGGGGCAGGCGAGGGTGACGCGGGGGCATGCGGTGGGGCTCCTGGAGGCGCGACACCTGTGCCGGTCTCTTCGCGGGTAAACCCGCTCCCACAGGGATATCACTGCACCTGAGGATAGTGATTTTCCTGTGGGAGCGGGTTTACCCGCGAAGAGGCCGGCACAGGCCATGAAAAAGGCGGCATCTTACAGCCGCCTTCAACATAAAACGATCCAGGCCCGGTGATATTCAATCTTGGTTGGCCGGCCGCTTGTGCTGTCGCCAGTTATCATCGATTTTCGACCAGGTCTTGCCATCGGTAATGGCCATGAGCTTGCGCCCGTCCTTGAAGGTAGCCAGGAACGTGGCTTGTTCTTCCTTGCCACCCAGCCACAGCCCGGCCAGCAACCCCACCGGCCCGGCCACCAGGGCCCCGGCCACGCCCCAGCCCAGGGCACTGCCCAGGCTACGGCTGGATTCCAGGCTGGCCAGCCGCAGGTCGCTGATGCGTGCCAGGGAAATCCGCTCGCCCGGGGAGGGGCTGCGCGGGGTCTTGAGTGTGAGCGATCCGTTGCGATACTCGCCTTCACCTTGCAAGAAATCGCCGGATTGCACCGTGAGTCTTGTCATAACGTCGTCCTGTCAGGGAAAGGGCATTGACCAGCGCCTACTGAGCGCTGCCCGGGCGGGCAAGTCAACGGCCATGCGACGGAGGGTCGTGCGGTGCATTGTCGCCATGGTTAATGGCCTCTTCGCGGGCACGCCCGCTCCCACAGGTACATCACATGCTACATGCCAGTGACAAACCTGTGGGAGCGGGCGTGCCCGCGAACAATCCAACAAAAATTTTTCAGGCCGCTTGCAAAGCGTTCCTGCGCTTGCGCTCCGCCAACCCCCACGCCAGCAACGCCAGCCCGCCAATCACCAACCCGGCCACCACAATCCCCATCCAGCCCTGGCGCTGGAACAACTGCGTGCCCAGCAATGACCCTAATGCCCCGCCAATGAAGTAGCAGGTGATATACCCGGCATTCAGCCGCGTGCGCGCCTCGGGCCGCAGGGCAATCACCGCATTCTGGTTGCTCACGTGCACCAGCTGCACCGCCAGGTCGAGCATCAGCACGCCCAGCAGCAAGGCCGGCAAGGACTGCTCGGCATAGCCCAGCGGGACCCATGACAGCAGCAATACCACCAGCCCCACGGTGGTACCCAGCGAGCCCTTGCCACGGTCGGCCAGGCGCCCGGCCCAGTTGGCCGACAGCGCACCCGCCGCACCGGCCAGGCCGAACAGGCCTATCACTGCGTCCGAATAGTGGTACGGGCCTTTCGCCAGCAGGAACGCCAGTGGCGTCCAGAACAGGGCGAACAGGCTGAACGCCAGCAGGCCGAGTAGCGAGCGCAGGCGCAGCACCGGTTCTTCGAAGAACAGGCGGAACACCGAGCCGATCAGCGCCGGGTATTTCAGCCCGGCATGGCTGTGGTGTTGCGGCAGGCTGCGGTGCAGCGCCACGGCGGTGATGGCCATCAGCACCGCGGCCAGCACGTAGATGCTGCGCCAGCCACCGAGCTCGGCCATGAAGCCGGCGGCGGTACGCGCCAGCAGGATGCCCAGCAGCAGGCCGCTCATCAGCGTGCCGACCGCGCGCCCGCGCTGGTGTGGCTCGCTGAGGCTCGCGGCCATGGGCACGAGGATTTGCGCCACTACCGAGAACAGCCCGGTCAGCGCCGTGCCAAGGATCAGCCAGGGCAGGCTCGGTGCGCAGGCACTGATGACCAGGCCCAGGGTGGAAATGGCGGTCATTACGGTGATCAGCCGGCGTTGCTCGAACAGGTCGCCCAGCGGCGCCAGCAGCAACAGGCCGGCGCCATAGCTGAGCTGCGCGGCAATGACGATGCTGCCGGCACTGGCGGTGCTCAGGCCGAACTGCTGGGCAATGCTGTGCAGCAGCGGTTGCGCGTAATAGTTACTGGCTACGGCCAGGCCGGTGGCGGTGGCCATCAGCAGGATCAGGGCACGGCTGAGCGTGGGGGTGTTCATGCAGTTCTCGTGGCGGGCAGGAGTAAAGGGGGGATTATCGGAAAGTGTCGGGCACTACATCAATGCATTGTGTGGCAGAGCCTGTGCCGGCCTATTCGCGGGCATGCCCGCTCCCACAGGGATCGCGCAGTACCTGTGGGAGCGGGCGCGCCCGCGAAGAGGCCGGAACAGGCAACCCTTCAATCAGGCAGCAAACCCGCCATCGACCGTCAGGCTGGCCCCAGTGACATACCCCGCCTCAGGCCCCGCCAGGTAAGCCACGAAGCTGGCAATCTCATCCGCCTCGCCATACCGCCCGATCGCCATCAGCGGGATCAGGCTGTCAGCGAACTCGCCGCTGGCCGGGTTCATGTCGGTGTCCACCGGCCCTGGCTGCACGTTGTTCACGGTAATGCCTTTCGGCCCCAGGTCGCGGGCCATGCCGCGGGTCAGGCCGACCAGCGCCGACTTGCTCATGGCATAGGGGGCGCCACCGGCAAACGGCATGCGCTCGGCGTTGGTGCTGCCAATGTTGATGATGCGCCCGCCTTGGCCCATGTAGCGGGCCGCGGCCTGGCTGGCGACGAATACGCTGCGCACGTTCACCGCCAGCATGTGGTCGAAGTCGGCCAGGTCGAATTCGGTCACCGGCGCTACCGCCAGCACACCGGCGTTGTTTACCAGGATATCCAGCCGGCCGAAGGCCTTCACGGTGTCATCCACAGCCAGTTGTACGGCTGCTGCGTCGGCACTGTCGGCCCGCAGGGCCAGGGCCTTGCCACCGTTGTCGGTAATTTCCTGAACCAGCGCCTGCGCCGGGCCGGCGGAGCTGACATAGGTGAAGGCCACCTGTGCGCCTTCGCGGGCCAGGCGTCGCACGATGGCTGCACCGATGCCGCGGGAACCGCCCTGTACCAGGGCGACTTTGCCTTCGAGGGTGTGTTGTTTGGACATGCTGATCTCCTGCTGGAAGCCAGGCCGGAATGCCTTGGATGGGCGCAGTATCGGCGCTTGATTACCTGCTGATAAGATGGCAATCACTATCATCAGAGTAAACCTTTGGTTGCCAATCATGGCCATGGAATCGTTCAACGCGTTGGAATGCTTCATCCGCAGTGCCGAAGTCGGCAGCTTTGCCGAGGCCGCCAGGCGCCTCAGCATTACCCCGGCTGCCGTGGGCAAGCATGTTGCCCAGCTGGAAGCACGCCTGGGGGTGCGGTTGTTCCAGCGTAGTACCCGCAAGCTGACCCTGACCGAAGCGGGGCAGCGATTTCTGGGAGAGGTCAGTGACAGCTTCCGCACCATCCAGTACGCCGTGGCTAACCTGGCCAGCAGCGAAGGCCAGCCGGCCGGGTTGTTGCGGGTGAGCATGGGCACGGTATTCGGGCGCTTGTATGTTTTGCCCTTGCTGGGTGAGTTCCTGCGTCGCTACCCGGCCATTACCCCGGACTGGCATTTCGACAACCGTCAGGTCGACCTGATCGGCCAGGGCTTCGATGCGGCGATTGGCGGTGGCTTCGAACTGCCGCCAGGGGTGGTGGCGCGCAAGCTGACCCCGGCGCACCGGGTGCTGGTGGCGGCGCCGGCGTACCTGGGTCGACACGCGCCGATTGACGACCCGCAGGTATTGCAACGGCATGACGGTATCCTGATCCGCTCGCCGCAGACCGGGCGGGTGCGTTCATGGCCGTTGACCAGCCGCTGGCAGGTGCAGCAGCCATTGCAGTTGCGCCAGGCGATGACCATGAGCGATTCGGATGCGGCTTGCGCGGTGGCCGAGCAGGGCTTGGGGATTGCCTTGGTGAGCCTGCCGTTTGCCGTGCCGTACCTGGAGGGCGGGCGGCTGCGGCGGGTGCTGCCGGACTGGTATGTGGACGATGGGCATATCAGCCTGTATTTCGCCGAGCACAAGCTGCTGCCGGGCAAGACCCGGGCGTTTATCGACTTTGTGGTGGAGCAGTTTGCCGAGCAGGGGTTGGCGCGGCGGTTCGATGCCTTGGAGTCCGTGTAGGAGCAGCCTTGTGCTGCGAAGAGGCCGGTAAGGCAACAGATCTTCTGTGTTGCTCATGGCCCCTTCGCAGCACAAGGCTGCTCCTACAAGGGGTATCACTGGCCTGAGGAGCGAAGAGGCCGGTTCAGACAATATCGACGATGACCAATGCCTGTGCCCCCAGGCTTACCTCATCATCAACCTTCTTGCCGACCAGTTGTTGCCCCAGCGGCGAGCGCGGGGTAATCACCGTCACCAGCCCATCCCCCTCGCCAATCTTCAACCCCGCTGCCTCGGGCCCGAGGAACAGCCGGCGTTGCCCGCCATTTTCATCCTCCAGCGTCACCAGGTTGCTCACCTGTACCCCGCGTGCCGGGTCATAATCGCGCAGCAGCAGTTGCTGGTAGGTCAGCAGCGCCATGCGGATCTCGGCGCTGCGGCGGGCTTGGCCGGTGGCCAGGTACGAGGCTTCCAGGCCAAGGGTGTCGTACTTGTTCTCGGCTATGTTCTCTTCGGCTGTGGCGGCTTCGTAGGCGGTTTGCGCCGCGCGGGTCAGCACATCCAGGTCATGCTCGAGGGTGGCGACGATTTGCGCCAGCAGGTGGGGCTTGTCCATGGTCAGTAACAGAACTCCAGTACGTTGGCCTGGCTTTTGTCAGTGGGCGCCGTGCGGTTCTGCTGCAGCCAGAACTGGCACTTGGGGCTGTTGAGGTTGCGCGGGTTGCCCTGGGCGGCCTCGGTGGCCTGTTGCAGTTCCTGCTTGTGCAGGATGTCCTTGTAGCGTTCGAACATCTCCGCCTGGGCATCCGCCACAGGGGCTGGCGCTGGCGACGTGGCAGGCCGGTACGCGCTGGGGGCCACGGCCTGGGCCAGTGGCTGTACCTGCTGTGGCCACAGTTGCAGGGCCAGCCACAGGCTGGCGGCGATGGCCACGGCGCCCAGCCACAGGCCAAAGGCAATGCACAGGATCAACGGCAACGGCTTGAGGGTGATCTTCAGTTCACGGTGGCGCGGCATGGCTGCCTCCTGGCAGGGTGGTCGGGGTGCATTGTCGCATGCGCCTGGGCATTTTTCCGCGCAGGTGCTTTTGTCAGCGACAATTTATGCGCAGAATGCGCGGTTTTTCCGCTGGGCGAGGGCAGGGCACATGAAAGCCACCTGGGACATCTTCTGCAGCGTCGTCGACAACTACGGCGATATAGGCGTGACCTGGCGCCTGGCCCGGCAGCTGGTGGCCGAGCACGGGCTGGCAGTGCGCCTGTGGGTGGATGACCTCAATGCGTTCACGCCCATGTGCCCAGGGGCCGATGCCACCGCCCAGCAGCAGTGGCAGCACGGTGTGGACGTGCGCCAGTGGCCGGTGACCTGGTTGCCGGTGGCGCCGGCTGATGTGGTAATTGGTGCCTTCGCCTGCCAGTTGCCAGCACCTTATGTAGAGGCAATGCGTGCTCGCGCCACGCCGCCGCTGTGGCTGAACCTCGAATACCTTAGTGCCGAGGACTGGGTGGAGGGTTGCCATGGCTTGCCTTCGCCGCAGCCCAATGGCTTGCGCAAGGTGTTTTTCTTTCCCGGCTTTACCGAAAAAACCGGTGGCCTGCTGCGCGAGGGCTCGCTGCTGGGACGGCGTGATGCGTTCCAGCAGGGCGCACGGCAGGCCTTCTTGCAGGGGCTTGGCGTAACCCCTGAAGCGGGGGCGTTGCTGATGTCCCTGTTCGCCTACGAAAACCCGCAAATGGGCAACTGGCTTGATGCCATGGCCTCAGGCGAGCAACCTTGTCACCTGCTGGTGCCGCAAGGGCGCGTTGTCGCGGGGCTCAGCCAGTGGCTTGGTGAGGCGCCGCTGCAAGTGGGCAGTGTGCGCAAGCGAGGGGCGCTGACCGTGCAGGTACTACCTTTCGTCAGCCAGGACGACTACGACCGGTTACTGTGGAGCTGTGATTTCAACGCCGTGCGCGGCGAAGACTCGTTCGTGCGCGCGCAGTGGGCCGGGCAGCCGATGCTGTGGCACATCTACGTGCAGGACGAGAATGCCCATTGGGAAAAGCTCGAAGCGTTTCTCGCGCATTATCGACACGGGTTGTCAGACGATGCCGATGCCGCCCTGCTTGGCCTGTGGCGTGCCTGGAACATGGACAGCGACATGGGCCAGGCCTGGCAGGCGGCCCGCCAGCACTGGCCAGAACTGCGGCAGCATGCCCGGCGTTGGGCAGCGCGGCAGGCCGCTCAGCCGGACCTTGCCACAGCGCTAGTACACTTTTACCGAAATTCGCTATGATACGCGGCCTCGATTTTTATAAATCCATCCAGATTCGGATACTTCGTAATGAAAACTGGTAAAGAACTGAAACCCGGTACCGTCCTGCGGATCGACAACGACCCATGGCTGGTTCAAAAAGCTGAGTTCACCAAGTCGGGCCGTAACAGCGCGATCATGAAGACCAAGCTGAAGAACCTGTTGACCGGCTACAAGACCGAAACCGTCTACGGTGCAGACGACAAGCTGGACGACGTGATCCTGGATCGCAAAGAAGCGACCCTGTCGTTCATCAACGGTGACGAATACACCTTCATGGACACCACCGACTACACCATGTACGAACTGAACGCCGAGGACATCGAAGCCGTTCTGCCGTACATCGAAGAAGGCATGGAAGACGTCTGCGAAGCCGTGTTCTTCGAAGGCCGCCTGGTATCGGTTGAACTGCCGACCACCATCAGCCGCCAGGTTGTCTACACCGAGAACGCTGCACGCGGCGACACCTCGGGCAAGGTCATGAAGCCTGCCAAGCTGAAGAACGGTACCGAGATCTCGGTTGCCGACTTCATCCAGATCGACGAGTGGATCGATATCGACACTCGCGACAACAGCTTCAAAGGCCGTTCCAAGAAGTAATACTTCTTGTGAAACGCAAAAAACCCGGCCTTGGCCGGGTTTTTTAATGCCTGCAGATCTTCAAGCCGCGGCAAGGCTGCTCTCATTGAGCTGCACATAACTCACTGAATTAGCAGGGGCCCTGTGGGAGCGGGCATGCCCGCGAACACCGGCGCAGCCGGTGCCAGCCACCGTGTTGAATTCTTCGCGGGCGCGCCCGCTCCCACAGAGGCCGCGTCGTGTTCACCTTAGTCAGACAGTTACATGCAGGCGCACATCCACATTACCGCGGGTGGCGTTGGAGTACGGGCACACCTTGTGTGCCTTTTCCACCAGCCCTTCGGCATCGGCCTGGGCCAGGCCCGGCAGGTTGATGTGCAGGTCGATGTCCAGGCCGAAACCACCCGGAATCTGGCCGATGCCCACCTTCGCGGTGATCGAGGCATCCGCTGGCAGGGCTTTTTTCTCTTGCCCGGCCACGAACTTCAAGGCGCCGATGAAGCATGCCGAGTAACCGGCGGCGAACATCTGCTCGGGGTTGGTGCCGTCACCGCCTGCGCCGCCCAGTTCCTTGGGGGTGCTCAGGTTGACAACCAGTTTGCCGTCACTGGAGCGGGATTTGCCATCGCGCCCACCGGTGGAGGTTGCTTCTGCGATGTACAGCGGAGTGACCTTTTGCATCTTGAGCCTCGCTAATGTGCTGTGCGCTCCCCGTCTGGAGGAGGGCGCGGGTTGGTGTGGGATTTAAATTAGCGCGCAATTAGTTAGCGCGCAAGATAAATCTTCACCGCTCATCCGAACGGCCATTGCACAGCATAGCTGTCAGAGGTTTTTCTGCAGGTTCTCGCGCAGTGCCAGCAGGTCGGCCTGCAGCTGTTGCAGCTGTTCCAGGCTGCGCCCGCTGGCCTTGAGGATGCACTGCGGCACTTCCCTGGCCTGCTGCTGCAAGGCGCGGCCCTTGTCGGTCAGTTGCACCAGCACTACCCGTTCGTCCTCGCGGCTGCGGTTGCGCTGCAGCAGGCCCTCGCTTTCCAGGCGCTTGAGCAGCGGCGTCAACGAGCCGGGGTCGGTCAGCAGGTGCTGGCTGATCTCGCCTACGGTCAGGCCGTCGCGCTCCCACAGCACGAGCATGGCCAGGTACTGCGGGTAGGTCAGGCCCAGGGCCTGCAGCAGCGGTTTGTAGACCTTGGTCATCAGCAACGAGGTGGAATGCAGGGCGAAACAGACCTGGTTGTCCAGCAGCAGCTCGTCACAGGAGGAGGCTTGGGTGTCGGCGTTCATGCAGGTCCTTGAAGGTAATCAATGGGAAAGTCTGGCGCGCTGATCATTAGTGCGCGCATTACTCGTGCAGTTCACTGCGCAAGGCCAGGTCCCAGGGCGGAATCGGGCTGAAGCGGCTCTTGAGGAATTCGAGCAGCAAACGGCTGCGAGAGTTCGTTTCATGTTCCAGGCGTAGCGCGTAGATACCGCTGGTTTCCGCTTCGGGCAAGCCCCCGTCGCAAAACAACGGTATCAGTTCGCCGCGCAGCAGGTATTCGCTGATCAGCCAGGTGGGCAGGTGGGCGATGCCTAAGCCGGCGAGGGCGCCGAACAGCAGGGTTTCGGCGTTGTTGGCGGCCATGCGCATGCGTGAGGGGCGGTACAGGCGGGTTTGCCCGGCCACGTTGAAGCGCCAGGCGAATGGCGGCGCCAGGCCGTCCCAGTCCAGGCCATCGTGCCCGGGCAGTTCGCTGGGGCAGGTGGGTACGCCGCGGCTGGCCAGGTAGGCCGGGCTGGCGCAGGCGACGCGCACCATGTAGGCCAGTGGCGTGGCGACCAGCCGGGTGTCGGCCAGGGGGCCGGCACGCAACACCAGGTCGACCTCGCCCAGGTGGCTGCCCTGCAGGTCGACGAAGCTGTCGATCAGGCGCAGTTGCACATCCAGGCCCGGGTAGGCCACCAGGAAATCGGCGATGGCCGGAGCCAGGTGGCGGCGGCCGAATGCGGCAGGGGCGTCGATGCGGATCAGGCCTTCTGGGGCATTGCTCAGCGACACCGCTTCGGCGCGGGCCAGGCGCAGTTCCTCGATGATGCGCCTGGCCCGTTCGGCAAAGGCATTGCCCGCGGGGGTGGCGCGCACGGCATGGGTGCTGCGGGTGAACAGGCGGCTGCCCACGGCGTTTTCCAGGTTGTCGATGCGCCGGGCCACGGCGGACGGGGTCAGCGGGTGGCGGCGGGCGGCGGCAGAAAAGCTGCCGGTTTCCAGCACGTCGAGGAACAGGCTTAGCTGGTCGGTCAGGGTATCGGGGCTCATGGCTGCCTTGCTTTTGCGAAAAACGCATAGCCATTGTGCGCTGCTATGCGTTTCCCCGCCAGCCCGCAATCGTTAGCATGCTCGCATTATGTGTACAGGCGGATGAGGCTCTGATGATCGAGTGGTTGTTGTATATCGTGCTGGGCGCAGCCCTGGGGACCATGGGTGGCTTGTTCGGCATTGGCGGCGGGCTGATCGCCATCCCGGCGTTGGGCGTGCTGTTTGGCCTGGACCAGCAGTTGGCGCAGGGCACGGCGCTGGTGATGGTAGTGCCCAATGTGCTGCTGGCGCTGTGGCGTTATCACCAGCGTAACCGCATCGAGCTGCGCCATGCCGTGCCGCTGTCGCTGTGCAGCTTTGTGTTCGCCTGGCTGGGGTCGATCTGGGCGGTGGGGCTGGATGCGCATTCCATGCGCCTGGGCTTTGTCGGCTTCCTGGTGGCCCTGGCGGTGTGGAACGTGGCGCGGATGTTCATGAAGGTGACGCCGCCCAGCGCCGAGTTGCGCTATGCCTGGCCGTGGCTGGGTGTGCTGGGCAGCTTTGCCGGGACCATGGGCGGCTTGTTCGGGGTGGGTGGGGCTGTGGTGGCCACGCCGATCCTGACCAGTGTGTTCGGTACCACCCAGGTGGTGGCGCAGGGGCTGTCGCTGGCGCTGGCGGCGCCGAGTACCTTGGTGACCCTGGTGACCTATGGGGTGCACCATAGTGTTGACTGGGGGGTGGGAATTCCGTTGGCGGTGGGGGGCTTGCTCAGCATCAGCTGGGGGGTGAAGTTGGCCCATGCGTTGCCGGAGAAGGTGTTGCGGGCGATGTTCTGTGTGTTTTTGGTGGGGTGTGCGGTGATGCTCGGGTTTGAGCTTTGAGATTTGGGGGCGCCTTGCGGCCCATCGTCGGCAAGCTCCAAGTTACTTGAACCCTTCGACAATGTAGTCGGCCATGCAATCGGTGATCGGCGAAGGGTTCTGGGTACTGCGCACCAGCATCACATTGGCCACCGGCAACTGCGGCAACCCTTCGCTCTCGCCCAGAATGCGGATATTCCCGCCAATCAGGCTCTGCAGCTGCGCAGTCACCGCCAACCCTGCGGTGACGATGGCAAAGATCGCCGCCAGGCTCGGGCTGGTATAGGCGATGCGGTAGTCGATGCCCTGGGCTTCCAAGGCATTGCAGGTCCAGGCCCGGCAGAAGCAGTCGGTGTTGAACAGGGCTACCGGCATGGGGCGTTGCTCCTGCGGGCAGAAGCCTTCGGCGGCGGCCCACACCAGGCGTTCCTGGCGCAGCAGCTGGCCAATCTCGTTGCCCGGCTCACGGGTGACGATGGTCAGGTCCAGGTCCTGGCGCAGCATCAGTTGCTTGGACGAGTCGCAATGCACCTCAACCTGCACCAGCGGGTAAGCCTGGGCAAAGCTCGACAGGATGGTCGGCAGAAAGCGCATGGCGTAGTCGTCCGGCGTGCCGATGCGTACTACCCCGACCATGTGCGGCATGCGCAGGGTGTTGAACACTTCCCCATGCAGCTTGAGGATGCGCCGGGCATAGCCCAGCAGCACCTGGCCTTCGGCAGTCAGCCGCACCTGGCGGCCGTCGCGCTCGAACAGCTGGCGCTGCAGGATGTCTTCTTCCAGGCGTTTCATCTGCATGCTCACCGCCGACTGGGTGCGGTTGACCACCTCGCCGGCGCGGGTGAAGCCGCCTTGTTCGGCGATTGCAACGAAGGTGCGCAGCACGTCCGCGTCGAGGCTCTGGTACTGGGACATTGCATCAATCTCCGAGATGCATGGCATCAGAAACATTCGTTGGATTGATCTTATGCCTGGCAGGAGACTGGAGCCATCAACACGGAGGGCTTCACGATGAAAGGTCATGTCAGCAGCATCCAGCAACCTGCCTTTTCCCTGAACCACCTGTGGCACGCAGTCCTGCAGCGTCCTGTTCGCTGGCTGCAGCTGTACCGCCAGCGTCAGGAACTGGCCAGCCTCAGTGACGCAACCTTGCACGACCTGGGGTTGAGCCGGGCGGATATCCAGCAAGAGGCCGAGCGGCATTTCTGGGATGACCCGCTGCGCAAATAGGCTAAGTTTGTCGGTGGAATCACTGGCCTCTTCGCGGGTGAACCCGCTCCCACAGGAATGCCACATTGCTCGAGACCAGTGGTATCCCTGTGGGAGCGGGTTCACCCGCGAAAGGGCCAGTGCAGACACTACAAGGAGTTCAGGCTTGCCCCTCAAGCTATCCATCAACCAGGCCCGCCGCCTGGCCCTTTCTGCCCAAGGTTTCGGCAAGCAGCCGGAAATGGCCCCGACCCTGCCAGCACTCAAGCGCATGCTGCAACGCCTGGGCGTGTTGCAGATCGATTCGGTCAACGCCCTGGTCCGCTCCCACTACCTGCCGCTGTTCTCCCGCCTGGGCAACTACTCGCCTGCCACCCTCGACCAGCTCGCCTGGGGGCGTGGCCGCCAGCGCCTGATGTTCGAATACTGGGGCCACGAAGCCTCGTTGCTGCCGCTGAGCCTGTACCCACTGCTGCGCTGGCGCATGGCCCATGCCGCCGATGGCCGTGGCATCTATCGCCAGCTCGCGCAGTTTGGCCGCGAACGCCAGGACGTGATTGCCCGGGTACTGGCCGCCGTCCGCGAACAGGGCGCCCTTGGCGCGGGCAGCCTGTCCACTCGTGAAGAACGGGCCGGCCCCTGGTGGGACTGGAGCGAGGAAAAGCACGCGCTGGAGTGGCTGTTTGCCGCAGGTGAGGTGACGGTCGCTGGCCGGCGTGGCTTCGAGCGACTCTACGATGTACCGGAAAGGGTCCTGCCGAGGACCATCCTCGATCAGCCATTGCCCAGCGAGGCGGAGGCGCATCAGGGCTTGATGCTGCACGCCGCCACCGCCCTGGGCGTAGCCACCGAGCGCGACCTGCGCGACTACTTCCGCCTGGACCCGGGGCAGGGCAGGTCGGCACTGGCGAAACTGGTGGCTGATGGCCGCCTGCAAGCGGTCGAGGTGCAAGGCTGGAAGCAGCTCGCCTACTGCGCCGGCGCACCGCGTATCCCTCGGCGCATCGAGGCCAGCGCGCTGTTGTCGCCGTTCGATTCATTGGTCTGGGAACGCAACCGTACCGAGCGCTTGTTCGACTTCCGCTACCGCCTGGAAATCTACACCCCGGCGCACAAACGGGTGTACGGCTACTACGTGCTGCCGTTCCTGTACCGCGAACGCATCGGCGCGCGTGTGGACCTGCGCGCCGAGCGCGCACAGGGGCAACTGGCAGTACATGCCGTGCATGTGGAGGCCGCAGGCCTGGACGAGGAGGGTTACCAGGCCCTGGCCGGCAACCTGCTGCGCCTGGCCAGTTGGCTGGGCCTGGAGAAGGTGCAACTGAACTGCCCGCGCCCGGAGGGCAGCCAGTTGCGCCAGGCGTTGCTCAGCGCCGCACCTGCTTGAGGGTTTCGGCAATCAGGAACGCCAGCTCCAGCGACTGGTCGGCGTTCATGCGTGGGTCACAGTGGGTGTGATACCGGTCGGACAGCGCATCCTCGGTGATCGGCCGGGCGCCGCCGATGCATTCGGTGACGTTCTGTCCGGTCATCTCGATGTGGATGCCGCCGGCATGGCTGCCCTCGGCCTGGTGCACCTGGAAGAACTGCTTCACCTCATCCAGGATCTGCGCAAAGTCGCGGGTCTTGTAGCCGCTGCTGGCCTTGATGGTATTGCCGTGCATCGGGTCGGAGCTCCACAGCACCTTGCGCCCTTCGCGTTCGACAGTGCGGATCAGCCCCGGCAGGTGGTCGCCGACCTTGCCGGCACCCATGCGCACGATCAGGTTCAGGCGCCCGGGGTCGTTGGCCGGGTTCAGTGTGTCGATCAGGCGGATGAGCTCTTCAGGGTTCATGCTCGGGCCAACCTTGACCCCGATCGGGTTGTGCACGCCGCGCAGGAACTCCACATGGGCACCGTCCAGCTGGCGGGTGCGGTCGCCGATCCACAGCATGTGCGCCGAGCAGTCGTAGTAGTCGCCGGTCAGGCTGTCCTGGCGCACGAAGGCTTCTTCATAATTCAGCAGCAGCGCTTCGTGGGCGGTGAAGAAGCTGGTTTCGCGCAGTTGCGGCGCGCTGTCCAGGCCGCAGGCGCGCATGAATGCCAGGGTTTCGTCGATGCGGTTGGCCAACTGGTGGTACTTGTCGGCCAGCGCCGAGTTGGCGATGAAGTCCAGGTTCCACTTGTGCACCTGGTGCAGGTCGGCAAACCCGCCCTGGGCGAAGGCGCGCAGCAGGTTGAGGCTGGCAGTGGCCTGGTGGTAGGCCTGCAGCAGGCGTTCCGGGTCGGGGATGCGGCTTTTCGCATCGAAGCCGATACCGTTGACGATGTCGCCACGGTAGGCAGGCAGGGTGATGTCGCCGATGGTTTCATCGCCCGATGAGCGCGGCTTGGCGAACTGCCCGGCCATGCGCCCGACCTTGACCACCGGGCAGCCGGCGGCGAAGGTCATGACGATGGCCATCTGCAGCAGCACCTTGAAGGTGTCGCGGATTTTCGCCGCCGAGAACTCGGCGAAGCTCTCGGCGCAGTCGCCACCTTGCAGCAGGAAGGCGCGGCCTTCGGTGACCTCGGCAAACTGCCGGCGCAGCTCACGCGCCTCGCCCGCGAACACCAGCGGCGGGTAGCTGGCCAGGGTCTGTTCGACCTTCAGCAGGTGCGCGGCATCAGGGTAGGTCGGTTGCTGCTGGATCGGCAGGGCGCGCCAGCTGTCGGGGCTCCACGGTTGGTTCATCTCGGGCTCGGTCTTGTCAGTTGTAGGCTATGGGCCATGGTAACAGTTGGCGCTGCGCTTGTTGCATCGAGGGTGTTGACGGACAATGCGCGTTTTTGCGCGGGTGGGTGGTGAGCATGGCGGCGGAACGGGAAGAGCGGCTACTGGCACGGGTGGAGGATGCCTTTGGCGTCATCAGCGTGTATGAAGTCGACGACTACCGCTTTCTGGAATTCGGCGATGCGATCGAGCAGAGTTGCGTGTTCACGGCCGACCCCAGTTGGCTGGAGTACGACTATACCCGCGCCATGCTGGTGGGGGCGCTGTGCCACGAGCAGCCGGAGAGCGCGCTGTTTCTCGGCCTGGGTGCCGGCACGCTGACCCAGGCCTGCATGAAATTCCTGCCGCTGGACGACATCGAGGCCATCGAACTGCGCCCGGATGTGCCGCGCCTGGCCATGGAATACCTGGGCCTGGACGACGACCCACGGCTGTATGTACGCATCGGCGACGCCCTGGAGCTGTTGCCCACGGCGGAGAAGGCCGACCTGCTGTTCGTCGACCTGTACACCGACCATGGACCGGGGGTGGGCCACCTGGCCTGGAACTTCCTGGAGAACTGCCAGCAGAAGTTGAACCCGGGTGGTTGGCTGGTGATCAACCAGTGGGCCACCGACGACGGCAAGCCGCTGGGCGCGGCGTTGTTGCGCGGGTTGTATCACCGGCATTACTGGGAGCTGCCGGTGAAGGAGGGCAATGTGATCCTGCTGGTGCCGGCGGACCTGGAGCAGACGCTGGACCTGGATGGGTTGCGGGCCCGGGCCGAGGCGCTGGCACCGCGCCTGAGGTATAGCCTTGAGGGGCTGATCCGCGAGATTCGGCCGGCTACCTGAGTTGGCTTCTTCGCGGGCACGCCCGCTCCCACAGGGATATCACAGTACCCAAGGGCGGTGAGTATCCCGTGGGAGCGGGCATGCCCGCGAATCAGGCGACGCGGTATCGCAGGCGGGAATCGTTTCAGCTGCGCATGGCTGATGGCCCGATACTGGCCCTGCACCCTGAAAATATTCCTCACGTCTGCGCACTATTTCGGGTATAGTACGCGCCGGTCTTTTAGCGGACCGCAAAATCAGGTGGTGCAAACCCTCCGAGTCCAGCTTCGGCTGCACGTCCGCTAGGCGGACTTTCCCACGTTTTCTTTTTCAATCGTTTTCGCAAATCCCCGCCGCCAAAGCTGCCTGGGTGACCTGTCGGTCTTTCATGGCTTGTGCAGCTTTGGAGCATGGGTCTTTGCGGATGCACCTAGAGGCAGACCCATGACCCAGGAAACCGGCGGCTTCGCCGCTCTCGATCTCAATCCGAACATTGTTGCTGCCGTTCTGGCGACCGGCTACGAAGAGCCGTCCGCCATTCAGCAACAATCGATCCCGATCATCCTCGCCGGTCACGACATGATCGGCCAGGCGCAGACTGGCACCGGTAAGACCGCTGCCTTCGCCCTGCCGATCCTCAACAAGATCGATGTGAGCAAGCGCGAACCGCAAGCCCTGATCCTGGCGCCAACCCGTGAGTTGGCGCTGCAAGTTGCTACCGCTTTCGAAACCTACGCCAAGCAGATGCCGGGCGTGAACGTGGTCGCCGTCTACGGTGGTGCCCCGATGGGCCCACAGCTGCGTGCGATCCGCAACGGCGCGCAAATCGTCGTGGCCACCCCGGGCCGCCTGTGCGACCACCTGCGTCGTGACGAAAAAGTCCTGTCGACCGTGCAGTACCTGGTACTGGACGAAGCCGACGAGATGCTCAAGCTGGGCTTCATGGACGACCTCGAAGTGATCTTCGATGCCATCCCGGCCAGCCGCCAGACCGTGCTGTTCTCCGCCACCCTGCCGTCGTCGATCCGCTCGATCGCCGAACGCCACCTGCGCGAGCCCAAGCACGTCAAGATCCAGAGCAAGACCCAGACCGTCACTGCGATCGAGCAGGCCCACCTGATGGTCCACGCCGACCAGAAGATCCCGGCTGTGCTGCGTCTGCTGGAAGTGGAAGAGTTCGACGCGCTGATCGCCTTCGTGCGTACCAAGCAAGCCACCCTGGACCTGGCCGCCGCGCTGGAAGCCAAGGGCTACAAGGCTGCCGCGCTGAACGGCGACATCGCCCAGAACCAGCGTGAGCGCGTGATCGACTCGCTCAAGGATGGCCGCCTGGACATCGTTGTCGCTACCGACGTCGCTGCCCGTGGCCTGGACGTACCGCGCATCACTCACGTGTTCAACGTCGACATGCCGTACGACCCGGAGTCCTACGTACACCGTATCGGCCGTACCGGCCGTGCCGGTCGCGATGGCCGTGCACTGCTGCTGGTCACCCCGCGTGAGCGCCGCATGTTGCAGGTGATCGAGCGCGTAACCGGGCAGAAAGTTGCCGAAGCTCGCCTGCCGAATGCCCAGGCCGTGCTGGATGCCCGCATCAAGAAGCTGACCTCTAGCCTGGCACCGCTGGTCGCCGAAGCAGAAGCCACCCACGGCGAGCTGTTCGATCGCCTGACCAACGACCTGGGTTGCAGCGCGCGTGCCCTGGCTGCCGCCCTGCTGCGCAAGGCCACCAATGGCCAGGCGCTGGACCTGGCCGCGGTAGAGCGTGAGCAGCCGCTGGTGCCGAGCTTCACCCCGCGTGGTGAGCGTACCGAGCGTGGTGAGCGTGGCGAGCGCCCGGAGCGTGGTGACCGCGAGCGTCGTGCGCCGATGCCGCTGGCCGAAGGCCGCGTGCGTTGCCGTACTGCCCTGGGTGCCCGTGACGGCATCGCTGCCAAGAACCTGCTGGGTGCGATCCTCAACGAGGGTGGCCTGGCCCGTGACGCCATCGGCCGCATCCAGGTACGCGACAGCTTCAGCCTGGTCGAGTTGCCGGAAGACGGCCTGGAGAAGCTGCTGTCCAAGCTCAAGGACACCCGCGTGGCTGGCAAACAGCTGAAGCTGCGTCGCTACCGCGAGGATTGATCCTGGCGCAATGAAAAAATCCCCGGCCTCGGCTGGGGATTTTTTTTGCCTGTGCCGGCCTCTTCGCGGGCTTGCCCGCTCCCACAGGTCCTCCACAGGTTTGAGGGCTGTGATGTACCTGTGGGAGCGGGCAAGCCCGCGAAGAGGTCCGTCAGCCGAACCGGTAAATGTCCATTCCTAACGCCCCCAAGGTGAACCCTTGGTGCACCACCCCAAACCTGCCCCCAGCCCCCAGGGCAAAGAACAGCGGTAGGAAATGCTCATCACTAGGGTGGTTACGCACGGCAAACGGCGCCTGCTGCCGATAACCCAGCAACGCTTGCTGATCATCCGCCCGCAGCCGCTCCACCACCCAATCCCGAAACGCCAGCGCCCAAGGCTCGATCACATCCGGCCCGGCATGCCAGTCCAGTTCACCCAGGTTATGGGTAATGCTGCCCGAGCCAATCAGTAACACGCCCTGGTCGCGCAAACCTGTCAGCGCCTGGCCCACCTTGACCTGCAGCGCCGGCCCCATGTGGCGGGGCAGTGAAACCTGCACCACCGGAATACTCGCATCCGGGTACATCAGCGACAGCGGCACCCAGGCGCCGTGGTCGAACGGCCGCTGCGGGTCCAGCCGGGCTGGCAGCCCCGCAGCCTGCAACAGTTCACTGACTTGGCCGGCAAGGGTGGGATCACCCGGCGCCGGGTACTGCACCGCATACAAAGCAGGTGGGAAGCCATGGAAGTCATGCCAGGTCTCTGGCTGTGCGCTACCAGTGACCAGCAGCTCGTGGCTTTCCCAGTGCGCCGACACCACCACGATCGCTTTCGGTCGGGGCAGGGCGTTGGCCAGCCCGGCCAGTGCCGGCCCGCTGGCGCCGGGTTGCAGGGCAAGCATGGGGGAACCATGGGAAATGAACAGGCTGGGCAGCATGGCGGGGTCCTGACGGTTAAGATGCAATCATCTTCGATCAACTACAGATCGAAATCCAAACCAACTTTTACTGACAAACCATCTAAAAATCGGGAGTGATCATGGAGCCAGCGTTCTGGCAGCAGCGGTGGGCCGACAACCAGATCGGCTTTCACCAGGCGCAGGTGAACCCCTATCTGCAGAAGTATTGGCCAACGCTTGGCCTGGCGCCGGGCAGCCGCGTGCTGGTGCCGCTGTGTGGCAAGAGCCTGGACCTGGCCTGGTTGGCTGGGCAGGGGTACCGCGTATTGGGTGTAGAGCTGTCGAGGCGGGCGGTGGAGGATTTCTTCCGCGAGCATGGGCTTGAAGCTGAAGTGCAACAGCGCGGGGCTTTCGAGGTTTGGCGCAGTGGTGACGTGGAGCTTTGGTGTGGCGATTTCTTTGCGTTGCAGGCAGGGGATGTTGGTGACTGCGCGGGGTTTTATGACCGGGCGGCGGTGATTGCCTTGCCGCCGCAGATGCGTGAGGCGTACATGCAGCTGTTGTCGGGCTTGTTGCCGGCGAGCTGCCGGGGGTTGGTGGTGACCCTGGATTACGACCAGTCCTTGCTGGGCGGGCCGCCGTTTTCGGTAGGGGATGAAGAACTGCGGCAGGGGTTTGCCGGGTGGCAGGTGGATGCGCTGGAGGTTGTGGAGGTGATTGAGGAGAGCCCGAAGTTTTTGCAGGCCGGGGTATCGAGCTTGTTGGAGCGGGTTTACCGGGTCAGCCGCTGACAGGTGTGTAGCCTGTCCGGCCCTTTCGCGGGTGAACCCGCTCCCACAGGTACTGCACAATCCTCAAGGTGTGTGGTGAACCTGTGGGAGCGGGTTTACCCGCGAAGAGGCCGGCACAGGTGTACAAAAAAGGGCGACCGAAGTCGCCCTTTGTTTTTACCGGTCGGATCAACCGCGACGGCGCAGGGCCTCGATACGGTCTTCCAGCGGCGGGTGGCTCATCAGCAGCCCGGCCAGGCCGTGCTTCAGGCCGCCATTGATGCCGAACGCCTTCATGGTGTCAGGCATGTGCACCGGCAGGCCTTGCTCCACGCGCAGGCGCTGCAGGGCGCCGATCATCGCCGCGGTACCGGCCAGCTGTGCACCGGCTTCGTCGGCACGATATTCGCGGCGACGCGAGAACCACATCACGATCATGCTGGCCAGAATGCCCAGGATCAACTCGGCAACGATGGTCGCCACGTAGTAGGCAATGCCCTGGCCTTCTTCGTTCTTGAAGATCACCTTGTCGACGAAGTTGCCGATGATGCGCGCGAAGAACATCACGAAAGTGTTCACCACGCCCTGCACCAGCGCCAGGGTGACCATGTCGCCGTTGGCTACGTGGCCGATCTCGTGGGCCAGCACTGCGCGCACTTCATCGGGCGAGAAGCGCTCCAGCAGGCCTTGGGAAACGGCCACCAGCGCGTCGTTACGGTTCCAGCCGGTGGCGAAGGCGTTGGCCTCGTACGCCGGGAAGATACCCACCTCGGGCATCTTGATGCCCGCTTCACGGGACAGTTCTTCGACCGTTTGCAACAGCCACTGCTCGTGGCGGGTGCGCGGCTGGCTGATGATCTGGGTGCCGGTGGTCATCTTCGCCATCCACTTGGAGATGAACAGCGAGACGAGGGAGCCGGCAAAGCCGAACACGGCGCAGAACACCAGCAGGCTGCTGAGGTTCAGGTCGACCCCGTTGGCGGCCATGAACCCGTTGAAACCGAACAGGCTCAGGGTAATGCTTGCAACCAGCACCACCGCGAGGTTGGTGGCTACAAACAACAGAATGCGCATCATGGTTGTTACGTTCTCCTGACGGATGAATTGTTGCTTACTGCGGGGTATATAAGGGGCCGGCCGTGCCGATTCAATCGGGCGACTATTTCAAACTGTGTACGGCGGAGTATGGCAGAGGATGGCGCGGGGGCTGTGGGATAGAGCGTTGCAGGATGTAAGAAACATCCTGTGGGATTTTTGGGGGCGCTTTGCAGCTCATTCGCAGCACAAGGCTGCTCCTACAGGGGCATGGGTTCTCCTGTAGGAGCAGCCTTGCGCTGCGAAGAGGCCATTACTTACTGCGAATAACCCTTCAGGAAATTGCCGATCCGGCCAATTGCCGCCTCCAGGTCATCCACCCGCGGCAAGGTCACCACGCGGAAGTGGTCCGGCCACGGCCAGTTGAATGCCGTACCCTGAACGATCAGCAGCTTTTCCGACAGCAGCAGGTCGAGCACGAACTTCTCGTCGTTGTGAATCGGGCAAACCTTCGGGTCGATCTTCGGGAACGCATACAGCGCACCCATTGGCTTCACGCAGCTTACGCCCGGGATGTCGTTCAGCAGCTCGTAGGTGCGGTTGCGCTGCTCCAGCAGGCGGCCCGGTGGCAGCACCAGGTCGTTGATGCTCTGGTAGCCGCCCAGCGCGGTCTGGATGGCATGCTGCGCCGGCACGTTGGCGCACAGGCGCATGTTGGCCAGCATGTCGATGCCTTCGATGTAGCTTTGCGCGTGGTGTTTGGGCCCGGAGATGATCAGCCAGCCGGAACGGAAGCCCGCCACCCGGTACGACTTGGACAGGCCGTTGAAGGTCAGGCACAGCAGGTCGGGGGCCAGCGAGGCGGTGCTGATGTGTACGGCTTCGTCGTACAGGATCTTGTCGTAGATCTCGTCGGAGAACACCACCAGGTTGTGCTGGCGGGCCAACTCCAGCATGCCCAGCAGCAGCTCTTTGGAGTACACCGCGCCGGTTGGGTTGTTCGGGTTGATGATCACCAGGGCCTTGGTGTTCGGGGTGATCTTGGCCTTGATGTCCTCAAGGTCGGGGAACCAGTCGGCCTGCTCGTCGCACAGGTAATGCACCGGTTTGCCGCCAGCCAGGCTCACGGCGGCGGTCCACAGCGGGTAGTCGGGGGCCGGGATCAGCACTTCGTCGCCGTTGTTGAGCAGCGCCTGCATCGACATGACGATCAGCTCGGACACACCGTTACCCAGGTAGATGTCCTCGATGCCGACGCCTTCGATCTGCTTCTGCTGGCAGTACTGCATCACCGCCTTGCGCGCGCTGAACAGGCCCTTGGAGTCGCTGTAGCCCTGGGCGGTGGGCAGGTTGCGGATCACATCCTGAAGGATTTCGTCAGGCGCCTCGAAGCCAAACGGCGCCGGGTTGCCGATGTTCAGCTTGAGGATGCGGTGGCCTTCCTCTTCCAGGCGCTTGGCGTGCTTGAGCACTGGGCCGCGAATGTCGTAGCAGACATTGGCGAGCTTGTTCGATTTGCTGAACTGCATGATGGGATCCCGATATGAGAAAACGCGCAACCCACGCCGAAAGGTTTGAAAGGGCAGGAAGCGGGTGCCAGACTGAACGCCTGGCACACGAAGCCACCTAATATACGTGCCACCCGCGCCCCGGAAAAGACGGTGCGCAGTGAAATTCAGCCTGCCGAGGTCCCTACATGCAAAAGATCGAGAAAACCCTGGAACAATGGCGGTCGATGCTCGACCCCGAGCAGTACCAGGTATGCCGCCTCAAGGGCACCGAGCGGCCATTCAGCGGCAAGTACAACAGCGAGCGCCGCGACGGCATCTATCACTGCATCTGCTGCGGCCTGCCACTGTTCGATGCGCAGACCAAGTTCGACTCCGGCTGCGGCTGGCCGAGCTTCTACGCCCCCATCGAGGAAAGCGCGATGATCGAAATCCGTGACACCTCACACGGCATGATCCGCACCGAAGTCACCTGTGCCCGCTGCGATGCGCACCTGGGCCACGTGTTCCCCGACGGCCCGCCACCGACCGGCCTGCGCTACTGCATCAACTCGGTGTGCATCGACCTGCGCCCGCGCGACTGACCGGAGCCCGACCATGGCTGGATCGATACTGGACATCCCCTGCGTGACCCTGGGCGGCGAGCACAAGAAGCTCGGCGACTTCCCCGGCAAGGCGCTGCTGGTGGTCAATACCGCCAGCCAGTGCGGCTTTACCCCGCAGTACAAGGGCCTGGAGCAACTGTGGCAGGCCTACCGCGCGCGCGGCCTGGTGGTGCTGGGCTTTCCCTGCAACCAGTTCGGCAAGCAGGAGCCGGGCGATGCACGGGAAATTGCCCAGTTCTGCGAGCGCAATTTTGGCGTGAGCTTCCCGCTGTTCCGCAAGATCGAGGTAAATGGCCCCGGCAGCCACCCGCTGTTCGTCGAACTCAAGCAGCGCGCCCCGGGCATACTGGGCAGCCAGAAGATCAAGTGGAACTTCACCAAGTTCCTGGTCGACCCGGCCACCGGCCAGGTAACGCGCTACGCCCCCACCACCAAGCCGCAGGCCCTGGAAGCGGACATCGAGCGTCTGCTCAGCCGCTGACGGGCACCCAGTGGTCCACCAGCGCCAGCAGCTCTTCGCGGCGGAACGGCTTGGCCAGGTAGTCGTTCATGCCCGCTGCCCGGCAGCGCTCGCGCTCCTCGGGCATGGCGTTGGCGGTGAGGGCGACGATCGGCAGGTCGGGCCAGCGGCCGCTCTGGCGGATCCGCCGGCTGGCCTCGTAGCCGTCCATCACCGGCATGTTGCAGTCCATCAGCACCAGGTCGAATTCGTCCTGTTCCAGTAGCTCCAGGGCTTCGGCGCCCTGGGTGGCCAGTTGCACCTGGCAGCCGAGCTTGGCCAGCATGCCTTTGGCAACCAGTTGGTTCACCGGGTTGTCCTCCACCAGCAGGATGCGCGCACGGCCCTGCTCCAGGGTAATGGCCGGGGTGGCCAGCGGGTGCTCGGGCTCATGGCCTTGCAAAGTGCGTCGCAGGGTCTGATACAGGGCGTTGCGCGCCAGTGGCCGGGCCAGCTGATGCAACGGCGCCAGGGCCAGCGACTGCTCGTTGGGCAGGAAGTTGCCGTAGGCGGTCACCAGCAGGATCGGTGTTTTCAGTGCCGGGCGCAGTTCGAACAGCTGGTCCAGGCGGTCGGTGATCAGCAGGTCGATGGCAGCGGCGTCCAGCCCCGCGCTGCTGTCTTGCTGCTGGTAGGTCAGGCCCCAGGCGGGCAGCTGGTCCTGCAACAGCTCGTCGAGCCCGCTGCTGGCTGCGCACAATGCAGCCACGCGCCCGTGTAACGGTGCCGGCGGGATCGCTTCGGTGTGCACCGCCAGTGGCAGCTCGGCGCTGAAGCGGCTGCCAAAGCCCGGCTCGGAGTTGATATGCAGGCGGCCCTGCATGGCTTTGCACAGGTTGTGCGTCAGCGCCAGGCCCAGGCCGGTGCCGCCGTACTGGCGGGTGATGCCGGCGCCGGCCTGAGTGAACGGCTGGAAGATCCGTGCCTGGGCTTCTTCGGGGATGCCGATGCCGGTATCGCGCACCTCCAGGCGCACACCGCCAACTATGGTCGTCAGGCGCACATCCACGCGGCCGAAACGGGTGAACTTGAGGGCGTTGGACAGCAGGTTGCTGACGATCTGCCGCACCCGTGTGGGGTCGCCGAGCACGCTGCTGGGGAAGTCGCGGGCGATCAGGCAGGTCAGTTCCACGCTTTGCGCGGTGTTCTGCGACAGCAGGTTGGCGGTGTCCTCGACCATCGAGCCCATGTCGAACGGAATACGCTCCAGCTCCAGCTGGCCGGCATCGAATTTGGACAGGTCGAGAATATCGTTGAGCAACTCCACCAGCACCTTGCCCGAGTCATGGGCAATCGCCAGCTGCTGGCGTTGCTCGCTGGGCAGCGGGCTGTCCAGGGCAAGGGCGATCATGCCGAGCATGCCGTTGAGTGGGGTGCGGATTTCGTGGCTCATGTTGGCGAGGAAGGCGGCGCGCGCCTGGGCCATGTCCAGCGCCCGGCGGCGGGCTTCTTCCAGCTCCTGGTTGGACAGGCTCAGGCTGCTGTTGCTGGCCTTTAGTTCGTTGGTGCGTGCCGAGACGATGTCTTCCAGCTCGTTGAGGTACTGGGTCAGGCGGTTTTCCGCGGTGCGCCGTTGCTCGATCTCGGTGGCCATGCTGACGAACTGCTGGTTGGCGACCTTCACCAGTACGCCGATCTCGTCGTGTTCGTGGCCGTGCGGGCAGGCCAGGCGGGTTTGCCGGGGCTTGCGCGGGTCGCTGCCGCTGAGCGCACCGATCACTGTCACCAGCGGCTTGGTCAGCATCATGTAGAACAGCGCCAGGAGGATGCCGGTCAGCACCAGGCTACGGGCAAAGCCGTTGAGCAGGGTGATGCCGGCCCGGTCGAGAAAGCGGCTGCCGAAGGCATAGGTGTCCACCTCCAGGTACAGGGTGCCAAGGTATTCCTCGGGCATGTGGGTCAGGTACAGGCGGTCCTTGAACTGGCGCTGCTCGCCGAACAGGAAGTCGCTGAGTGGACGGTAGCTCTCCTGCAGGCGCGGCCGTTCGACGTCGGCCAATACCGTTTCGTTGTTGTCGATCAGCCGCGCACGGATGACCGCTGGCGATTCCAGCAGGCCGCGAGTCAGCTCCAGGGCCAGCTCCGAGTCGATGTTGTAGGCGATGCGCGAGGCCGGGTTGTGGCTGATTTGCAGCAAGGCGCGCACTTCGCGGTTGATGGATGCGTCTTCGCTGGCATAATCGATGCCGATCTGGATGAGACTGAGCAATGTTCCCAGGATGAAGCCGACCAGGACTGTCAACCGGGCTTGCTTGTATGACAGGCGATTGGTGAACTTGATATCCATGTGTCCCGAGCCGGTTTCACGTCCCTTGCGCTGCGCAAGCATAGCCGAATAGCCCCGGCTGCTGGTGGGTCTGTCTGTTCATTTCAGTTGATCGCCAAGCGGGGGCCGCTTTGCGCCCCTTCGCGGGCGCGTCCGCTCCCACAGGTATATCACTGCCCTTGAGATTTGTGGTGTGCCTGTGGGAGCGGGCAAGCCCGCGAAGGGGCGCGAAGCGGCCCCAAAAAAACTGAAATTCGTAGGAGTCGTCATGGACGCTCGCTTGATTGCTTTCCTGGACCGCGCCGAATCGGTACTGGCGCGCCTCGAACCCCTGTTGCCGGCAACACGTCCGAACATCGACTGGGCCACCACCCTGGCCGCGCGCTGGCAGCGCGATGGCCGCAGCGGCTACCTGCTGCCGCTGGAAGTGAGCCTGGACATCCGCCTCAGCGACCTGATCGGCGTCGACCAGCAGCGTGACCAGTTGGGCCGCAACACCCACCAGTTCATCAACGGCATGCCGGCCAACCATGCACTGCTGTGGGGCTCGCGCGGTACCGGCAAGTCGTCGCTGGTACGTGCCCTGTTGGCCGAGCACGGGGGCGCCGGCCTGCGCCTGATCGAAATCGAACGCGACCACCTGGCCGACCTGCCACGTGTAGTCGAGCAGCTGCAGAAGCTGCCGCAGCGCTTCATCCTGTTCTGCGACGATCTGTCGTTCGAAGCCGGGGAGGGCGACTACCGGGTGCTCAAGAGCGTGCTCGACGGCTCGCTGGAGCAGGCCCCGGACAATGTGCTGCTGTACGCCACCTCCAACCGCCGCCACCTGGTGCCGGAGAAGGAGAGCGACAACGAGAACTGGAAGCGGGTGGACGGCGAGCTGCACCCCAGCGAAGCGGTGGAAGACAAGATTGCCCTGTCCGATCGTTTTGGCCTGTGGCTGTCGTTCTACCCCTTTACCCAGGAGCACTTCCTGAATGTGGTCGAGCACTGGATCGGCCAGCTTGCGCAATCTGCCGGGTTGGCCTGGCAGCGCAGTGAAGCACTCGACATCCTCGCCGTGCGCTGGGCCACCGGCCGCGGTAACCGTAATGGCCGTTGTGCCTATCAGTTCGCCCGCTACTGGGTCGGGCTGCAATTGCTGGAGCAAAAGTAAATGATCGACCTCAATGCCAGTGGCGCCGGCCTCGACGGCTACAACCTGCTGGCGGCGCAAGTGCAGGCGCTGTTTGCCGACGAGCGTGACTTCATCGCCAATGCCGCGCAGTTTTCGGCGTTCCTCTATAACCAGGTGGACGACCTGAACTGGGCGGGGTTCTACCTCAACCGCAACGAAGAGCTGGTGCTGGGGCCGTTCCAGGGCCAGGTGGCGTGCGTGCGCATCCCGTTCAGCAAGGGGGTGTGCGGGGCGGCAGCGGCCACCCGGCAGACCCAGCGGGTGGAGGACGTGCACGCGTTTGCGGGGCACATTGCCTGTGATAGCGCGTCCAACAGCGAGTTGGTGATCCCGTTGGTGAAGGAGGGCAGGCTGATTGGCGTGCTGGACCTGGACAGCCCGAAGCTTGGGCGCTTCAGCGAGGCGGATCAGGTGGGGCTGGAGCGGTTGGCGGCGATTTTCCTGGCGCTGACCGACTGCTGATGGTTATTGCCGGTACTGGCCTCTTCGCGGGCTTGCCCGCGCCCACAGGATAATCGCAAGCCTTAAAGGCAGTGATGTACCTGTGGGAGCGGGCAAGCCCGCGAAGAGGCCGGCACAGGTTCAAGCATCAGTCGTACATCACCTTCTTCTTCCAGGTCTCTTCCTCATCGGTCTTGAGCCCCTGGGTCAGTTCATTCTGCTCGTCCTCCGCCGGAGCCATGCGGTCCAGCACCTGGGCGTTGGCGCGGGCCAGCAGTTTCTCCAGGTACGTCAGCTGCTCTTCATACACCTTTGGCTCCGGCTGTTTGCGCAGGTACTGCACGCCACGCTCGAAGGCCAGGCGTGCCTGGCCCGGCTGGTTCTTCTGCAGGGCTTGCTGGCCGAGGTTGTTGAAGAACTCGATATGCAGCAGCACCAGAATATGGCGGATTTCCTTGACCCAGTGCTTGGCCTCGGGCGTGGGCAGGAAGCCTTCCTGGGCGGCGCGGGTCACCTGGTTGTGCAGCGCCTCCAGCAAGAAGCGCACATCCTTGGCCTTGACCTCGGTCTGGATCGGGTTGGGCGGGTTGTTTACCGGGATCTGCCCGCCCTGGGCAATCAGCCGCTCCAGTTCGGCGATGCGCGCCTTGAGTTCGGCGTTGTGCTTGTCCATCGCCAGTTGGCGCTGGTTGAGGTTGAGCTCCAGGCGGGTCAACAGCAGCTTCAGCGCCGGGGTCATGAACTGGCCGGGGAAGGTCTCGGTGATTTCGCCACAGCGGCGCAGGCGGTCGGCCAGCTCGACCTTCATCCGGGCACGTTCAAGCTTGCCGTTCTCGACCACGTTGTTGAGGTAGCCGATCACGATCAGCAACGCGATGCCCGCCACGATGAGCAGGGTGATCAGAAGTGGTGTCACCGTTAATGCCTCATTGAAGAAGAATTACACCCTTGAGTGTAGTGAGTTCGCCTGGGTACGAACAGCCGCTAAATCCCAGTGCCGGCCTCTTCGCGGGCTTGCCCGTTCCCACAGGTGCAACACAGACCTGAAGGGTGGCGATAACCCTGTGGGAGCGGGCGAGCCCGCGAAGAGGCCGGCACAGGATTGCTTCTCTCTATATCGACAACACATCCCGCAACTGCACCCCTACCTACCCGGAAGTCATTGATTTAAATAAATTTCTACAAAGGGGTTGACGCCTGTACGAACCATCCATAGAATGCGCGCCACTTGCAGCGTAAAGCACACAGCGAAACGCGGCAGGGAGTGAAAGCAGGCAGTAATGCCAGCAGCGTGTCCCCTTCGTCTAGTGGCCTAGGACACCGCCCTTTCACGGCGGTAACAGGGGTTCGAGTCCCCTAGGGGACGCCATTTGCGGGAATAGCTCAGTTGGTAGAGCACGACCTTGCCAAGGTCGGGGTCGCGAGTTCGAGTCTCGTTTCCCGCTCCAGTTTAATACTGTGGCGTCTATGCGGTGCAGTGGTGGTGAGGGTCTTTATGGCGCTTCACGCCGATAGCTGATGGTGAAGTCGAGCGCGCCTTTGGCCTTGCCAGGCGTAACCCGGTCTTCGGTCTGGTAGAAATGCGCACGATAGGGCAGGCGGGTGAGAGGGAGTTCGAGTTTTTTGTTGCTCGAAACGTGTTCCTGCAAGGGTACGGGAATCCCCAGATCATCGGTTATCTGGATGCCGATGCCTTTCGCCGTCGAGCCATTGCCCAAGCTGAACAGGCCCTGCTTCGGGTCGATCGCCACCGAGCCATCGGTACCTGTCAGATAAATATAAGCGGTGGCGGTGCTCGCTGCTGGGTCGTCCTCGCAGTCACTCAACGTGATATGGAACGGTATGCTGGTTGTAGTGGTGCCCTTTCCCGGGAAGTCCGCCACTGTGTGGCTGCCCAGGTCCACTGGTGAGGCACTGACGGCATCGCTTTTCAGCGTGCACTTTGCCTGGTGCAGGGTGGCGCTTGCCCGCAGGCGAAAGGCATCAGGCACATCCGTGGTACTGCCATGGGCGAGTTCTTCATCCAGCAGGATCGGCCCCGCCGCGATGGGCCCGATCTTGACTAGCGTGACCCTCATGCTCATCGGGCCAATATTCAGGGGGGTGGCCATGGTGGTCATGTTGGTACCGTGGTAAGGCACTGTATTGTCGCCGCCGGTGGATATGAAATTGTTGTTGGCTTGGTTGGCAAACGGCCAGCCCATCTCGATCACCGCGCCAACCCCTGCGATCCGTGTTCTGACGACCCTGCTGGCGAAGCGCCCATTACCCAGTCGTGCAGGCAGGTTGTGGACGAAGGGCGCGGTGTAATCGATGCGTGCTTCCAGCAGTCGATCGCTGGCGTTGGTGCATTGGACGCGAGTGGTTGATGGGTCCTGCAGGTTGACAAAGAATTTGGTGGCGATTGGCTCACCGACTGGTAGATCCCTTGGCACCCATACATTCGTGAATTCTGCTGTGAACACTGCGGAGCCAGAGCCGTATTCGGTGATGCAGCCTGATGCGGCATAGGCGGCTTGCAGGGTAATGAAAGGCAGGCTGGCGAACAGCAAGGCCGTTCGCAGGCGCGGGCGAGTGAAAGTGTTCATGGGTTGTTCCTGTCGGAGGAGGCTTGGCAGCGCAAGGTCTGCAGGCGGTAGCCTTGTTCAAGCGGCAAGGTGGCGGGCGTGATGTCGAAGCTGCATTGCTGCTCATTGCCTGCGGTCCATCTGGCCAGTAGTCGCTGGTTCTCAAGGTGGGTGGCCACCAGTGTCTGGCCGCCTTGGCCGACCACCGCCAGTTCCTGGCCTTGTACATCGCTGACCTGTGCGCCGAACGGCAGGGGGCGGCCGTCTGCTTGCAACAGGGTCAGCACCAGGCGGTTTACTCGGCGCGCCGCGAACTCAGCCAGCACTACGGCGCCGCGGCGTGGCACCACCTGCGTGGCGCCGTTGTCGATTTCGATTTCCGGGTCGAGCTGGTCCAGTTGCAGCACCACGGGGTTGGCCCGGTAAGGGCGCATGTAAGGTGCCAGAGCATAGCCGTCGCGGTTGGTTTTGCCCTGTTGTCCCTGGCTGACCCCGATCCCGGCGATATCCGGCACATGCACCACGGCGTTGGTTTCGCCTATGAAGGGGGCCAATAGCATGCCGCCACCATGTGCCAGCAGGGCGCCGCTGGTGCTCAGCGACAGGCTGCGGTAGTCGGTGGCTTCGCTGTAGCCCATGCCATAGTTGGCGTGGCTGCCTTGGTAGGACAGCGACAGGCTGCCACTTTGCTGAGTGTCGTTGGCCAGCGTGGCCCTGTAGTTCAGGCGCCGATCGTTGAAGTGGCCGCTGAGGCTGGCGCGTTCGCTGTACTCCCTCCCCACCAAGCGACCGCCTCGCCCTAGCCAAACACGCCTCGCTTGCCACCGCCGGCACCGCCTAACCGCCGCGCTTCAATGTCCAACCCAGGCATCCGTCATGCTCAAGCCCTTCAAACGCCGGCAGGCGCTGTCACGCCTGCGCTTTTTGCCCCTCCCTGCGCTCGGCGCAAGCCTGCTGAGCCTGCCAGCCGTGGCCGCCCCGCCCGATCTGCAGTTCGAGCCCGGCTTCATCCGCCAAAGCCCGGGCCAACCCGCCAATGCCGGCGCCCTCGCCCTGCGAGCCCTGGCCGAACACCGGCCCCTCGCAGCTGGCCGCTACACCCTGGATCTGTACGTCAACCTCAGCCCGCAGGGCAAACGGGAGATCACGGTCAACGAGAGCAACGACGGCCATGCCCTGGTGCCATGCCTGAGTGCCGAACTGTTGGGAGAAATCGGTGTGCGGGAGCAACACCTTACCGTCAGGCAACCCGGCAACGAAGGCAACTGCATCGACCTTGCCACACAGCTGGACGGCGCCAGTGCCGACCTGGATACCGGCAAGCTGCGCCTGAACCTGTCGATCCCCCAGTCCTACCTGCGCCGCGACACCAGCGGCGCCATCGCCGAAAGCCACTGGGACGACGGCATCAATGCCGCGTTCGTCAACTACCAGGCCTCGGCCCAGCACAGCAACCGGCGTGGCAGCGGCAGCCGCAACGACCAGGACCTGTACCTGAACAGCGGTATCAACCTGTACGGCTGGCGCCTGCGCAGCCAGCAGGCCCTGCGCGAGAACCACCAAGGCGACCTGCGCTGGACCCGCAGCAATACCTACGCCCAGCGCGACCTGCCTGCGCGCTGGGGCACCCTCACCCTCGGCGAAACCTTCACCCAGGGTGAGGTTTTCCGCAGTTTGCCGTTCAAGGGCCTGAAGCTGGCCTCCGACACCGGGATGCTGCCCGACGCCATGCAGAACTACGCCCCCGTGTTGCGTGGGGTGGCGCAAACCTACGCCAAACTGGAGGTACTGCAGAACGGTTACCCGCTCTACTCCACCTTCGTCGCCCCCGGCCCGTACGAAATCGATGACCTGGCCGTTGGCGGCAGCAGTGGCGAACTGGAAGTGGTGCTGACCGAAGCCGATGGCCAGGTGCGCCGCTTCATCCAGCCTTACTCCACCCTCAGCAACCTGATGCGTACCGGCGTGTGGCGCTACGACCTGGCCCTTGGCCGCTACCACGGCGCCGGTCAGGCCGACACTCCGGCGCTGTGGCAGGGTGCGCTGGCCCGGGGCATCGGCTGGGACAGCACCCTGTATACCGGCATACTCGGTGGCGACTACTACCGCGCCACCACCCTGGGCCTGGCGCGGGACTTCGGGGTACTCGGCGCATTGTCGCTGGACATCACGCAAGCCACCACCGACCTTGGCCCGGCGCTGGGCGAAGTGAAGGGCAACAGCCTCTCGGCCCGCTACGGCAAGGCCTTCGACAGCGGGACCAACCTGCGCTTTGCCGGCTACCGCTATTCCACCGTTGGCTACCGCGACTACGACGAAGCCGTCCTGCAGCGCAGCGGTTTTGGGGTCGAGCCGGAACAGGGTGGGGGATGTGGCAAAAGGCACTGCGGTGCTGGTGTCGTCGGCCTCAGTGTTTACCCAGGCTTGCACCGCGTAAGGGGCTTGGCTTGGGTTGGCGACAACTACCGAACTGCTGTGTTTGTCGCTGAGGTGGACAACGCGGGTGTCGCTGATGGTCAAGGCCGCTTCACTCGTTGAACAAAGCGTAGCCAGGCAGGCAACGCTGAGGGCGTACTTGCGCAGTTTGATTGTGGGCATGGCGGACCGGCTTGGGAATTGAAACGGATGAGTCCCCCCTGGCAGCGCCAGGGGGCTTTTATCAGCGGATGTCGACATCGAAGGAGATGCTGGTATCGATGTGTCCCTCGGTCACCGACGGCTTGGTAGTGACCAGTCGGGCGAGGAAGACTACGTCGGTGTGGCCCGTATTTTTTAATTCATAGCCCGCCGATTCGGTCCCAGGTGGCAGCCGCGTCGCCTTGTCGTCGATCGCAAGAGCCAAACCTGTGGTGTAGCCTATACCGCTCTTCAGGGCATAAAGGTCGGGGTTGTCCTTGTCAGGATTGTGATTTGCCGTGAACGTCGTATAGGCTGATTGGGTGCCTGTTACGCAGGATGCCGGGATTCGCAGCGCAAATTGTTTATCTGGGGTTTCCTGCCCGACTGCGTTAAACGCGGTTGTCTTGAAGTCGCCAAGGAGAACAAGCGGAAGGAGGGGGCCGCCTGGTGTTACGACCTCGACTGGGCAAGTGCCTGGGGCTTTTACTGTGCCCTCAAAGGTGATGATGTCGGCCATTGCTACAGTGCTGCTCAAGCTCAGAGCCAGCACGGATAGTGTTTTTTTCATTGGATGATCCCTGTTGTTGGAACGCTGCGAACACATGTATCTCAGCGCATCGGCAGAGTACGCAGGGCAACGCAGGGGATCTGTAGGCGAAGGCAGCACACACCGGGGGAAAAGAATGTTCGAAGTGATGTTGCCGTTCCCTTCGCCAGGGCCGCGTAGAATCAGTGGCGGGTATCGGCGGCCGTCGAGGCCAGCAACTGCTTTTGTTCGAACCAGTCGAAGGCCTCGCCACGCTGCTCGCATTCGTAGCGGCGCTCTTCCAGGGCCTGGTACAGGTCCAGCTCTTCGTCAGGCATGAAGTGCAGGCAGTCGCCGCCGAAGAACCACAGCAGGTCACGTGGTACCAGGTGGGCGATTTGCGGGTAGCGCTGGATCACCTGGCAGATCAGGTCCTGGCCCAGGTACTGGCTTTGCAGTGGGTCTTGCGGCAGCAGGACCAACAGCTCGTCGAAGCGTTCGAGGAAGAGGGCGTGGCTTTCCTCCGGTACCTGCTCGGCTTCACCCAGGGCTGCCAGGATGGTGCGCAGGTGGTTCAGCAGTTGCAGGTGGTATTCCAGGTGGGGGTTGGCCATGGGGCGGTCCTCGGGGTTGTTGAAACGAGGGCGGAGTATACGCCGGTTGGAGGCGGTGGTGGCAGCTCCGGCCTCATCGCGGGCAAGCCCCGCAGGGATAGCACATGGCTTGAGCTCTGCGCGGTCGAGGTGGGCGCTGGCTTGCCGGCTATCGGGCCGCAAAGCGGCCCCTGCTTTCAGCGTACCTTGCCCTGTTCAGGCAGCAACTGTTCCTTGTCGAAGGCATCCACATCGATCACCGCCCGGCGTGCTTGTTCCGCCGCATGCAGGCGGTGCCCCTCGTCAGGTTGCAGCACACCACTCTCGACAGCCGCATCGATCGCCGATTGCCCAGGTGCTGGCTGCACCTTGCCTTCCCTGATCGCCTGATGAAGCGCCTTGTGCAGTGGCACTGCCTCATCCAGCAAGTCGCAAGCCCGTTGCAGCGCTGCCACCGGGTCGCCCTCGGCCTGTGGCCTGAAGCAACCAGCAAGCAACTCTTCCAGCGCAGGGTCGCCCTTGCCGCGGCCGATCAGTGCCGCCACTTCGGCATCCAGTTCATCGCTTGGCCCGGTATGACGGCGGCCGAAGGGGAACACCAAGAGCCGTAGCGCGTAGCCGACAAAGCGGTTGGGGAAGTTGTCGAGCAACCGGTCCAGGGCTGTTTCCGCCTGGCCCAGGCTTTCTTCCATGGCCCAACGCAACAGTGGCTGCATGTATTCTGGTGAGCCAAGGTCGTGATACCGCTTCAGTGCTGCGCTGGACAGGTACAGGTAGCTCAGCACATCTCCGAGCCTTGCGCTCAGGCGCTCACGGCGCTTGAGTGCGCCGCCCAGCAGCATCATCGACAAGTCCGCCAGCAAGGCGAAGGCCGCCGCCTGGCGGTTGAGGGCGCGGAAGTAACCCTGGCTCAAGGCATCACCGGGTACTGGCTCGAAATGACCAAGCCCCAGGTTGAACACCAGCGTGCTGGCCGCGTTACCGGCGGCGAACATGATGTGTTTCATCAGCAGATCGTCGAACTCCCGTAGCGCCTGGTCGCGGTCGTCGCGGGCCGCCAGGGCCATTTCCTTGAGCACGAACGGGTGGCAGCGGATGGCGCCCTGGCCGAAGATCATCAGGTTGCGCGAGAGGATATTGGCGCCTTCGACGGTGATGAAGATAGGCGCGCCTTGCCAGTTGCGCCCCAGGTAATTGTTCGGGCCCATGATGATGGCCTTGCCACCGTGCACGTCCATGGCGTGCTGGATGCACTCGCGGCCGCGTTCGGTGAGGTGGTACTTGAGAATCGCCGATAGCACCGAAGGCTTCTCGCCCAGGTCTACGGCCCTGGCGGTCAGCAGGCGGGCGCTGTCCATCAGCCAGGCATTGCCACCGATGCGGGCCAGTGATTCCTGGATGCCTTCGAAAGCCGCCAATGGCACATTGAACTGCTCGCGGATATTGGCATATTGGCCGGTGACCAGGCTGGTGTACTTGGCGGCACCGGTGCCCACGGCGGGCAGGGAGATCGAGCGGCCTACCGACAGGCAGTTCATCAGCATCATCCAGCCCTTGCCGAGCATGGCCTGGCCGCCAATGAGACAGTCCAGCGGCACGAAAACGTTCTTGCCGCTGTTGGGGCCGTTCATGAAAGCGGCGCCTAGCGGCAGGTGGCGCTTGCCGATTTCCACGCCCGGGGTGTCGGTGGGGATCAGCGCCAGGCTGATGCCCAACTCTTCTTCCTCGCCCAGCAGGTGGTCCGGATCGTAGGCCTTGAACGCCAGGCCCAGCAGGGTAGCGACCGGGCCGAGGGTGATGTAGCGCTTCTCCCAGTTCAGGCGCAGGCCGATGACTTCCTTGCCGTGCCACTGGCCCTTGCAGACCACGCCGGTGTCGGGCATTGCGCCGGCATCGGAACCTGCCAGTGGGCCGGTGAGGGCGAAACAGGGGATTTCTTCGCCGCGAGCCAGGCGGGGCAGGTAGTGGTCGCGCTGTTCGTCTGTGCCGTAGTGCAGCAGCAGTTCGGCCGGCCCCAGGGAGTTGGGCACCATCACGGTTGAGGCCAGGTCGCCACTGCGGGTGGCCAGCTTCATTGCCACCTGGGAGTGAGCGTAGGCCGAGAAACCCTTGCCACCGTACTCCTTGGGGATGATCAGGGCGAAGAAACCGTGCTGCTTGATATGTGCCCAGGCCTGCGCTGGCAGGTCCATGTCCTGGCCGATCTGCCAGTCACTGACCATGGCGCAGAGTGCCTCTGTCGGGCCATCGATGAAGGCCTGTTCTTCCTCGGTCAGCTTCGGCGCCGGGTAATCGAGCAGGATGCGCCAGTCGGGGCGGCCGCTGAACAGTTCACCGTCCCACCACACGGTGCCAGCATCGATCGCCTCGCGTTCGGTTTGCGACATCGGCGGCAGAGTACGCTGAAACCAATGGAACACCGGGCCGGTGAATACCTTGCGGCGCCAATCGGGCAGGGCCACCAGGGCGATTTTCAGCGCCAGCACGGCCCAGATCAGCGTCAGCAGCCAGCCGGGTGCATGGCTGAATATACCCATCAGCAGCACAAAGGCCGCCATGATGCTCAGTATCTGCAAGGGTGGCAGGCGCCTGTGCGTGAGGTACGCCGCGCCGATCACCAACCCCGCCAACCACAATAACCACATAGCCTTTCCTCCATGGAAACGGTGTTCGAAGCCTATGCCAAGAGCTTAGACGGCCGCTTGGCAAAGGCTTGACCTGAACAGTGACAAGGTGTGGCTGGAGGCGTTCGCTGCAAGGTATCCCGGGGCAGGCAATCAGGTCTTGTTCCATCTGGCCACGAAGGCCTCGGCCGTCATCAAGGGTACGGGCACGATGATGTAGGCCCAGTACCAGTTCGTCAGGTCCTCCATTACGCCCTGGATTACGGTGAAACGGCTGGTCAGGCCGGGCGTAAAGATGCCGGACTTATCAAGTTTTCCGTCACCTGCCATTACTTTCCATTCGGTCAGGTGGGCAGGGGCTTCGATTTCCTTGCCCTTGTTGCTGTAGAACAAGCGCAGCTTCAAACGGCCTTGATCAAGCTCGGTCTTGATGAAGAAATTGGGGGCGATGTTCAGAACCACAAAGGTCGATACAAGGGGAAGCAAGCCAAAACCTGTAAGTACCCGATCTATTCGCACCGGCTCTTCGAATGACGTCCTGGTTGCTGTTGGTGCCTCGGTCAGGCTGTTGTCAGCCAGGCGAATTTCCGGCTTGGCTGGTGCCGAGTAATCGCATTTATAGCCATTGGGCTTCAATGAGCCGTGGCCGCGTCCGTCCAATTCCCAACGAGGAGTAGCCGTACCTTGCGGCTTCACTTCAATCCGGTGGGCAGTGCTGCCGGCGCTGACCGCTGCGACCAGAGGGTCGGCGTGGAAGCTCAGCGGTGCCTGGGGTTGTGCCTGCTCCGCATTGGCGCGCAGGAACCTGTACGACATCTTGTAAACAGAGTTTCCAATCAGGTCTTTTTTGTCGCATAGCACATAGGACGGCGGTAGCAAGAGGAGGGCAAGGTCGGTGAAGTCGCTGTAGTAAATCGGGTCTGTCATTTCTGCATGGGGTATATAGACAGCCAGTTGATCCCTAGGCGTGCTGTCTTGCCTGGGGAAGCTTCCTGTTTCGCTGTCCCCGTTCACGATATAGAGAACGTGAGCCCCTGAACTTGGGTGCTTGCGCAAGTAAAATCGTAATTTATCCAGTAGCCATTTACTTTGTGTGCTGGCTTCTACCTTGTAAGGCTGGATGATGCGCTGCTCGTCCGGGAGGGCATTGAAACGTTGGCGAAAGATGTCTGCCAGCTCTACGTCAGGCTCATCCGAGCCAGTGGCCTGTATATAGAAGCTTGAGTCTTTTTTAACTTTCAGCGTCAACGCTGCGCCGGGCCCTGCACAATGCCCGACAAACCCGTCCAGGGGGAACTCCTGGTATAGGTATTGCGGTTCGTTCCTGGTAAATGCAACCACCCTTTCCAGGTTTGCCCTGAGTTTTCCACCAAATACCGGTGCGGACCAGATGAAGTTGGCAAAGGATATCATGCGTGAGCAGACCCGCACACGGTCCTGGAGATATTGCACAAATGGCGTCGCAAGTTCGCAGGTGACAAGTTCGCTGGTTACCCCCCTGAGCCGTTCGTAATGAATGCTCTCGTGCAGCACGGGGGGCTTCGATCCGATCAATCGCTCCCGCGTGTTATTGATGTCGGCCGCATCGAAAATGATGTGCATGCGCCAGCCGCGCATGTCGTGATCGGTTTGTAAGGGGGCATGAGTTTCCTGTTCCATGGTGTGGCCTCGCTGCGCTGGTAAGTGCACTGATTGCAACATCGGCACTGCATCCCGGCTACTGGCAGATTTGTCAGGTAGGCGATGCCCGGATACGCAAGCGTGGTTTCGGCTGCAACCTGGAGGTTGTAGGGGTAGACTCTCCCTTCGTATTCATTCAGGGATGTCGACATGCTGAAGATCTGGGGCCGCAAGAATTCGAGCAATGTACGCAAGGCGCTGTGGATCGCCCATGAACTGGGCCTGGATTTCGAGTCCATCGACGCCGGCGGTGCCTTCGGCGTGGTCAACGAGCCGCACTACCGCGCTCGCAACCCCAATGGCCTGGTACCGATGCTGGAGGACGGCGACCTGACCCTGTGGGAATCCAATACCATCGTCCGCTACTTGTGCGCCGAGTATGGTGCGGAGCAGGGCTGGTACCAGGAAGACCCGCGTCAGCGCGCCCTGGCCGACAAGTGGATGGACTGGACCACCTCGTCCTTTGCCGCCCCGTTCCGCCCGCTGTTCTGGGGCCTGCTGCGCACCCCGGAAGACCAGCGCGACTGGGTGGCCATCAATGCCGCGCACAAGCAGTGCGCCCAGTTGCTGGCCATCGCCGACGAAACCCTGGCCAGGCAACCTTACCTGTCCGGTGACCAGATCGGCATGGGCGACATCCCACTGGGTAGCTTCATCTATGCCTGGTTCGAAATGCCCATCGAGCGCCCGGCCATGCGCCACCTGGAAGCCTGGTACGAACGTCTCAAGGCCCGCCCGGCCTACCAGGCGGCGGTGATGACCGCGCTGACCTGATCGAACACCACGGCTGTTTCGATAGTCACTATCAATACACATGACTGTACTTGTGCGGCCAGGCCAAGCACCATTGGCCGCACTCACTGCGCCAGTGACTTTGCCTGGCGTGTCCTGCACCTTTTTTTCGGTAAGTGACCCGCTATGAGTTCCGCCCTGTCCATCCGACAGCTGACCAAGACCTACGGCAATGGCTTCCAGGCCCTCAAAGGCATCGACCTGGATGTTGCCGAAGGTGATTTCTTCGCCTTGCTCGGCCCCAACGGTGCCGGCAAGTCCACCACCATAGGCATTCTTTCCACCCTGGTGAACAAGACCAGCGGCACGGTCAATGTGTTCGGTCACGACCTGGACCGCGAGCCATCGGCGCTCAAGCGCTGCCTGGGCGTGGTGCCGCAGGAGTTCAACTTCAACCAGTTCGAGAAAACCTTCGACATCGTCGTGACCCAGGCCGGCTACTACGGCATCCCGCCCAAGGTGGCCAAGGAGCGCGCCGAGCAGTACCTGACCCAACTCGGCCTGTGGGACAAGCGCGATGTGCAGTCGCGTTCGCTGTCCGGGGGCATGAAGCGCCGCCTGATGATTGCCCGTGCGCTGATCCACGAGCCGCGCCTGTTGATTCTCGACGAGCCCACCGCTGGTGTGGACATCGAGCTGCGCCGTTCGATGTGGAGCTTCCTTACCGAGCTCAACCAGAAGGGCATCACCATCATCCTCACCACCCACTACCTGGAAGAGGCCGAGCAGCTGTGCCGTAACATCGGCATCATCGACCACGGCACCATCGTCGAGAACACCAGCATGCGCCAGTTGCTGGGCAAGCTGCATGTCGAAACCTTCGTGCTCGACATCAAGCAGGACCTGGCCACTGCACCGACGTTGCAGGGCTACCCGTGCCGGCTGCTGACCCCGCACACCCTGGAAGTGCAGGTGGACAAGGACATCGGCATCACCGCGCTGTTCGGCCAGCTGGCGCTGCAGAACATCGAGGTGCAGAGCCTGCGCAACAAGACCAACCGACTCGAGGAGCTGTTCGTGTCCCTGGTGGAAAAAAACCTGTCGAAGGTGGCCGTATGAGTGTGGAACTGCGCACCAACTGGGTCGCCCTGAACACCATCGTCTACCGCGAAGTGCGGCGCTTCCTGCGCATCTGGCCGCAGACCCTGCTGCCGCCGGCGATCACCATGGTTCTGTACTTCGTCATCTTCGGTAACCTGATCGGTCGGCAGATCGGCGACATGGGTGGCTTCACCTACATGGAGTACATCGTGCCGGGGCTGATCATGATGTCGGTGATCACCAACTCCTACGGCAACGTGGTGTCGAGCTTCTTCGGCAGCAAGTTCCAGCGCTCGATCGAGGAGTTGATGGTGTCGCCGGTATCGCCACACACCATCCTCGTCGGTTATGTGCTGGGTGGCGTGCTGCGCGGCCTGGCGGTGGGCGTGATCGTGACCTTCCTGTCGCTGTTCTTCACTCACCTGCAGGTGCACCACCTGGGCGTGACCGTGGTCGTGGTGCTGCTGACCGCCACCATCTTTTCGCTGCTGGGCTTCGTCAACGCGGTGTTCGCGCGCAACTTCGACGACATCTCGATCATCCCGACCTTCGTGCTGACGCCGCTGACTTACCTGGGCGGGGTGTTCTACTCGATCAACCTGCTGCCGCCGTTCTGGCAGACCGTGTCGCTGGCCAACCCGGTGCTGCACATGGTCAATTCGTTCCGCTACGGCATCCTAGGGGTGTCGGATATCAGCATTGGCACGGCGATTACCTTCATGCTGGTCGCCACCGCGGTGCTCTACCTGGTGTGCGTGCGCTTGCTGGTCAGTGGCCGAGGCATGCGTGCCTGAGGCTTGGCACCGGCATTGGCGGCGACGCCACTGCCGGGCCACCCACCAGCGCCAGTAGAGCATGGTGGTGAAGTAGCCAAGTATGCCCAGCACCACGCCGCACACCACCGAGCCGAGCAGGAAGGGTTGCCACAGCGTCGACAGCTGGTCGGTGATCCACTGGAACGTCAGCTCGTCGGGAAGGGTACGCGGCGGTACCTGCATCAGCCAAGCGCCGGTCATGTAGGTGACGAAGAACACCGGTGGCATGGTCAGCGGGTTGGTCAGCCATACCAGGCTGACCGCGATCGGCAGGTTGCCGCGCAGCGGGATGGCCAGCGCGGCGGCCAGCAGCATCTGCGCCGGCATCGGGATCAGCGCCGCGAACAGTCCAACGCCCATGGCCCTCGCCACCGAATGGCGATTCAGGTGCCAGAGGTTCGGGTCGTGCAGCAACTTGCCAAAGAAGCGTAAGGACTTGTGTTCCCGAATACTGGTCGGGTCCGGCATGTAGCGTTTGAAAAGTCGGCGCGGCATGTAGGCTCCCGGAGCGTTGATCCGGGCAGTATGCCCTGATTCCCGCTCAGCCTCGTTTAGAGTTTGTGACAATTGTTGAGCAAGCATTGCCGGCAATTGGGCTATGCCTCAGAAGGTGATTTCGCTTCTGGAGCTCTACCTCATGCGCACAGGGATGTTTGCGCTCGCGCTCGGGTTATTGTGCCTGGGCTTTCTCCCCGCATTGCCATCGGTCGGATGGCTGATATCGCTGGCTGTGTGCGCTGCCGTCAGCCTGTGTACCCGCGTTTGGCCGTTGGGCTGCTTGCTGCTGGGCTTGTGCTGGGCTTGCTGGTCCGCCCAGCAGGCCCTTGATAATCGCCTTGCTGCCGGTCTGGATGGCCGCACCTTGTGGCTGGAGGGGCGGGTGGTCGGTTTGCCGACCAGAACTGCGCAAGGCGTGCGCTTCGAGTTGGAGGCGCCGCGCTCGCGGCGGGTCGAACTGCCGCAGCGCCTGCAATTGAGCTGGTTTGAAGGGCCGCAGCTGCGGGCGGGCGAGCAGTGGCGGTTGGCCGTGACCTTGCAGCGCCCGGCCGGGCTGCTCAACCCGCATGGGCCGGATCGTGAGGCGCAATTGCTGGCGCGGCGGGTGGGCGCCACCGGTACGGTCAAGGCCGGGCAGTTGCTGGCGCCGGTTGCCAGTGGCTGGCGCGACATGCTGCGCCAGCGCCTGCTGGCCGTCGAGGCCAATGGCCGGCAGGCAGCGTTGGTGGCACTGGTGCTTGGCGACGGGGCGGGCCTGGCCCGGGAGGACTGGCAGACGTTGCAGGCCACCGGCACGGTGCACTTGCTGGTGATTTCTGGCCAGCACATCGGTCTGGTTGCCGGCTTGCTGTATGGCTTGGTCGCCGGGCTGGCGCGCTGGGGGCTGTGGCCGGCACGGTTGCCGTGGTTGCCTTGGGCCTGCGGTCTGGCCATGACCGCAGCGCTGGCCTACGGCTGGCTGGCCGGTGCAGGCGTGCCGGTGCAGCGGGCCTGCCTGATGCTGGCCGTGGTGTTGCTCTGGCGCCTGCGTTATCGCCACCTTGGTGCAACACTGCCGCTGTTGCTGGCGCTGATCGCGGTGCTGCTGGTCGAACCGTTGGCGGCGCTGATGCCTGGGTTCTGGTTGTCGTTTACTGCAGTGGCCACGCTTATCTATTGCTTCAGCGCCCGCTTGGGCGGCTGGCGGCCATGGCAGGTCTGGACGCGGGCGCAATGGGTGATTGCCATCGGCTTGCTGCCGGTGTTGTTGGCGACGGGCTTGCCGGTGAGCCTGAGTGCGCCGCTGGCCAACCTTGTGGCGGTGCCGTGGATCAGCCTGGCGGTGTTGCCTTTGGCGTTGCTGGGTACGTTACTGCTGCCGTTGGGTGTGTTAGGGGAGGCGGTGCTCTGGTTGGCAGGTGGCCTGCTGGATCTACTGTTCCAGCTGCTGGCGCTGGTGGCGCAGCAACGGCCTGCATGGGTGCCGCCGGCCTTGCCATTGTGGGCCTGGCTGCTGGTCTGCCTGGGTGCGCTGCTGGTTTTGATGCCCCATGGCGTTCCACTGCGCGGGTTGGGTGGGGTGATGCTACTGGCGCTCTGGGTGCCCAAGGAGCCGGTCCAGTTCGGGAAGGTCGAGGTCTGGCAGCTGGACGTCGGCCAAGGGTTGGCGGTGCTGTTGCGTACCCGGCATCACAGTCTGCTGTACGACGCCGGGCCGGCCCGGGGAGAAAGCGACCTGGGTGAGCGGGTGGTGCTGCCTACCTTGCGCAAGCTGGGGGTGGGTAGCCTGGATTTGATGCTGGTCAGTCATGCCCATGCCGATCATGCCGGTGGTGCTGGCGCAATACAGCGTGGTCTGCCGGTCAAACGGGTGGTCGGTGGCGAAGTGCTGGAAGACATCCAACTGCAACCTTGTGCCAGTGGCGAGCAATGGACGTGGGATGGCGTGCGCTTTACGCTGTGGCGCTGGGCTGATGGGCGCAGCAGCAATGACCGCTCTTGTGTGCTGTTGGTCGAGGCGCAGGGCGAGCGGTTGTTGCTGGCGGGGGATATGGAAGCCGGTGCCGAACGGGCCTGGCTAGCGGCCAACGAGGTACCGCGTATCGACTGGTTGCAGTCGCCGCACCATGGCAGTCGCAGTTCTTCCAGCGAGGCTTTTATCCGGGCCACGGCGCCGCGTGGGGTACTGATTTCGCGGGGGCGCAACAATAGTTTCGGGCACCCGCATGCACAGGTGGTCGAGCGTTATCGGCGGCATGGGGTGGTGGTGCATGATACCGCGGTGGAGGGGGCGTTGCGGTTGGTGTTGGGGAGGCAGGGGGAGGTTGAGGGGGTGAGGGAGCAGCGGCGGTTTTGGCGGGTTCGGGTGGAGTGAGGTGCCGTGGCTTACAGGTGCTTGCCATTACATTTTCAGCGCCTGTGAGATCGAGCGCCGCCCGCGCGGCGCATCGCGAGCAAGCTCGCTCCTACATCTGTTTCGGGCCAGTTATTCCAGCGTCATTGGCGCGCGGCCCCTTGGCGTCCACCTCGATATCGTGTTGGAACAACAAGGCGGTCGCGCGCGCTGGTACAGGCGTTATTGGCCCGAAACAGATGTAGGAGCGAGCTTGCTCGCGATGCGCCGCGCGGGCGGCGCTCGATCTCGCAGGCGCTGCAACTGTCATGGCGAACCCCCACACCTCACCCCCCACAACCCCCCGCAACCCAATTCCCTGACCTCCGGCAGATGAGCCCCCGGCGCGCCTATGGTAGAGTGGCGGCCTTTTTCCGAAGGGGCGTTTACTGTGTGGGAATTGGTCAAGTCCGGTGGTTGGATGATGCTGCCGATCATTCTGAGCTCCATCGCTGCCATGGCTATCGTCGTCGAGCGCCTGTGGACCCTGCGCGCCAGCCGCGTCACCCCGCCGCACCTGCTCGGCCAGGTGTGGATGTGGATCAAGGACAAGCAACTGACCAGTGACAAGCTCAAGGCCCTGCGCGCCGATTCGCCGCTGGGCGAAATCCTCGCCGCCGGCCTGGCCAACTCGCGCCATGGCCGCGAAATCATGAAGGAATGCATCGAGGAGGCCGCGTCACGCGTCATCCACGAACTGGAGCGCTACATCAGCACCCTCGGCACCATCGCCGCCATGGCTCCGCTGCTGGGCCTGCTGGGCACCGTGCTGGGCATGATCGACATCTTCAGCGCCTTCATGGGCTCGCAGATGACCGCCAATGCCGCAGTGCTGGCCGGTGGTATCTCCAAGGCCCTGGTCACCACCGCGGCCGGCCTGATGGTCGGTATCCCGGCGGTGTTCTTCCACCGTTTCCTGCTGCGCCGCATCGACGAGCTGGTGGTGGGCATGGAGCAGGAGGCGATCAAGCTGGTGGAAGTGATCCAGGGTGACCGTGAAGTGGAAGTGGCCGGAGGCAAGGCGTGAAGTTCCGGCGCAATCGCCAGCGGGAAAACGTCGACATCAACCTGGCGTCGCTGATTGACGTGGTGTTCGTCCTGCTGCTGTTCTTCGTGGTCACTACCACCTTCACCCGCGAGACCCAACTGCGCGTCGAGCTGCCCGAAGCCGCCAGCGCCGAGCAGGCGCCACCCGACCAGGGCAAGCTGGTGGAGATCACCATCAGCGCCGAAGGCGTGTACTCGGTGAACAACCACCTGCTGCCCAAGAGCGACCTGGCTACCCTGAGCGAAGCGATCGAGCGTGAGTCGGGCGGCGACAACAAGCTGCCGCTGGCCATCAGTGCCGACGGCAAGACCCCGCACCAGGCGGTGGTCACCGCGATGGATGCCGCCGGCAAGCTCGGTTTCAGCCAGTTGCGCATGACCACCGTCGAGGCGGCTCAGGGCACGCCTTGATGGCCTTCGTCGACCGTCTGCTCGCCGCCTGGTACGCCGGGCACCCGGCCTTGGCGCTGCTGCGCCCGCTGGAGGCGCTGTATCGCCGTGTGGTCACGCGCAAGCGGGCGCGTTTTCTCAGTGGCGAAAGTGCCAGCTACCGGGCCCCGGTGCCGGTCATCGTGGTGGGTAACATCACCGTGGGTGGTACCGGCAAGACGCCGATGATCCTTTGGCTGATCGAGCACTGCCGGCAGCAGGGGCTGAAGGTGGGCGTGGTCAGCCGTGGCTATGGCGCCAGGCCGCCGCAGCTACCCTGGCGCGTGCGGGCCGATCAGGCGGCCGGGCAGGCCGGCGACGAACCACTGCTGATCGTGCAGCGCACCGGCGTGCCGCTGATGATCGACCCCGACCGCTCCCGCGCCGTGCAGGCACTGCTGGCCAGCGAACCCCTCGACCTGATCCTGTGTGACGACGGCATGCAGCACTACCGCCTGGCACGCGACCTGGAGCTGGTGCTGATCGATGCCGCCCGTGGCCTGGGCAATGGCCGCTGCCTGCCGGCGGGGCCGTTGCGTGAGCCGGCCGAGCGCCTGCACGAGGCTGATGCGGTGCTGTTCAACGGCGCCAGCGCAGACCGCGCCGATGGCTTCGGCTTCCGCCTGCAGCCGTCCGCCCTGGTCAACCTGCGCAGTGGCGAGCGGCGCGCGCTTGACCACTTCCCCGCAGGCCAACGCCTGCACGCGGTGGCCGGTATCGGCAACCCGCAACGTTTCTTCAATACCCTGCTGGGGCTAAACTGGCAGCCGGTGCCGCATCCCTTTGCCGACCACGCGCAGTTCAGTGCCCAGAGCCTGGCCTTCAACCCGCCGCTGCCGTTGGTCATGACCGAGAAGGATGCGGTGAAATGCCGGGCCTTCGCCGCTGACGACTGGTGGTACCTGGCCGTCGAGGCGCAGCCCACGCCGGCTTTCAGTGCCTGGTTCGACAACCAGTTGCAACGCTTGCTGCGCAAGCCCTGAGCCTGTTTTCAATTTCCGGCCACCTGGCCTAAAGGAAGCCTCCAATGGACACCAAACTGCTCGATATCCTGGCCTGCCCGATCACCAAGGGCCCGCTCAAGCTCAGTGCCGACAAGACCGAGCTGATCAGCAAGGGCGCGGGCCTGGCCTACCCGATCCGCGATGGCATCCCGGTCATGCTGGAAAGCGAGGCGCGTACCCTGACCGACGAAGAGCGTCTGGACAAATGAGCCTGGATTTCACCGTGGTGATCCCCGCCCGCCTGCGCTCCACGCGCCTGCCGGGCAAGCCATTGCTGCCGATCGCCGGCAAGCCGATGGTGCAGCATGTGTGGGAACAGGCGCGCAAGAGCGGTGCCAGCCGTGTGGTCATCGCCACCGACGACGCCAGCATCCTCGAAGCCTGCCTGGCCTTCGGCGCCGAAGTGCTGATGACTCGCGCCGACCATGAGTCCGGCACCGACCGTCTGGCCGAAGTCGCCGCACACCTGGGCCTGCCGGCCGATGCCATCGTGGTCAACGTGCAGGGCGACGAGCCGCTGATCCCGCCGGTGATCATCGATCAGGTGGCGGCCAATCTGGCCGCGCATCCGGAAGCCGGCATCGCCACCCTGGCCGAGCCGGTCCACGAACCGGAAACCGTATTCAACCCCAACGCGGTCAAGGTGGTCAGTGACAAGAACGGCCTGGCCCTGACTTTCAGTCGCGCGCCGCTGCCCTGGGCCCGCGATGCGTTTGCCAAGGACCGCAATGCGCTGCCAGAAGGCGTGCCGTATCGCCGGCACATTGGCATGTACGCGTACCGTGTCGGCTTCCTGCAGGACTTCGTCAGTTGGGGCCCGTGCTGGCTCGAGCAGACCGAAGCGCTGGAGCAGTTGCGTGCCCTGTGGCACGGCGTGCGCATCCATGTCGAAGACGCCATCGAGGCGCCTGCCGTGGGCGTGGATACCCCTGAAGACCTGGAGCGCGTGCGGCGCTTGCTGGAGGCCTGATGCGCGTCCTGTTCGTCTGCCTTGGCAACATCTGCCGTTCGCCCACCGCCGAAGGCGTGCTGCGCCATCAATTGCAGGCTGCCGGGCTTGCCGACCGGGTACATGTGGCCTCGGCCGGCACCGGCGACTGGCACGTTGGCAAGGCGCCTGACAGCCGCACCTGCAAGGCTGCGCTGGCGCGCGGGTACGACCTGTCTCAGCAGCGCGCCCAGCAGGTCAAGGCGGCGCATTTTGCCGAGTACGACCTGATTCTGGCCATGGACGAGAGCAACCTCGGCCACTTGCGTGCGATGCGCCCGCACACGGCAGTGGCGGAGCTCGACCTGTTCCTGCGCCGCTATGGCGCAGCGCTGGATGAAGTACCAGACCCGTACTACGGCGGGGCCGACGGCTTCGAGCAGGTGCTCGACCTGGTTGAAGCGGCGTGCCAGGCGCTGGTGCTGGAAATCAAGGGGCGGCTATGACAGTGCAGTGGCAGGAGCTGGTATCGCTCAAGCCGTACAACACCTTTGGCATCGATGTGAAGGCGCGCTATTTCAGCCCGGCACACGATGACCAGGAGGTGCGCCAGGCATTGAGCCAGGCGCAGCAACGCGGCTTGCCGGTGCTGGTGATTGGCGGCGGTAGCAATTTGCTGCTGACCGGTGATATCGACGCATTGGTGCTGCACATGGCCAGCCGTGGCCGGCGCGTGCTCAGCGACGATGGCGAACGTATCGTGGTCGAGGCCGAGGCTGGTGAGCCGTGGCACCCATTCGTGCAGTGGACTCTGGCGCAGGGGTATTGCGGGCTGGAGAACCTCAGCCTGATCCCTGGCACCGTGGGCGCCGCGCCGATGCAGAACGTGGGCGCCTATGGGGTGGAAATCAAGGATGTGTTCGTCGGCCTGACCGCCCTGGACCGCGAGACCGGCGAGTTGCGTGACTTCGGCCTGGCGGAATGTGCCTTCGGGTATCGCGACAGCCTGTTCAAGCGCAACCCCGGGCGTTGGTTGATCCTGCGTGTGCGCTTTGCCTTGCATCGCACGTTGCAGGCCCGCCTGGACTACGGCCCGGTGCGCCAGCGCCTGGCAGAGCAGGGCGTGACCGAGCCGACCGCGCAGGCGATCAGCGAGGCGATCTGCAGCATTCGCCGCGAGAAGCTGCCAGACCCGGCTGAGCTGGGTAATGCCGGGAGCTTCTTCAAGAACCCGGTGGTATCGGCTGAACAGGTCGAGCGTATTCGTGCGCAATACCCGGGGGTGGTGGCTTATCCCCAGGCCGATGGCCAGGTGAAGCTGGCGGCGGGCTGGTTGATCGAGCAGGCTGGCTGGAAGGGCCATCGCGAGGGGGATGCCGGAGTGCATCGTTTGCAGTCGCTGGTGCTGGTCAACTATGGCCAGGCGAGCGGGGCGCAGATGCATGCGCTGGCACGGCGGATCCAGGCCGATATCCTCGAGCGGTTCGGGGTCGAGTTGGAGATGGAGCCTAACCTCTACTGATTCATTGCCTGGGCTGGCCCTTTCGCGGCTAAAGCCGCTCCCACAGGGACCTCACAGGGCCTGAGGGCAGTGAGGTCCCTGTGGGAGCGGGTTTACCCGCGAAGAGGTCGGTACAGGCAAAACGCCTAGCCAAGAAAAAGCCCCGTCAGTTCGCACTGGCGGGGCTTTTTCATTCAGCCTTGGCTATCAACCGTGGTGAGGCTTGTGCTCATCGGCGGCTTCCAGGGCTGGCTCCTCGGCGGCTGCAGCAGCTTCCTGCGCGGCCTTGGCGGCAGCCTCGGCCTCGCGCTTGCGGCGACGCACTTCACGCGGGTCGTTCGGCGCGCGGCCGTTGGCCAGCATGACAGTGGCAGGCTCCACCGCCGCAGGGGCTTCGACCGGTGCAGGCTCGACGACCACTGGGGCAGGCTCGGCCACCACTTCTGGCTGGGCTTCGACAACCGGGGCAGGTTGCTCGGCAACCGGAGCAGCTTCGACCACGACCGGGGCCTGTTCGATTTCACCGGCCTCGACGGCAGGTGCTTCTACCGATGCTTCGGCAACCACCGCCGGCTCGGCAGCAGGTGCCGCCTCAACCACTGGCTGTGGAGCGACTTCGACCACCGGCTCGGCAGTTGCCTCGACCATGGCCACCGGCTCGCTGATCGGCTGCTCGACCACCGGGGCCACGGCCACTTCTTCAGCCTTGGCGGCAGCTTCGACCTGTTCGACCTGCTCAGCCTGCTCGACCGGCTGGGCGACTTCGGCGGTGGCAAGCTCGGCCTGCTGGTTGGCCTGGGCTTCGGCGTCGGCACTGATGTTGCTGCTGGCGACAGCGGCAGTCACGGCCAGGCCAGCGGCCAGTTCGGCACCCAGTTCGGTGGCCTGGTGCGGTTGTGGCTGCTCTTCGCCGCCTTCTTCTTCGCTGCCGTCGATCAGTTCGCCATTGGCGTTGCGCTGACGCTCACGACGGTTGCTGCGACGACGCTGGCCACGGGAGCGGCGGCGCGGGCGCTCGCCATCGGTGCCTTCCTGTTCGTCCTGCAGCACTTCTTCGTTCGGCAGTTGCTCTTCGGCCAGTTCGGCAGCCTGCTCGGCGGCTTCTTCGGCTACGCGTGGCTGACGCTCCTCGCGTGGTGGGCGTGGGGCGCGTTCTTCGCGTGGAGCACGCTCTTCACGGGGGGCACGTTCCTCACGAGGTGCGCGCTCTTCACGTGGAGCACGTTCTTCACGTGGAGCACGCTCTTCGCGAGGTGCGCGTTCTTCACGCGGTGCGCGTTCTTCGCGTGGAGCACGTTCTTCACGGGCTACACGTTCCTCGCGCGGCTGGCGCTCTTCACGCTCGGCCGGGGTGGCGTCCAGTGGCTCACGCAGTTCGCGCACGCGCTCTTCGCCACGGTTGCCGCGGCGGTCTTCGCGTGGCTGGCGTGGTGCACGTTCTTCACGCGGTGCACGCTCTTCGCGTGGGGCGCGTTCTTCACGTGGCGCACGCTCTTCGCGCGGTGCACGTTCCTCACGTGGCTGGCGCTCTTCGCGCGGCGCGCGCTCGGCACGCTCTTCGCGTGGCTTGCGTTCTTCGTCGCGGCGGCCGTTGCGGTTGCGGGTCTGTTGGCGGCCGTTGCGGCGTTCTTCGTTGCGTGGGCTGCGCTCGGCGGCCGGTTTCTCGGCGGCGGTGACAACCGGCGCGGCAGCAGGCTCTTCCTTGGCGGCGAACAGGCTTACCAGCGACTTCACCAGGCCCTTGAACAGGCTTGGCTCCGGAGCGACCGGGGCAGGCGCGACCGGGGCGGCAGGCTGCGGCTCTTCAACAGCGGCTGGTACCGGCGCGTTGGCGCGGGCCGGGGCGGTCTTGACCGCGGCCTCCTGACGTACCAGGGTGCGGGTGGCAGTCGGCTGCGGCGCTTCTTCGGTTTCGGCGGCGGCGATCTCGTAGCTGGACTGGTTGCTCAGCACTTCCGGGTTGTCGTCGCGCAGGCGCTGGACTTCGAAGTGCGGGGTTTCCAGGTGATCGTTCGGCAGGATGATGATGCGCGCACGGGTGCGCAGTTCGATCTTGGTGATCGAATTGCGCTTCTCGTTGAGCAGGAAGGCAGCCACCGGGATTGGCACCTGGGCGCGAACTTCGGCGGTGCGGTCCTTCAGGGCTTCTTCTTCGATCAGGCGCAGGATGGCCAGCGACAGCGATTCGACGTCACGGATAATGCCGGTGCCGGAGCAGCGTGGGCAGACGATGCCGCTGCTTTCGCCCAGCGACGGGCGCAGGCGCTGGCGGGACATTTCCAGCAGGCCGAAGCGCGAGATGCGGCCGACCTGGACGCGGGCGCGGTCGGCTTCCAGGCACTCGCGAACACGTTCTTCAACGGCGCGCTGGTTTTTCGCCGGGGTCATGTCGATGAAGTCGATGACGATCAGGCCGCCGATGTCACGCAGGCGCAGCTGGCGGGCGATTTCCTCGGCCGCTTCCAGGTTGGTCTGCAGGGCGGTTTCTTCGATGTCGCTGCCTTTGGTGGCGCGCGCCGAGTTGATGTCGATGGACACCAGGGCTTCGGTCGGGTCGATCACGATCGAGCCGCCGGACGGCAGGTCGACCACGCGCTGGAAGGCGGTTTCGATCTGGCTTTCGATCTGGAAGCGGTTGAACAGCGGCACGCTGTCTTCGTACAGCTTCACCTTGCTGGCGTACTGCGGCATCACCTGGCGGATGAAGGTCAGGGCTTCTTCCTGGGCATCGATGCTGTCGATCAGCACTTCACCGATGTCCTGGCGCAGGTAGTCGCGGATGGCGCGGATGATGACGTTGCTTTCCTGGTAGATCAGGAATGGTGCGGCGCGGTCCTGGGACGCTTCCTTGATGGCGGTCCACAGTTGCAGCAGGTAGTCGAGGTCCCACTGCATTTCTTCGCTGCTGCGGCCAAGGCCGGCAGTGCGCACGATCAGGCCCATGTCGCCCGGCACGGTCAGGCCGTTCAGGGCTTCACGCAGTTCGTTGCGCTCTTCGCCTTCGATGCGGCGGGAGATGCCACCAGCGCGCGGGTTGTTCGGCATCAGCACCAGGTAGCGGCCGGCCAGGCTGATGAAGGTGGTGAGGGCGGCGCCTTTGTTGCCACGCTCTTCCTTCTCGACCTGGACGATGACTTCCTGGCCTTCGCTCAGTACTTCCTTGATGTTGACCCGCCCTTCGGGGGTTTTCTTGAAGTATTCGCGGGAGATCTCTTTCAGCGGCAGGAAGCCGTGACGTTCGGAACCGAAGTCGACGAAGGCGGCTTCGAGGCTGGGTTCGATGCGGGTGATCTTGCCTTTGTAGATGTTGGCCTTTTTCTGCTCACGCGCGCCGGACTCGATGTCCAGGTCGTAGAGACGTTGGCCGTCCACCAGGGCTACACGCAACTCTTCGGGTTGAGTCGCGTTAATCAGCATTCTTTTCATGTTGTACCGTCGGTTTCCGGGCTGCCGGAAACGGCGTTCGGCACACACGACGTCTCATGGTCGGTGCCAAGGTGCGCAAAGGGTGGCCGGGCCACCCCCGTGTCGAGCAACGTTCGGCACCAGCCGGTTGCCCAGCCTGCCGTTGTCGCGACGACGCGTCCTGTTTGCTGCGGTGCCAACAAGGCCCCGGTGGCTTCGAATTGGAATCCGAATCAACCAAGCGGGCCTTGTGCACTCAGTCAGGAGGAGGAATCAACCGTCAGCCGTGGACGCCCGGGGGCATCTGTTCAGGACCTTATCCGCTCGCCAGCCGTCAGTGGGCTGGTGGGCCGGACGCGGTGCTACACGGTCCGAGGGCTGTGCATCTCCACCCTGCACGTATCCCTGATAATTCGGGTGCTGCCGCGCGCTGAATCCGCAACGGGTTGCATTTTTCGCCAACGCAGGTTCTGCGCTGGCGCCATTCATGTCCAAGGCAGGTATTTCCGAAGCATTCGCCGGGCGTTGCGTGGAAGCGACGGGGCGGGCAGAGGTGCAGCGAAAAGAATCGGGTAAGCAGGTGAAACACCGCACTTGTCGTTTTTTTTCGGTCTTCTCTACACAGCGCTGGTGGCGATTCCAGGCAATTCGGTAAACTGGCGAAAACCCCGTAGGACGGCCTCGCGTCCTGGAGAATTGCGTTGGTCAGGGGCCGGCTGGAAGCCTGGTGCCGCTGGCCTGCCGCTTTTGGCGGCGTTCGCGACTATAGCAGCAATGATTAAGTGCTTCAATTCCATAAAAAATTGTTATGATCCCGCCATGACGACCAATACCCCTCCGACTTCCGGCGTTCAGCTGATCGAAGTCGCGCCGGAGCTTGCCGGCCAACGCATCGACAATTTCCTTATCACGGCCCTCAAGGGCGTGCCCAAGACCTTGGTCTACCGCATCCTGCGCAAGGGTGAAGTACGGGTCAACAAGGGGCGCGTCAAGCCAGAGTACAAGATCCAGGCCGGCGATATCGTGCGGGTACCGCCCGTCCGCCTGCCGGAACGTGACGAGCCGGCGCCGGTGGCCCAGGGCCTGCTGCAGCGTCTGGAGGCGGCCATCGTCTACGAAGACAAGGCGCTGATCGTGATGAACAAGCCGGCCGGCATCGCCGTGCATGGTGGCAGCGGCCTGAGCTTCGGCGTGATCGAGGCACTGCGCCAGTTGCGCCCGGACGCCAAGGAGCTGGAACTGGTGCACCGCCTGGACCGCGACACCTCCGGCCTGCTGATGATCGCCAAGAAGCGCAGCATGCTGCGCCACCTGCACGCGGCGCTGCGTGGTGATGGTGTCGACAAGCGCTACATGGCGCTGGTGCGCGGTCACTGGCCGACCTCGAAGAAGCAGGTCAGTGCGCCATTGCTCAAGAGCAACCTGCGCTCCGGCGAGCGCATGGTCGAGGTGAACGACGAGGGCAAGGAGGCGCTGACCCTGTTCCGCGTGCTGCGCCGCTTCGGCGAGTTCGCCACCATTGTCGAGGCGCGCCCGATCACCGGCCGTACCCATCAGATCCGCGTGCATACCCTGCATGCCGGGCATATGATCGCTGGCGACAGCAAGTACGGCGACGAAGACTTCAGCCGCGAAATTCGCGAGTTGGGTGGCAAGCGCCTGTTCCTGCATGCCTACGCGCTGACCGTACCGCTGCCGGACGGTGGCGAGCTGAAGCTCGAGGCGCCGGTGGATGAAGTCTGGGCGAAAACCGTTGAACGTCTGAGTGCGTCCTGATCTATGAAAAAAGGCTATGAGCTACTGATCTTCGATTGGGACGGCACCCTGGCCGACTCGATCGGGCGTATCGTCGAGGCCATGAACGCTGCCGCCGAACGTGCGGGTGAGGCGCAGAGCAGCGAGGACGCGGTCAAGGGCATCATCGGCCTGGCCCTGGGCGAGGCGATCCACACCCTGTACCCGCATCTTGCGCCTGCGCAGGTCGAAAGCTTTCGTCAGCACTATGCCGATATCTACATGGCTCTGGACCAGCAGCCCTCGCCGCTGTTCGAGGGTGTGGTCGAGTCGCTGGACGCCTTCCGTGCCGAGGGTTACCGTCTGGCGGTGGCCACCGGCAAGGCGCGTCGCGGGCTGGACCGGGTGCTCAAGGCCAATGGCTGGGAGCGGTTCTTCGACATCACTCGCGCCGCCGACGAGACCCGCGGCAAGCCGCACCCGCTGATGCTCGAGGAAATCCTCGGTCATTGCGCTGTCGAGCCGGGGCGTGCACTGATGGTTGGCGATTCGGCATTCGACCTGCAGATGGCCAGCAATGCTGGCATGCATTCGGTGGCCGTGGGCTATGGTGCCATGTCGCTACAGGCGCTGGCCGAGTTTGGTCCGCAGGTGTGCATCGATCATTTTTCCCAGTTGCGTGAGTGGCTGGGTGGTTCCGCAATTCCATTTCCAAGGTAGGTAAGCATGGCAGACGAATGGAAAGCCCCCGAGGCCGAGCCCGAAGAGCGCGAAGAGCGCAAGAGCTGGAAGCTGCTGGAAAAGACCCTGCTGGCAGGCGTTCAGGAGCAGCGCCGGGCGCGACGCTGGGGGATCTTCTTCAAGTCGCTGACCTTCGTCTACCTGTTCGGCATCCTGGCCTTGTTCACGCCGCTGATGGACATGGACAAGACAGCGTCGCGCAGTGTCAGCCATACCGCGCTGGTCGAGGTGCGCGGGATGATCGCCGACCAGGAGCCTGCCAGCGCCGACAATATCGTCAAGAGCCTGCGCGAGGCGTTCAAGGACAGCAAGACCAAGGCTGTGGTAATGCGCATCAACAGCCCGGGAGGCAGCCCGGTGCAATCGGGCTACGTGTATGACGAAATCCGCCGTCTGCGGGCCGAATACCCGGCCATCAAGCTGTATGCGGTCATCGCCGATCTCGGCGCTTCCGGCGCCTACTACATCGCCAGTGCGGCGGACGAAATCTATGCCGACAAGGCCAGCCTGGTGGGCTCGATTGGTGTGACGGCGGCCGGTTATGGCTTTGTCGGCACCATGGAGAAACTGGGTGTGGAGCGGCGGACCTACACCGCAGGCGAGCACAAGGCCTTCCTCGATCCGTTCTCGCCGCAAAAGCCGGAAGAGACCGAATTCTGGCAGGGCGTGCTGAATACCACGCACCAGCAGTTCATTGCCATGGTCAAACAGGGGCGGGGCGAGCGCCTGAAGGACAAGGAGCACCCGGAGCTGTTCAGTGGTCTGGTCTGGTCGGGTGAGCAGGCCAAGGAGTTGGGACTGGTGGATGGACTGGGCAGTGCCAGCTATGTGGCGCGTGAGATCGTGGGCGAGAAGGAGCTGGTGGACTTCACCGTGCAGGAATCGGCGCTCGATCGCTTCTCCAAGCGAGTGGGGGCCAGCGTGGCTGAGCGCCTGGCGATGTGGATGGGGTTCCAGGGGCCGCAGTTGCGCTGAGGGTTCGTCGCCCGTTTTGCTGTGTTTGTGAGATCGAGCGCCGCCCGCGCGGCGCTCGATCTCGCAGGCGCTAAAAATCTCAAGGCGGGTTATGGAATCACCACTCCTTCCTTGGTCAACATATCCACCAGCCGAATCAACGGCAGCCCAATCAGGCTGGTCGCATCGCACCCGTGTGTGCTCTGGAACAAGCTCACCCCCAGCCCCTCCGCCTTGAAACTCCCGGCGCAGTCCAGCGGCTGTTCCGCCGCTACATAGCGCTCCACCCGCTCCCGGTCCAGTTCGCGCAGGGTCACGGTAAACGGCACGCAGTCCACCTGGCAGTGCCCGGTGGCGCTGTTCAGCAATGCCAGCCCGGTCAGGAAGCTCACCTGCTGCCCGCTGCACTCCAGCAGCTGCTCGCAGGCCCGCTCGAAGGTATGTGGCTTGCCCAGTACCTGCTCGCCCAGTACCGCCACCTGGTCCGAACCGATGATCAGGTGCCCGGGGTGGCTGCCCGCCAGGGCCTCGGCTTTTTGCCTGGCCAGCCGGCGTACCAGCTCCACCGCCGGTTCGTCATCCAGGCGCCGCTCGTCTATGTCGGGGCTTGCCCAGGTGAAGGGCAGGCGCAGGCGCGCGAGCAGTTCGCGGCGATAGGCAGAGCTGGAAGCCAGTAACAGAGGAAGCATGGTAGACTCCTGAATCGGTTGAACAAATTCTATCACGCACGATGCCGCCGAATTTCCTTTGACAGGGACGGGGGGCATCCCTAGAATGCTGCGCCTATGTTGAATGACCCGATTCCACCTCACGTTGACCCGCGCAAATTAGCCGATCGTGGCGTAACCCTTAACGGTTCGCTGCAACTCGCTGATTTGGAAAGACTCTGCGACCCGCTTTCCGACAATGTCGGTACGGTGCAGGCGAAGTTCGATTTTGAACGAGATGAACAGCACGTGGTGGTTATCCACAGCGAACTGGACGTCGAAGTCAAGATGGTTTGCCAGCGTTGTCTTGAGCTGGTCACCCTGCCGATCCACAGCGAATGTACATACGCCGTGGTGAAGGAGGGTGCGAATACCCAGTCGTTGCCGAAAGGCTATGACGTGCTGGAACTGGGCGAAGATCCTTTGGATCTGCAGGCATTGGTCGAGGAAGAGCTTTTGCTTGCCTTGCCAATCGTGCCTGCTCACCATCCGGAAGAATGCCAGCAGCCGGCGGGCGCAGACGAGCCCGAATCGAGCAAGGACGAGGTATCGCGGTCCAACCCGTTCAGTGTTTTGGCGCAGTTAAAGCGTGACCCAAACGTTTAGGAGTTAATCAATTATGGCTGTTCAGCAGAACAAAAAATCCCGCTCTGCCCGTGACATGCGCCGTTCGCACGACGCCCTGTCGGAAAACGCGCTGTCGGTAGAGAAAACCACCGGTGAAGTACACCTGCGTCACCACGTTTCGCCAGAAGGCGTATACCGTGGTCGCAAAGTGGTCGACAAGGGCGCTGACGAGTAATCCTTGTCCGCTCAGATCATCGCGATCGACGCAATGGGCGGGGACTTCGGTCCCCGCAGCATTGTCCAGGCTAGCATTGCCTGCCTTTCGGCTACCCCCTCGCTGCACCTGACCCTCGTCGGTCAACCCTCCCTCCTTGAAGATCTTGTCAGCGGCCTTGCGGCTGCGGATCGCGCGCGCCTGCAAATCGTGGCCGCCAGCGAGGTGGTCGGCATGGACGAGCGGCCATCCCAGGCGCTGCGCGGCAAGCCGGACTCGTCGATGCGCATCGCCCTCGAACTGGTGCGCGACGGCAAGGCCCAGGCCTGCGTCAGTGCCGGCAATACCGGAGCGCTGATGGCGCTGTCGCGTTTCGTGCTCAAGACGCTGCCGGGTATCGACCGGCCGGCGATGGTGGCGGCGATCCCCACCCAGACCGGCTACTGCCAGTTGCTCGACCTGGGCGCCAATGTCGACTGCAGCGCAGAAAACCTCTATCAGTTCGCCGTGATGGGCTCGGTGGCCGCCCAGGCCCTGGGTGTGCAGCGGCCGCGCGTGGCGCTATTGAACATCGGTACTGAAGACATCAAGGGCAACCAGCAGGTCAAGCTGGCGGCCAGCCTGTTGCAGAACGCCCGCGGGCTCAACTACATAGGCTTCGTCGAAGGTGACGGGTTGTATCGCGGCGAAGCCGATGTGGTGGTGTGCGACGGGTTCGTCGGCAACATCCTGCTCAAGTCCAGCGAAGGGCTGGCGACGATGATCGGCGCGCGCATCGAGCAGTTGTTCAAGGGTGGCGTGTTGTCGCGGGCAGCCGGTGCCGTGGCCATGCCACTGCTCAAGCGCCTGCAGGCCGACCTGGCACCGGCGCGGCACAATGGCGCGAGCTTCCTGGGGTTGCAGGGCATCGTCATCAAGAGCCATGGCTCGGCGGGGGTGCAGGGCTTCCAGAGCGCCATCCAGCGGGCGTTGATCGAGATCCAGGAAAACCTGCCGCAGCGCTTGCATGGGCGGCTGGAGGATTTGCTGTTGTAGCCTGTGCCGACACCTTCGCGGGTAAACCCGCGAAAGGGCCGTCACTGAAGGAACAAAGACCTTAGGCATATCGCTGATGAAGTGCTTAAATGTGACCGCTTGGTCTGCGTATCCATCCAAGCTTTCAGATTCCGCGCCTGGCCCAGGGCCTGGCGTACCCTATCCGACGACAAGATCATAAGGGCTTGTTCAATGTCTGCATCTCTCGCATTCGTCTTTCCCGGTCAAGGTTCCCAGTCGCTGGGCATGCTCGCCGAGCTCGGCGCCGAGAAGCCAGTGATCATCGAAACCTTCAAGGAAGCGTCCGAGGCACTCGGTTACGACCTGTGGAAGCTGGTCCAGGAAGGCCCGGAAGAGCAACTCAACCAGACCGACAAGACCCAGCCGGCCATCCTCACCGCGTCCATCGCGCTGTGGCGCCTGTGGCTGGAAGAGGGCGGTGCCAGGCCGGCCTTCGTCTCTGGTCACAGCCTGGGTGAGTACAGTGCCCTGGTTGCCGCTGGCAGCCTGAGCCTGAAAGATGCCGTGCGCCTGGTCGAGCGCCGTGGCCAGCTGATGCAGGAAGCCGTGCCGGCCGGCCATGGCGCCATGGCTGCCATTCTCGGCCTGGACGACGCCGTGGTCGTGGAAATCTGCGCCGAAGCAGCTGAAGACCAGGTGGTCAGCGCAGTCAACTTCAATTCGCCAGGTCAGGTGGTCATCGCTGGCAACAAGGCTGCCGTCGATCGCGCCATCGAGCTGTGCAAGGCCAAGGGGGCCAAGCGCGCCCTGCCGCTGGCGGTCAGCGTGCCGTCGCACTGCGCGCTGATGAAGCCGGCTGCCGAGCGCTTTGCCGAGGCGGTCAACGCCATCGAATGGCAGGCCCCGCAAATTCCTGTGGTGCAGAACGTCACCGCTGCCGTTGCCGCTGATCTCGGCGCCCTCAAGCACGACCTGCTGGCACAGCTGTACCAGCCAGTGCGCTGGGTCGAATGCGTGCAGACTCTGGCCGCAAACGGTGCGGTAAACCTGGTCGAGTGCGGCCCGGGCAAGGTCCTGGCCGGCCTGAACAAGCGTTGCGCCGACGGCGTGACCACCTACAACCTCAATACCCCTGACGCCGTTGCCGCCACCCGCGCGGCACTGGCCTGATTTGGAGAAGCTTGCATGAGCCTGCAAGGTAAAGTTGCACTGGTCACCGGCGCCAGCCGTGGCATTGGCCAGGCTATCGCCCTCGAGCTGGGCCGCCAGGGCGCGACCGTGATCGGCACCGCCACTTCGGCTTCCGGCGCCGAGCGCATTGCTGCCACCCTGAAGGAGCACGGCATTGCCGGTACTGGCATGGAGCTGAACGTGACCAGCGCCGAATCGGTTGAAGCTGTACTGGCCGCCATTGGCGAGCAGTTCGGCGCACCGGCCATCCTGGTCAACAACGCCGGTATCACCCGCGACAACCTCATGCTGCGCATGAAGGACGACGAGTGGTTCGACGTGATCGATACCAACCTGAACAGCCTCTACCGTCTGTCCAAGGGCGTGCTGCGCGGCATGACCAAGGCACGTTGGGGTCGTATCATCAGCATCGGCTCGGTCGTCGGTGCCATGGGCAACGCCGGCCAGGCCAACTATGCGGCCGCCAAGGCCGGCCTGGAAGGCTTCAGCCGCGCCCTGGCGCGTGAAGTGGGCTCGCGCGGCATCACCGTCAACTCGGTGACCCCGGGCTTCATCGACACCGACATGACCCGCGAGCTGCCGGAAGCGCAGCGCGAAGCCCTGCAGACCCAGATCCCGCTGGGCCGCCTGGGCCAGGCCGACGAAATTGCCAAGGTGGTTTCGTTCCTGGCATCCGACGGCGCAGCCTACGTTACCGGCGCCACCGTGCCGGTCAACGGCGGGATGTACATGTAACACTGCAACTCAATGTGACGGATTTCGTAAAAAAAGAGTCATACTGCGAGCCTAAAATCCGTTATAAAGCTGCAACCAGATTCCAGGCAGCGGGTGGGGTGACTGGTATGAAGGTGCGTTTAGCTTGAAAAGCGAACGTCTTTCTATAAAATTAGCCACCGGCCAGCTGCCTGACATATGTCCATTAGGAGTGAAAACTAGGTATGAGCACCATCGAAGAACGCGTCAAGAAAATCGTCGCCGAGCAACTGGGCGTCAAGGAAGAGGAAGTGACTCTCGAGAAGTCCTTCGTCGATGACCTGGGTGCCGATTCGCTTGACACCGTTGAGCTGGTGATGGCTCTGGAAGAGGAATTCGAGACCGAAATCCCTGACGAAGAAGCCGAGAAGATCACTACCGTTCAAGCTGCTGTAGACTACGTCAAAAGCCACCAGGCCTAAGACGCTCTAGTCGACGCTTCTTGTCGGGAAAAACCGCACTGCCTTTGCCGGCGTGCGGTTTTTTCTTTGCGAGCGCCCTGCGTTTTGCAGGTCGGCCTCGTTCAGCGAGCACCAAGAGCTTGTTGCCATTTCATTCCATTGCTTGTAATGCAATGGCAAGAAACTCTGTGATTAGAAAAAGGAGAGTACTGTGTCGCGTAGACGCGTCGTGGTCACCGGTATGGGTATGCTGTCGCCACTGGGTACCGATGTACCGAGCACCTGGCAGGGCATTCTGGCTGGCCGCAGTGGCATCGGTCCGATCGAACACACGGACCTGTCTGCCTACTCCACCCGTTTTGGCGGCTCGGTGAAAGGCTTCGAGGTCGAGCAATACCTGTCGGCCAAAGAGGCCCGCAAGCTCGATCTGTTCATCCAGTACGGCCTGGCGGCAGGGTTCCAGGCGGTGCGTAATGCCGGCCTGGAAGTCACCGACGCCAACCGCCAGCGTATTGGTGTGGCCATGGGCTCGGGTATCGGTGGCCTGACCAACATCGAAGAAACCAGCCGCACCCTGCACGATTCGGGGCCGCGTCGTATTTCGCCGTTCTTCGTGCCAGGCTCGATCATCAACATGATCTCCGGCTTCCTGTCGATCCACCTGGGGTTGCAAGGGCCGAACTACGCCATTGCCACTGCCTGCACCACGGGCACCCATTGCATCGGCATGGCTGCGCGCAACATCGCTTACGGTGAAGCCGACGTGATGATCGCCGGCGGCGCCGAAATGGCCGCCTGCGGCCTCGGCATGGGCGGTTTCGGTGCCTCGCGTGCACTGTCCACCCGCAACGACGAGCCAAGCCGGGCAAGCCGCCCATGGGACAAGGGCCGTGACGGCTTCGTGCTGTCCGACGGTGCCGGTGCCCTGGTGCTCGAAGAGCTGGAGCATGCCCAGGCACGCGGCGCGACCATCTATGCCGAGCTGGTCGGCTTTGGCATGAGCGGCGACGCCTACCACATGACTTCGCCACCCGACACCGGTGAAGGCGCTGCCCGCTGCATGGCCAACGCCCTGCGCGATGCCGGCATCCAGCCGGAAGAGGTCAGCTACATCAACGCCCACGGCACCTCGACCCCGGCGGGCGACGTGGCCGAAGTGGCGGCGATCAAGCGCGTGTTCGGTGAGCATGCCTACAAGCTGGCGGTCAGCTCGACCAAGTCGATGACTGGCCACCTGCTGGGCGCCGCCGGTGCCGTGGAAGCGATCTTCAGCGTGCTGGCGATCAACAGCCAGATGGCTCCGCCCACCATCAACCTGGACGAGCCGGACGAAGGCTGCGACCTCGACTTCGTGCCGCACCAGGCGCGCAGCATGCCGATCGATGTGGTCCTGTCCAACTCGTTCGGCTTTGGCGGCACCAACGGTTCGCTGGTATTCCGCCGGTTCGCCGGTTGATGCACAGCTGGATCGATGGCCAGCCGGCGGCTGCAGTCAACCTGCAGAACCGCGGCCTGGCCTACGGCGATGGCCTGTTCGAGACCATCGCCGTGCGCGGCGGCCGGGCCAGCTTGCTGGACGGCCATCTTGCACGCCTGGCGCTGGGTTGCCAGCGCCTGGCGATCAGCGCCGACCTGGCGCTGGTGCGCGACGAACTCCTGCGCTATGCCAGCCAGCTCGGTGATGGTGTGGCCAAACTCATCATTACCCGTGGCGACAGCCAGCGCGGTTACGCCCCGGTTGCCGGTGTCGCGCCGCGACGTATCCTGCAGGGCAGCCCGTTGCCCAGCTATCCTGTCGAACATGCCGAACGCGGCGTGCGCTTGTTCCCGTGCCAGACCCGGCTTGGGGAACAACCGCTGCTGGCTGGCCTCAAACATCTCAACCGCCTGGAGCAGGTACTGGCCCGTGCCGAATGGCAGGACAGCGAACATGCCGAAGGCCTGATGCGTGACGTGCAGGGCAGGGTGATCGAAGGGGTGTACAGCAATCTGTTCCTGGTGCGCGATGGCGTACTGCTCACGGCCGATCTCAGCCGCTGTGGTGTCGCTGGCGTGATGCGGGCTGCGTTGCTGGAACAGGCAGCGCTGCAAGGCATCCCGGTGCAGGTCTGCGACTTGCCGTTCGACGCGCTGGAGCAGGCAGATGAAGTATTTGTTTGCAATAGCGTCTACGGTGTCTGGCCTGTGCGTGGCGTTGCCGCGCTAAACTGGTCGCCGGGCCCGCTCACCCGTAAACTGCAGGCCGTTGCCCGTACGTTACTGGAAACCTGAATTCGTGAGACGTAAATTCCTGCTGCTGCTGGAAATGGGCTTGATCCTCGCCGGCCTGGCTGTGGGCTGGTCGGCCTGGAAGGTCAACTCGGTCCTGGAGCAGCCCCTGCACGTCACGCAGGAGCGCCTGCTCGACGTGCCCAATGGCACCACCCCCAACCGCATGTTCTATCGCATGCAGAACGAAGGGTTGCTCGACGACGCCGTCTGGTTGCGCCTGTACTGGCGCTTCAACATGGCCGGCACGCCCCTGCACACCGGCGAGTACCGCCTGACCCCCGGCATGACCGTGGAGCAGCTGTTCGATGCCTGGCGTCGGGCTGATGTGGTGCAGTACAACCTGACCCTGGTCGAAGGCTGGACCTTCCGCCAGGTGCGCTCGGCTGTGGCCAAGCATGAAAAGATCAAGCACACCCTGGACGGCCTGTCCGACGCGGAAGTCATGGACAAGCTCGGCCATACCGGCGTGTTCCCCGAGGGGCGCTTCTTCCCGGACACCTACCGCTTCGTGCGCGGCATGAGCGATGTCGAGTTGCTGCAGCAGGCCTATATGCGCCTGGATGAAGTGCTGGCCAAGGAGTGGGCCGAGCGCACCACCGACCTGCCATACCGTGACCCGTACCAGGCGCTGATCATGGCCTCGCTGGTGGAGAAGGAAACCGGCATTCCCCAGGAGCGCGGGCAGATCGCCGGGGTTTTCGTACGGCGCCTGCGCCTGGGCATGATGCTGCAGACCGACCCGACGGTGATCTACGGCATGGGTGAGCGCTACAATGGCAAGATCACCCGCGCCGACCTGCGCGAGCCGACGCCGTACAACACCTACACCATCACCGGCCTGCCGCCGACCCCGATTGCCATGGTCGGCCGCGAGGCGATTCACGCGGCGCTCAACCCGTCCGATGGCACCAGCCTGTACTTCGTCGCCCGTGGCGATGGCAGCCATGTGTTTTCCGACGACCTCGACGACCACAACTCGGCGGTGCGCGAGTTCCAGCTCAAGCGCCGTGCGGACTACCGCTCCAGCCCTGCGCCGCAATCGCAGCCAGAGCCACAGCCGGGTGCCGGCGAGGCCGAACAGCCCGAGGCGCCTGAGGACGACTCTACTGCGCAGCCGGCACCCGATCAGCCGCCTGTGCAGGACGCCCCTGCCGGCGGCGCGCAAGCGGCCGAACGGCCGATGCCTGACGAACAACATTAAGGACTGCCCGTGAGCGGCTTGTTTATTACTTTGGAAGGCCCCGAAGGCGCGGGCAAGAGCACCAACCGCGACTACCTGGCTGCACGCCTGCGTGAGCAGGGGCTGGACGTGGTGCTCACCCGTGAACCCGGCGGTACGCCGCTGGCCGAAAAGGTGCGTGAGCTGCTGTTGGCGCCCAGCGACGAAAGCATGGCGGCCGACACCGAGTTGCTGCTGGTGTTTGCTGCGCGTGCACAGCACCTGGCCCAGGTGATTCGTCCGGCGCTGGCCCGCGGGGCTGTCGTTTTGTGTGACAGATTTACCGATGCCACATACGCCTATCAGGGGGGCGGGCGCGGTTTGCCAGTAGAGCGTATCGCTACTCTGGAGCAATTCGTCCAGGGCGACCTGCGCCCGGACTTGACCCTGGTCTTCGACCTGCCGGTCGAGGTGGGCCTGGCCCGTGCCGCCGCCCGTGGCCGCCTGGACCGTTTCGAGCAGGAAGGCCAGGGGTTCTTCGAAGCGGTGCGCCAGGCCTACCTGCAACGCGCCGGGCGGGAACCGCAGCGCTATAGCCTGCTCGATGCCGCCCAGCCTCTGGAAGCCGTGCAGCGTGCCATCGATGCGCTGCTGCCAGGCATCGTGGAGCGTTGCCGTGGCTGAGGCCTATCCTTGGCAGGAGGCCCTCTGGCAGCAACTGGCCGGCCGTAGCCAGCACGCTCACGCCTACCTGCTGCATGGGCCGCAGGGTATTGGCAAGCGTGCCCTGGCCGAGCGCCTGATGGCCCGCCTGCTGTGCCAGCACCCACACGGCCTGGAGGCCTGTGGCGAGTGCAAATCCTGCTTGCTGCTCAAGGCCGGCAGCCACCCGGACAACTTTGTCCTCGAGCCCGAAGAAGCCGACAAGCCGATCAAGGTCGACCAGGTGCGCGAGCTGGTGGCCTTCGTGGTGCAGACTGCGCAGCTGGGTGGGCGCAAGGTGGTGCTGATCGAGCCGGTGGAGGCGATGAACGTCAACGCCTCCAACGCCCTGCTCAAGAGCCTCGAGGAGCCCTCTGGCGATACCGTGTTGCTGCTGGTCACCCACCAGCCCAGCCGCCTGTTGCCGACCATCAAGAGCCGTTGCCAGCAGGTGGCCTGCCCGCAGCCCAGCCTGGCCCAGAGCCAGGCCTGGCTGGCCGGCGCGCTGCCCGACAGTGACGAGGCCGAGCGCGACGAGTTGCTGACCCTGGCGGCCGGTTCGCCGCTGATGGCCGTGAGCCTGCAGGCGCAAGGCGTGCGCGAGCAGCGCGCGCTGGTCACCGACGGGGTGAAGAAGCTGCTCAAGCAGCAGCAATCGCCCAGCCAGCTCGCCGATGCCTGGAGCGGTGTGCCGCTGTTGCTGCTGTTCGACTGGTTCTGCGATTGGGCGCACCTGATCCTGCGCTACCAATTGACCCAGGACGAGGAGGGGCTAGGCTTGGCCGATATGCGCAAGGTGGTGCAGTACCTGGCGCAGAAGAGCCGCCAGGCCAAGGTGCTGGAGGTGCAGGCGTGGATACTGGAACAGCGCCAGAAGGTGCTGGGCAAGGCCAACCTCAACCGTGCGTTGTTGCTTGAATCGTTGCTGGCCCATTGGCTGCAACTGCCGGGCGCCCGCTGATTTCCCATTTTTCATGTGTGTTGTTATCCCATGCTCGTAGATTCCCATTGCCACCTCGACCGTCTTGACCTGAGCGCCCATCAGGGCTCCCTTGATGCTGCCCTGCAGGCGGCGCGTGAGCGCGGGGTCGGGCATTTTCTGTGTATTGGCGTCAGTGCCGAGAATGCTGGCGCGGTGAAGGCGCTGAGCGAGCGGTACGCCGATGTCGATTGCTCGGTGGGCGTACACCCGCTGGACCTGGCGCCGGGCGAAACGCCGGCGCTGGAATGGCTGCTGCGCGAACTGGCTCACCCACATGTGGTGGCCATTGGTGAAACCGGGCTGGATTACCACTACGAGCCGGAGGCTGCCGAGCTGCAGCAGGCGTCGTTCCGCCTGCATCTGGAGGCCTCGCGACAGACCGGCAAGCCGGTGATCGTGCACACCCGTGCGGCGCGTGCCGATACCTTGGCGCTGCTGCGCGAGGCCAACCTGCCGCAGGCTGGCGTGCTGCACTGCTTCACCGAAGACTGGGACATGGCCAAGGCGGCGCTTGACCTGGGGTATTACATTTCGTTGTCTGGCATCGTTACCTTCCGCAATGCCGATGCCCTGCGTGAAGTGGCGCGGCAGGTACCGGTAGATCGGTTGCTGGTGGAGACGGATTCGCCGTATCTGGCGCCGATTCCGCACCGGGGCAAGCCGAATTTGCCACAGTACGTGCGTGAGGTGGCGGAGTACGTCGCTTCGTTGCGCGGGGCCAGTTATGAGCAGTTGGCCGAACAGACCACTGCCAACTTCAAGCGCTTGTTCCCGTTGGCGCGGGTGAGCTGACTCGAAGGGGGGCGGGTGTGCGAGGGCTACCAGGTGCCTGTCACAACATCTTCAGCGCCCGGCAGCCCACACGTAATCCCAAAAATCCTGCCCCCCAATGACCACCCCTCGAAACACCCAAAAAAAACCCGGGTTCTGGGGGGGGAATCCGGGTTAAGACCATTAGGAGTAAAACAAAGGTACGCGGTCCCTGAGCACCTTTATCGGCGCGCCACTTGGGGGGGATGCGCCGCGCCAACACTTCAAGTATTGGTCAGGTTTGGCGCAGTGCCAGTGCATATTGGTCGTTTTTTAAACAGATTTGGAATACGCCGACGTTTCATTCCTCCCGCAGCGCATGGCCGTATGCATCGTGAAACACAGACATGCGTGGATGATCCGTGCAATTTCCCGCAAGTTAGGCATAATAAACCGCTTCGATTGTCATCCAGTCCTTCCTATGCAGAAAGAACCTCGTAAGGTCCGTGAGTTTCGCCGCCGCGAACAGGAAATCCTCGACACCGCGCTCAAGCTGTTTCTCGAACAGGGTGAAGACAGCGTCACCGTCGAGATGATCGCTGACGCCGTGGGCATCGGCAAAGGCACGATCTACAAGCACTTCAAGTCCAAGGCGGAGATCTACCTGCGCCTGATGCTCGACTACGAGCGTGACCTGAACGCGCTGTTGCATTCGGCCGACGTCGACCGCGACAAGGAAGCCCTGTCGCGAGCCTACTTCGAGTTCCGCATGCGCGACCCGCAGCGTTACCGGCTGTTCGACCGCCTGGAAGAAAAGGTGGTCAAGGGCAACCAGGTGCCGGAAATGGTCGAGCAGTTGCACAGCATTCGTGCCTCCAACTTCGACCGCCTGACCCAGTTGATCAAGGGCCGTATCAGCGAAGGCAAGCTCGAAGACGTGCCGCCGTACTTCCACTATTGCGCCGCCTGGGCGCTGGTGCACGGTGCCGTGGCGCTGTACCACTCGCCGTTCTGGAGCAATGTGCTGGAGGATCAGGAAGGCTTCTTCCAGTTCCTGATGGACATTGGCGTGCGCATGGGCAACAAGCGCAAGCGCGATCCCGAACCTTCGAACTGAGATCAGCTCATTAAGTTTGCACGGCCCTGTGGGAGCGGGCGTGCCCGCGAACACCGGCACAGCCGGTGCCAGCCACCGCGTTGAATTCTTCGCGGGCACGCCCGCTCCCACAGGAGCCGCGTTGCGCTTACAGGTTGAGTTTTCCGGGCGATAGCGCAACCCAAATGGTTTGGCGGTCTCATACAAAATTCGGCAGATCTCTTGGGGGCTTGCAAAAACCTGATTTATGAGTCAGGTTTTGCCAGCCCTCATCATCCATGCCGGAGTCATTCATGATCGTCGATCGTCAAGGCAGGCGTTTTCGCAACCTGCGCGTCAGCCTGACGGCTGCCTGTAATTATGCCTGCACCTACTGCGTACCAGACGGCAAGCGCCTGGTGGCAGCGCAGGACGAGCTGCCGGCGGATGCCCTGGCCCGTGGCGTGGCCTACCTGATCGAAGCCGCCGGCATCGAGCGCTTGCGCATCACCGGCGGTGAGCCATTGGTCAGCCCGCGCCTGGATGCCTTCCTGGCTGCCGTGGCCAAGCTCGACCTTGAGGATATCTCGCTGACCACCAATGGCCAGCTGCTGGCGCGCAAGCTGCCCCAGTTGCAGGCGGCCGGTATCCGCCGGCTGAACGTTTCCCTCGATACCCTCGACCCGCAGGCCTTCCGCCGCATTGCCCGGGGTGGCGATCTGGCCAGTGTGCTGGCGGGTATGGAGCAGGCCAGTGCCCTGGGCATGCAAATCAAGGTGAACATGGTGCCGATGCGCGGGCACAACCTCGAGCAGGTGCTGCCACTGCTGGATTACTGCCTTGAGCGCGGCTTCGAACTGCGCTTCATCGAACTCATGCGCATGGGCCACCTGGCCCGTGACCACAACGCCTTCCTGCAACAGTTCGTCGGCCTCGACCAGTTGCTCGCACTGATCGCTGACAAGCATGCCTATGCCCAGGTCGACGCGCCGCTGGACGCCACCGCCTTGCGTTATCAGATCCCTGGCAAAGGCCACTTCGGCGTGATCGCCAACGAAAGCGTACCGTTCTGCCGCACCTGCTCGCGGCTGCGCCTGTCCTCTACGGGCTGGCTGCATGGCTGCCTGTCGTCGGGCAATCGCCATTTCGTCGGCGACCTGCTGGAAAAGCCGCGTCATCAGGCGCTGCCGGCCCTGCAGCGCTTGCTGGTGAAGGCCTTGGCAGACAAGCAGGACCTGGCGTTTTCCGGTGGTGTGATGGTGATGAAGGTGATCGGTGGCTGAAGCTGGCGCAAAAGCTGCATCCGCCGGCTATTCGCCGGTTTTTCGTCGCCGGCCACTGGAGGAAAGATGCGTAGCCTGGTTTTGCTGCTGGCGCTGATGGCGCTGGGCGGTTGCATGAATGTCAGCGACATGGGCGAGGGCGTTCGTTATCACATGAGCGATGCCGGTCTGCTGGACCACAGCGATACCCGTCGCACCCTGTCGATCCGCCTGCAGCCCGATTCGTTCATCTTCATCGGCCAGGGTGCGTTCGTGCCACCGGGCAAGGGGCCGGTGCCACGGCAGAACGTGGTGGCCGAGCAGGCCTTCAAGAGTTTTGTCGAGTATTTCCCGCTGGTGCGTCGCGCCCAGGGCCCGCTGGGTCTGGAAGAGGCCATCGCCCAGGCGCGTTCGGTGGGGGCCGACTACGTGCTGTACACCCGCTTTGCCCGTACCGACGACCGAATCGGCAATGGCGACGAGTGGTATGACGAACAGGCGGTCGACCGCCTGGGCTGGGACACCGGTGTGGTGCAGATGATGCTGATCGAAACCAGCACCCGCTACCTGATCGACACAGCGCGTATCAAGAGCCGTGGCGGTTTGTTGACGTTCCACGATAACACCCCGGAGGATTTGCTTGGCGCGCCGATGCGCGAGTACGCTCGTAGCCTTCTGGGTGTGAGTGAGTGAGGCAAGCGTGATGAGCGATTCCGGCAAGGCCAATGATCTTCTGGCGCAGATCCCCAAGGCCAAGGGCCTGCCGCCGGTGCATCTGTGGAACCCGGACTTCTGCGGTGACATCGATATGCGCATCGCCCGTGATGGCACCTGGTACTACCTGGGTACGCCGATTGGCCGCAAGCCGATGGTGCGGCTGTTTTCCACCATCATCCGCCGCGATGGCGATGACTACTTCCTGATTACTCCGGTGGAGAAGGTGGGCATCCGCGTTGATGATGCGCCGTTCGTAGCGGTGGCGCTGGACGTGGCGGGGGAGGGTGAGCAGCAGGTGCTGCGTTTCACCAGCAATGTCGAGGACCAGGTCGAGGCCGGGCCGGCCAACCCGCTGCGCGTGGTGATCGACCCGGTGACGCAGGAGCCATCGCCGTATGTGCTGATGCGCAGCAACCTTGAAGCGCTGATTCATCGCAATGTGTTCTACCAGTTGGTGGAGCTGGCGGTGCCGCGTGAGATCGACGGTGAGGAGTGGCTTGGGGTGTGGAGCCAGGGTGAGTTTTACCCGATCGGGCGTAGTAGCTGAGGCCCGGGGGGCATGACTTGAGTTTTGCGCTGCCTCGCAGATCGAGCGCCGCCCGCGCGGCGCTTCGCAGCACAAGGCTGCTCCTACATCTGTTTCTGGCCAGTAACGCCTGTACCAATGCACGCGACCGCCTTGTTTGTCCGGCACGATATCGAGGTGGACACCAAGGGGTCGCGCGCCCTCGCCTCAGGATTTATTGGCCCGAAACAAATGTAGGAGCAGCCTTGTGCTGCGAAGCGCCGCGCGGGCGGCGCTCGATCTTATAGACGCTGCAAAGCTCCCGTCCCATAACGAAAAAGCCCCCGGTTGCTTGCGCACCCGGGGGCTTTCTCAGTGTTTGGCTCCGCGACCTGGACTCGAACCAGGGACCCAATGATTAACAGTCATTTGCTCTACCGACTGAGCTATCGCGGAATCTGTGCGTATCTTACTGATTGTCAGGGGGAAGTCAAGCCACCCCCTGACAAATCAATCAGTTACAGTACTTCGACGATGGCCTTGGTGACCACGTGGATGTTGCTCTGGTTCAGCGCGGCAACGGCGATGCGGCCGGTGTCCAGGGCATAGATGCCGAAGTCGTTCTTCAGGCGGGTGACCTGCTCAACGGTCAGGCCCGAGTACGAGAACATGCCGACCTGGCGGCCAACGAAGCTGAAGTCGCGGTTGGCGCCATACTCGGCCAGCAGCGAAACCATCTGCTTGCGCATGCCGTGGATGCGCTCGCGCATTTCGGCCAGTTCGCTTTCCCACATCTGGCGCAGTTCGGCGCTGTTCAGCACGGTGGCAACGATGGTTGCACCGTGGGTCGGCGGGTTGGAGTAGGTGGTGCGGATCACGCGCTTGACCTGCGACAGCACACGGGTGCTCTCGTCCTTGGAGGCGGTGACGATCGACAGCGCACCGACGCGTTCGCCGTACAGCGAGAACGACTTGGAGAACGAGCTGGATACGAAGAATTCCAGGCCCGACTCGGCAAACAGGCGCACGGCGAAGGCGTCTTCGGCGATACCGTCACCGAAGCCCTGGTAGGCCATGTCGAGGAACGGCACATGGCCCTTGGCCTTGACCACTTCCAGCACGTTTTTCCAGTCATCCAGGCTCAGGTCGACGCCGGTCGGGTTGTGGCAGCAGGCGTGCAGCACCACGATCGAGCCGGACGGCAGGTTGTTCAGGTCTTCGAGCATGCCGGTGCGGTTGACGTCGTTGGTCGGCGCGTCGTAGTAGCGGTAGTTCTGCACCGGGAAGCCGGCCGACTCGAACAGCGCGCGGTGGTTTTCCCAGCTCGGGTCGCTGATGGCAACCACGGCGTTCGGCGACACACGCTTGAGGAAGTCGGCACCAATCTTCAGCGCACCGGTACCGCCGACGGCCTGCACGGTAACCACGCGGCCAGCGGCCAGCAGCGGCGACTCGGCACCGAACAGCAGCTTTTGTACAGCCTGGTCGTAGGTGGCGATGCCGTCGATCGGCAGGTAGCCGCGCGAGGCGTGCTGGGCGGCACGCTGGGTCTCGGCTTCGATCACGGCGCGCAGCAGCGGAATGCGGCCTTCCTCATTGCAGTAGACGCCCACGCCCAGGTTGACCTTGTCGGTACGTGGGTCGGCGTTGAATGCTTCGTTGAGGCCCAGAATAGGGTCGCGGGGTGCCAGCTCGACAGCGGAAAACAGGCTCATTGTTACTTTGGCTCTGATTGGAGTGTGATAGGACGTACCCGCTCCAGCCCGAATGCACTGAAGCGGTGCACAAACGGGGAGTCAGTATAGTGATACCGACCGGTCACCGCGACAGTCTGGCGCACCTTTTCCGGTCATTTGCGCAAATATTTTTCTACCATTGGTCTAATTGCCGGGTCCACCGTAACAAGCGCTCACGGCTGTGCCTTGAAAGCGCCCCCCGACAGGCGTATTTGGGTATAGACTACTGGCTAAATTTACAGTTGCTGCAGCACCGCGAGGTCCGTCATGTCCGAGTTCCAGCTCGTCACCCGTTTCCAGCCGGCCGGCGACCAGCCCGAGGCCATTCGCCAGATGGTCGAAGGCATCGAGGCGGGGCTGTCGCACCAGACACTGCTCGGGGTGACCGGCTCGGGCAAGACCTTCAGCATCGCCAACGTCATCCAGCAGGTGCAGCGCCCGACCCTGGTGCTGGCGCCGAACAAGACCCTGGCCGCGCAGCTGTATGGCGAATTCAAGGCGTTCTTCCCCAACAATGCGGTGGAGTACTTCGTTTCCTACTACGACTACTACCAGCCTGAAGCCTACGTACCGTCGTCCGACACCTTCATCGAGAAGGACGCGTCGATCAACGACCACATCGAGCAGATGCGCCTGTCGGCGACCAAGGCGCTGCTGGAGCGGCGCGACGCAATCATCGTCACCACCGTGTCGTGCATCTACGGCCTGGGTAGCCCGGAGACCTACCTGAAAATGGTCCTGCACGTGGACCGCGGCGACAGGCTTGACCAGCGCGCGCTGCTGCGCCGCCTGGCCGACCTGCAATACACCCGCAACGAGATGGACTTCGCCCGCGCCACCTTCCGCGTGCGCGGCGATGTGATCGACATATTCCCGGCAGAATCGGACCTCGAGGCCATCCGCATCGAGCTGTTCGATGACGAAGTGGAGAACATCGCCGCCTTCGACCCGCTGACCGGCGAGGTCTTCCGCAAGCTGCCGCGTTTCACTTTCTATCCCAAGAGCCACTATGTCACCCCGCGGGAAACCCTGCTGGAGGCGGTGGAAGGCATCAAGGAAGAACTCAAGGATCGCCTGGAATACCTGCAGAAGGCCAACAAGCTGGTGGAAGCCCAGCGCCTGGAGCAACGCACCCGCTTCGATCTGGAGATGATCCTGGAGCTGGGCTACTGCAACGGCATCGAGAACTACTCGCGCTACCTGTCCGGGCGCCCGGCCGGGGCACCGCCACCCACCCTGTACGACTATCTGCCGCCCGATGCGCTGCTGGTGATCGATGAATCCCACGTCAGCGTTCCGCAGGTCGGCGCCATGTACAAGGGCGACCGCTCGCGCAAGGAAACCCTGGTCGAATACGGCTTCCGCCTGCCTTCGGCGCTGGACAACCGGCCGATGCGTTTTGACGAGTGGGAGGATGTCAGCCCGCAGACCATCTTCGTGTCTGCCACCCCGGGCCCCTACGAGGGTGAGCATGCCGGGCGCGTGGTGGAGCAGGTGGTGCGCCCGACCGGCCTGGTCGACCCACAGGTGGAGGTACGCCCGGCGCTTACCCAGGTAGATGACCTGCTGTCGGAAATCCGCAAGCGCGTGGCGCAGGGCGAGCGGGTACTGGCCACTACGCTGACCAAGCGCATGGCTGAGGACCTCACCGACTACCTGGCCGACCATGACGTGCGGGTGCGTTACCTGCACTCGGACATCGACACTGTCGAGCGGGTGGAGATCATCCGCGACCTGCGCCTGGGTACCTTCGACGTGCTGGTGGGCATCAACCTGCTGCGTGAGGGCCTGGACATGCCTGAGGTGTCGCTGGTGGCAATTCTCGATGCCGACAAGGAAGGTTTCCTGCGTTCCGAGCGCTCACTGATCCAGACCATCGGCCGTGCTGCGCGTAACCTCAATGGCCGGGCCATCTTGTATGCGGACAACATCACCGGTTCCATGCAGCGCGCCATCGACGAGACCGAGCGCCGTCGCGAGAAGCAGATCGCCTTCAACCAGGCCAATGGCATCGTGCCCAAGGGCGTGGTCAAGGACATCACCGACATCATGGAGGGCGCCACCGTGCCTGGCGCGCGCAGCAAGAAGCGCAAGGGCATGGCCAAGGCGGCGGAGGAGAGCGCCCGCTACGAGGCCGAGCTGCGCACACCGGGAGAAATCACCAAGCGCATCAAACAGTTGGAAGAGAAGATGATGCAGTTTGCCCGCGACCTGGAGTTCGAGGCCGCGGCGCAATTGCGCGACGAAATTGCCCAACTGCGCGAGCGGCTGATTTCCAGCTGAAGGCTGACGCGGGCCCTGTGGGAGCGGGCGTGCCCGCGAAGAAATCAACGCGGTGGCTGGCACCGGCTGCGCCGGTGTTCGCGGGCGCGCCCGCTCCCACAGGGACCGCATAAAATCTGAAATAGCCTCAATGTGCTTCTTCCGCTTTCAGTCCCTCTGGCAACTTCCGCGTCAATAACACAGCCACCATGCTCAGCGCCTGCTGGTGAGTAATCTCGCTCAACTTGCCCAGCGCCGCATTGTCATTACCCAGCCGCTCCGCCACCTGCGAGTTGCTCGGCACCTGGCACGGATGATCTGGATACAGGTGACGTTCGCGCCATCGCTGGAGCCCGGTGCCTGCCTCCTGCTAACATCCCGCCTTTGTTTCATCTTTCGTTCGAGACCCTCCATGACCACCGTACGCACGCGTATCGCGCCATCGCCTACCGGCGACCCCCATGTCGGCACCGCCTACATCGCCCTGTTCAACTACTGCTTTGCCAAGCAGCACGGCGGTGAGTTCATCCTGCGCATCGAAGACACCGACCAGCTGCGCTCCACGCGCGAGTCGGAACAGCAGATCTTCGATGCCCTGCGTTGGCTCGGCATCGAATGGAACGAAGGCCCGGACGTCGGCGGCCCGCACGGCCCGTACCGGCAGAGCGAACGTGGCGAAATCTACGCCAGGTACGCCAAGGAACTGGTTGACGCCGGCCATGCCTTCTACTGCTTCTGCACCGCCGAAGAGCTGGAGCAGATGCGCGCCGAACAGCAAGCCCGTGGTGAAACCCCGCGCTACGACGGCCGCGCACTGCTGCTGAGCGCCGAGGAAGTGCAGCGCCGTCTGGACGCTGGCGAGCCGCACGTGATCCGCATGAAAGTGCCGAGCGAAGGCGTGTGCGTGGTGCCGGACATGCTGCGTGGTGATGTCGAGATCCCGTGGGACCGCATGGACATGCAGGTGCTGATGAAGAACGACGGCCTGCCGACGTACTTCCTGGCCAACGTGGTCGACGACCATCTGATGGGTATCACCCACGTGCTGCGCGGCGAAGAGTGGCTGCCATCGGCACCCAAGCTGATCAAGCTGTACGAATACTTCGGCTGGGAGCAGCCCAAGCTGTGCTACATGCCGCTGCTGCGTAACCCGGACAAGTCCAAGCTGTCCAAGCGCAAGAACCCGACCTCGGTGACGTTCTACGAGCGCATGGGCTTCATGCCCGAGGCGATGCTCAACTACCTGGGCCGCATGGGCTGGTCGATGCCGGACGAGCGCGAGAAGTTCTCGCTGGCCGAGATGGTCGAGCACTTCGACCTGTCGCGTATCTCGCTGGGCGGCCCGATCTTCGACATCGAGAAGCTGTCCTGGCTGAACGGCCAGTGGCTGCGTGAACTGCCGGTCGAGGAGTTCGCCGCGCGCCTGCAGAAGTGGGCGTTCAACAGCGACTACATGATGAAGATTGCCCCGCACGTGCAGGGCCGGGTGGAAACCTTCAGCCAGGTTGCTCCGCTGGGCGGGTTCTTCTTCGAAGGCGCGCTGAAGCTGGACGCCAAGCTGTTCGAAAGCAAGAAACTGTCGGCCGATCAGGTGCGCCAGGTGATCCAGCTTGTCCTGTGGAGGCTCGAAAGCCTGCGTCAGTGGGAAAAAGAGCGCATCACCGGTTGCATCCAGGCGGTGGTCGAGGCGCTGGAACTGAAGCTGCGTGACGCCATGCCGCTGATGTTTGCCGCCATTACCGGCCAGGCCAGCTCGGTTTCGGTACTGGACGCGATGGAAATCCTTGGCCCGGACCTGACCCGCTACCGCCTGCGCCAGGCCCTGGACCTGCTGGGTGGTGTGTCGAAGAAAGAAAACAAAGAGTGGGAAAAGCTGCTGGCTTCCATCGCCTGACAGTGGTCCTGGGGCTATAAGCCGAACTTGTGGGAGCGGGTTCACCCGCGAATACGATGGTGCGTGTATCGGCGCATTCGCGGGTAAACCCGCTCCCACATGGCCCACTGTTCAGTTTTGGTGAGGGCAGGGCAGTAAGTGATTGTTATCTGTGAAAATTTTTTTGAATATTTTGAAAAATTCGTTTGACAGCCCTGCAATCCGATCTTAATATGCGCCCCGTCCACAGCGATGAACGAAAACGAAACGCCAGGCACCCAGCCAGCGCTTCGGTTCAAAGCGACATTGTGGGGCTATAGCTCAGCTGGGAGAGCGCCTGCATGGCATGCAGGAGGTCAGCGGTTCGATCCCGCTTAGCTCCACCAAATTCCGCTTGGCAGCCAAGGCTGTCGGGCAAGACCGGGTTACGTCCCCTTCGTCTAGTGGCCTAGGACACCGCCCTTTCACGGCGGTAACAGGGGTTCGAGTCCCCTAGGGGACGCCACTTTTCCTGCGTTTTGCAGGGCTTTAAAGGCTCGTCGATTACTGATGAGTCTTTTGTTTCGGGGCTATAGCTCAGCTGGGAGAGCGCCTGCATGGCATGCAGGAGGTCAGCGGTTCGATCCCGCTTAGCTCCACCATTTCTGCCGCGATTCGCGTTAGCTGATCGGCTTTTTTTTTT